>NZ_JBWKZK010000001.1:1078847-1113071 GCF_059424425.1 Pedobacter sp. GW456-11-11-14-TSB4
TGTATTTGCGCTTCAATCCCGCTTAGCTTACAAAAGTTTGTGCTGCTATTTATGTTAGCGCCCAGCATATTTCATAAAAAAGACTTACGAAGTTTATCTGCAAAATGCCTAAAACTTCGTAAGTCTTTATTTCAAATCCGTGTAATCCTTTAAAAATCTAGTTAATCAAGCGCAGCTAATTAAAACTAAACTCACCAACTAATCTACCTCCACTACTGTTAGCTTCTAAGGGCATAACTATAATTTTGCGCTGCTGCTTACCAGTTGAGTAACGTGTATAAATTTCGGCAGTAACGGTGGTTGGCCCACTAATGGTAAATTGTGAGTCGCCGTAATAATTTACCTCAATTTTATATTTGCCATTTATTGCTTTTTTAAGCATAAATTGTTCTGGCCCATAACCCGAGGTAAAATCATTACTTAACCTACCTCCAATTTCTGTAGTCGGATCGCTGTAATAACACTTCTCTCCTTTAGGATCGGTTACCCACAAATCAATGTCTGTATCGTTTTTGTTCCAGTTTAAAACTACACGTACATCAACAGGCAGGGCTTGTATTAATCTTTTATCAATTGCGCTTGTATTTAATTTACTGCCATATTTAGTGATCAAGTTATTAATTTCGGCAATAATAATTTCTTCAATTCCTTCATCTCTACTGGCAGTTTGGCTATTGTAGCTTTGGGTTAACACCTTGTATAAATTGTCTAACGCTTTTTGATACTGACCAACATCGGCCAATGCCAAAGCATAATCTCTATAACTTTGCGCATCCATAGGGCGCCATTGCAAAACTTTTTCGGTTACAAATAATGCCTGATTGTAATTGCCTGTTTGTTTTAATTTGTAAGCCATCACTTTATACAAATCGGCGTTTTCTAAATCTAAATCGGCAATATTGCTCAAGATGGTAAGCGCTTTTGTGCTATCAGCTTGCTGATAAAAATAATTGGCAACATCAAAATAAAAGGTTGGTGTGCTTAAATACTGAGGTCTAATGGTTAAGTATTGTTGGTAAGCTTCTTCGCCTTTTCCCGTAAGCGATTTCATGTAATCTTTATCACTTTTAAATTCAGGTATTACAATTATTGGTTGTTGTTGTACTGTTATGGCACCGGCTGACGACTGATTAGTAACTTGCAAACCTGCAACTTTTCCGCTTAAAGACTGCGTGAAATTCATCGCTTTATCTTCTACCATTTCTTGCGCTCTAACTACTGTTGTTGCCGAAGCAGCAACAGATTGTTTCCTTTGAACACCATTACCCACTACCACAACTTCATTTAATGCAGCTTCCTCTTTTTCTGCATTTGCATTTCTTTGGTCACGCTGTATTCTTGGTGCCGGAAGTGGCGAAGCTTGTGTTCTTGTTGGTGTTGGAGGCGGAATTCTTACAGCATCAACAGCAATATCATTATTAGCAACTGGCTCAGGGTAGTTGTCTGCTTTTTTATTTTTATGATGAACGGTAAAATCTGTATTCCACCATTTTTTCAATTCTTTACTCATTACAAAAGCCTCGTTCAGCAAATCGTTTTTACGTTCTAAAATATCCGCTCTACGTTGTTTCATTACCTGATCAAATTGTGTTCTTAATTCTGCAGGTGGCGTAATATCATAACGCAAATAATCCTCTAAGTTTTCTAGCACAATTAAACTGGTGTTTCTGGTTACAATACCGAACTGTTTGCTTAAAACACTGATATCTTCTTTGTTTAATTCGTACTGGATATCCATTTCGGCAATTTTCTTTTGTGCCCAAATTCTACTTACGTTAATGGTGGCTAAACTTTGCGCATTAGCATCTAACCTAACATTTTGCTCACTTACCACTGTATTTCCATACCCAAACTGTAAAATAACATTGGTGCTAAACTCGCTTAAAATTCCTGTAACCGCTAAATGCCCATTTACATTAACCCGCATTGATGGATAGGTTTGACGAACTTCTGCATTATTTTTGATGCCCAAAAACTGCAGCTGCTCTTCATTTAGTTGTTTAAAAGCATCGTCAGTTGAGCTACTATTCAAATTGATGAATTGTCCGCCAGATTTTAAACTGATATACTTTAAAGTGCTGTAATCTGCTTTTTGTGAAGTATTTATCGTATGAATTGGCTTGCTTAGCGAAACTGTGTTTTTGCCAAAGGTAGAAAGCCCATCGGTAAAAAAAAGGTATTCGTTAGCAGTTAATGTTTTAGCATTTATAGCACTGTAATTTGTACCGCCATCGTAAACTACTTTTTCTAACTTTTGTTTAAGTTCATCCCAATTTCCATTAGTGATTTTAAATGAGCCTGCGTTTTTAAAAGTGTTATTTAACAATCCTAAGTTGATGGTTAAGTTTTGCTTTTGTTGTATAATTAAGCCCAAAAGTGACAATTCTTTTTTGGTGTCTCGATGTAAACCACTTAAAGACGCATCCCAAATTAGGCCTAACTCGTTGCTCCAAACTCTGGCTCTGCTTTGTGCTTTCGGAAAAACATTTGCCAAAAAATAATAGCCGTTATTTGCTTTTTGCATTTGCACTTCGGGCATATCACTTCGTTTTGGCAAATTAATATTTAAAGCTTTTTGTGGTTGATAATTAGTTTTTTTCATTTCGGCAACATAGTTATTGCCTTTACTGTTTAAGCTAAAGCTGCCATCTGGTTGTTCGGTTAATTCTGGTCTAACTAAACTTTCATAAACTGTTGTTTTTAAAGAAAATTCGGCAATTGTGTGGTTGTAATCTAATGGTAAATGATAGGTTAATGCATTTCCATTATTGAATTTTAGCTCTTCTTCATAGGCTACAATTATAGTACGAGTGCCTTTGGCTGGCATTGGATAAATTCTTGTTCTAAAGTTGTTTCCTTCTACTTTTTCTAGCAAACCTGGGTCAACTCTACGTCTTTCTATGCTTTCGAAAACTTCGGTTGCTTTTGCTTTTTCTACTGGTACAGCTTCTCTCATTTTGCCATTAATATCTAAAGCATAGCGACTTATGCTTACTCCGTCTGGCATTGGAAAAGTTAATTCGCCTTCTAAAATACTGGATGTACTGTTGTAGAAAGTCATGGTCATTGTGGTAGTGGCGATGTTGCCCATAATTTGCACATCGATATTTAGTTTTTGCAAACTAACGCTGTTTGCTGCCACGTTGTTATTGTTTACTTTTAAAACTGGCATTTGCGCAAATGCGGTTGTGCCAATTGATAAAATGAAGATTGTGAGTAGTGTTTTAAATGATTTCATAAGTTTGTTTTATTAGGGATGCAAAACCAAAGGAGATTGCATAAATATTTTTGCCTTTGGTTAGGAAATCTTTGATAGTAGTACAGTTTTTCGTGTTTAAACCTGATAGCAATGGAAAGCCCGAAAGAGGAACGATTGAGGCTTGCAATGAATAGCAGGGCTACATTTGCCAAAATGTTGTGCCGATAATTTTCTAAAAATCTGTAACAATTCTTTCAGTTAAACATCGAAACATAAAAACCTATAACCATGTTAATTACAACTACAAATACGATTGAAGGCAAGAAAATTGTTAAATACATTGGTCTTGTGAGCGGCGAAACCATTATTGGCGCTAATATTTTTAAGGATTTATTTGCGGGTATCCGCGATATTGTTGGCGGCAGATCTGGCTCTTATGAACAAGTTTTAAGAGAGGGTAAAAACACGGCAATAAATGAAATGCAGCAATATGTAGCGGCAATGGGTGCAAATGCAATTATTGGTGTAGATTTGGATTACGAAACTGTGGGGAGTGGCGGTAGTATGCTAATGGTTACTGCTTGCGGAACGGCTGTTGTTTTAGAAGATTAGTTCATTGGTTCATTTTGTAAAGCTCCCAGAATTGTATCAATAAAAAAGCAGCATATAAAAAATATGCTGCTTTTTTGCTTGGCCTATTACTAATGAGCTATTGAACTAATGAACTACAAAGAAAGTATCTCTACTAATTTTAGCCAAGCTGGTGTGATTTTTTCTGCGTCGATGTGTTTAATGGTTTGTGAGAAAGGTGTAAATACAATTTCTTTGTTCACTAAACCGGCCATAACGTCTGTTTTTCCTTCTAATAATCCTTCTACCGCAGCAACACCTAGTCGGCTTGCTAACACCCTATCCATACAGCTTGGTTTACCGCCACGTTGTATGTGCCCAAGTACCGATACTCTAATATCGTACTTAGGGAATTTCTCTTTTAGCGCTTCTCCAACTACGTAAGCGCCTCCACCTTCGTCGCCTTCGGCTACGATAATGATTTTAGAAGCTTTGTCTTTACGACCAGTTTCTATGCGGTGCATTAACTCTGGAATACCAACTTTTGCTTCTGGAATTAAGATTGCTTCGGCGCCAACACCAATACCACTTCTTAAAGCGATAAGTCCTGAATCTCTTCCCATAACTTCAACTATAAAAAGTCTGTCGTGAGACTCCGCGGTATCTCTAATTTTGTCTACTGCATTTACAACGGTATTTATTGCTGTATCATAACCAATGGTAAAATCGGTACCTACCAAATCATTGTCAATTGTGCCTGGTAAGCCTATAATTGGGAAATCAAATTCTTTAGAAAAAATATCTGCTCCGGTAAAAGTTCCATCTCCACCTATCACTACAAGTGCATCAATATCACTTTCTGTTAGGTTTTTGTGCGCCAAATCTCTTCCTTCTTTGGTTCTAAAGGCATCACATCTGGCGGTTTTTAAAATGGTACCACCGCGTTGTATAATATTGGCAACAGACTTGCCATCCATTGGAAAGAAGTCTGCCTGTATTAGTCCTTCGTAACCTCTTAAAATACCGGTTACATTTAAATTGTGATATAAACTTGCTCTTACTACTGCTCTTATTGCGGCATTCATACCCGGCGAATCTCCTCCCGAGGTTAGGATACCTATATTTTTTATTTTAGTCATTTGTTAAATTATTGTTTAGAAAACGCTGCCAAACCTTGGTCTAAGTACGCTAAATACTTATCAATATCAAACTCTACTCCAATTGGGGGTGAAACTAATTCTTTTTCATCAGTTCCCAAAAGAACATAATAAGGTTGCGAAACTGTATTAAACCTTGTTGCTTGCAAATGCTGAAACTTTAAACCGATGGAGTTTACGCGTCTTTTTAAAATTTTGGATTCAAATTGTTCTGTTTCTGGCAATTCTGTTTTATCATCAGTATAAAGTGATACTACAATATAGTCTTCCTTTAATTTTTTTAACACACGAGGATCGGACCAAACTCTTGCTTCCATTTCTCTACAGTTTACACATCCATGCCCTGTAAAATCAAGAAACAAAGGTTTGTTTACTTTTTTAGCATAAGCTAATGCTTCTTCATAATCGAAATAACCATCTATACCGTGTGGGATATGCAAAAAGTCACTATATTTCTTTTTTACTCCAGATGTATCTGATGAGACAATTGAACTTCCGCCCTGCGTCATTACAAAATCTTGTGTTGCAAGAGGCGGCACCAAACCACTTATTGCTTTTAGAGGCGCTCCCCATAAACCAGGTATCAGATAAATAGCAAAAATGAACGAAGCACTTGCTAAAAAGAAACGCGGAATGGAAACGTATGGCAAATCACTATCGTGAGAAAATTTGATTTTGCCCAATAAGTAAAACCCTAAAAGAATCGCTAATACAATCCAAATGGCTAAGAATATTTCTCTATCCAAAATGCCCCAATGGTATGAAAGATCTGCAGTAGATAAGAATTTTAGTGCAAAGCCGATTTCTAGAAAGCCTAGAACTACTTTAACAGAATTTAACCAACCACCAGATTTTGGCAATGATGTTAACCAGCTTGGGAAAATAGCAAACATGGTAAACAAAAGCGCCAACGATAAAGAGAAACCAAACATGGCAACAATTGGAGTTAATAAATCTGTATCAATAGAAACTAACAGTGTACCGATAAGTGGTCCAGTGCAAGAGAATGAAACTACCGTAAGCGTAGCCGCCATAAAAAATATCCCTGTTAATCCTTTAGAATCTGATTTAGAATCTAGTTTATTAACAAACGAGCTAGGAAGGATTATTTCGAATGCACCTAAAAAGGAAATACCAAAGATTAAAAGGATTAGGAAGATAAAAACATTAAAAAATCCGTTTGTAGAAAGTTGATTTAATGCGCTTCCGCCAAAAATTAAAGTAATGATTGTACCAACTGCCACATAAATTAAAATTATTGATAATCCATAAAGCATTGCGCCTTGTATTCCCTTACCTTTTGTTTCAGCTCTTTTGGTGAAAAAACTAACAGTAAGCGGTACCATAGGATAAATACATGGCAGTATAAATGCTGCCAAGCCACCTAAAAACCCAAGTACGAATGTTAGCCAAATCGATTTTTTTTCAACTGGCTTTGAAGCTTTAGGGGTTTCAGATTTTAAAGGATCAACCGCAGCGACTTTAACCTCACTGTTAGCCACGCTATCTTCTGCAGAACCTACTGTGGTAAAATCTAAATCATCTGGTATGGCATTGGTAGTAGTATCAGTTTGTAATTTTAGCGCTGCACTTTGATTGGGATTAATCAGTAAAAAAACGCCAATAAAAAATAAAAGGATGCTTATCTTTTTCATTCCTGAGTTTTAAAAACCGTGAAATTAAGTATAAATTTTTATTAATACCGATAAGTACTGTTAGCGGTGCCTTATTTTACTTTGAGTAAATAATTTTAAGGCTTAACAGGAATATTTATTAATACTTCGTCTGCAGGTAAACAGCTCGTTTCATTACAAACCATAAATTCTACTTTTGCCCTAACGGCTGTTGATGGCTTGTTTAATTTAATTTTTTGAGTGAAAACAACTTCATTTTCAAAATAGGCTAATTGCATTTGTATTACCTTATCGTATTTTAAAACAGGTTTTGGTTGGATAGTTTTTCCAATTAACGCAAAGTCTTTAGATGGTGTATAATTAAATTTAAGTCGCATGGGCTCAGACTTGATGTTTTGTGCATAAACATGTCAACCTTTATCGAGCTTTGCTTTAATATATAAAATTGCTTCGGTTTGATTTATTTTTTTCCCATAGTAAGACCATGTGATTGGTTTTACCAATTGGGCTGAAGCACCTAAGCCTAAACAGACAAAAAAACAATCAAAACAATTTTTTTCATTTTGTATAATTAAAAAAGCCTTCTAACATAAGCTAGAAGGCTTTAAATATATTTATTAATTATTTTACCGGGATACTAAATGTTACATCGTTTGGTGGTAAGCACGAGGTATCATTACATACCATAAATTCTACCTTACCTTTTACAACTGTAGTTCCTTTTTTCAATTTTATTTTTTGCTGAAAAACAACTTCGTTTTCAAAGTAAGCTACATCCATTTTAAAGCTTTTCTCATATTTAGTAATTGGTTTAGGCTCTATTGGCTTACCTACTAGAATAAAATCTTTTGATGGACTAAATGTAAAGATTGTTTTATTAGGCCCCCCAGGTTTTAAATTCTGAGAATAGATATGCCAGCTGTCGTCAATTGTAGCCTTTAAGTAAATGGTTGCTTCGTTTGGACCTGTCTTTTTAGCAACATATGCCCAGCTCACCGGATTTTCTAATTGTGCAAATGCACCTATTGCGCTAAAGAAAACGAAACTTAAAATTAATGTTATTTTTTTCATGTGTTTTGTGTGTTAATATCTTTTGCCTGTCGGCTAAATGTGATTTAAAAATTCTATCTCTTTAAAATTAAAGGATAAAAGTTGGCCGTTTACATCCATGCTTAATAATCCGGTTTCACTTACCCCTTTTATTGTACCTTCAAAAACCTCGCCATTTTGTCTGTAATTAGCAAGCTTGTTAAATTTGTACAATTGCCTAACGTAAGCATCTTTTATAAAAGTATCCTTCGCTGCTTTTAATTGCAAATACATACTTTCTATCTGACTACAAATTTCTGCCAAAATCAATTCTAATTTAACATCTTCTTGTAAAATTTGATGAATGGATGTTGCTTTGTCTTTTAAATCGGATGGAAAGAACTGCTGGTTAACATTTAACCCAATACCTATTATAGCCGTCTTTAAAACGCTGCCTACAATTGTATTCTCTATCAGTACGCCCCCTAATTTTTTATTTTGATAGTAAATATCATTAGGCCACTTAATGCTAACATCATTACCTATATACTGAGATAAAGCATTATTAATGCCCAAACTTATGGCCATGTTTAACAAAAATTGTTTGCCAATTGGTAAAAATTTAGGTTGCAGTAAAATGCTTAATGTTAAGTTCTTCTTAGGTTCACTATGCCAAGTGTTTTCTTGTTGGCCTTTTCCTGCAAACTGATCGTCTGCCATAATTACAGTTCCTTCTGGTAATGGCTCGGATTTTGACATCAAATTCTTTAAATAGTTATTAGTAGAATCGACAGCTGATAATTTGATAAGATTTTGACCAACAAATAATGTTGAAAAAGTGTTATTTTGCAAGTGTTGATTTATATTTGTTGATTATCAAAATTAAAAATTTTTAATGGTAAAAAAGAAAACCGAAAATCTTTCTACATACCTCTCAGAAATAGCCATACATGGCATACAAGAAAAAAAGGGACATGACATTGTTCGTTTAGACTTGAGAGAACTAAACAGTTCTGTATCCGATTTTTTTGTTGTTTGTAATGCAGATTCGTCTACACAAGTTAAAGCAATAGCAGATAGTGTAGAAGATGAAATTTATAAACAGACCAAAACCAATCCTTGGCATAAAGAAGGTCAGGAAAATGCCGAATGGATCATTTTAGATTACTTTGATATTGTAGTACACATTTTTAAAACCGAAAAACGTGAGTTTTTTGGAATTGAAGATTTATGGGGCGATGCAGAAACCACAACTTACAAAAGTGCATAACCCAATTATTTTAACACACATTTAGACTAACATGGAAGATAACCAAAATACAAAACCAAAACCATTTAAGCGTATTCCCAATATTCCAAAAAAGCCACAAAAAGGAAATAAATTCAATATCTTTTGGGTTTATGCAGCCATTATTGTTGGCTTATTAGCTGTTCAATATTTATTTACTGCTGATAATAGCCAAGAAGTTAGCTACACAACTTTTGAAAAAGACATGTTGCTTGCTGGCGATGTGGAGAAAATTACAAGCTATAAAAATGATGACATTGCGAGAGCAGATGTTTACATCAAGAAAGATAAAGTAGATCAACCAAAATATGATAAATATAGATCTAAAAATAGCTTCAACGCATCTAAATCTGGCCCTTTAGTTTACTTCAATGCAAACTCTTTAGATGATATTACTAAGAAACTCCAAGACTCGCAAAACTTAGCTAAAATTCCTGCAGAAAAACAGATTTCGGCTGTGCCAGTTTCTAAATCGAATGCGCTATCAGCCATTTTAATCAACTTTATTTTACCGTTGGTATTAATAGTTGGTTTATGGATTTTCATGATGCGCCGTATGGGCGGTGGTGCTGGTGGTGGCGGTGGCCAAATTTTTAACATCGGTAAATCTAAAGCAACTTTGTTTGACAAAGAAAGTCAAGTAAGTATTACATTTAATGACGTTGCTGGTTTAGAAGAAGCAAAACAAGAGGTAATGGAAATTGTAGATTTCCTTAAAAACCCTAAAAAATACACCAATTTAGGTGGTAAAATCCCGAAAGGAGCTTTATTAGTTGGCTCACCCGGTACAGGTAAAACATTATTAGCTAAAGCGGTTGCCGGCGAGGCTCAAGTTCCATTTTTCTCTTTATCAGGATCTGATTTTGTGGAAATGTTTGTTGGCGTTGGCGCATCTCGTGTACGTGATTTGTTTAAGCAAGCAAAAGATAAAGCGCCATGTATCATCTTTATTGATGAGGTTGATGCCATCGGACGTGCTCGTGGTAAAAACAGCATGATGGGCGGTAACGATGAGCGTGAAAATACATTGAACCAATTATTAGTAGAAATGGATGGTTTCGGTACAGATTCTGGAATTATCATTTTGGCTGCAACTAACCGACCAGATGTTTTAGACTCAGCATTAATGCGCCCGGGAAGGTTTGACAGACAAATTTCCATTGATAAACCTGATCTAACTGGTCGTGAGCAAATTTTTAAAGTTCACTTGAAACCAATTAAAACTGCGGAAGTTGTTGATGCTAAAAAATTATCGGCTCAAACACCAGGTTTTGCAGGTGCAGAAATTGCCAATGTTTGTAATGAAGCTGCCTTAATTGCTGCTCGTAGAAACAAGGAATTTGTAGATATGCAAGATTTTCAGGATGCAATTGACCGTGTAATTGGTGGTTTAGAGAAGAAAAACAAAATCATCTCTCCAGAAGAGAAAAAGATTGTTGCCTATCATGAGGCTGGGCACGCAATTGCGGGATGGTTTTTAGAACATGCCGATCCATTGGTTAAGGTTTCAATCGTACCTCGCGGTGTTGCTGCTTTGGGTTATGCACAGTACTTACCAAAAGAACAGTTTTTATATACCACTGAGCAATTAACTGATGGTATGTGTATGACAATGGGCGGTAGAGTAGCTGAAGATTTAGTTTTCGGTAAAATATCAACTGGTGCGCAAAACGATTTAGAACGTATCACCAAGTTATCATATGCTATGGTTACCATTTATGGTATGAATAAAACTATTGGTAATGTTTCTTTCCACGATCCTCAAAACGAGTATAACTTTAACAAACCATATTCTGAAAAAACATCAGAAATGATTGATAATGAGGTAAGAATACTGATCTCTGAGGTTTACGAAAGAACTAAAGAGTTGTTAACAGTTAACCGTGAAGGCTTAGAAAAATTAGCTCAGAAACTGATTGAAAAAGAAATTCTTTTTCAGGCTGATTTAGAAGAGATTTTAGGCAAACGTCCGTTCGACAATAGAACAACTTATGACGAGTTTGTAAATGGCACAGGAGATCAATCTCCAGCTGCAGAAGGCTTAATTCATGATGGTGTTGGCCCAACAACCGACCCAAGTGCTCCCGCAGCTAATGCAGGCGAAAAATCAGAAAATTAAGTTTTAAATAAAATTATGCAAAACAGCAACCTTAGTTAATGAGGTTGCTGTTTTGTTTTACGACCTTTGTTAGGTATTTTTGAAAATCTATGAAAGAAAATATTTCTTCGAAAGAATTGATGCTAAAAAAAATTAGGAAGGCTTTGCTCGAAAAAAGAGACAATCCTTATCCTAATTTAGAAGAAAGCCAACTTTATAAAACCAACGAAGAAGAGTTGGAAATTTTATTTGCTGAGCAATTAACTGCTGTTTCGGGCAATTTCATTTTCTGCGAAAACGGAGTAGATTTTATCGAGAATATTTTAGAACTGGCTGATAGGTTTAAATGGCGCAAAATTTATTGTTGGGAACCAGAGCTTCAGGCTTTGCTAAGCCATTACGAATTTCCTTTTTATCAAACCGATAAAGATTTTGAGCAGGCAGAAGTTGGCATCACTTTGTGTGAGGCTTTAATAGCTAGAAATGGCTCTGTAATGGTAAGCAATCAAAACGGCGCAGGGCGAAGATTAAGCATTTATCCTCACCATCATATCGTAATCGCGAGAACTGGCCAATTGGTTTTAGATTTAAAAGATGCTTTTCAGCTCCTTAAAAACAAATATGGCAACCAAATTCCATCAATGGTGAGCAACATCACTGGGCCAAGCCGCACAGCCGATATCGAAAAAACTTTGGTGCTGGGCGCTCACGGCCCAAAAGAATTGTTTGTATTTTTAATCGATGATTTTAGTTAAATATTTTTAATTTCAATTAAAATATAATATTTTTATACCAAATACCAAAATAGTATACGGTACAGAATAAACAATATGAACAAAATTTATTCAGTTATTAGCGGTACAGGGAGTTATATACCTGAAAATATCATATCTGGCGAACATTTTATAAACTCGTCTTTCTTTGATAATGGCGTTAAACTTGACAAAGAAAATATCGAAATCATTAATAAGTTTAGTGAGATTACCGAGATCGCAGAGCGTAGGTATGTATCTTCTAACCTAGTTAATAGTGATATAGCCGCTTTAGCTGCTAAAAAAGCTTTGGAAGCAGGTACCATAGATAAAGAAACATTAGATCATATCATTCTATGCCATAATTTTGGAGACGTTACAGTGGGTTCTAATCGCATGGATATGCTACCAGCTTTAGCGGCAAAAGTTAAGGCAGAATTAGGTATAGAGAACCCAAACTGCGTTGCTTACGACATTATTTTTGGTTGCCCAGGTTGGGTACAGGGTGTTATTCAGGCAGATTATCTAATTCGCAGTGGCGATGCTAAACGCGTAATGGTAATTGGATCTGAAACACTATCACGAATTATTGATCCACATGACAGAGATAGCATGATTTTTTCTGATGGCGCTGGCGCAGTAATTTTTGAAGCTAAAGAATCAAATGAGCCTACAGGTATTATTGCACATAAAAGCAAAACATTTGCTAGTCATGCCAATTTATTGGTAATGGGCAGCAGCAATAACCCTGAGGAGCAAAACGGCAATATGTATTTAAAAATGAATGGCCGTAAATTATATGAATTCGCTGTAATTAATGTTCCTCAGGTGGTTAAAGAAACAATTGATAAATCTGGTGTTTCTATAGAAGATATCAAAACAGTATTTATCCATCAAGCTAATGGTAAAATGGATCATGCGATTATGAAACGTTTATTTAAGCTTTATAACTTGGAGAGCATTCCAGAAAAGTTAGTTCCGATGACCATTTCTTGGCTAGGAAACAGCTCTGTTGCCACCATACCGACATTAATTGACCTAGTTTTAAACGACAAAGTTGAAGGCTACAAAGTAAACAAAGGAGAATATGCAGTTTTTGCATCGGTTGGTGCCGGTATGCACATTAATGCTATAGTTTATAAGTTTTAAGCCTCTAAGGAAGATTAACGAGACACCTACATTTCTGCACTTTGAAGGCGGATTTAGCCGCCAATTCTTTTTAATCCTTGTTTGGCTTCGTTTTCAATGCTATTCACCTGATCGTGCCCTTTCATACCTAAAGCAATGTTAAAGCTCGATTTTGCTTTAGCTACATTTCTTTTTTGTTCATAAATCTTACCCATTTCAATAGCAGATTTAGCAGCATAATAATATTTTAAATTTTGCCCAGTATTAATGGCATTCTGAAAATTAGTTAAAGCCAAATCATCTTTGCCTAATCCTTCATTAACTCTACCAAAGCGATAATAATATTCTGTTTTATCTTTCTGCGATGCCAAATCATCAACATTGTTATTATTTAAAACTTCTGAAGCTTTGGTATAATATCCTCCATCAAAAAACAACCTTGCTTTTAATAGTTCTTTATTTGGACTTGGTGCGTTTGCTTCGTTAATGGCTTGCTTATCTCTATCGTGATAACTATATCCGTTATTTTTAACCTTTGCCATATTCGTAGCATAGCCTTGTTCATCGCCATTAAATAATTCAATCCAAGCTAAATGCAAATAGGTGTCTTTAATGTAATTATTCCCTTTATTTGTTTGTAAGAATTTTTGGAAGCTACTTGCAGCAGTTAGATCCATTTTATTCAATTTTGAAATACCCATCAGATAATCTAAATAAGGAAATGCCTGATAAGATGCTCCCGTTGGTCTATTCGCTAATATTTGAATAGCTTCGTCTGTATGTCCATTTCTTGAACAAACGTAAGCTCTTAAATAAGTTTTTAAAAGGCTACTATCTGCAATCCTCGCGGTAAATTTCATCGTTTTGGCATATGCTTGCGGACTTTTAGCTACATCAGAAAGCACGTAAGCATAATTAAAAACTGTTTCTTCGTAAAACGGCTCGTAGGTGGTTTTTGGCAAATTTTCAGCTAATCTATCTAGCATATTCAGACCATTTTGCAAGTTTCCTTTTAACCCAAATGTAGAAAGTGTAGACTTTAAAATACCATCTGGTAAAACCCCAATTACTACATTAATTAATCCTAAACCCATGGTATTTGGATGAAATCCCGGGTGCTTCTTGTTGTTTTCTGTTAACTGAGAATTGGCTTTGTTAATTTCTCTTGCAGCCGTAAAATAAGAGCCGTATCTACCTCTAATTAAAGCCCACTGCAAATTAATTTGAGCTTGAGTATACAAGTAATAAGGCGAGCTTTTATCGTCTGAACTGATTTGATCTAACCGGGCGCTTTTATTGGCTTCTAATCTCTCAAATTCGGATTTACTCTCATTGGTAAGTAAATAATAACAATCTACATAATTTTCTAAAAAAGGAATAATTGAATTGTTTGGACGAGCTTTTTTCTCTGCAGCGATGAGCTGCCTAGCTGTATTTAATTTTAACTGAAAGATACTTTGGTATGCTCTAACACAATTTTGATTAAAATCAAAATTAGCGGATGCTCCTGTGGTGAAAAAAAGTAGGCTTATGGATAAGATAAAAGGAGTAGAAAATCTTTTATACATTTATTTTTATTGTAATTGGTAAAATATTAAAGTTAGTAATATTTATAACGATTTAAAATCGGCATTGTTTCATTAGGCAATTTTAGTTTGGTCTGTTTAAAAAATTGTTTCAATAAAAAAGGCCAGATTTTCATCCGGCCTAATCTTTATATTTGGTTTTGGTTTTTATGCTTCTGCTAATTCTTGCGTTAAGGCTTCATCAACTAAAATTCTGCCACAGTGCTCGCAAACAATAACTTTTTTACGCTGACGGATATCTAATTGACGTTGAGGTGGAATTTGGTTAAAACAACCAGAACATGAATCTCTATCAATTGTTACCACAGCTAAACCATTAACTGCATTGCTTCTTAATCTGTTGTAAGCAACCAATAAACGGTCTTCAATTGTTGTTTGCGCTTTTTCAGCTTTTTTCAACAATCCTTGTTCTTCTTTTTCAGTTTCAGAAGTAATTGTAGCTAATTCATTCTTTTTAACTTCTAAATCGCCTTTTCTAGCTTCAATGTTTGCTAAAGCTTGCTCATAAATTTCAGTTTTAGAAGTAATTTCGAAACCATGCTCTCTAATTTTTTTCTCAGAAACCTGAATATCTAAATTCTGAATTTCTACTTCTTTAGTTAAAGCATCGTACTCACGGTTGTTTTTAACATCTTCTAATTGTTTTTCGTATTTCTTAATTAAAGCCTGTGCTTCTTTAATCATGTTTTTACGGTTAACAATAGCGTCTTCAGTATCGTCTAATTCAGCTTTGATTTTTTGTATACGTGTTTCCAATCCTGCAACTTCATCCTCTAAATCAGCTACTTCCATTGGTAATTCACCACGTACTTGGCGAATTTTATCAATCTTAGTGTGTATGTTTTGTAATTCGTATAAAGCTTTTAGCTTTTGCTCTACTGTTTGTTCCATTAAATGAAATAATTTATGGGGTTTGTATTATGCTCCGTTAAACGGATTGCAAAGTTAGGAAATTTTTCTTGAATATTATCTATCAACAAATTAGATGTAAATTGTTCGCTTTCGTAATGTCCAATATCACAGATGATCAATTTATCTTCTGCGTCAAAAAATTCGTGATATTTAAAATCGGCGGTAATAAAAGCATCAGCCCCAGCATCAATAGCATCTTTTAATAAAAAACTACCTGAGCCGCCACAAACCGCAACTTTTTTTATTTTTTTTGGCAATAAAGCGGTGTGCCTAATTACTTTAGCTTTCATTTTATCTTTCACATGGTGAAGAAAATCTTCAGCCTCCATTTCTTGCGATAACCAGCCTACCATGCCTGCGCCTACAGCATCTAATTTATTGGCTAATGGGTAAATATCATAAGCAACTTCTTCATAAGGATGGTTTTCTAACAAAGCCAACAAAATTTTACGCTCATCCTGAACTTTAAAAATCGTTTCGATCCTTACTTCAGCTTCATGATGTTGATTGCCGATTTCTCCAACATAGGGATTTGCGCCATCTCCACCTTTAAAAGTCCCTGTTCCATCTACATTAAAACTGCAATCGCTATAATTGCCGATATGGCCAGCTCCAGCAGCAAACAAAGCATTTCTTAGGTCGCTTGCTTGGGCAGTTGGACAAAAAGTAACCAGCTTTTTTAACAAGTTATTTTTAGGCGCCAAAATTTTTGCGTTTGCTACACCTAATCTTTTACAAATTTCGGCACTAACGCCATTTGCAACATGGTCTAAATTGGTATGTATGGCATATAAGGCGATGTTATTCTTAATCGCTTTTAACACCACACGCTCCACATAAGTTTTGCCATTAAACTTTTTTAAGCCTTTAAAAACAATCGGGTGATGAGTGATAATCAAATTGCAGTTTTTAGCAATGGCTTCATCTACAATTTGCTCCGTACAATCTAATGCCACCAGAGCGGCATGAATTTCATCTTTGGCATTGCCTATAATTAAGCCCGAATTGTCGTAATCTTCCTGATAATTTAAAGGCGCAATGGTTTCTAAAAAGTTGGTAATCTCTGCTAACTTCATGGTATAAAAATAGCAAATCCTTATCCGCTTTTACACAGATAAGGATTTTTATTTATATGCTGCCTTATTTAGTATTGGTTTTGTTTTAGTTAAAGTTGCCCATTCTTACCATTTGTAAACTCTCGAAAACCATTTTTTGATTGTGTTCAAAAGCTAATTCTTTATGGTTAATAATGTCTACTATCGATCCGATAAAACATAAACCTGCTGTAAATAGGTACAAAATACCCATCCCTATTTGGCCGATAATGAAACGTTGGATACCTGGAACTAAAAAAAGCCCAATCACACAGAACAATAACATATCACTAGGATTTTTTCTTTTACCAGAATAAATCATTAAAAAAGTACGCACTTGCTGCTCTGTTAAACCATTGGTTGCAGTTTGTAAATAGCTATATTCTTGTGGGGTAATGCCTGGCAAAGCCATAAATTGTGAATCAAACATGATCAGTCCTCCTTGTATTTTAAGTTAATTTTTTGGTTAAATAATTGTTTTGTTAATTCGTAAATGCGGTAGCCTATTAAAATTAGTGCGGGTATACCAAACCAATGTTGTTTAAAGCTTGCAGTTACATCTCCGTTAAACAGTGCGGTAATCGACCTTCCTAAACCACATCCTGGGCACCAATCAAATCCTAAGTTAGCTAGCGGACAAAGGGTAAAATGGTGTTCATGAGGGTTTGCTGTTGCCAACAACACTAAAGCTAAAACCCAGAAGGTTAATTCTATCGGAAAGCTTTTAATGTTCTTCATGTTTTACGTTGTATTTATTAATTAGAAACAATGATAAGTTTTTTGTTACGGCAAATATAGTGTACTCGACAAACTGAAAAAAAATATCGACAAACACGGATTTAATTGAGATGTGGGATTTAGATGCGAGATTTGAGAAGTTAGATTTGAGAATTAAGACTAGTAATTGGATATTTTGAAAACGATTGTTAGCGGCTCTTGGCAAAACCAGCCCCGCCATGCGCTGCAATATTTTTGGTGTTGTCACGCTGAGCGTAGTCGAAGCGCTAATACAGCAAAAATATTTCCACTCCTGTCGGGTTTAAACAACAAAGTTTGTGCAACATACAATCCTCAATTGAAAAACTGCCGCTGCCTTTTAGCCCCTATTGTAGCGGTTACCCTGCAGCAAGGAGGCACGACGCAGCGAAGCGTAAAAGCGAAAAGAGGGACTGAGCTTTGTTGATTGCACAAAATTGCGCTTCTTAATAGATTTGAGAAGTTAGAAGTGAGATTTGAGAAACCTTTCACCTTCTTAAATTGTCTCTTATCTAATCTCTCATTTCTCACATCTAATAACAAATCTTTATTTACCTTTACATAGTGAACATTCGCGACCTGATTAACAGATACAAAACAGACGAGCGTGTTGTTGAAACCGCAAAATCGTTAAACAAAGGAAAGGGCAGTAAAACCCAATTAAAGGGATTGGTGGGCTCTGCCGATGCCGTGGTTGCCATTACAACGTACTTTTTACTACATAAACCGCAGCTTTTTATTTTACCAAATAGAGAAGAGGCTTCGTATTTTCTTTCAGATTTAGAAGGAATTTTAGATAAGGAGGTGTTGTTTTTTCCATCGTCATTTAGAAAAGCTTTTGAATTTACCCAAATAGATACGGCCAATGTGTTGGCAAGGGCCGAAGTATTAAACGAGCTGAACCACCAATCTGAATACGGAAAAATTGTGGTTACTTACCCCGAGGCTTTGGCCGAAAAAGTGATTGACCGTTCTGTTTTAGAAAAAAACACGTTAGAAATTAGTGTTGGTGCAACTTTAGGGATCGATTTTATTAACGAGTTTTTGTTTGAATATGATTTTGAACGCTCTGATTTTGTTTACGAACCTGGTCAGTTTTCTATTCGAGGTGGTATTGTAGATATTTTCTCTTTTTCTCATGAACTGCCCTACCGAATTGAATTTTTTGGCGATACGGTAGAAAGCATCAGAACTTTTGAAATTGATAGTCAGCTTTCTGTTGATGATGTAAAAACCCTAACCATTGTACCTAATGTACAGGCAAAATTTTTAACCGAAAACAACATTAGTCTGCTAGATTATATTGAAAAAGATACCCAGCTTTGGTTTAAAGATGTAGAATACACCATCGATATTGTAAAAAGCGGCTACAAAAAGGCGGTTGAACTTTGGAAAGCATTAGGTGTTGCTGAAAAGCAACAAAATCCGAATTGGTTAGATCCGAAATTCTCTTTTACTGATGAGAAAATGTTGGGCGATTTATTTCAGGATTTTGCCTTGGTTGAGTTTGGAAAACAATTCTTTTATCAAACAGACAATGTAATTCAGTTTGATACTAAGCCTCAGCCTTCTTTTAACAAGGATTTCGATTTGCTGATTAAAAATTTGAAAGAGAATGAAAATCAGCGGATCCACAATTTTATTTTTACCAACTCTACCAAACAAACCGAGCGTTTATATGCCATATTAGATGACATTGATAAAACCGCAAAGTTTACGCCGGTAAACATCCCACTTAGGGAAGGATTTCTAGATGCTCAGCAAAAAGTAGCTTTTTACACCGATCATCAGATTTTTGATCGTTTTTATAAATACCAATTAAAAAAAGGTTATCAACGCAGTCAGGCGATAACGCTAAAAGATTTGCGGGAGCTTAAACCCGGCGATTTTGTAACCCACATTGACCACGGAATTGGTAAATATGCTGGCCTAGAAAAGGTAGAGGTAAACGGCAAAACTCAAGAAATGATCCGTTTGGTGTATGCTGATAACGATTTGTTGTACGTAAACATCAACTCGTTAAATCGCATTGCGAAGTTTAGCGGAAAAGATGGAACGCAGCCCAAAATGAATAAATTGGGTACCGAAGCTTGGGATAAACTTAAAAAAACCACAAAAAAAAAAGTTAAAGACATTGCCCGAGATTTAATTAAGCTTTATGCCATGCGTAAGGCGCAAGTGGGTACTGCATTTGCACCAGATGGCTATTTAGAAACTGAACTCGAAGCGTCATTTATTTACGAGGATACGCCCGACCAAGTTAAGGCAACTGCCGATGTAAAAAAAGATATGGAGGCGCCACACCCGATGGACCGATTGGTTTGTGGAGATGTGGGTTTTGGTAAGACTGAAATTGCTATTCGTGCGGCTTTTAAAGCTGTTGCCAATGGCAAACAAGCGGCTGTTTTAGTGCCTACAACTATTTTGGCACTGCAACATTTCAAAACATTTTCATCACGTTTAAAAGAGTTTCCTTGTACAGTAGATTATATCAATCGTTTTAAAACCAGTAAACAGATAAAAGATACTTTAGAGCGTGTTGCACAAGGTAAAGTTGATATTGTAATTGGTACGCATAGGTTGCTAAGTAAAGATGTAAAGTTTAAAGACTTAGGCATCATGGTTATTGACGAAGAGCAGAAATTTGGTGTTGCTGCAAAAGAGAAATTAAGGGCTTTACGTGTAAACGTAGATACACTTACGTTAACCGCAACGCCAATTCCGAGAACTTTGCATTTCTCTTTAATGGGTGCTCGAGATTTATCAATTATGAGTACGCCACCACCAAATAGGCAAGCGGTAAATACCGAATTGCATGTGTTTAATGATAAATTAATTCAGGAAGCGGTACAATTTGAATTGGATAGAGGCGGACAGGTTTTCTTTATCCACAACCGTGTGAATGATTTGCCTCAGCTCGGCGGATTGATCCAAAAACTGGTGCCAAAGGCGAGAATTGGGATTGCTCACGGGCAACTAGACGGCGATCAGTTAGAGGATGTAATGCTCGATTTCATTAATGGGGAAAAGGATGTTTTGGTGGCTACAACCATTATTGAAGCTGGTTTAGATATACCGAATGCGAACACCATTATCATTAACCATGCACATATGTTTGGTTTGAGCGATTTACACCAGATGCGTGGTCGCGTTGGGCGTTCTAACAAAAAAGCATTCTGTTATTTGTTGAGTTTGCCTTTATCAACCTTAACCAACGAAGCAAGAAAAAGATTAAGCGCCATTGAAGAATTTTCTGATTTGGGTAGCGGATTTAACATCGCTATGCGTGATTTAGACATCCGTGGAAGTGGAAATTTATTGGGCGGCGAGCAAAGCGGATTTATTGCAGAAATTGGCTTTGAGATGTACAACAAAATTTTAGATGAAGCCATACAAGAATTGAAAGATGCTGAATTTAAGGATTTATTTAAAGATGAGCCGCAAAGAGCTTTTGTAAACTTTACCCAAGTAGATACTGATGTAGAACTGCATATACCAGATGGCTATGTAACCAGCATTACCGAAAGATATAATTTATACACGGAACTTTCGAAACTAGAAAATGAGACGCAATTAGCTGCTTTTGAGGCAGAATTGAAAGATCGTTTTGGACCAGTGCCACAACCTGTAAAAGCCATGTTAAAGGTTTTACGCTTACAGTGGGTTGGTAAAAAATTAGGCTTTGAGAAATTGAGTTTTAAGAAAAATATTTTACGCGGTTATTTCATTAGTGATAAACAATCTAAGTTTTTTGACTCGGAGGTTTTTAATAAGATTTTGGCATTTGCGCAATTGCATCCACGTTTGTGTAATTTAAAAGAAGTAAAAGACACTTTGCGGATTTCTTTTGATAACATTGCAAACGTTGATGAAGCGATTGAGATGTTGGAGATGGTATTATAGAGAGGTGTCATCCTGAGCGTAGTCGGAGGATCTTTCCAATGAGATTCCTCGTCCCTCGGAATGACAAAACGGTGTTAATTTCTTGGGTTAATGACCGCTTTATTGAATATTTTAAACATTAAAATTTAACATTTCAACTTTACAACCTTTCAACCTACTCAATGGATCCACAAATGTTAACCGAGCTTGTTACAATGAAAATGCCTTTCGGGAAGTATAAGGGCTGGATCATTTCGCGTTTACCAGAAACGTATTTGGTTTGGTTTCATAGTCAAGGTTTTCCTCCCGGAAGGTTAGGGCATTTATTAGCCACTATGTATGAGATTAAGTTAAATGGTTTGGAGTATTTGTTGCAAGGATTGAAGAAGATGTAAGCTAGTTTTGTCATTCAGAGCGCAGCGAAGAATCTATAAAGGGAAATTCTCTTTATGAGATCCTTCCTTCGTCAGGATGACAAGTCTGTTACACCTCACAACCATTTTCCTCACAAACTGCATCATCATTTTTGTTTAATGATTTGAGCTGTGTTTTAGGCTGCGTAGCTTGCCATTCGGTAAAACTCTGCACAATTGCCTGTTCGAACGCAGGAATTGGCTGAGCGCCAGATAAAGCGTATTTTCTATCTAATACAAAATAAGGCACACCTCTAACGCCTAATTGCTGACTTTCATAAACATCATAACGAACTGCCTCAGCAAAATCGTCGCCTTTTAAAACTTGTAAAGTTTCAGCAACATCTAATCCTAACTCTTCAGCAATGCTGATTAAGGTTTCATGCTTAGCAATATCTTTTGAGTGTGTAAAATAGGCACTAAACATTGCCTCTTCAGCTTCATTTTGCATGCCTTTACTTTTCGCGAAATGTAAAAATCGATGTGCATCAAAAGAATTAGCAGGAATATTGGTTTCGAAATGTAAATTTAAACCAACATTTGCGGCCATTTCTTCTATCTGACCGGTCATTTGTTTAGCCTGTTGAACACTCATCCCTTTAGCTCTCGCTAAATAGCTATATAAATCTTCGTTATTGGTATTGTGGTAATCTGGATTAAGCTGAAAACTTTTCCATTCTACCTCAATTTCATTCTTGAACGGCAGTTTCTCAATCGCTTTTTCAAAATGCCTTTTACCAATATAACAAAACGGACACATTACATCCGACCAGATTTCTACTTTCATTTAACAAAGGTAAGGCTGATGATTTTTTGAATGGTAAGCAGAAAGTAAAAACCCAGCAATGTTATTTTGCTGGGTTTTTAACATGGTTGTCAGTCTGAGCTTGTCGAAGACTTCACATACATTTCGATAAGCTCAATGTGACAAAATTACTTATACAACTGATTAAACATCCATTTAAATGTACCGTGTGTTTGAGATCTGAAAGTGATTTCTGGTCCGAAAGCGTATAATTTACCCTTACCGTAATCAGCTTCGAAAGCAGCTACACCATCTTGTAAGTAGCTTTGTCCCCATGCCCAACCGCTACGTAACGGCGTTGCTGATGAGAACCATGCTAATGGTCTAATTTTACCACTATTGTTTGGGCTTAACTTAAACACTGGGCTATTATCAAAATAAATATCAGCAGTTTTTTCCATACCCCAATTTGCTGCTATCGATTGATCTACAGCTACATTTAACACACTACCTGGTACATAATATTTAGTTGCAGGCAACCTTTTTTCTGTGCCATCAACCATTTCTACCATCGCGTTGCGAACAGGTAAATCTAAATGAGCTGCTAAATTTGTAGCAGAACCAATGGCTACAATTTTTCCGCCAGCTTCTAAAAACGATTTCAATTGCGGAATAGATTTATCTTGCGAAACCCTTCCAATTCTGTTTCTAAATTCTTCTGGTATACTTTCTAAAGCTGGTGTACCAAAACCGCCTCTGCTACCAACTTCTGTTGCATTAGGATTATATGCAGGGATTGAACCGCCAACAAAAACAATAACATCGTATTTGTCTTTTAAATTGCCCTTATCAATATCTTGAGGATAAATTACTGTGGCATCAAATTTATATTGCTCCATAATGTATCTAATCCAACCCGAAGGCATTGACCCACCATAAGTATCCCAAATAGCGATACGAGAAGGAGCAATTTTTACCGAATTAACGGGTTTGCTGGCAGTTGAAACCTTCATGCCATAACCGTTAGCTAAAATAGTTTTTGCTTTAGCTGCTGCCGGAACATAAAATGAGCCATCTTTTGCATTGCGATAAACTTCTACACCACTTTTTAACAATTCATTTACCGCAGTATAACTTTCATTTGCCGCAGCGTTAAGTACATATCCACTACCAGAAGGTAAAGGTTTTGGTGTAACCTTTAACAATTCGCCGTATGGTATTTTTTCAAACGGTCCTTCGAAATTGTTTAAAATACGATCGAATTTAACATTCATCAAATAAGCTAAAGTCCAACCTGCCGCATCGTAAGGCGCAACTGGCGGGCCACCTTCATATTTAAAGTCATTAGGGTGATCTTGTGGTTCGAACATATCTAAAACATGCGGACGAAACGCCTGATCTGTTTTTACAATATAACTTCCGGCAGGATAATTTTTACCAGCAACCGAAAAAGAAGCAGTAGCTTTTTGCACACCAACACCTGTTCTAATTAAGGCGTTTAAAAAGCGAATTGCAGTAGAAAAATCGGGCTGATCCGCAGAAAGTATATAACCTCGAGGATCTCTGTTTAAAGGATTTTTCATTACTGTATCTAAATATTTAACAGGTATACCTCCCCTATTGTTGCCAGATCTATCTGCTTGAGCCGCAGCGTTAATCGCATCAATTTTTTTAGGTGAGAAAGACCAAGTGTCTTTACTTCCTCTATCAATTGAGTTTTTGCCCATTTTGTAAATGTTAAACAATAACTCATCATAATAACGCTGAGCATAGTTTAAAACCGCATAATTCAAAGAAACAGAGTAATCTATCGAGTTTTTGAAATACCATTTTTGCGGTAAAACCGGGTTTGGAGAGTCGCCATTTGGCAATAAGCGAGATGGAACTAAAGGAATATCTGATGGTGTTGGACTACCCACAATCTCGGTTAACAAACCTATCATATTATGGAAATAGGTTGTTGTTCTTAAACCACCATTGTACCAAGTAGAAAATACAGAGCCACCACGTTGCGTGTAGCCTGGTTTGGTCTCCACATTCATTCTGGTATGCATTGCAGCACCAACAGCATCTAAGCTGGTCATTAAAATTGGGTCGAAAACATAGTTGTATGGATCGCGGTAAGGCGGCCCAGCAACAACAGTTCCTGCTGGCCCAGCTTGGTGATGGTTATACATAATCTGCGGTATCCACTCTACAAACAACTGGCGACCCATGTTTTGCGTTTCTTTTAGGTTTAGCATAAAGAAATCGCGGTTATTATCATGCCCTGCATATTTTTCGTACAAACGAGGCAAACCAGCTAATGAGCGCTTTTTTGGGTCTTTCTCTCTCATGTACCAATCGCTCTGCAGCTCTTGTCCATCCGGATTGGCATGTGTCATCAACACAATTACATTATCTAAAATTTTGTTGGTTTCGGCATCAGTTCTACTGGCTAAATTATAAGCTGTTTCAATCAACTGATGGGCGCCAACGGTTTCGTTTGCATGCAAACCACCATCAATCCAAACTATGGCTTTGCCATCTTGAGCCAATTGCTTTGCTTGTTCTGGTGTTAAGCCTTCCGCCCTAGCTAACTTTTGAGAAATCTCTTTGTATTTCGCTAAATTTCTATGGTTATCTTCTGAAGTTACAATCAACATGTATTGGGTTCTGCCCTCTTCAGTTTTACCAATATCTACCAATTTAACACGTTTAGAAGTAGCTGCTAACTTCTTAAAATAAGCCTCAGTTTGCGTGTAGTTGGCCAATTGATAATCATCGCCAATGTTAAAGCCAAAATGATCTTTTGGCTTAGGAATGTTTTGTGCAAAAGCTGATTGTACGCAAAAAAACATTGCCACCAACCAAATGCAAGGTTTGTAAAATTTTACCATGAAAATAAGTTTAGTTTGTTACTCAAATATAAAGCAGAAAACGAAAGATATTTTGCTTGCTGTAAATTTGTTACAAGAGCACTTAAGTGATTTAGAAGTTAATTTTGAAAATATACTCTGGTGTTTTAATAGGATTGGAATTCCTGCTATTCGCTACAATTTTTTTTGATTTGTCTTTCTACCAACCACATGAGGCAGGCGCTTAAGATGACAATCAAAAAAAGATTTTCGCTGCTATCAGGTTTATAAACGCTGGCCGTTGCTACTATGAGGGGTTTATTTAGCACCGCATTAAGTTATATAGCCCTAATTGAAGCGGTATCTTTTTATTAAAACCTTTAGGTTAATAAAAAATATAGCGTAAAGTAGGACTAACTTTAATAATTGCAGAAAATTGCGCTTCAAAAGAAAAATATGAATGCTGCGTTAATACAAAATCAAATACAGATAAACGTACACCACAGGGGCGGCAATCAATAAGCCATCAAAACGATCTAAAAACCCACCATGACCAGGTAAAAATGTGCCTGAATCCTTTGCATCTAAACTTCTTTTTAACATCGATTCTACCAAATCGCCAAGCGTACCAAAACACACAATTAATACTGCCATGCCGCCCCAAACAGATGGGCTCATTTCGGTAAACTGAGTAGAAATCAGGTAAGAAACCAATAAACTGGTAAACAATCCTCCTAAAAATCCTTCCCATGATTTTTTTGGCGAATGGCGTTCAAATAATCTGGTTTTACCAAATTTAACCCCAAACAAATATGCGCCAGTGTCACTTGCCCACAACAGCAATAAAAATGCTAATGGTAAATGAAAGTTGTAGTTGAAAGAATCAACCAAAAAACCTAACGAGTAGAAAAAACAAAAAGGCACAGTTACATAAATAAATCCCACGAATGTGTAAGAAATGTTAGCGAAAGGTATTTTGTTCTTTTTGTAAAGCTCTAATATAAAAACAGAAAAAATTAAGGGTACAATAAGTAGCAAATATTTAAGCTCAAACTCAAAAAAATGATACGCCGCAGTTAAGCTAAACATAATGGCAGCAACCGCAACGCCCATGTTTCTATGCGGACGAATACCGCCCATTTTTACCATTTTATAAAATTCTAGTAATGCTATAATGCTCAAAAACAAATAAAAGCCAGTAAAAGTATAGCCATTAAATAATGAAGCAAGCATTACAATGGTAAAAAAGAAAGCGGTTATTGCTCTGGTTTTCATTTGGAGATAGGAGAATTGAGATGTGAGATTTGAGACATTATTTAGGTGAATTACTTTTAATTTCGGACATCGGTCTTCTGTCTTCCGACTTTTTCTTTAAAAACCAAAACAAAGCTATGGTTAAAATTGCACTTATAACGTAGCCGTACCAAGCAATATTCATGTCGTCTGCTTTTTCTATTGGCATGTTGTTTCGTTGCATATACCAAGCAATTACAACTGCATAGCCGTTATTTATAAAATGAGCAAACATTGAATACCACAAACTGCCTGTCCAAAAATAAATGTAACCAAAAGCAGCGCCTAAAAATAGTCTAGGAAAAAAGCCAAAAAACTGAAAATGTATGGTGCTAAATATAATTGCCGATGTCCAGATGGCTACATGAGGGTTTTTAATCCATCTTATTAATGTTCTTTGTAAACCTCCTCTAAAAATTAACTCTTCGCAAATTGCTGGTGTAACTGCAATTACCAAAAGGTTAATAACCAATGCGCCAACCGATGTTCCGGCTAAAATGGCTTTTGTTGTTACTAAACCGTCATCTTCCATTTTGCGCATCCAATTTTCTAAATCATTTAAAAAATTGGGTAAGTGCATGTTCATGTTTTGTTCGTTAATCCAACCCATTAATGGAACTGAAAAAAGCATTAACAGAAAAACAAGCCCAAACAGTTCGAACGTCGGCGTTTTAAAACCATAAAAACGTTGTGGTCTTTTGCCTTCAAAAATAGATAAAGCAATTGCCGGAACTAAAAATAAACCAATTTGCTGTGCGGTAACTAGAATTTTTAATGCGCCAATGTATTTTAAATCTCTCCCGGTCATCCAATCCATATTACGAAAAATATCCATACCATAAATGGCAAGGCAAATAACAATTCCAATAATCGCAAATACAATTAACCCAATAATAGCGCTTATGCCCATAATTAACAATTGTAAAAACGGATGATTTTCTTCTCTAACAGGTTGGCTCAGTTGCATTATTTTGAATTTTCGTACCTTTGTTGCATAAATTTGGTTTGAAGATAGAAAAATGTCTGTAAAGATAGGAAATATTGATTTAGGAGAATTCCCTTTGTTGCTGGCGCCGATGGAAGATGTGAGCGATCCGCCCTTCCGTTATGTGTGCAAACAAGGTGGTGCAGATTTGATGTATACAGAGTTTATTTCATCAGAAGGATTGATCCGCGATGCCGCAAAAAGCCGCAAAAAACTCGATATTTTCGAGTATGAAAGGCCAATTGGGATACAAATTTTTGGTAGTGATATAGAAAGTATGCGTGAAGCTACAGAAATTGCTACCCTGGCTGGGCCAGATTTAATGGATATTAATTATGGTTGCCCGGTTAAAAACGTGGCTTGCCGTGGTGCTGGTTCTGCCTTGTTGCAAGACATTGATAAAATGGTAAAAATGACAGAAGCTGTTGTAAAAGCAACGCATTTGCCAGTTACCGTTAAAACCCGTTTAGGCTGGGATGATAATACGAAAAACATTGAGGAAGTTGCTGAGCGCTTACAAGACATTGGTATACAAGCTTTAACCATCCATGGTCGTACCCGTGCTCAATTGTACAAAGGTGAAGCAGATTGGACTTTAATTAGAGAAATTAAACGCAATCCGCGTATTAAAATCCCAATATTTGGCAATGGCGATGTTGATAGTGCTGTAAAAGCTGCCAATTGGCGATTAGAGTATGAAGTTGACGGCATTATGATCGGAAGAGCCGCGATTGGCTATCCTTGGATTTTT
This sequence comes from Pedobacter sp. GW456-11-11-14-TSB4, assembly GCF_059424425.1. Lineage (NCBI taxonomy): Bacteria > Pseudomonadati > Bacteroidota > Sphingobacteriia > Sphingobacteriales > Sphingobacteriaceae > Pedobacter > Pedobacter sp. GW456-11-11-14-TSB4. The sequence goes on from NZ_JBWKZK010000001.1 coordinate 1,106,957, forward strand.
AGAGAGGTGAAACATTTTTTTAAAACGGGAGAATTTTTACCTGGACCAACATTAGAAGAACGAATAATTGCCTGCAGAACGCATTTAGATAAATCTATCGAATGGAAAGGCCCAAAAGTTGGTATTTTCGAAATGAGAAGACATTATTCGAACTATTTTAAAGGTTTACCAGATTTTAAACACTACAGAATGTTGCTGGTAAAAGAAGAAAATTTAGAAACTATTCATCAAATTTTAGACGAAGTGGCAGAAAAATACGAGCATGTTTTGCCTTTTTCTGAAATGGCTTGATTATTGAAAAGCATTTCATAAATTTATCAAATGGTTACAGCAATTACAGACGGTGTAAAAATTTCGGTAGAGACCATTTACCAAGACGAGCATTCCAACCCGGCCAACGAGCATTACATGTTCGCTTACCGCATAGAGGTAGAAAATTTATCCGCTCATGCCATACAATTGATGCGCAGAAAATGGTTTATCTTCGATAGCAACGGAACAGTTAGGGAAGTTGAAGGAGAAGGTGTGGTTGGCGTACAACCTGTAATTGAACCTGGCGATAGCTATTCTTACGTTTCTGGTTGCAACTTAAAAACTGATATTGGCAGTATGAGAGGTAATTACACCATGCACAATTTGGTATTAGAAAAAAGTTTTAAGGTAGATATTCCAGAATTTCAATTGATCGTTCCTTATAAGTTGAATTAATTTCTTTCTATACTCATCATGCTGACTTGTGTTGATTTTACATCGGCAGCTTGTCGAAGCGTCTTTAAAAAAGATTTGTAAAACTATGCCAATAGCTTTTGGCTAAATCAGTCCCACTGTTCGCTTTATTTCGTCCCAACCTAAAGGTCGGGACTACATGTTCGCTGCCATTGGGTTTAAATAACAAAGTACATCACTTTTATGAAATTGTTGGGCGCCAAGTATACGGCTCATGCTATGGAACGTTCCATTAGGAGCAAGGCCATTGTTTTTAAATCCGACAGCAACGATATCCTTTTTTTGTGACCAAAAATATTCATCAAATCACTACGAGTAGGGTAGTTAAATTGATGGCATTACTAACATATACCACAAAAAGATATAAGTGTATGGCGGGACGAACATAAATAGTTGTTGCTCAACTGCTTTTCAATAAAAAAAGGATGATAAATTCATACCATCCTTCCTTCGAGTTCATTTGTATAATTTTTTAATCTCTTCTGCCACCAAACAACATTGATGCATAGTAGAGTAAATTGGCTAAGGCACCCAAAGCGGCTACAACATAGGTCATGGCTGCCCACCATAAAGCATCTTTTGCCTGTACATTTTCTTCGTCGGTTTGCATAACACCTCTGTTATTTTTTAGCCAAATTAGGGCTCTTTTACTGGCATCAAATTCTACTGGTAAGGTAATAAAGCTAAAAATAGTTACTAACGCTAAACCAACTACGCCAACCGCCAATACAATAGGTGAACCATTAAAAATCATGAGCATAATACCCAACAAAAGCACCCACTGCAATAAGTTTGACGAGATGCTTACAATTGGCACCATGCTAGAGCGAAACTGTAGCCAGCTATATGCTTTTGCATGTTGCACGGCATGTCCACATTCGTGTGCAGCAACAGCTGCAGCAGCTACGCTACGGCCATAATAAACGTCTGTACTGAGGTTTACTGTTCTGGTTTCTGGATTATAGTGATCAGTTAATTGCCCTTCTAAACTGAGCACATTTACATCGTAAATACCATTATCATGTAGCATTCTTTCGGCTACTTCTTTGCCCGATAAAGCAGAGTTGAGTTGCATTTCTGCATATTTTGCGAATTTATTTCTAAATCTCCACTGCACAAACATGCTCAACAACAATACCGGGATAATTAAAATTAAATAGGTTCCCATATCGATTTTGTATGTTTTTCTTCTTCGTTAAATCAAAAAGTGTTCCCATCTTTAAATGTGTTATGCAAATTTAAATTTATTAGAAATGTCTCATAATTGGTCGTACTGGGAAAAAAAGAATTTTTTTAATGCCGATGTTGTGATTGTTGGCAGTGGCATTGTTGGTTTAAATGCGGCAATAACTGTTAAAACTAAAAATCCAAAAATTAGTGTTTTAGTATTAGAAAGAGGTTTTTTACCAGCTGGAGCAAGCACAAAGAATGCTGGCTTTGCTTGTTTTGGAAGCATTTCTGAATTAATTGAGCAAGAGAAAATAAGTGGAACTGATGCTTTACATAGCCTTATTACAAGGCGATGGAATGGTTTGCAGAAACTCAAAAATTTGCTCGGCGATGACAATATAAGATTTCAGAATTATGGCGGATATGAACTTTTTAAAGATAATCAATCTGTTTTGGCTACTGATTGTGTATCAAAAATTAGCCATTTTAATAACTTAATAGCAGACATTGTAAATAAAGAGGACACTTATCGGTTGGCTAATACCAAAATCAGTCAGTTCGGTTTTAATGGCGTAGAAACTTTAATTGAATGCCAATTGGAGGCAAAAATTGATCCGGGTAAAATGATGAAAGCTTTGTTAGCAAAAAGTAGTGCGCTTGGTGTAATGGTTTTAAATAATTGTAGGGTTGAAGCTCTGGTTGAAGAAAACAACGGATGTTCAACATTAACCAACCAAGGCAAGTTTATAGCAAAAAAAGTGCTGTTAACAACTAATGCTTTTGTTAAAGATTTGTTGCCCGATTTGGCCGTTTCTCCTGGTCGTGGACAAGTTTTAGTAACCTCGCCGATAAAAAATTTGAAAGTAAAAGGCACATTTCATTACGATAAGGGTTACTATTATTTTAGAAATGTGGACAATCGCATCCTTTTAGGCGGTGGAAGAAATTTAGATTTTAAGGCAGAAGAAACCACTGAGTTTGGACAAACTGAATTGGTTCAAAATGCCTTACATCAATTATTAAAAGAAGTAATTATTCCAGAAATTGATTTTGAAATTGAACACAAGTGGAGCGGGATTATGGCTTTTGGTCCTGCTTTAGCTCCAATTATAGAAGAAGTAAAGCCGAACGTTTTTTGCGCAGTGCGATGCAATGGGATGGGTATAGCAATTGGTAGTTTTACTGGCGAAGAAGCAGGGGAGATGGTGGTGGAGCGTTTGTGATTCTTGTTTGTCGTCACCCTGAATTTATTTCAGGGTCTTTCATGCTTAACAGATGCTGAAATAAATTAAGCATGAAGGAGTGCTTTTAATTTTAATAACTATATCTTTCTATCATCTACAACTCCATATTTTATTCCTGCAGATTTAAAAAAATTCCTAATCATATTAATCGTATGATCACATTTATCATCAGCTTTTATTTTCTTCGTGAAATCATTTGGTTCAAGTAGTTCTATCACCTATCAAACTTTGACAAAATAATAATAAGGCGTCTACAATTTTGTCAAAGTGTATTAATTATGTGCCTATGTGGTAAAAACCTACTCAAAAACAATCGTTTTATTGCTACTCACAAAAACTCTATCTTCTAAAACCTGTTCAAGAGCCTTGCTTAACACCGCTTTTTCAATTTCTCTGCCTGCAACCGCCATTTGTTTGGCATCATAAGTATGGTTTACATGGATAGTTTGTTGTGATATAATCGGTCCTTCATCTAAATTATCAGTCACAAAATGGGCTGTTGCGCCAATAATTTTTACACCTCTTTCAAAAGCTTGTTTATACGGACTAGCGCCAATAAATGCTGGCAAAAAGGAGTGGTGGATGTTGATAATTTGATTTTGATACTGAGCGTTAAATGCAGGAGAAAGTATCCTCATAAACTTGGCCAGCACAATATAATCAAGTTCGTAGTTCGATAAAATACTAGTGATTTCGTTCTCAAAATCAGCTTTGCTTTTAGCCTCATGAGAAACAAAGTAAAATGGAACGTCAAATTTTTCGGCAAATTCTTTTAAGGTTTCGTGGTTGCCAATTACACATTTTACAGTTGCTCCGAGGGTTTTAAAATGAGCTCTTACTAAAACATCTGCTAAACAATGAAATTCTTTTGTCACCAATAAAGCAATACTTTTTTCTGCTTTAGGTATCAATCGAACATCGGCCGCTGTTGGTAAATTGTTTATTAATTCTTGCTGTAAAATAGTGAGATTTTCAATGGTGCCACTACATTCTATTCGTGTAAAAAATTTCTGCTCAGCCTCATCTACAAACTCTCGCATAGCGATGATATTTAATTGGTGTTGCGCTAAAATTCGGGTAATGTTGCTAACTAAACCAACGCTGTCTTTACATTGGATTAAAACTAAGAGGCTGTTCATGAAGTATGTATTAAGATTTAGCAAGTATAAAAATTTAGCTAATCAATATTTATTATTTTTGATAAAATTCTTAGCAAATGGAAATTGCCATCGTTATAACCTTAATTATTGTTGTGTTGTTGATCATTGTATTATTGATGCGAAAACCAGCTAACAACAGTGATACCATTAACTATTTAAAAGAAGAAAAACTAAAACTTAGCGATGAATTGAACGATTTACGTGAGCGCTTTAATTTAGAAAGAAGCAATTTGATTAAAGCCGAAGCTTTGGTAAATTCTTATCAGGATAAGTTGAATGAGCAACAAAAAAACCTGGCAGATTTACAACAAAAATTTACATTAGAGTTTTCGCATATTGCCAACAAGATTTTGGATGAAAAATCGGCAAAGTTTACTGCACAAAATCAAACCAATTTAGATACGATCTTAAATCCGCTAAAGGCAAATATCAAATCTTTTGAAGAAAAAGTGGAGAAGGTTTACCAAACGGAAGCTGCAGAAAGAAGTCAATTAAAAGGAGTGATTTTTCAATTGATGGATCAGAGTAAGCAAATCCAGCTTGATGCTAATAATTTAACTAAAGCTTTAAAAGGCGATAGCAAAAAACAAGGCAATTGGGGCGAAGTTATTTTAGAAAGAGTTTTAGAACGTTCGGGATTAGTGAAAGACAGGGAATACCGAATACAAGCCAGTATCAATAGCGAAGGAGCAAGATTTCAACCAGATGTGATAATTGACCTGCCCGATGAAAAACATTTGATTGTAGACGCTAAAATTAGCTTGGTTGCTTACGAGCGAATGATGAGTGCAGAAACTGAAGAAGAAAAACTAATTAACCTTAAGCAGCATATACTTTCAGTTAAAGCTCATATTGATGGTTTAGCGGGTAAAAACTATCAAAATCTATATCGAATTAATTCCCCAGATTTCGTTTTGCTATTTATGCCAATAGAATCTTCTTTTAGTGTAACTATTCAAGCTGATAATGAATTATTTAATTATGCTTGGGATAGAAAGGTAGTTATTGTTAGTCCGACGACTTTATTAGCAACTTTACGCACCATTGCTAGCATTTGGAAAGTAGATAGGCAAAACAAAAATGTTTTTGAAATTGCCGAAGAAGCGGGTGCTTTGTATGATAAATTCGTTGGCTTTTTAGCTGATATGGAAAATATTGGTAAGCACCTTAATCTTACTCAAAAAGCTCACGATGATGCTTTTAAAAAACTACAGTTTGGTAATGGAAATTTAATTGGTAAAGTAGAAAAAATTAAAAAATTAGGAGCGAAGACGAAGGCGAATAAACAGATTGATAGTAAGTTTTTGGAGGAGGATTAAGTTTTTGTTTCGTCATTACTACCTTTCAAAATGTTAGTTCGTCATACCCAGCTTGACTGGGTATCGTAATGCTATAGTTAATACTTAAAAGTTACCTTTTATCCCTTTACGATTCCCGCCTTCGCGGGAATGACGGAGTGTGTTACAGTTCATCGTTAAATAACGCTAACTAAAATGCATTGATGTAGGTATATCAATTTTTTATCAACATTTTGGTCAGTCGTCATACCCAGCTTAACTGGGTATCGTAATGCTATAGTTAATACTTAAAATTTACCTTTTATCGTTTTACGATTCCCGCCTTCGCGGGAATGACGGAGTGTGTTACAGTTCATCGTTAAATAACGCTAACTAAAATCCATTGATGCAGGTGTATCAATTTTTTATCAATATTTTGGTCAGTCGTCATACCCAGCTCGACTGGGTATCGTAATGCTATAGTTAATACTTAAAATTTACCTTTTATCGTTTTACGATTCCCGCCTTCGCGGGAATG
>NZ_JBWKZK010000001.1:1113168-1436550 GCF_059424425.1 Pedobacter sp. GW456-11-11-14-TSB4
ATGACGGAGTGTACGATTCCCGTTTTCACGGGAATGACGGAATAGTTTATAAATCCTCGCTAAATAAATCTAACCAGTTTGGATTATCTTTTTCTATCAAATTAATTTTCTAATCCCTATTCCACTTTTTTAACCTTTTTTCAATTCCAATAGCTTCTTCAATAGTGGAATACATTTGAAAATATACAAGTTTATAGCAATTGTATTTTGCAGTAAATGATTCACTATGAATTTTATTTCTATGTTCAATTATTCTTGAATATAAATCTGATGTCACTCCAACATAGAGGACAGTGTTATATACATTAGTTAAAATATATACACAGCCTCCTCTTTCCATGATTAATACAATTGATTTAACTAACTTGTTAACGAAATAATATTTTCAAAGGTCGTCATACCCAGCTTGACTGGGTATCGTAATGCTATAGTTAATACTTAAGTGTTACCTTTTTATCCCTTTACGATTCCCGCCTACGCGGGAATGACGGAGCTCAAATAAATCTTATAATTTACCCTTTAAAAGCATTCCAACCTTGGGCTTTTAGCTCATGCGAAACATTAGATTTACTGATCATATTACATCCTGAATTTTTATCAGTGATATGACCTATTATACTGATATCAACATCATTTTTCAGCTTTGCATAATCACTTTGTTTAATAGTGAATAACAACTCATAATCTTCGCCACCATTTAAAGCGCAAACCGTCGGATCTAAGCCTAATTCACGGGCAGTTTCATAAGTCATCGGGTCGATAGGAATTTTCTCTTCATACAAAGTACAACCTTTTTCAGATTGTGTACAGATGTGCAAAATTTCTGAAGCTAAACCATCAGAAACATCAATCATTGATGTTGGTTTGATCTTCATTTGAGCTAATAAATCAACAATATCTCTTCTTCCCTCTGGTTTCAATTGGCGTTCAATAATATAATCCTTGCCTTCTAAATCTGGCTGTAATTGAGGGTTTTCTAAAAAAATCAATTTCTCTCTTTCTAAAATTTGTAAACCTACGTAAGCACCACCCAAATCTCCAGAAACACATAATAAATCACCTTCTTCAGCACCATTTCTATAGCAAATATCTTCAGCTGCTGCATGACCAATACTAGTTACAGAAATTACCAAACCTTGCTTACTCGAAGAGGTATCTCCACCAATTAAATCGATGTTAAATTTATTACAAGCCAACTCAATTCCTTTATAAATTTCTTCAACAGCTTCTAATGGAAATTTACTCGAAATGCCTATAGAAACAGTTATTTGAGTAGCAATTCCGTTCATTGCATAAATATCACTTAAGTTAACCTGAACAGCTTTATACCCTAAATGCATCAATGGTACATAAGCCAAATCAAAGTGTATTCCTTCTAACAATAAATCGGTAGATATTAACACTTGATCTTTAAAATCTAATACGGCAGCATCATCACCTATGCCTTTTGCACTGGTTTCATGCTGTATTTTAAAGTTAGTTGTTAAGTGTTTTATTAAACCGAATTCTCCTAATTCTGATATCGCTGTGCGTTCTTTATTTTCAAACATAATTTTTATTTCTTTCGTCATGCTGAATTTATTTCAGCATCTTTTTAACAAAGCAGACCCTGAAATAAATTCAGGGTGACGGATGATTATTTACAACCCTAATCTTGCAGAAATTTCTAACATTCTTTCTATCGGTTTACGAGCTTCTACAATGATATTTTCTGGTACTGTAACCTCTGGTAAACCATTTTTTAAACACAGATACAGTTTCTCTAATGTATTTCTTTTCATGTAAGGGCAATCGTTACAAGCACAACTATTATTTGGAGGTGCCGGAATAAATGTTTTATTAGGGCATGCTTTTTCCATTTGGTGTATAATTCCACTTTCTGTAGCTACAATAAACTCTTTAGCATCATTGTTTATCGCATATTTTAGCAATCCAGTTGTACTTCCAATATAATCGGCCATTGTCAAAACAGCCTCTTCACATTCTGGATGTGCAATAAACTTAGCATTTGGATGGCGTTCTTTTAACTTGGTTATTTTCTCTCTAGAAAAAATTTCATGCACCATGCATGCACCATTCCACAATACCAAATCCCTACCTGTTTTTTTGGCTACCCAAGCACCTAAGTTTTTATCCGGACCAAAAATAATTTTCTGATCTTTCGGTAAGCTTTCCACAATTTGTACCGCATTTGTTGAAGTACAAACAATATCACTTAAAGCCTTCAGCTCTGCTGTACAATTTACATAGGTAATTACCAGGTGATCTGGATATTTTTCTTTAAACTTTTTAAACAGGTGAGGTGGACAACTATCAGCCAAAGAACAACCAGCCTTTAAATCTGGCAATAAAACTGTTTTTTGTGGAGATAAAATCTTCGCAGTTTCTGCCATAAAATGTACGCCTGCAAAAACGATAATGTCTGCATCAGTTTTAGCTGCTTCTTGAGATAAGCCTAAACTATCTCCAATATAATCTGCAATATCTTGTATATCAGGTTCTTGATAATAATGAGCTAATATTACAGCGTTTTTTTCTTTCTTTAATTTTTCAATTTCATCAAATAAATCTAGGGTAGGATCAATGTGCTCATCAACAAATCCCTTTTTATTTAATTCTTCTAAAACTTCTAATGTCATTATCAATTCTTTTTTATTGGCGGCTAACTTTTGTAAAGATACCGAGTTTCAACAGTACAATAGATTCTAATTATTTTATATTTAAAAGAATCTTATTACTTATTAAGGTGTTGGTATTGTGAGTAAGTTCTTAAATTTAATAGTGAAACATAAGTTATCACATACTTACCAACATTTTATATTCATTTTTATTTTAAAATTGGGTTGATTTACAACGTTATACTTTTTGCCTTATAAATTTATCAATATCAAAATGTGTATTGTTAGTTTTGTATCAAATAGTTGATAAACTATGCAAAGTTGCTTAAAAATAATGTAAAAGATTGTGTCAAATTACCTTTTTAGCTTAGCTTTAAACATTCAAAAATAGTTGTTAGTTTAATTTATACATTCTATTCACACTATTTAAGATGTTGTTAACATGTTGTTGATTTACGTTAAAATTAATGAGGAAAGCTGATTTTTTAGTTATAGGTTCTGGTATTGCTGGTTTGAGTTTCGCTTTAAAGGCTGCCCAGCATGGTAAAGTGCTAATTGTTACCAAATCTAACGAAGACGAATCTAATACAAAATATGCACAAGGTGGAGTTGCTGTTGTGGTAGATGAATCTGATTCTTTTGAAAAACATATAGAAGATACGTTGATAGCTGGCGATGGTTTATGTGATGAAAAAATTGTGGAAATTGTAGTAAAAGAGGGTCCACAAAGAATACAAGAGATTATAGATTACGGGATTAACTTTGATAGAACCAATGCTGGTGATTATGATTTAGCTAAAGAAGGCGGCCATTCGGAGCATAGAGTTTTGCACTTTAAGGATATAACCGGCTATGAGATTGAGCGTATTTTGCTAAAGCAAATTCATGCAAATCCGAACATCGAGATATTAACACATTACTTTTGTTTAGAGTTAATTACCCAACACCACCTTGGTAAACATGTTGATAAGAGTAGTGAAGATATTAACTGTTATGGTATATATGCCTTTAACACAGAGCTTAACGATGTGGAAAAGATTTTGGCAAATGTTACTTTAATGGCAAGTGGTGGTGCTGGTCATGTATATTCTAACACCACAAACCCAGTAATTGCCACAGGCGATGGAATGGCAATGGTATACAGAGCGAAAGGAAAAGTTAGGAATATGGAATTTATTCAGTTCCATCCAACAGCTTTATATCATCCTGGAGAGTATCCATCCTTTTTAATATCCGAAGCTGTGAGAGGTTTTGGAGGTGTATTAAGAAGAAGAAATGGTGAAGAATTTATGTACGAGTATGATGAGCGTGGATCATTAGCACCACGTGATATCGTAGCCCGTGCGGTTGATAATGAGATGAAAAAATCTGGTGATGATTTTGTTTATCTCGATATTACCATGAGAAATAAGGAAGATATTTTACAACATTTTCCTAACATTTATGCTAAATGTCTTTCTATTGGTATAGATATGACTAAAGATTTTATACCAGTTACACCTGCATCTCATTACATGTGTGGCGGTATTTTGGTTGATGAATATGGTAGATCTTCTATTAAAAATTTATATGCCTGCGGCGAAGTTTCTTCAACAGGTTTGCATGGAGCCAATAGATTAGCTTCAAATTCTTTACTAGAAGCTACAGTTTTTGCACATCGTATTTACTTATCAGCTTTAGAAAATTATAAAACAAATGTAATACCTGATGAGATTCCGGAGTGGAATGAGCAAGGTGTAACACAATCTAACGAAGAAATTCTGGTTACACATAACCTACGTGAAACTCAAAAAGTAATGAGTGATTATGTTGGTATTGTTCGATCTGATTTTAGATTAGACCGAGCAATGAGACGCTTGTTTTTGTTATATGAAGAGACTGAAGAATTTTATAAAAAGAATAAAGTTTCTGTTAAACTTTGCGAATTGCGTAATGTAATTCAAGTTGCTTATATGATCATTAAATCTGCCAAAGCCAGAAAAGAAAGTAGGGGATTACATTATACTACAGATTATCCAAAGCATCAAAATGAATTAATAGATACAATTATATAGTTGTCATCCTGAGCTTGTCGAAGGATTTGCTTTTGGATCTTCGACAAGCTCAGACTGACATGCACATTGACTCAGTACTCACAGCTCAATACAAAATAAAATGCCAATAATACTACCAGTTAAAGATATCCACCCAAAATGGGGAGAGAAATGTTTCATTGCACCTAATGCCACCATAGTTGGCGATGTTGTAATGGGCAATAATTGTTCTGTTTGGTTTAATGCTGTAATTAGGGGCGATGTAAACAGCATCACCATTGGTAATGATAGCAATATACAAGACGGAGCTGTGATCCATGCCACCTATTTAAAAGCTGCCACATTTATCGGTAATAGAGTTTCTGTTGGCCATAATGCAATAGTGCACGGTTGTGAGGTAAAAGATAATGTGTTAATAGGTATGGGTGCCATTGTGATGGACAATGCAATTGTAGAAGAGTATTGTATCATTGCAGCCGGTTCTGTTGTTTTAGAAAATACAATATGTGAAACAGGCTATCTATACGCTGGTACACCTGCAAAAAAAATAAAGCCCATTACTGAAGAGCAACGGGCTTTATTGAATAAGTTACCTGATAATTACATCATGTATTCAGGGTGGTTTAACAGCTAAATCACCTAAATAGGATTTGCTAGGAATTTAAGAATTCCCTTTAGGGGTTTGGGGTTTTAGGTATAATCATTTGCTCTCTTCTTTCAAAGTTTGCTCTAATAGAAAACTCTTTTGGCTCGTACCAAATTTGTTCTGGCTGTATGCCTTGAGCTATATTTCCAGTATCCCAAATTCCATTTTTATTGTCATCGTAAACAATGCGGGCATAGTAAATACCAGATTTATAATTTGCAAAAATTACTTGGCCACTTTTCAAAATCCGCTGACTACCAACAACAATATCCTTTTTTTCATTTACTAATTCTAAAATGTAGTTTTTAGTGGTATCAGGTACAGTAACATTGATGTATAAAGAACTGTAATTGTCAGCTTCATCTAGTTCAAAAGATTTAGTAATTTCTTTATTCTTAGCATTAAGCAATCCCGTAACTGCATTTTCTCCAATTTTAAGAATATATTTTTCTTTCTTCTTCCAAGGAAACGTTAAATAATAAGATAAAATATCTAAACTATCTTTTGTAAGGGTAAATCCTTTTCTAGGTATAGAATCTTCTAAAAGTGTTACTTTAGAAATATCTATATTTTCTATTGGGAAATTGAAGTTGAGTTTTAAATCTCTAAAGGGATTGAGCATGTTCCCAACCAAATTATCGCCAGCTTGTATGTTTCTAGTATACGTGTCTTTTTTTGCTCTAGTAAATTTTACTGTATCTAATCCTTTTCCATCATCAAATATGGCAACTTTAACCGAGTCGAATGATAAATCTTTAAGCCAAAGTTTGAGAGAATCGTTATTTTTGGTAAATCTCACAACTTTTCCTACATCAACGGCAGCAGGTTCAATTACTTTAATTTCAGGTTTGCGCAAACGCTGATTAAATTCCATGTTAATGCTACCGTCAGTATTCAATCTTCTATCAACAATTCTAAAATCTTTCGCTAACTCCTTAAATATTTTAAGTTTTAGGGTATCTATATTCTTATCTAAAACAAAAGGTTCTTTTATAAAGCCAATCTCATCAGTAAATTGCTGATAAATTTTATCTCCTCCAGTTTCTTTTAAAGCGTAAATCTTGTAAGTATCTTTTCTTAAATTTCTAAGTTTAAAGTTTCCGCTACTATCGGTTAAAGTAAAAAATGAAGGTTTCTTTTTTCCAAAGATGGTGTCTCTTGCTAAAGGTAATATAAATACCAAAGCATCTATTTCGTTTGCACCAGTTAATGCGTTTTTAACATTTCCACCAACAGTTAGCGAATCTAGGGTAGGACCAGTAGAGAAAACATAAGTAAAGTTTTTTATAAAGTTGCCTTCTGTAATATCTGCAATTGCTTTACCGAAGTTTAAAGTATAGGTTGTATTTTTTTCTAATGAATCTTGTAACTCAATTTCTAGCCTTCTTAGTTTAGCTTTTAAAATAGGTGGCTTTTCCATTTCTGGCGAAATAGAAAATTCTTTAAACTCATTTGCCAGTTTAATAAATTCATCAAAGTCGATTGTAATTTTGTTAGCTTTAAAATTTGTGCTTAAATCTTTGGGCTCCATTCTTAAAACCTTTGGTGGTGCTGTATCTTTTGGTCCACCTTGTGGCATTTGTATACTTGCGCAGCTATAAATTAAGCCTACCATTAATAATAGATAATAAAAATACCGTGTACTAAGCTGCCTTCTGTTTTTGTACATTTTTATTGTATGTATTTAATTTTATATTGTTTTTGATGATTATCATTAACAAAACGAAAAAACCGCTTAAATCGCTTAAAAATAAGTCAAATAAATTTATGTTTTAATTAATTGATAATCAAATATATAGAGCTTATTTTGTAATATGAACCATCAAAACAGAGATATCTGAAGGAGAAACACCTGAAATTCTTGATGCCTGACCTAAAGTTCTTGGTTTAATTTTTAATAGTTTTTCTCTAGCCTCTTTTGAAAGTGATAACAGCTTATTGTAGTCAAAATCTGGATTGATATTTTTATCTTCCATTTTTTGCATTTTATTTACAATCTCGTTTTCTTTTTCGAAATAGCTTTCATATTTTATTTTTATTTCAGCTTGCTCTACTGTTTCAACATCAAATTTATTAAGGAGATCATTAAAAGGTTTACTTACTTTTCTAATGTCTTCAATGCCAACTTGAGGTCTGCTCAATATATTAAATAATTTTACATTCTGATTTAAAGCAGCTGTACCTAAAGTTTCCAAAAGCTCATTAGCCTGGCTCATTTCTATACCTTGCTTTCTCGTAAATTCTACAATTGCATCAGAGTTGGCAATTTTTTCATTTACTAAAGCCAGTCGTTCATCATTAATTAAACCAAGTTTGTGCGCAATAGGGGAGAGCCTTATATCCGCATTGTCTTGACGCAATAATAATCTATGCTCTGCTCTCGATGTAAACATTCTATACGGCTCTTCTGTTCCTTTTGTTACCAAATCATCAATCAATACACCAATATATGATTCAGAGCGTTTCATAATCAATTCATGTTGATCAGTAACTTTCTGATGTGCGTTTATACCAGCTATAAAGCCCTGACTAGCAGCCTCTTCGTAACCTGTTGTGCCATTTATTTGCCCTGCAAAAAATAAATTACTAATTAATTTGGTTTCTAAAGTTAAAGTTAACTGGGTAGGTGGAAAATAATCATATTCTATTGCATAACCTGGTCTAAACATTTTAGCATTCTCAAATCCTGGAATTTGTGTTAAGGCTTTATATTGCACATCTTCTGGTAGGGAAGTAGAAAAACCATTTACATAGATCTCACAGGTATTCCATCCTTCAGGCTCTACAAAAATTTGGTGCCTTTCTCTTTCCGCAAAGCGATTTATTTTATCTTCAATGGATGGACAATATCTAGGCCCTAAACCTTTAATTCTGCCCGTGAACATTGGCGATTTTTCAAATCCTTCTTTTAATGTTTCATGAACATTTCCATTGGTATAGGTAATCCAGCAGCAACGTTGATCAGTCGGTCTCTCCACATTTGTATAAGAGAAACGCCCTGGATTTTCATCTCCCCATTGTTCTTCCATCAAACTGTAATTTAATGATCTTCCATCAACTCGGGGTGGAGTTCCGGTTTTCATCCTTCCTGCTTCAAAACCTAATTCGGTTAATTGTTCAGTTAAACCCGTTGCAGATTTCTCTCCAGTTCTTCCGCCTCCAAATTTTTTCTCACCGATATGGATAATACCATTTAAGAATGTTCCATTTGTGAGCACTACAGATTTGCCATAAATCTCAACACCAAGCGCAGTTTTAACACCAACAACGGTATTGTTTTTAATGATTAAACTACCTACCATTTCTTGCCAAAAGTCTACATTGGGTGTTGCCTCTAATGCCAATCTCCATTCTTCAGCAAATCTTTTTCTATCGTTTTGAGCTCTTGGGCTCCACATCGCTGGTCCTTTAGACTTATTGAGCATTCTAAACTGCAAAGTAGTTTTATCCGCTATAATACCAGAGTATCCACCCATAGCATCAATCTCTCTTACGATTTGACCTTTAGCAACACCGCCCATAGCCGGGTTGCAACTCATCTGCGCTATGGTCTCCATGTTCATGGTTATCAGTAGAACTGAAGAGCCTAAGTTTGCTGCGGCAGCTGCTGCTTCACAACCTGCGTGACCAGCACCGACAACTATTACATCGTATTCTCTAAACATTTTATTTAATTTGTTTCACGTGAAACGTTTATAAATCAATTTAAAATTCTTTTCAATCAGCTGTTGTTTCACGTGAAACCAGACTGATGTTTTTCTTTTTAACTAAGCTGTATATAGCAACTCGGCACCAAACGCCTTCTAAAAATACAAAAGGATAAAATTGAATCAACCATGATGCATAACCAGCAATTGCTGCTATAAATAAATTCAATAGACCGTAAATTTCACCTTCAGATTTAATTAATTTCAAACTCTGTGTAAAAAATGCAATTAATAAAAAACTCAAGACGACGGTAGGAATTAAGTGTGAAGGCTTCATTTTATGAATTTGTTTTGTCAGAGAGTTCAACCCAACGTTCCATGATCGTCTCCAGCTCACTGTTTAAGACTTCTATTTTCTCAGAAGTTTCTTGGATTTTTAAGTAATCAGTGGCCTCAATTGAGGTTAAAGATTTGGTTAATTCTTCAATTTCATTTTCTTTTTCTGCAACTCTTTCTTCAATTTCATCCAACTCTTTTTGCTCTTTAAATGATAATTTTTTTCCAGAGGATACAGATTTAGTCTCTTCTGCAATAGCCTTTTTATTAATTTGATTTTCTTTTGGAGTGTCTAAGCTAATGCGATATTCAGAATAATTTCCATTGTAGATACTCACATTTCCTTCACCTTCCATAATGAATAATTGCTCACTCATTTTATCAAGTAGATATCTATCGTGTGAAACTAAAATTAACACACCAGGGAAATTCTCTAAAAATTCTTCTAATACATTTAGCGTATCAATATCCAAATCATTGGTAGGCTCATCTAAAATTAAGAAGTTGGGATTTTGCATTAACACCTTCATCAAGTGCAAACGCTTCTTTTCGCCGCCGCTTAATTTCTCTACCATACCATGTTGTTTTTTAGGAGGGAAAAGAAATAATGTTAGTAGGGCAGAAGCAGAAATCGTTTGTCCGTCTGCCATTTTTATATATTCTGCATCAGATTTAACGATATCAATAACTCTTTCTTTTTCATTAAAAGCTAATCCACCTTGCTTATAATATCCGTAAACCGTGGTATCTCCAACGTCAACATTTCCTTTTTCTGGTTTTAAAAATCCGGTAATAATATTTAACAAAGTTGATTTACCAGTTCCATTTTTACCAGCTAAACCAATTCTATCTCCTCTTTTAAAAACGTAATTGAAATCGTTAATGATTTTTTTATCATCAAAGGTTTGCCCGATATGATTTAACTCTAAAATTTTATTTCCCTGACGAGACATCTTTACATTAAGCGTAACCTTTTGATTGTCAGAACGTTGTTTGGTTTTATCTTCTAAATCATAAAAAGCATTAACTCGAGATTGAGATTTCACTGTACGAGCAGCCGGCATGCGCCTCATCCATTCCAATTCTTTCTTCAATAGGTTTTTGTTCTTCTGAAAAGTACTCTCGTCTGAAGCTTCGCGTTCGCTTTTCTTTTCTAAGAAAAAGGCATAATTTCCATTGTAATTATAAATTTTTCCTCTGTCTAACTCAACAATCGTATTACAAACATTATCTAAAAAGTAGCGATCATGAGTAACTAAAAGAATGGTTTTATTACCAGATGTCAACAACTTTTCTAGCCACTCAATTGTATCAATATCTAAATGGTTGGTTGGCTCATCTAATACATAAATCTCTGGATCTTCGATTAACAATTTAGCCAAAGCCAGGCGTTTTTTCTGTCCACCAGAAAGTGTTGCAATTTTTTGTTGCAAATGATTGATGCCCATTCTGCTCAAAATCGTTTTGATTTCGTGCTCGTATTCCCAGGCATTATGCTCGCTTAGTTCTTCATATAAACGGTTTAATGTTTTCTCATCTGGATTAGGATCTTCAATCAATTCCTCGTATTCCTTAATCAGCTGTTGCTGCTTATTTTCTAAAGAGAAGATGAAATCACTTATCGAATAGCCATCCGGAAACGAAGGTTCTTGATCTAAAAAGCCGATTTTAACTGCTTTATTTTTTACAATTTTTCCTTCTAGCGGAGAAAAACGTTCGGCTAATAATTTTAAAAGGGTACTTTTACCAGCACCATTTATACCAACCAACGCTACGCGTTGACCAGGGTTAATGCCCAGTGTTAAATTTTTGAAAAGCCATTCATCATGGTATCCATGGCCTAAGCCTTCGGCTGCAATTAGTGTACTCAAAGTGTTTTTTAACGAATAATGTGTGAGAAAATTACTGCAAAAGTAAGGATTAAAATTTTGGTAACGGCGATAGGAGTAATTCCATGCAAAAGAATTACTTAAAAATTGCTAAATGAAAGTTGCCGATATCCTAATTCAAATTAAATTTCTCTTGTTTTACTTTAATTACATTAGAGGTAAACATGATAGAAACAATTAAAATACCAATAACCACAGCCAAAACCAATTGAATATTCGAATAAATATTGGTACCCGCGATGATGCTTTTGGATTCTTTAATCAATTCTTCTCCAACTTTGGTTTGAATTTTAGTTAAAGCTGTCAGATTTTCGAATATTTCTTGATATGATTTACTGGCTGCTTTATTAAACTCAAGTCGAGTTGCAGCAGTTGCATTACCGGGAATAATCACAATTTTAGCTTCTAATTTTTTGTTGGCTAGTAGTTTGCCTTTCAGTTGTATCAAATGGTTTTTCTCGTTTCTAACCAAAAATGTTTGTTCGTATTTCTTAAGCAGCGAATCAATAGTGTTATTGTGTTTAGTTAGTTTTTCATTCAAATTGTCATCAACCGTTGTTGCGTTTAAATGGTTATCAACCAGAAAACGTTTGGCATAAATGCTTTCAGAAATATAGAATAAATCGGTAGCCGGAATTAACCTATCGTTATACAAGGAAGCAAAGGCGTTACCCATTTTTTTAATGCTATGATCTTCTAAAACCCTAATTAAAATGGTACAAACCATGATGCAAAAAAGTAAAACAGCAACCTTGGTTTTTTGCTTAATCGAATGGGTAGATCTCATGTTTATTACATTTGGTTAACCGCAAATTAACCAAAGATATTTGATTTAACTAATAGTTAAATATGAGCTACAGGTAGATGGAATGAACACAGCTAAAAGGGTTTCAGTTAAAAATAAAAATCTGTATTGATCTGTGGTTTGAAACAGATTAGATTTATTGCTAAGTAGTGATTCATAACTAAAAAGTATAATCATAGCAAAAAATAAGCTCAAGTAAAAAGTGCTATAGAGCAAAAAAAAATGCAGACATCCATCTGCATTTTTAAACTAAAACTAAACTAAAATTTATGATGTGTTATGAATTTTAAAGTGCTACAAAATCATCTGATGCTGGTAAAGCAGGTGCATAAACGCTTGCTTTTGCTACCATAACATTATTTGATTTAATGCTTGTACTTTGTGCCACAAACTGATCCATGTTTACTTTTGCTACGCTACCTAAAACAGCATTTAAAGTTTCAGTAGTGCCGGCTAAAGTTAATTTTGCATTACCATTTACATTGGTATTTAAGCTAATTGTGCTGGTGTTTAATTGAGCTGTTGCGTTATCTTTTAAGTTAACCGATAAGTCAAGGCCAGTAAATTTTCCGAAGGTTTTTACACTAGCATCATTAGAAGCGGTAATTTCATTAATTTGAGCTGCATAAACCACAACCGTTAAGGTTTCTTTTTCGAAAGAGCTAATGCGCAACTCGCCATTTTTTTGTTGTACCAATGCGTTTTTAGCAAAATAGTTGTCGTAAACTTTTACGCTTTCATCTGCACTTTGTACTAAAATTAACTCAACATTTCCAGATACATTTATCTTGTTCACTTTTTTAACTTCGGCTAAAACCGTTACTTGTTGGTTATCTGTAGTTTTGTTTGCAAATGCAGAACCAGTAAATAATACACCTGTTAAAGTTAATGCTGCTGCTAAGTTTTTGATAGAATTTTTCATGATCTTTATATTTTAATGTTTTTAAATCGTTTGTTTTAAACCAATTATTTTAAGCTGGTTTCGAATATAAGACTGCGCCAAGCGCTAAAAGTTGCAGCGTAAATGCCTGTATTATACCTACATCATGTAACTGTCGACAAACGCCTGTAATATTTCGACAAACCCGATGTAATTTTTAGTCAGATAATCAAATGATTTTTGTTTTTAGAAGCGCAAAACCAGTTCAATTCATCAAATTTGTTCCTTTGTTTCGCTTGTACGCCTCGCTTCGTCGCTATGCTCCTTACTGCGGGGTGCCGCTTCACCAAGGGCTAAAAACAAACCGACTGCATCTATTTGCGGCATGAACCCACCGTTCATAATAAACCCGGTGGCAGCGGCATAAGACTTAATGTCATTAGGTTAATAATTTACATGACCTCAAAGAGGTCAAATGTTTATAGATATTTAACATTTCCGATGTTCGACCCCTTTGGGGTCGTATATAAAACACCTTATTAATGTTCTATAAACATTAAAACCCTCTGGATTTTAGCAAAATTCATGACATCCGGGCAGCGCTTCACCCCAGGACCAAGAACAAAGCGACTGCATCTATTGGCGTTTTGAACCTACTGTTCATAATAAACCCGATGGCAGCGACATAAACCGATTTATCGCTATCGTGTGGAAACATCTTTTTGATAGATTGCATGTTGGCAATTTGTTACATCTATTAATAAATTCACAAGCCTATACCAAGAACGATCGTCAATCCCCAGTGCCAGCCAAATCAAAAAAAACAGGAGTACCATAGAACAAATAGCAGTTCCAAACCTTTAATGCAGTGGTTTTGTGTTCGGGTTTGCAGATGCCTTTGATTTATTGCAAACGAACAAAACGAAGTGCCGCTGTTTTTTTGATGAGCGAAGGGTTGTGATAAGGCACATAGCGGGATTGACAAGCATTTTTGGTTACTTTTGATGCCTCAAAAGTAACATGCCCCGCGGCATAGAGCGAAAATGACCTAATAATTGTGTCCACATGATAGCTGGTTCATCGGGGATGTAGCGAACAATGGGAATTCAGACAGAAATTAATAGTTAACAATCATTTTAAGCTCTTACCTTAATGACATTGGAGTACCATTTATACCAGAGCTAAAAACCAAGCATCTGCATTTATTGGCGTTTTGAACTCACCATTCAATATAAACCCGGTGGCAGCGGCATACCCCGATTTATCGGGGATATAGCGAACAACGGGAATGCAGGCCGCCATTATTTGCTAACTATCATTTACAAAAAATTAAAAAATCATTTGTAAAGTGCCGTTAAACCATTTGATAAAAAAAATAGTCAGAAACAGATTAAGAATACAAATTAGATTTTACTTTTGCTTTGCATAAACCCCAACCACTATGAAGATTATTACTTCTTTAGCAACCATTTTGTTGCTTTCTTTTGCGCCTAAAATAGATGAGCCAACTCCGAAGAAAACACAGCTTTATGTGGCCAACTACGAAAACGTATTAGGTACATCACTCGAATTTAAGTTTACTACAACATCAACCGTACAAGCAGAAAAGGCAGAAGAAGCCGCTTTAAAAGAAATTGATAGATTGGCATTAATTCTTAGTGCTTATGATAGCAATAGCGAATTTAATAGCTGGATGAGGCAAGATTTGAACAAACCCGTAAAAGTTTCTGCAGAATTGTTTACTATGCTTAGCCTTTTTGAAGATTGGAGAATACGCAGCAATGGAGCTTTAAATGCTTCGGCAGCTGTAGCTAGTAAATTGTGGACAAATGCGGCAACTACAAATATTTTACCGTCGAAATTGCAAATTAAAGATGCGGTTAATGTAATGCAACAGCAGCATTATCAGTTAGATGAGGCAAACCTTACGGCAACAAGATTAACAAATGCACCATTGGTAATGAATACTTTTGCCAAAAGCTATATCGTAAATTTAGCTTGTGAGGCTGCTTTAAAGTCTGCAGATATTACTTCGGCAGTGGTAAACATTGGAGGAGATTTGGTGATTAAAGGCGATGTTAAAGATGCGGTTTATGTTACAAATCCTTTAGCAAATGCAGAAAATGATGCTCCATTAGCAAAGCTTTTGGTAAGTAATAAGGCTATTGCTACCAGTGGAAATTATAGACGAGGCAATCAAATTGGCAAGCAATGGTATTCTCATATTATTGATCCACGTACGGCAAAACCTGTTGAAAATGTAATTAGCGCCACAGTAATTGCCAATAACGCTACAGATGCAGGGGCTTTGGCAACAGCTTTTAACGTGCTAAATATAAATGAGGCAAAAGCATTAGCGGCAACAATTAACGGAGCTGAATATTTATTGATTACTAAAGAAGGCAAACAAATAGCAAGTACAAATTGGAAATCTTTTATTGATGCTGAAAAAACTATAGAAAAAACGCCTGAGCAGGCGATTATGGTGGGTTCAGAAAAAGCCTGGGACCCGAAGTTTGAGCTCAGTATTGGTTTTGAATTTAATAAAATTGAGGGCAATAGCCATCGTCCGTTTGCTGCAATTTGGGTAGAAAATGATAAAAAAGAAGCGGTTAGGAATTTAGCGTTATGGTTTAATAAAGCCAGATGGGTGCCTGATTTAAGAAATTGGTATAAAATTAACGGCGAAAAATTTAAAGCGGATAATAAAAATTATGCTTCGGTTACAGGCGCAACACGTAATCCGGGTAAGTATACTATAAAATGGGATGGTAAAAATGACAAAGGAGATTATGTAGCTCAAGGTGTTTATACTATTAATATAGAAACATCTAAAGAGCACGGTACCGATGAAATTTTGCGTCAGCAGATGGAGTTTAAAAAGGCAGCAAGAAAGGTATCAAATAAAGGGAATGTAGAAATCTCTAATGTAACATTCGATTTTCGTAAAAAATAAATGGCTGTGATTGCTCATAAAAAACCTGTTAAAGCAAATAATCCTAAAAAGGAAGTAGCCAAACTTTCGCGTTGGTTACACATCTACCTTTCAATGGTAAGTTTTGCCATTGTGCTGTTTTTTTCTGTTACGGGTTTGACTTTAAATCACCCAAGTTGGTTTGGTGGCGATAAACAAGTTGAAAGCAAATATAATGGTGAGCTTAATGCAAATTGGGTAAATAACCCTGATACAACCAAGGTTGCGAAGCTAGAAATTGTAGAATTTTTTAGGAAGAAACATAATGCTAAAGGCTTCGTAAGCGAGATTAGAATTGATGATGCTGAAATTAGCGTATCGCTAAAAGGACCAGCTTATGGTTTTGATGCTTTTATTGATAGAACAAACGGAAAATACGAAGCTTCGGAAATTAAAATGGGTGCTGTTGCTGTAATGAACGATTTGCACAAAGGCCGCGATTCTGGCTCAGGTTGGGCTTGGGTAATAGATATTTCAGCCATATTTTTAATCTTAGTTTCACTAAGCGGATTGATTTTGCTGCTTTTTATGAAAAAGAGAAGGGTAGCGGGATTGGTAAGCGGAGTAATCGGGTTGATTATTTGTTACCTGATTTACGTAATTTTTGTGCCCTAATCAATTCTCACGTCATCTCGAAGAAGGAACGACTGAGAGATCGGTATTGCCATTGCATTTTAGACGAGCTTTTTTAATGCTGTTTTATGTTGAACAGACCCTGAAATGAATTCAGGGTGACGAATGTGTTAAATCAAAAATCCAGCTTTGCCAAATAAAAATCTTCCTTCTCTGTCATTAAATTTTTAGCTTTTTTAGTTTTGTCTTTGTAGCCAAGCAAATGCAAAGTTCCGTGAATAATTACTCTGCAAAGTTCACTTAGCGTAGCTGATTTAAAATTGGCAGCGTTTTCTTTAATTCTATCAATGCTGATAAAAATATCACCTACAATCGTTTTAAGCTCCTCTGAGTTATCGAAAGTGATTACGTCGGTATAATCGTCGTGTTGTAAGAAATCTTGGTTTATACGCAGCAAATAATCGTCAGAACATAAAATGAAGTTGAGTTCCTGCAATTGATACCCTTCTTCGGTAATTGTAGCTTCAATCCATTTTTTGATAATGGTTTTATGCTTTAACGTGTACGTGATGTCTTCGGTAAAAAAATTGATGCGGCCCATTTTATAAAAGTTTTGTCATTCAGAGCGCAGCGAAGAATCTTTAAAAAGAGATTCCTCACAAGTTCGGAATGACAATGAGTTATTTATTTGGCGAATTTAGCAATTTAAAATATTCGGCAATTTTGTTTTTGTAGTAATAATTTAAACTAGGCGGCAACTTCTGTATCAACTCGCTTTCGCTCTGTTGTTCTTTTTTAAATTTCTCAAACAACTGTTTGTAAGATGGTGGAAACTCTTTAGCAGCATTACTTTCTCTTTTCGAATCTTCATCTTGCTCACGTTGTGCTTTATCTGCATCAAGTAACTTGGTATTTAAATCTTTTTGGCGGTTCAAAACTTCATCGTTAATGCGTTTGTTTACCAAATCATTTTCCGTTTTTTTCATTTCTTCGGCCAATTGATTTAGGTTACCCATTGAACCTTTTCCATCTTTATTCTCTTGAGAATTGATTTTTTGCAAAGCCTCTCTAATCATTTGCTGTTGTTGAGCCATTTTAGCAAATTCTTGGCTCATTTGTCCTTTGGGTACAGTGCCCATATTGCCTTCCTTTTGCATTTTATCTCTAGCATTTTGCATCCGCTGATTAAGCTGTTCTTGCATTTGCTGTAAGTCTTTCATGCTTTGCTTGCCCTTTTTACCTTTGCCAGCTTTGGCATTTTTTTGTGCGTTTTGCATTTGCTCTAAAGCTTCATTCATCATTAAGGCTAAATTGTTTAATGATGTCATGGCAAATTGTTGCGAACGGTTAGCCTCTGCAGTTCTTCTATCGCCCAAAAAATCAATCGCTTTGTTAATGTTAAAGTTGATTTTTTCTACTTCTGCATTAACCGTACTTTCTATTTGCGGTACTCGTTTACTCAATGAAAACAAACTATCGGCAATGGTTTTCATATTGTCTTTTATGGTGTTTTGCTGTTGCACGTTCGGTACATAAGCAGGGTCGTTATTGGCCATTCTGCGTAAAGCCAACATCACTTTCTCTTGCTCAAAAGAGGTGCTCAACAAGTTCTCCAATAACCTACGCAACTCCTCGGCGTTGGTTTTAGATTCTTCTTCTTCACCTTGCTGTTGGTTCTGTTTCATTTTTTGAGCAAGCTGCTGCATTTGCTCACCTGCTTTTTGCTGTTTTTGGGCAGCTTTTTGTTTATCGTTTTTATTTAGCTCTTCTTTACTTTCTTGCTGGTTTTTTTCAATTTCCTTACTTTCTTCCTCCGGATTTTTAAAGTCGTTAGGCTTTTCTAATTGTTCATTCTTTTCTTCAAGCTTAGCCAATTCTTTTTGCAGATCCTTAAAATCCTTATTGAGTTGATCTTGTTTGTTTTTAATATCGTTTAAAGCTGCATTTTTGTCTTTACTTTGTTTGCTTAGCTCTTGCTGTTGCTTAGCCATTTCTTCTAAACGATCTATTTTATTCTGCAGGTTTTGCTCAAACTCTAACTGTTTGTAAAGCTCCAAAATTCGGTCGAGTTCATTTTTTAAGGTTTTATTGTCCATTTGCATTTTAGACAATTCTTCTTTTGTTAAATCCTTATTATTCTGCTCCATCAATTGCTGCAGTTTTTTTAATAAGTCTTTAGTTTTTTCATCCAAAACGTTATTAAACAAATCATCAATTTGCTTTTGTTTTTCCTTCAACTCATCGTTTAAGGTATTGTTCTCTTGCTTTTGGAGGTTGTTTTTATTGTTTTGGTCCTTAATGTCTTTTACTGCGTTTTCTAATTCTTTCTGCTTTTCTAAAAGTTGCTCAATTTGTTTTTTGTCCTCGAAAGTAAGTTGCTTCTTATCAAGCAAATCTTGCGTTAGTTTCTTGCTGTCCTTTTCAATTTTTTGAGCCAGTTTTATGGTAGCGTCCATCTTTTTCTTTAAAGCTTCGCTGCCTTCGGCTAATTTTTCGGCTAATTGTTGTTGTGTTGGTACCTGATAAGTTTTAACTTCAGAACGAGCTACTTTTGCCCCATTTACACCATCGTTATCTGCTACTTCGAAAAAATATTCTACAACCTGCCCAGGCTTAATGCTCAGTTCGTTTAAATTCCAGAGGTGAAAAAACGAATTTTCTACCACATTATTTTTGATGGTGATATTTGTGCTTTGCTGCGCAATCAGCTTACCATCTTGTTTAATATTGTATTTAAATTTTAAAGAAGAAAAGCCATAATCATCAGCTATGCTTCCAGAAAAATATAAAGCCTTTGCGCTCAAAGAGTCCGCGGTTTCTACAACACTTATACTTGGAAACTGATCCTTAATTACCGCTATTTGATGGGTTAAGGAATCTCTATTGCTTACCGCACTATTTTTAGGTACAACCCTGTAGTTGCTATTGTTTTTTAGGGTTGATGTAAAACTAGCCACATCATTTTCTACTTGTAAATTGTGGGTCTGGTTTTGAAGAATAAAGGCAAGGCTCTCGCTATTTTCGGTTTTAAACTCCCAAGTTATTTTAGTTCCTTCCGGGATTAATAAATCGCCCACATTATTTATAACTTCATTTTTTCTGTTTAAATAACCAGGGTAAATAACTTTTGCTGTAATGTTTAACAATGATGGACGAGGTTTTACATCAACCAGAAATGTTGCAGAATTAAAGCCACCACCAATAAAACGTAATGATTTATTTTTTTGGATGTTTTTAAATGTATAGGTAAAACGACTGATATTTTCTTTCTCTAATTTGTAGCTATTTGCACCATCTTCTATATAAATATCTTGTGGAAACTCATCGCCAGTTAAGGCTAAATTCAAGGTTAAATCATCGCCCTGCGTTACAGTTAAATTTTTATTTAAAACTTTAAACTGAAATGGGGCTTTTGGTAAAATTTCTTCGTTGTATTTAATAAAACTATTGGTGCCTTCTTTTAAAATGGTAGGCGCAATTAAGCCAATCAGCAATATGATGGCTAATGGAAATAATATGTACTTGATGTGTTTTTTATTCTCTTTTAAATTGATGGCGTTCGAGAAAGGAATTGGTCTTAAATCTCCAATCTTTTGGTCTATTCCTGCTAAAATTAAAGCGCTATTTTGCGGAGAAACATCAGCCAATGCTTTTAATTGAAGTGTGTTAAGCAACCTATCTTTTACATTAAAAAAATGATTGCCAATAAGCACCGAAGCTTGCTCAACACTTATGGTTTTACCCAGTTTAAAGTAAGATAGTGCTGGTTTAACTATCCAAAAAGCGATTGCCGTTATTGAAATTAACAGAAAGGCAAAAAACAACAAAGTTTTAGTGGTAACACTAGGGTAGGTATAATAAATTACAACAAACAAAACCAGATACAAACCTAAAATAGTTGCCGCAGCATAAATGCTTCCACGCAAAAGTTTATTAAGGTAAAACTTCTGCGTAAATTCATTAATCTTGGCAATTAAAAGGTCGTAGTTGCTACCCATGTTAAGTTAACGCATATAAAGGTAAAAATTGTGTGGTTAAATATGCAAAGCTTCAAGTATTAAAAGGTTTTTATTTAAACTTCGATAAGTTAACAATAAATCAATATAAATTCTGTTTCAAAATCTTACTTTTATTTTTCAAACCACATTTATGAAACAAATAACAATAGCTTTTTTATTGGTATTCTTTAGCAACACCATTTTAATGGCACAAAAACAGATTACAACTTGGCATAAAAATCAAGTAATTGCACATAGAGGAGCGTGGAAGATGCAAAAGTTACCCGAAAATTCTATCGCCTCGCTTAAACATGCATTTGAATTGAACTGTTATGGCTCTGAGTTCGATGTTCATTTAACAGCTGATAGTGTTGTAGTTGTAAACCACGATGCTACTTTTTTGGGGATGAACATCTCAAAATCTACTTACCAGCAATTGTTGGCAAAGAAATTAGCTAACGGAGAATCGATCCCCACTTTAGAAGAGTTTATTAAAACTGGGCTAAAGCAGAAAAAAACAAAGTTGATATTGGAGATTAAGCCTCAAAATTTGGGTAAAGAAAGAGATCAGGTTTTAACAGAGAAGGCCTTGCAATTGGTTAGAAAATACAAGGCTCAGCAATGGATAGAGTACATTAGTTTTGGTTATGATATTTGTACTTACCTGATTAAAAATGAGCCAAATGCTAAGGTTGCGTATTTAACAGGAAACGTGGTTCCAGAAAAGATGAAAGCCGATGGTTTTACTGGAGTTGATTATCATTTTTCTGTGTATCAACAAAATCCTGATTATATAGAAAGGTTTAAAAAGTTAGGCATTTCTATTAACGGCTGGACGGCTAATTTGCCAACTGAAATAGATTATTTAATTGCAAACGAAGTTGATTACATCACTACAAATGAACCAGAGTTGGTTTTTGATTTAATTAAAAAATCTACCATTGCAAAAGGATGGAAACTGAAATGGGCAGATGAATTTAGTGTAAATGGATTGCCTAGCCCAAAAAATTGGATTTACGATGTTGGCGGAAAAGGTTGGGGTAATAACGAAAAACAATTTTACACTCAAGCAGATACGTTAAATGCTAAAGTAGAAAAAGGCGTTTTAAATATTATTGCTCGCAAAGCGGATAAAGAAAACAACAACTACACATCTGCAAGGATAGCAAGCAAAAATAAGTTCGATTGGAAATATGGAAGATTAGAAGTGAGAGCAATGCTGCCCAAAGGAAGAGGATTATGGCCTGCTATTTGGATGTTACCAACAGATTGGAAATATGGAAGCTGGCCTAGAAGTGGCGAAATTGACGTAATGGAGCATGTAGGTTTCGATGCCGACACCATTCACGGCACAGTTCATACCAAATCATTTAATCATACTATTGGCACTCAGGTTGGCAAACAGATTAAATCTGAAACTCATTATGATCAATTTCATGTGTATGCTTTAGAGTGGTTTGAAGATAGAATTGACATTTATATGGATGATAAAAAGTATTTCACTTTTAACAATAGCAAAAAAGGAATTGATGAATGGCCATTTGACCAAAATTTTCACCTGCTATTAAACTTAGCTGTTGGCGGTAATTGGGGCGGAAAAGAGGGGATTGATGACACCATTTTTCCGGCAACAATGAAGGTGGATTATGTAAGGGTTTTCCAGAAATAAAAAGGTATAAAACCAAAAAAGTCTTCCGATTGATCGGAAGACTTTTTGGTAAAATATGATAATAATTAGATTACTTTCACATTAACGGCATTCAAGCCTTTTTTACCGCTTTCAACATCGTATTCAACTTTGTCGTTTTCACGAATTTCATCGATAAGGCCTGTTGAATGTACAAAAATTTCGCTATCGCCGTTTGCAGGGATGATAAATCCGAAACCTTTAGTTACATTAAAAAATTTTACTGTTCCTTCTTGCATTGTATTGTATATTAATAATTAAGGCTGCAAGGTACATAATTAATATTTAATAAATGCAAATCCCTCATTTTTTGATAAATGGCTATTTTAACCTAATTATTTTCCGGTTTTTCCAATCACTCTAAGGCTAATTTCGCTAGAGTGTGGTATGTTTAGTGTTTTACCAGGCGTAACATAAAATAGATTGCTTAAATACGTATCGGCTATGCCTTGTAACAGCTTTTTACGCTGTTCTCTATATTCTTCAAGCACATATTCATAACCTTTGGTCACATACATTTTTCCCTTAGCATCAACTACTACAGAAAAGCTGTAAGAAAAATCCTTATAGGCTTTGTTTATTACAATTTCGTAGTGGGGGTAAAAATAATCAACGGCAGATTTCCTGTTATTCAAATCATCTACTGTACTTACTTTTTTAACGCTTACATTTTTGCTGTTTGGGGTAAAAACTACAGGTTGCCTAGCGGGATAAGCTGTTTTTGGATTGCCAGGATCTTTATCGCTTTTAGCGTTTAATGCTTTAATAAATGCAGTATCTCTTTTGGTAGGTTTTTGTAATTCGCCAATAGTTGTATTTAACTTGTCGATATGGTTTTTGCTGTAATAAGTTGAATAAACATCAGAGCGAGGATCTTCATCTCCGGCAATACGCATAGCATCTACCTGTACACGTTGTAAAATCAAACTGTCTTTTGAGATAATCCTAACCCTAAAAAATTCTCTAGCAAAATTGTAAATCCTACCATGATCGTGATGAAGATAGAACGATTCCATACCTTTAATTTCGGGGCTGTAGGCCAACATTGTATCAGGAGCTTTAAACTCAATTACCCAAGTTGGCTCTTGCTGAAAACCATCGTCGTTAAAAGAAAGGCCATTTTTAAACCTGCGTTTAACCTCAAAAAAACGAATACCATTTACATCCTTAAATTGAAGGTTGTTTGCGGGCAAATCTTCTGCTTTTTCTAAGGCAGATTTTGGTTTTTTTTGCTCCTTTTTTGGTTCAGATTTACAAGCAACAAAGCTAAACAGCATTATAATGAAAAAGAAAATTTGATATTGCTTTAGCTTCATACTTTATGGTTGTTTAAAATAAACAGCGGCAAATATATTATTGTTTCTTTTTTAAGATGATAACATTCGCAACTTTTCTTGTGCCTTGGTGGTCCCATTTTTTATTATCTGATGGATAGTTTACCACTCCATTTTCTGGCGCTGATGAAACCCATAAAGTTGTTGAACCGCCACCATCTAAATTGATAGCGCTTACACAACCTAACCACTTCATTAATTTGGTTAGTTCTGGTAAACTCATTCCGGCAGAATTTTCTTGCCTGCCATCAACGGTTAATAAAATCACTTTACCATCAGCTTTTACCCCAACGGCGCTACGGGGATGGCGTAACTTGCTAAATGCGGTAGTATCTAATTCTTCCAATTGCTGGTTGTAAATTAATAACGGACCGCTATTCATCACATCTTTTTCAGTTAATTTTTGTTCCCAATTGCTAGTGCCATCCCATTTTTTAATGGTAAGGGAGCCGTTTTCTATAACAACAGCAGCTTGTTGGTGCCTAGCTCTTTTGTTATTTTTATCTAATTTATTTTCATTAACCACATTTCCATTTACCTTGATGTAGTCAACTGATCCTCCGTTTTTAATATCGAAAAAAGTACCATTTATTGCTGCAATTGCGGTTAGCTCTTTTCCAAAGGTTTCGGTTGCTTTTAATACTTTTTCATAAGCTCCTAAAGCAAATAATGGGGCATTGCCTTTTCTTTTAATTTCAACATAAGCAATATGCTGATTAGCCATAAAAAGATTTTTTTCATTAAAATGATGAGTGATCAATTTTGTCTTTGCCGCAATTTTTTGCTTTTGCCATTTGGCATTTACAACAGCAAGCGAATCAGAATTTTGAGCGTAAACAACGCTACTTGAGGCAAACAAACTTAGGAAGATGATTCTTTTTAACATATTACAAACATAAAAAAGCCCGCTCTATTTTTAGAGCGGGCTCGGTATTAATTTTAAATTATTTTTTTGGATCTAGAATGTCATTAATTCTAACTGCTAAATCTTCATAATGTGCTTTAGTCATTGCATCGCCCGCCGCAGCACGAGCTTTTGAAGTTGCCACTAATGTTTTTAGCTCTGCTCTAACTAATGGTCTAATGTCAGTAACGCCAACATTAATTGGAGTGAAATTGAAACCAGGAGGCAAACCTGTTGGTGCAGGTGCATCAACCATTAAACTACCTAATCTATCAATATATCCTCTTTGTAAGTTGCGTTTAAATGCATCTGGTCTAGTTGCCGCAAATATAGTTCCTCTTACATCCGTAAATAATTCTGGAATTGTGTAAGCTGTAGCACCATTTTTGGTTTCATTATCTAACATTCTCATCAATCTTGATGATGTGAAAATGTTGTTGATTGTACCAGTTTGAACAGATTTAATTCTCGTTAATAACGAACCGTTATCAAATTTATTTAATTGCTCGCTATTCATTAACCATAGCGGTGTTGTAAATAATTGCTTATTTAAAAATGCAACAGCCTCTTTTTGTGTAGCTTCTGAAACATATTTGTATACAGCACCATTTTGATCATAAGTTTTAAAGTTTTCGCTTAATCCACCAATGTTAAAAGTTACGTGACCCATGTATCTGTTAAATTGACCGATAACTTCGCTGTAAAGCTCACTTAAATTGCTAAAATCTTTTCCTTGTTCGTATGTCCATTTTTCGATGTTTGGTAAAATGCGTTTTAAGTTAGCAATACCATAAGTACTTGCTTTCATTGCATTGTCACCTAAATCTTCACTTTGGTCGCGAGGGTCATATTGGTTACCTTGGCGGCCATAAAAATATAACGGATTACCTGCTTTTTCTTTAACCCAAGCATCTAATTTTGCTTTTTCTTGTTGAGCAGTTAAGTTACCAGGGAACCAAGAATAGCCCCATTTTACTGCCCACTTATCGTATTCACCAATGCTAGGGAACATTTTTGTAACGTTATCTCCTGGCTGAGCTACGTAGTTGAAACGAGCATAATCCATAATTGATGGAGCTGTTGCATATTTATCTGTAAATGATTTAGAACGTAAAGAATCTACCGGATAAGCATAGCTCGAACCGAAGTTATGTGGCAAACCTAAAGTATGTCCAATTTCATGAGATGATACAAAACGTATTAATTCTCCCATTTGGTTATCGCTAAATTTAGCTTTACGAGCTTCTGGGTTTATTGCTGCGGTTTGTACAAAGAACCAGTTTCTCAATAAATTCATCACATTGTGGTACCAACCAATATGTGTCTCTAAAATTTGGCCAGTACGAGGGTCAGAAACATGAGGGCCGTATGCATTAGGAATGTCAGAAGCGAAATAACGCACAACAGAATAGCGAGAATCATCTACGCTAAATTCTGGATCTTGCTGAGGAGTTGGAGCTTCTTTACCAACAATTGCATTTTTAAAACCAGCTGCATGAAAAGCTACTTGCCAATCGTTAATTCCTGCAATTAAATAAGGCACCCATTTTTTCGGCGTTGCCGGATCAATGTAAATTGTGATCGGCTTAACCGGATCTACCAATTCACCACGCATGTAGGCCGCGGTATCTTTTGGTACTAAATTCCATCTATGAATATAGGCCGTTCTTTCTGCTTTTTGAGCATCGGTACCAAAATCTGTTTGTGCTTGTCCGAAATAACCAACTCTAGCATCCATTAAACGGGCCTTAACAGGTGTTTTTGGCAACAATAACATTGATGTATTAAATTCGAAAGTAATTGCACCAATCGAATTATCAATTGGAGATTCCGCTGAGCGATATGTTTTAGCAGTAACCACTTCAATATTAATCGGGAATGTTTTAATGGTATCTAAATAAGATCTAGTAGCATCATAAGCGGTGGTTTTATAAGCTTTTCTTAAGGCATCAGTTGCGCCAATAGCCATAATATCACCATTATAAAAATCGGTTACATCAATTACAATACCAGTGGTATCTTTGTTATAAGCCTTAATATCAAATGAAGCTAAAATGCTAGATAAGTTTGAATTTTTAACAGACTCATACATGTCTGTACCTTTATCTGCTTTAATAGAATAGCTTGGTACACGGATAAAAACTTGTTTTCCGCGACGTTCCCATTGCCAAACTTGCTCGTTTAATTGCTCACCGCCATATTGTTGGTTACCAACTTTTACGCCTGCGGGTACTTTAGCTAAGCGTGTTACCACAAGCATTTCGCGATTTAAAACTGAATCTGGAATTTCAAAGTACCATTTATCATCCACCTTGTGAGTGTTAAATAAGCCTTTTTTACTTTTTGCTTTATTGGTAATAATTTCTGAGTAAGGCTTAATGCCTTCTTTTTTTGCCGCTGCTGGTGGTGGAGTTGCAGCCGCAGTAGCTGGAGTTGTTTTTTTGTTCTTGTCTGATTTTTTTTGCGCTATTGATTGCGTTGTTGCCATTGCGCATAAAACAGTCAAACCAGCTACGGTTAACAGTTTTTGAGTTCTAATCATAATATTTGTTAGTTAATTTGGTGTTAGAGCCATAAAAGTATAGCTGAGTTACGGTTATTTGGTAAGCGTAAAGGAAATGTTACGAAAATTGAAAAATTTTATTAAATCCTTCTTTTTAGCTTAAGTAACTTTACTGTAAATCCATCTTTGCGGTAAAGCTCCAAAACCACTGTTTGTCCATCAGAATTTTTAAACAAGTTGTTGATTTCTTCTAAAGTATAATTGTCAATTTTTTTGAAGTTGATACTGATTATTTCATCATTTGTTTTTACGCCAGCCAATTCTGCAGGTGAGCCGGGCTCAATTCTGCTCACTAATAATCTTTGTGTTAAATCTGATGTTACAAAAAGCTCAATTCCCGTCATATCATGCTCAAATTTATTGTCAAAGGATGAGTTTTTTTTGAAATAAATAGCCTTGTTGCCATAATCATAAGTAATATGAAATCTTTTCAATATTCCCGATCCAATGTTTCCATTTCTATCTTTCTGGTTGGTTTTAGCGGCAACATCATTAAAGTCTGGAAAATTTGCAACTACATTTTTAATTTCATAATTACCTATTGTTAAACTCGATATTCTGCCAACGTTACCACTTATTTCTCCGGCAAGGCCTATACCTAGATTGCCAGGTATACTAATTGTAGGTAATGGGAATTGTGCTGATTTATAGGTTTCTAAAGACAATGAATGGCCTGCACCACAATCTACAATGAGTTTTACTGGAATTTCTTTTAGTTGTTCTGTTTTTAAAACAGTGTTGATATATGGTTTATGATCCAAAATTTCAATATCAACCTTTGTTCCTTTTATTTTTTGGTTAAGATTTGGGAGTGAGTAGCTTAATCGATTAGTTTCGTAATTAACCTTTACTACAAAGCTATTAAAGAAATGGAACCCAATTAATCCAGATATTTTCATTCCTAAGTAACCATCAAGGTTGAAAATGTCATTTTTTAAAATCACTGTAGGAACAAAATCCATCGAAGCTTTATTAATTCTTACAAAGGTATCTGAGGTAAAAAGGGCATCAATTTCTGCGTTAGAGCCAAGTCCATTAATTTTAATTGGCCTGGTATTTTGATAATTAAGCTCTTTACTTAATAGGGTATCTGTAATAATTAATGGGTCTACTCCTGTGTCAAGCAAAAAATTGTATGGTCCTTTTTGATTTATGAATATTGGAATAATAATTAAATTTTTAACCTTGGTGAAGTAGATGGCGTCTTTTTTTATTTTGTTTTCGAAATAGAAACTTTGCGCAAATAAATAGTTAAAGGAGCAAGTTAAAAAGATTACAACTGTAACAATTAAAATCAGAAAGAGTGCTTTTATTTGGCTGTTACAACATTTCATAAAACTAAATTAATAAATTAGGGCTCACATTTTATAGATCAAAGCTCGTAAATGAAAAACTGCCAATTTTCTAAGATACCCCAAATTAGCTATTTGTTGTTAGTTTCAGTGATTTTATTTAGCTCTTGTAGCACTAATAGGCAAATAGCAAAAAAAGTAGGAAAAGAGTTTAAACAATCGGCTATAACAGCTCAATATCAAGTTGGCTTTGCGCTTTTTGATATGGAAAAAAAAGAAATGATCTTTCAAAAAGATGCAGATAAGTATTACACGCCAGCATCTAACACAAAGCTATTTACATTTTTTGCAGGCTTAAAAATGGCGCCAGATTCTATTCCTTCATTAAGATACATAGAAAAAGGAGATTCACTTATTTTTTGGGGAACCGGCGATCCATCATTTTTGCACACGCAGCTAAAAGGAACAAAAGCATTTGATTTTTTAAAGGCATCCTCAAAAAAGCTGTTTTTTGCTCCAGGTAGATATACTGGAGATTTTTACGGAAACGGTTGGCAATGGGATGATTACAATGCTTACTATCAACCAGAAATAAATGAACTGCCACTGTTTGATAATGTAGTTTTAATTTCAGCAAAAACTGCAGGCAACATGAATGTTTTACCACAAACATTTGCCTCGTGTTTTGTAAAAGATAGTACATCTAAAGCAAAAAATTTTAACGTCACACGAGATTTTAACACCAATAAATTCGTCTATAATGGTGTAACAATTCCTGCAAATTACGATCAGGAAGTGCCTTATAAAGTTAGTGTGCCAACTACTGTAAATCTCTTGGTTGATACACTTAACAAGTTTATTGATATTGTAGATATGAAGATGCCGCCTAACGCAAAAACAATTTACAATGTTAAAAGCGATACTTTATTTAAGTATATGATGTTGCCAAGCGATAATTTTATGGCAGAGCATCTCTTATTGGTTTATGCCAATATGTTGGGAGAAGAACTAAACACAGCCAAGGTTATTAATCATATTAATACTACTTATTTATCGGCTTTGCCGGATAAACCTAGGTGGGTTGATGGCTCTGGCTTATCGAGAGGAAATTTATTTACACCAAGAGACATGGTAAAACTGCTGGAATTGATTTATGCTGAAGTTAACAACGAAGCTAAACTTTTTGAAATGATGCCGGCCGGCGGAAAAACCGGAACGCTTAGAAATGCCTACCCTAAAACAAACGAGCCCTTCGTTTATGGCAAAACAGGTACGCTAAGTGGTGTACATAACCAAAGCGGATTTGTAAAAACAAAAAAGGGCAAAACACTTATCTTCTCTTTTATGAACAACAATTACGTTTTGCCTACTGCAGACGTAAGAAATGAAATGGTTCGCATCATGACCTCTATTCACGATAATTTTTAAAAAAATTCTTTTCTGAACTGATTTAACTGCTTTGTAATTAATTATTTACAAGAATAAATAGTTGTTCTAATCGCTAAGAGTGGATGATTTAAAAATGAATTTGCAAATATTTGCGGTTTTTTGCGGGGTTTAAATAAATAACCGCAAAAAAATTCAACGTTTTAGGATTTTTTACGCAATTTAGATATTACGAAATTTTTAATTTAAAAAATTGCAGGTTTTAACCGTTATGAAATTTTCTATTGTTACTCTTTTCTTTTTGATTAGTACTTCGCTTTTAGCTCAAGACAACCTGATTTATCAAAGCAAAAATTTGGCTAAACCAGATACTACTTGGGTTTTTAAACCTAAAAATTATAATCAGGCTCAAAAACTACCGGTTATTTTTCTTTTGCATGGTTATAGCGGTAACTATAAACAATGGAACAATATAATGGATGCACAAAAATATGCAGATGAGTATGGTTTTATCATTGTTTGTCCGGATGGATTATTTGATAGTTGGTACCTGAACAGTCCGGTTAAAAAAGACTCTCAATACGAAAATTTTTTCTTCGATGAGCTTTATCCAGATATTAAAGCAAAATATAAAGTTGATGATAAGTATATTTTTATTTCAGGCTTAAGCATGGGCGGTCATGGAGCACTCCATTTATTTATCAAAAAACCCGAATTATTTACAAGTGCAGGCAGTACAAGTGGTGGCGTAATGCTAAGAGATTTTTCTGCTAAATATGGTTTAAGTGCTTTGCTCGGAAATCCAAGTGATGAAGATAAAATTTGGGATGAATATTCTGTTGTACCTAACATTTATAAATTGCAAAACACCAATAAACCATTCATTTTCGATTGCGGTTCTGAAGATTTCTTTTACGCTTACAATAACGATTTGAAGAAAAAATCAGATGAATTAAAATTAAAAGCGACCTACATTTCTCAACCCGGAGCTCATAATAAAGCCTATTGGACTAAATCTATAAGACAACAATTCAACTATTTTAAGAACCAAATTAATTAACCCTATGAAATTAAAATCTTTACTTTATCTAAGCGTACTTATTCTAAGTTTTAGCGCTTGTAAAAAAAGCACGGTTACTCCGGTAGATCCGCCTGTAACACCACCAGTAGTAACTCCTCCAGTTTCAACAACGCCTTACACGCCAGACAATAGCTTTAAAATTGTGGCCTATATGCCAGGCTATAGAGATCCGGCTACAGTTGCTGATGCTAAATTTAAAATGATTACACATTTATTTTTTGCGTTTTTAAATGTGAACCCAACTGGTGACGGTTCTTTTTTACCATTAACAGCAACAGAAAATGCCAGATTTAATACCCTTAAAGCCAAAGCAGCAGCTAATAATGTGAAATTTGGAATTTCTGTAATGGGCGCAGAAAGCATATTTGTTACTATTGCTGCCTCTCCAACATCTAGGGCAAACTTCATTAAAAATGTTGTAGACTTTGCAAAAAATAATAATTTAGCAGGTGTAGATATAGATTGGGAGTATCCACGAACTGTTAGTGGAAGTGCTAATGCCGACTTTACTTCGCTTATGAGAGGTTTATCAACCGACCTTCATAATGCAAATAAGTTTTTAAGTGCCGCAATAACACCAGCAGTTTATACCTCTACAAATAAAGATGCTATTTCTCAAGAAGTTTATCAATATGTAGATTTCTTTAACATTATGCAATATGATGGCGCTGGTTATGATACAGCAGAGCCTTTAAACCATGCTTCAATGAAAATGACAGATGCCAGCTTAAATATGTGGCTAACTACTAAAGCAATGCCTAAAGAGAAAGCAATTTTAGGAATGCCATTGTATGGAAAGGATGCTGCTGGTTCTTCAATAGGATATCGAGATATTGAAGCTTCTGGAGCTGATATTACCTTAAATGTTGCTACAGTTAACGGCAAAACATACGGTTACAATGGCACTACATTAATTAAAGCTAAAACGCAAAAAGCTAAAGATAGATGCAATGGAATTATGTTTTGGGAGTTTTCTCACGATAGTAATTCTGCCAACTCATTAATTAAAGCGGCAAATGATCAATTGGGAAGATCTTATAATTAATGCAAGAAAAATACAATAACCTTTCATCGCCTTTGGCAAACAAAATAACAGCCAGAGGCGATGAATATCTTTATTTTGGAGGAACGGCTTACTTAGGCATTCCGCAAAACGAAAAATTTCTTCAGCTCTATGTAAAAGGGCTTAACCTATTTGGCTTGAACAATGGAACAAGTCGATCGAATAACATTCAACTCGGTATTTACAATGAAGTTGAACAATATGCAGCAAATAAATTTGGTGCTCAGGCTGCCTTAATTACCTCAAGTGGATATTTAGCTGCTCAATTAACTGTAAAAAATCTAGCTTATTTCGGAGAAGTTAGGTATGCACCAGCTACTCATCCAGCATTGTGGCATCAAGAATCGCCAAAAGTTTCAGGCTCTTTTTCTTCATGGGTAAAAAACATAGTTGATGAAATAAACGGAAGCGAAAAAGAAAATTGGGTGATCATAAGTAACTCGATGAATAATCTTTTTCCTGAGATTTATGATTTTTCTGGTCTAAACCAAATCAATAAAAAATTGCTCCTCATTGTTGATGATTCTCATGGAATAGGGATCAATAATAATGGTTTAGGTGTTTTTTCAACATTGCCAAAAAGCGATCACATCGAAACTGTAGTTATCGCCTCAATGGCAAAAGCTTTAGGTGTTGATGCCGGGATAGTTTTAGGAAAAGCTGAACGAATTTCAGAGCTAAAACAAAGCAATGAGTTTTTAGGAGCCTCACCACCTGCTGCGGCTGGGCTTTATGCTTTTATGGAAGCAGAAAAAATCTACACAAATGAGCTCGAAAAGTTAAATCAAAACATGCAAAATATCAATCAAGCTTTGCTCCAAAATGATGATTGGCAATTTATAGCTGATTTTCCGGTTTATTTATCTAAAAATGCTGAACTTAGCCAAAAGTTAGCTGCAAAAAACATTTTAATTTCTTCATTTGCCTATCCAGATAAAGATGGGCCAATTATCAATAGGATAGTTTTAAGCAGTTGGCACAATAAAAGCGATATAGCATATTTAATAAAAGCCTTAATATGAAAAATTTAGTACTCGTAATTTTATTCTTATTATTCGGTGCGCAAGTTAATGCACAAAAAACCTTAAAGGTTTTTGTGGTTAGGCATGCAGAAAAACTAACTGAAGATCCTAAAGATAAAGACCCATTGTTATCTGAAATTGGTGCGCAAAGAGCGGTTGATTTGATGAAATTACTTCGCGGAGAAAAAATTGATTCGATTTTTACAACAGATTATAAGCGAACAAAGTTAACGGCTTTCCCTTTGGCTGATAAAATTGGGCTTTCCATGAAAACCTATAATCCTGCAGATCAAAAAGCACTCGCAAAGCAATTAATCGCAAATGCTAAAGGCAAAAAAATATTAATAGTTGGGCACTCAAATACCGTTTTAGATGTAGTAGAGGCATTTGGAGCAGAAAAGCCTGTGAAAGAACTAACCGACGATGATTACGACTATATTTTTGAAATTACTGTAAAAGGAGATAAAGCAGAAGTAAAAGCTAATCGCTACGGAGAAGTGCACAGAGCCGAAGGCGAAGAGAAGAAACAAATGAAAACAGGAAGTAAAAGATAAAATTCGATTACAGTGCAAGCTTCCCCCAGTATTTACACACTACAATTTGGATTAGTGTGTTTAAGTTCTTTTCTTTTTTCTGCGAGTTTTAACATGTTAATTCCAGAGCTGCCAGCTTACCTAGCAAGTTTAGGAGGTGCAGAGTACAAAGGATTAATCATTGCATTATTTACGGTTACAGCAGGCATTTCCAGACCATTTAGTGGCAAACTTACTGATACGATTGGTCGTGTGCCGGTAATGGCAGTTGGCTCTATTGTTTGTTTTTTGTGTGGCTTTCTTTATCCAATATTAACAAGCGTAGCTGGCTTTCTATTCATCAGATTAATCCATGGTTTTTCTACAGGTTTTAAACCAACAGCTACATCGGCTTATGTTGCAGATCTAGTTCCTGCAGATAAATGGGGCGAGGCAATGGGTGTACATGGCGTTTGTTTTAGTACGGGCTTGGCCATAGGCCCCGCCATTGGAAGTGCCATTACCGATCATTTTTCTATCAACATCTTATTCTATTGCTCATCGCTTTTTGCATTACTCTCTATCGTTATTTTAGCAAGGATGAAAGAAACCCTTCCTGATAAGCAAAAATTTAAAGCCGCACACCTAAAAATTAAAAAGAGCGATATTATTGAATGGCAAGTATTACCGGCCGCACTAATTGTATTGTTTAGTTACATTAGTTATGGAGTAATTTTAACCGTAATATCAGATTGGAGCAAACATTTAGGCACAAGTAATAAAGGCTTATTCTTCATGGTATTTACACTTTCATCGCTACTAATTCGCTTTGTAGCCGGCAAAGTTTCTGATACCTACGGCCGAACCTTAATCATCAAAATTTCTTTGGCAATCCTGTTGGTCTCGTTGCTAGGCATGGCGCTAGCAAATTCTTCATTTTTGCTTATGGCAGCTTCGGCAGTTTATGGCGTTGCAACAGGCATGCTTTCGCCAACTGTTACCGCATGGACAATTGACCTGAGTAAACCGGGCTTACGCGGAAAAGCGGTTGCCACGATGTATATTTTCTTAGAAATTGGTATTGGAGCAGGAGCACTTTTGGCCGGTGCTTTGTTTATCGAAGATGTAAAAACTATACCTACCATATTTTACTGCTGTGCGGCAATAACTTTATTTGCGATGGTTTATATGTGGTTAATGTATAAGCCAAAATCGCAGGTATAAAAATTTGAAGCGCAATAACACTACACTAATTAAAGTTAGTCCTACTTTTCGTTTCAATCTTTTGCTCTCAATCCCCCAGAAGAGGGGGTGGCAAAAGGATTTTCACTACAATTAGGGCTAAATAACTCAGCGCTGTGCTATTAAACCCCTCATAGTTGCAGAAACCACAGTATTTTAAACCCGATGGAAATGAAAAGTTCCCGATGTATCGGGACTTGTAATGTACAGCGGGACCGAAGCCCTCATTTTAGTATTGTACCTGCTTTTCAAAAAAGTTAATTGCATTATCTTATAGCTTTTCAAATGCAATATCCATTAAATCGTAATTCTGCCATCCGTTAAAATCGAAGTGCCACCATTCGTTATAAATCACTTTGAAACCATTTGCTTGCATAGTCGCAATTAGAAAATCTCTATTTTTAATAATTTCTGCAGGTAATTTATCATAATGAGGTGCGGCTGCGGCTTCAAAACTATCATAAGGTGTTGGCATTGGCACATCTTTGCCAGTTTTAAGATCAATTATTGTTAAATCTACTGCACAGCCTCGGTTGTGTTTACTACCTTTTGCAGGGTTGGCTACAAAGTTTTTATCGCTCGCTTTCTCCCAAAAAGCTAGGGTAATTTCGTAGGGTCTATAAGCATCAAATATTTTTAAACCATATCCGTTTTTTTTAAGGAAGGATTGTATTTTTTTCAATTGCTCTACAACTGGTTTACGTGCAAAAGCGCTCGCTTCATTATACATTACCTGCTGCATAAAGTTGTTTTTCGTAGCATAGCGGATATCTAACACAACCGATGGAATAGCTTTTTTAATATCAATCAATTCGTTATTGGGGTTATTCTTGAGATCTGCTTTATAGACTTTGTAATCGTTAATAACTTTTAAACCATACGGATTTTGAGCATTTTTTTGTGCGCAAGAATTTAAGGATAACGATAAGAGAAAAATAACAAATACGTTTTTCATTTATTTTCAAATTTCTAAAGAAGGTTTTCTACAAACAATTTTAAATTTTTCAAAGGCTGTATTTCTTCTTTCCTACTTAGAAAGGAGATTTCTTCGTTCCTCGCAATGACGAAATTTTTACTGTGTAGAAACCACCAACAATTCTAAATCTTTAAACGGCAGATTGTACATATTAGCCAAATCTTTGTTCGTTAAATGACCTTGGTAAGAATACAACGCTTCGCGGATGCCCGGTCTGTTCCAAATCATGTTCATTAGGCCACCTTTATCACCAATTTCTACCAAAATAGGTGCAAAAATATTGGTTAAAGCATAAGAAGCCGTTCTTGGCACTCTCGATGCAATATTCGGAACACAATAATGGATCACATCATGCTTTCTAAAAACGGGATCTTTGTGATTGGTTACTTCAGATGTTTCGAAACAACCACCTTGGTCAATACTCACATCAACCACAACAGAGTGTGGCTTCATTTTAGCAACTGTTTCTTCCATAACTAAACACGGACTACGGCCATGTTCTGATCTTACTGCGCCAATTACAACGTCGCAAGTGGTGATGGCTTTATTGAGTACTATGGGCTGCATTACCGATGTAAAAACCCTACTTCCTAAATTATTTTGTAACCTCCGAAGCCTAAAAATAGAACTGTCGAATACTTTAACCTCAGCACCTAAAGAAAGTGCTGTTCTGGCGGCATATTCGCCAACCGTACCAGCACCTAAAATTACAATTTCTGTGGGCGGCACGCCTGTAAAACCGCCAAGCATTAAACCTTTTCCGCCAAATGCGCTACTTAAATATTCAGCAGCAATAAAAATAGAAGCCGAACCAACAATTTCGCCCATGGCACGAACCACACTTAATACATTACCTTCATCACGCAGGTTTTCGAAACATAAGGCATTTATTTTTTTATGGAGAATGGCTTTAAGATTGGCCTCCTTTAGCGTGCCAATTTGTAGTGCAGAAATCAAGGTCTGACCTTTGTGCATCAACCCAATCTCCTCCAAAGTTGGCGGAGCAATTTTAACGATGATATCTGCAGCATAAACATCTTTTTTGCTAAAAGAAATTTGAGCGCCTTGTTCGCTGTAATCTTTATCACTAAAATTTGCGGCTACACCGGCACCAGTTTCAATTACAACTTTATGTCCGTTCGCCACTAAAAGCGCAACAGAAAGCGGCGTTAAAGCAATTCTACATTCTTGAAATGATGTTTCTTTAGGGATACCGATATATAAGCTATTGCTACGTGTATTGGTTTCGAGGGTTTCTTCTTGTGTTTGTAATAAACCTCGCTGGGCAATTGCAGCCATTCCTTCTCTTAATCCTTTCTCCATTTGTTAATGTGGTAGTTTTAGATGTTTGAAGATACGGAAAAAATTGTGAATAAGAACAATGTGAGCTAAGGCTTTATGGCATTGAATTTAAAATTTCTTTGAGTTTCCCCTCCAATTTCTATCTCAACTTTTATATAGTTTTCTGGCAGTAAATCTTCCACTTTTGATGGCCATTCTATTAAGCAATAATCACCGCTGTAAAAATACTCTTCGTAGCCGATATCATAAGCTTCTTGCGTGTTTTTTAACCGATAAAAATCAAAGTGATAAATTTTTCCAGCTTTGCTAACATATTCATTAACAATAGAAAAAGTCGGGCTACTCACCACATCTTCAACGCCCAAAATATCGCAAAAAGTCTTAATAAAAGTAGTTTTGCCGGCTGCCATTTCTCCTTCAAAAATGAAGAATTTTTCGCCATTGGCGAAGTTTAAAAGCGCTTGAGCAACATCTGGCAATTCTGCGGTGCTATTAATTGTAATAGTTTTCATTAACTCTAATATCGTCATTTCGAACCGAAGGGAGAAATCTAAAAGGCAGATTTCTCCTCGTTCCTCGATCGAAATGACGGATTGCAACTATTTTGAGCTATAAGTTACCACTGGTATAATCATCTCTTCCAAAGAGATACCACCATGTTGAAATGTTTCATTATAATAATTTACAAACTGATTGTAATTATTTTGGTAAACGAAATACTGATCTTCTTTGGCAAAAATATAGTTAGAACTGATATTGATTTTAGGTAACTGCGCTTCATGAGGGTTTTTAATCAAAAACACTTCTTTCGGATTAAAATTTAAGTTTCTGCCTTGTTTGTAACGTAAATTTGTGTTGGTACTTCTATCGCCAATTACTTTACTTGGGTGTTTTACTCTAATGGTACCATGATCTGTAGTTATGATAACTTTAACTCTTTTTTGAGAGATTTTCTTTAACAAATCTAACAATGGAGAATGCTCAAACCACGATAAAGTTAACGAACGGTAAGCCGCATCATCATTAGCCAATTCGCGGATCATTTGCATATCTGTACGAGCATGCGAAAGCATATCTACAAAATTATAAACAATGGCATTAAATTCATTATCCATCAAATTGCTCACTTTATCGGTTAGGTCTCTACCTTGGTCAAAAGTTAAAATTTTATGGTAACTAAACTTACATTCTTTTCTTAAGCTTCGCTTGATTTGCTCTGCCAAAAAAGTTTCTTCATGCAAGTTTTTTCCGCCTTCATCATCATCATTTTGCCAAAGCGATGGAAATTTCTTTTCCATTTCTAAAGGCATCAACCCAGAAAAAATTGCATTTCGAGCATATTGTGTTGCAGTAGGCAAAATACTCGAGTAGGTGTCTTCTTCATCTAAACGGAAATACTCACTAATTAACGGATTGATAATTTTCCATTGATCGTAGCGTAAATTATCAATCAGAATAAAAAATACCGGAGTTGTATCGTTAATTAACGGAAAAGCTTTTTTCTTTAATAACTCATTAGAAAGTAGTGGGGCTTTTTCTTTTCCATTCACCCAGCCTAAATAATTATCTTCAATAAATTTCGAGAATTGAGTGTTGGCCTCAGATTTTTGCATCGTTAAAATTTCGTGCATCTGAGGGTCATCCAATTTCTCCAATTCTAGCTCCCAAAACACTAATTTTTTATACACATCAACCCATTCTTCATAACTTAATTTATCGTTTAAAGTCATGCCGATATTTCTAAAATCTTGTTGATAGGCAGAAGAAGTTCTTTCGCTCACTAAACGCTTATTATCAACA
Organism: Pedobacter sp. GW456-11-11-14-TSB4; assembly: GCF_059424425.1. Lineage (NCBI taxonomy): Bacteria > Pseudomonadati > Bacteroidota > Sphingobacteriia > Sphingobacteriales > Sphingobacteriaceae > Pedobacter > Pedobacter sp. GW456-11-11-14-TSB4. Next base: position 1,151,732 of record NZ_JBWKZK010000001.1, read on the forward strand.
ATCTTTTTTATGGTTAGTAATACCTGTTTTGGGTTCACAGGTTTAATTAAATAATCATCAATTTTAGATCCGATTGCATCCTCCATCAAATTTTCTTCTTCGCTTTTGGTGATTAAAACAACTGGAACATCATTACGGATATTTTTAATGGCGGTTAGGGTTTCTAAACCACTTAAGCCTGGCATATTTTCGTCTAAAAAAACAAGATCAAAATGTTCTTTTCCAAATGCTTCTAAAGCATCATTTCCATTGGTAAAAGTAGTTACATGGTATCCTTTTTCGTTCAGTAATAAGATATGTGGTTTTAATAAGTTAATCTCATCATCAGCCCATAAAATTTTGGTTTCCTGCATTATATATACTTTTTATGTAATTTAAAGTTTTTAAAAAGTGCTAGACTTTCTACTATCGATAAAAATAGCAATTTTTGTACCGAATATATCAGTTGGCAGTTTTTAGTTAAGAGTTGGCAAAATTCTAACAAATTTACACTCCAACAAATTAAGAAATGAATAAAAAGAAAATAATAAACGACCCTGTTTATGGGTTCATCAGTATACCTTCTGCCTTAATTTATGACTTGATATCGCATCCATACTTTCAGCGATTGAGGTACATTAAGCAGCTAGGTATGACCCATTTGGTTTATCCAGGAGCTTTACATACAAGATTTCATCATGCTATTGGAGCAATGCACTTAATGAGTTTAGCTATTGAAGTACTCAGAAGCAAAGGGCATGAAATAAGTTTGCAAGAAGAGGAAGCCGCCACTATAGCAATTTTACTACATGACATTGGTCATGGGCCATTTTCTCATGCATTGGAGCATACACTAGTCAACGGAATTAAACACGAAGACATTTCTATGCTGATGATGGATAAATTGAACGATGAATTTGATGGCCGTTTAACTCCTGCGATTACTATTTTTAGAGGTAAATATCACCGTAATTTCTTTTGCCAACTCATTTCTGGGCAGCTTGATTTAGACAGGATGGATTACCTAAATCGCGATAGCTTTTTTACCGGTGTAAGCGAAGGTGTAATTAGTTTCGATCGGATCATTAAAATGTTTAACGTTGTTGATGACCAGTTGGTAATTGAAGAGAAGGGAATTTACTCTATCGAGAAGTTTTTAATAGCCAGAAGATTAATGTACTGGCAAGTTTATTTACATAAAACAGTTATAGCTGGCGAGCAGTTGTTGGTTAAAATTTTAGAGCGAGCAAAAGAACTGGCCTCGGGCGGAGAAAAACTTTTTGCAACCCCTGCTTTGCAACATTTTTTGCAAAATGACATAACCGAATTGAATTTTTTTGAGGATGAATATCATTTGTTGCAATTTTCTAAATTAGATGATCAAGATATTTATGCGTCGGTAAAAGTGTGGGAAAATCATGATGACCACATCTTGTGTCGCTTATGCAAAATGTTAAACAGCAGAAGCTTATATAAAGTTGAGATTACAAATGCAGAACCACCGGCAGATAGGATAGAAAGGTTAGCAACACAAACTGCATTAGCATTAAATCTTGATGAAGATGATGTTTCTTATTTTGTGTTTACTGATACCATAAGAAACAGGGCATATAATGCGGGCAATAGCAACATTAATATTTTAATGAAAAATAATGATTTAGTAGATATTGCAAAAGCGTCTGATTTGTCTAACTTAGAATCGCTTGATAAAACTGTTAAGAAACATATTCTCTGTTATACACGAGATATTTAGCATTATTTAACAAAATTTTTAGCGATTAGTAACGTTAACAGTCTTATTCTTGCAACGAATATTAACAATGTTGTTTATTTGTTCATATCAATTTAACATTTAACTTTGTAGGATGCAATTTACTGCCAAGCAGATAAGCGAGTTTTTAAACGGAACCATTTTGGGAGACGATACTGTAAAAGTAGGCGAACTTTCAAAAATTGAAGACGGAGTGCCAGGTTCTTTATGCTTTTTGTCGAACCCTAAGTATGAGAATTACCTGTACACAACAAATGCTTCTGTAGTAATTGTATCAGATACTTTTGAACCTACACAAGCCATAAAAAGCACCTTAATTAAGGTTAAAGATCCTTATAGCGCATTTTCTGTTTTATTAGAAAAATACAACCAAGCCTTAAATCAAGATTTAACTAAGGAAGGGATAGACCAACCATGTTTCATCCACCCAACAGTAAAAATTGGTAAAAATGTTTTTATTGGCGCTTTTTGCAATATCGAAGAAAATGTAGTTATTGGTGATAATTGTAAAATTTTTACTCAAATTTTTATTGGTAGAGATAGTGTAGTTGGGAGTGATTGTACCATTAATCCAGGGGTAAAAATTTATAACCGCACACATATTGGTAGCCGTGTTACTATACATGCAAATACAGTAATTGGTAGCGATGGTTTTGGTTTTGCACCACAAGCAGATGGCACTTACAATAAAATAGCTCAAATTGGTAACGTTATAATTGAGGATGATGTAGAAATTGGAGCAAATACAACAATTGATAGAGCAACTATGGGCTCTACTTACATTAGAAAAGGGGCAAAACTAGATAATTTAATACAAATTGCCCATAATGTAGATGTTGGCGCTCACGCGGTAGTTGCCGCACAAACAGGAATATCAGGTAGTACTAAGCTTGGCGAAAGATCTGTAATTGGTGGGCAAGTAGGTATTGCCGGCCACTTGGTTTTAGGAAAAGGCACCCAAATTGGTGCTCAAGCGGGTATTAACTTTAATACTGAAGAAAATAAACAGTGGCATGGTAGCCCTGCACAACCATTAAAAGAATGGATGCGAAGTACGGTTATTTTTAAAAAATTGCCAGAAGTGGATAGAAGAATTAGAGAATTAGAAGCTAAAATCGCTGAATTAACCTCCATCATAACACAGATTAGCACATTACAAGAAAAGAATGAACGTTAAACAAAAGACTATTAGAAGTGAGGTTTCTGTTAAAGGTGTAGGTTTACACACAGGGGCAAATGTTACTTTAACATTTTGTCCTGCTCCAGATAATCATGGGTTTAAATTTCAAAGAACAGACTTACCAGGAGAACCAATTATTGATGCAGATTGCGATAATGTAACCGATACTGCTCGTGGAACTACAATTTCTCAAAACGGTGCAAGTGTTAGCACAGTAGAGCATGTAATGGCTTCGCTAGTTGGTATGGATTTAGACAATGTGCTTTTAAAACTTGATGGTCCGGAGACACCAATAATGGATGGAAGCTCAATTTTGTTTATCGAAGCTTTAGAATCAGTTGGTGTTATTGCTCAAGAAACAGATAGAGAATATTTTACCATTCCACATAATATTACTTATACAGAGGTTGATAGAAAGGTAGAGATTGTGGCAATGCCGCTTGATGACTATCGTTTCACTTGTATGATAGACTATAACTCGCCCGTGTTAGGAAGTCAACATGCCGGTATATCAAGCATAGCCGAATTTAAGAAAGAGATTGCCTCATGCCGCACATTCTGCTTTTTGCATGAGTTAGAATATCAATTACAAAATAATTTAATAAAAGGTGGCGATTTGAATAACGCCATTGTAATTGTTGATAAAGAAGTAACTAAAACCGAATTAGAACATTTAGCCAAAATTTTCAACAGATCTGCTATCGAGGTTGCCCCACAAGGCATCTTAAATAACATGGAGCTCCGTTACCAAAACGAACCAGCTCGCCATAAGTTATTAGATATGATTGGCGATCTGGCTTTAGTTGGCGTTCACTTAAAAGGTCATATTATGGCGGCAAGACCTGGTCATGCGGCTAACGTTGCTTTTGCTAAAAAAATAAAAGCAGCTATTAAAAAAGAAAAAGGCAAAAAAATACAAAAGGTGTATGATGCTAATGCAAAACCTTTGTATGATGTGGTTCAGATTATGGATATTTTGCCTCACAGACAACCATTTTTGTTTGTAGATAAAGTATTAGAGCTTTCAAAAACACATGTGGTTGGCGTTAAAAACGTAACCATGAATGAAGACTTCTTTAGAGGCCACTTTCCTGGTGCGCCTGTAATGCCTGGTGTAATTCAAATAGAAGCCATGGCTCAAGTTGGCGGCATTTTGGTGTTAAGTACAGTTCCTGATCCACAAAATTATTTAACTTATTTCTTAAAAATAGATAATGTGCGTTTTAGGGCGCAAGTTTTGCCAGGAGATACTATAATTTTCAGATGTGATTTAATGGAACCAATACGCAGAGGTATAGCGCAAATGAAAGGTATTGGCATGGTAGGAGAGAAAATAGTAGTTGAAGCCGAAATGATGGCTCAAATTTCGAGAGTTAAAGAAACAGCATAATGATACAACCATTAGCATATATACACCCACAAGCAAAAATTGCAGATAACGTTGTAGTTGAGCCTTTTGCTGTAATACACAAAGACGTAGAAATTGGCGAAGGAACCTGGGTGGGCTCTAACGTTGTAATTATGGATGGGGCAAGAATTGGTAAAAATTGCCGAATTTTCCCTGGTTCTGTAATTTCTGGTGTGCCACAAGATTTAAAATTTGCTGGCGAAGTTACCACTGCCGAAATTGGCGACAATACCACCATTCGTGAGTGTGTTACCATAAACCGCGGTACCAAAGATAAATGGAAAACCGTAATTGGTAAAAATTGCTTAATCCAAGCATACTCGCACATTGCACATGACTGCGAAGTAGGAGATTTCTGTATATTTTCTAACAGCACAACTTTAGCTGGCCACATTACCATTGGCGATTACGTGGTTTTAGCTGGTTTGGTAGCCATACATCAATTTGTAAAGGTTGGCTCTCACGCTTTTGTAACTGGCGGATCATTGGTTCGTAAAGACGTTCCTCCGTATGTTAAGGCTGCAAGAGAACCGCTTTCTTATGTAGGTATCAATTCTGTTGGTTTACGTAGAAGAGGTTTCTCACCAGAAAAAATTAACGAAATACAAGAAATCTATAGAGTTTTGTTTGTAAAAAATAACAACGTTACTAAAGCTTTAGACATTATCGAAGCTGAATTTCAGCCAACCGAAATACGTGATGAAATTGTAGATTTTATTCGCAATTCTAACCGTGGTGTAATGAGAGGTTTTGGTACCGGCAGTAAGGAAAGATAATTCCCCTTGCCCCCAAAGGGGAAAATAAGCAAGGTTGAGGGCTGAAGGAGAGCCGTTCTCACATCTCATATCTCACATCTCAATACTAAAAATGGAAGTTACCCTAAATAACGTTGGCAGAAGGTTTAACAAAGAATGGATCTTTAAAAATATCGATTTCAATTTTACCAATGCTAACAAGTATGCTATTTTAGGGCCAAATGGTTCTGGTAAATCAACTTTGTTAAGTATAATTTTAGGAAGTTTATCTCCATCTGAAGGAGAAATTAATTATAACAACAGCCAACCAGTAAGGGTTGAAGAGATCTATCAATACATCAGCTTTGCTGCTCCTTATTTAGATTTAGTAGAAGAGTTTACCTTACAGGAGACTATCGATTTCCATTTTCAGTTTAAAGCTTACGCAAGCGGATTAAACGCTCAAAAGGTTTTAGACCTGCTCGGACTAAAAAAAGCGCAAGATAAAGCGTTAAAACACTTTTCATCGGGGATGAAACAGCGCACCAAACTTGCCTTAGCTTGTTGTGCTAATACACCAATCTTAATTTTAGATGAACCAACATCTAACCTAGACGAGCAAGGAATAGCCTGGTATCTAGCTTTGGTTGAGCAGTATGCATCAGAAAAAATGATTATTGTAGGCTCAAACCAAGAGCATGAATACGCTTTTTGTGAGCATAAGTTAAACATCTCTGCTTATAAATAGAATTTTAGAAAAACAAAGTCAAAGCTTCGTGGCAGTTTTTATCCCGCTTTTGCTGCAATCTTTTTTGTGGGTATACGATAGTCATCCGATGAATGTTAGCGTTTGTACAATATTCATCGGATGATTAAATAGGAAAATAAAAAAGTTTTTCGCGTCAATCGGGTTTAATTAACAAAATGTGGTAGTTCTTTTGGCAGTTTGCAGCCCACCATAGTTGCATAAGCCTTGCAATTTAAACGGGATTGAAATGTAAATACTTTTTGTATATGGCGCTTAAAACTTACGAAGTCTACTATCGGTCTTAAAAAAAATACTTCGTAAGTTTCAGCAGTAGGACAAAAAGATTGTAATGAAAAGCCCGACTAACTCTTGATCTTAGCGCCATCAATGCTTTTCAAATTATTAATTTTTGCGTCATTTTTGCCAATTCGTTATAAAAATTTCGGCTAAAAACCACGCTATTTCAGTTTAAAACAAGCTGTAAAAAATATTTTTATTTTGCTATTGTTTTATTAGAAAATAGTTCGCACCTTTGCGCCATCAAATAGGGGGTTAATTATTAACGTTATTTGATAAAGAAAAACGCAAAATTTATCAATACAAAAAGTAGCGTTTATAGATTAGTAAAATAAAAATTTTCATAGTTTAGTTTTAGGTTTAGGTTGATTGTAGCTTCGGAGTGGTTCCCGAAGCTATCTTTTTTTACAGCTATTTTTAAATTTTTTTTTACCTTGCGCCTTCAAAATCAGACCATACATAAATAGTGATTTTTAACATATCATGGCAAAAGCATCAGAAATAAAAGTGGGTAACATCTTACGTGTAAACGGAGAGTTGGTTACTGTTGAAGAGTGGAATCACCGTACACCAGGTAAAGGCGGTGCATTTTACACAGGCAAATTTCGTAACATTAAAACTTCTAGATTGGTAGAAGCTCGTATGAATACAGACGAGGTTGTAGAAATTTGTAGAGTAGAAACTAATGATTATCAGTACTTATATGAAGATGGTGATTATCTAGTAGTGATGGATAATACTTCTTTTGAGCAATTTAATGTGCCTAAAACTTTATTCGGTACTTCTATTAAGTTTTTAAAAGAAGGAATGAGCATTTTGGTTGCTATGGAGAGTGAAGAGCCTATACAGGCAAGTTTGCCGAACTTTGTAGAAATGGAAGTGGTTTATTCTGAACCTGCAGTTAAAGGTGATACCTCTACAAATGCGCTAAAAGCAGCTACGGTAGAAAATGAAGTAGAGGTTAAAGTTCCTTTATTTGTAAACCAAGGCGATAAAATTAAAATCGATACGCGTACAGGTGAGTATGTGGAGCGTGTAAAATAGGATCAGGATTGGAGGATTTTCAAAATTTTTTAATCCAAAAATTTGTTAAATCATATTGATGGCTTTGGATTAATTCCAAAGCCATTTTTGTAGTTTATCACCTGTGGCCGGTCATTCTGACTTGTGCCGATTTTACATCGGTAGCGTATCCAAAGATTAAATTAGTCTTCGCCATGCTCAGACTGACATGGAGTTTAAGTAAATTTGTATATGCTAAAATCAGAACTAAGAAAACAAGCTTTAGCGCAAAGAAAGTGTTTAAGTGAAGAGCAAGCTGCGTTACTTAGCAAAGCTCTTTTAGTAGGTTTTAAAATGCTTGATTTAAGCAATATTAATGTTATACATGTCTTTCTTCCTATCCTGCGGCACAACGAGCCAAATACATTCTTAATTATTGATTGGCTGCAAGCAAATCATCCTGACATCAAAATTGTTGTGCCTAAGGCAGATTTTGAAACCCATACCATGAGTAATTATGTTTTTAATAGCTTGGCAGACTTAAAAAACAACCATTATGGTATTCCAGAGCCTCAACATTCTTTAGAGTTTGAGGGTATTCCAGATATGGTTTTGGTACCATTATTGACTTTTGATCAAAAAGGTTATAGAGTAGGGTATGGTAAGGGTTTTTATGATCGTTTTTTGCAAAACATGCATACCCAAAAAATTGGATTATCATTTTTTGAACCCGTAGCACAAATTAATGATGTACATTTGAATGATATCCGTTTGGATAAATGCATCACACCAAATAAAATCTATAGTTTTGTTTAGTTGCAGGTCTCAAATCTCAAATCTCATATCTCAAATCTCAAGAAATGGAAAAAGAATTTAAAATTACTTCAGCAAAACATTACGAAGAAACGATGATCACCATTTTTGAGTTGCAAGAGCAAGAAGAGCCATTAACCAAAGCGCAAGAAGCAGAAATTGAAATTATGCTTAAGGCAGCGGATAAATACGAGGCAGAAGAGCTTTAACAAAATCACTTACCAAATAAGCAATCGTTTTTCCTGTTTTGCTGTCTTTTCTGCCATATGCTAATTCGGTGGCACCTTCGCAAATGTGTAAATAGCTGTAATTCTTAGTATTCGACATTAAAATTTTTCGAATATCATTTAAAGCAAAACCAGAAGAAGTTTGCGCACTTGATAAAACATTTTCAATGCTATCTAAATCAATTTCTAAGCCACATGGCTCTTGTAAATTAGCCGTAAACTCGGTAAAATCTTCTACAACAGATTTTTGGCTTTGCAACAAATCTTCAAAGTAAAAAGCTGTTAAATTGGGTTTTGTTGCCAATTCACCAGGTAAATTTTGGTTTATGTAGTTTTGTTGTAAACCAAATATTTGATATTGATTTAAATATCCGCTTGCTATCGCTGTACTAAAACCATTGCCACTATGTCTGCCTTCTGCTGGGTTTCTTAAATCTGCATGAGCATCAATATTAACAACGTTCATTTTTTTATTGCCATTAGCCATAGAGGCTCCCGCAATAATCGGGAAGACATTGTTATGTCCGCCGCCAATTACAATAGGTATTTTGCCTGCGCTAACAATTTTTTGGATGATAGGATAAACCAATGCATCAATTTGATTAACTTTTTTTCTCAATCCTGTTAAACTTGTATCTGTTGGCTCATCAATTTCAAAATGGCCTAATACTAAAATTTCATCACCCACTAAAAATGGGTTGCTTTGCATATTAAGCAATGATTTTAAAGTTGCATCCCAAGCTGTTTTTGCGCCTGCGATACCTAAATTTGCACGAACACCAATATCTTCAGGGATACCCAAAAGCACGAATTTTGCGGTTGAATTGAATATGTCATCGATGCCGGCTGCTATTAAAACCTTTTCGCCCAATTTCGTTTCTCCGGCCCGTTGATTAACCAAATTCGAAACATCGCCTTGCGTATAAATTGTAAAGCTATCCATTGTAAATTTCTCCATTTAAAATAACCGTTTCTATTTGGCTTTGGCCGAAACTATAAGGTAGAAAAGCTAATGAAGGCATAGGTTTGGTAATAAACAAATTTGCTTTTTTGCCAATGGCGATGCTTCCTATTTCATTACTCATTTCCATGGCTGCTGCTCCATTTAAAGTGGCTGCGTTAATGGCTTCTTGCGGTAGTAATTTGAGTTTAATACAGCCTAATGAAACCACAAAATTCATATTTCCGGATGGAGTAGAACCCGGGTTAAAATCTGTAGCCAAAGCCACTTTTGCGTTGGCATTGATTAAACCACGAGCATTTGCAAATGGAATACCTAAGTAAAATGAGCAAGAAGGTAAAAGCGTGGCAATAGTTTCGCTTTGCGATAAACTCGTTAAAACATCCTGATCGGTTTCTTCCAGATGATCTACAGAAACAGCTTCGTGTTTAATGCCAATTTGTACGCCACCAGAAACCGAAAGTTGGTTGGCATGTATTTTTGGTTTTAATCCATATTTCGCAGCAGCGGATAAAATTTCATCCGTTTCTTCGACTGAAAAAAATCCTTTTTCGCAAAAAACATCGATGTAATCAGCTAATTTTTCTTCGGCAGTTGCCGGAAGCATTTCATTGATAATTAAATCGATATAAGCTTGATGGTTATTTTTAAACTCGGCCGGATAGGCATGAGCTGCTAATAAAGTTGCTTTTATTGGGATAGGGAATGTAGCTTTTAATCTTTTGATCACCCTGAGCATTTTCAATTCACTTTCGAGTGTTAAGCCATAACCACTTTTAATTTCTACCGCTCCTGTTCCCTGTTTAATCATGTCTGCTAAACGTAAACTGGCACTTTCAAAAAGTTCATCTTCTGTAGCTAATTGTAGTTTTCGGGCAGAATTTAAAATGCCACCGCCAGCTGCGGCAATATCTTCGTAGGTTTTACCAGCAATTTTCATTACAAATTCTTCTTCTCGTGGTGCAGCAAAAACAATGTGCGTATGGCTATCGCACCAAGAAGGGAAAACGAAACGGCCTTCAGCCGAGATATGAGAGCTGAGATTTGAGAGGTTAGACGGCATTTCGCTCATCAAACCAAAATCTTTAATTAATCCATCGGCTAATAACAACCATGCATTTTCTAACACAGGCAAATTAGCCATTTCACTACCGCGAAGACTTAATTTCTCTTTTGGATGTACGCCTACAAGGCCTTTAATGTTGGTGATGAGCATGGTATTATTTTAAACACTTCAATGTCTTTTTCAAATGGATATTGATGCTTTATTCTATTTCAAGCAACACCGGACAATGATCAGAATGCAAAGCATCTGGTAAAATTCTTACATTTTTTAATCGGCTTTCCATTGGTCGGCTTACCAAATGGTAATCGATACGCCAGCCTAAGTTTTTGACTCTAGCACCAGCTCTGTAACTCCACCAGGTGTAATGATGTGGATCTTTATTAAAATGCCTGAAACTATCTATAAAACCGTTGTTCATAAACAATTCCATCCATTCTCTTTCTTCTGGTAAGAAACCAGATGAATTGGCATTTGATTTTGGATTATGAATATCTATCGCCTGATGGCAAATGTTGTAATCTCCAGAAATGATCAAGTTTGGATTTTCTTTTCTAACCTCATCAATATACACATCAAAAAAGCGCATAAATTCATATTTTTTGATTTGTCTTTCATCGCCACTAGAACCAGATGGAAGGTAAACGCTCATTAATGAGAAATCATCAAAATCTGCTCTTAAAATTCTGCCTTCAGCATCAATCCATTGTTCGCCACAGCCATAAGCTACATTGTTGGGCTTAACTTTGGTTAAGATGGCTACACCACTATATCCTTTTTTCTCAGCCGGAAACCAATAATGATGATAACCCAATTGTTCAATTAGGGCGATGATTTCTGGAATTTGCGCTACTAAAGCTTTTACTTCTTGCAGGCAAATCATGTCAGCATCGGTTGCTTGTAACCATGTGAATAAACCTTTTGTAGCTGCGGCACGAATGCCGTTTACGTTATATGATATGATTTTCATTGTTTAGTATCAAGTAGTGAGTATCAAGAATAAAGATGAAACGAATAAGTTTTCTACTAAATCTTATCCTTTATCAGTTTTTTTTTTCAATTCTCTTTCTAATTTCCTAGCCTCTCTTTTCTTTAAAACTGTAACCGTCATTTTAACATCTTCTTTCGGCCTATTGGCGTTTCCTGTTGGCATAGCTGCAATGTTATCTACCATTTCCAAACCCTTAACTACTTCGCCATATACCGTGTAATTTCTGTCTAAATGTGGCGAACCTCCAATGGTTTTATAAACCTGTCTTTGCCATTCAGGGAGCTTAAATTTCAATCGCTTCTCTTCCGTAACATTCAAAGCAGAATCCGTCCAAACTTTACCTTGCACGATATAAAATTGAGTACTGCTTGATGCTTTTTCAGGATTATTATCTCTGGCCGCTGCCAAAACACCTTTTTTATGAAAGAGGCTATCTCTAAACTCAGCCGGAATAGTATATTTCAATCCGCCGCTACCTAATGAAGCATCTGGAGTAGTATTTTTCGAATCAGGATCACCGCCTTGAATCATAAATTCTTTAATCACCCTGTGAAAAATAGTGCCGTTATAAAAACCTTCCTTTGTTAACTTTAAAAAGTTATCACGATGTAAGGGCGTTTCGTTGTAGAGCTTAATAATTACTTCGCCTTTTGAAGTGGTAATTTTTACATATTGATTTTTAGGTTTTGCGGCAAAACTAACTACAAAACATAGGCTTAAAAGGAGAGTTAAAAGTTTTTTCATGCATAAAATGATTTAAGCTAAGGTATTTAAAAAATTAGAAATGATTGATAACAGTTAGCGCAAAAAGTGGTCTCATCTGTTAAAAACAGTTATAGAAAAGTTTCTTTTAAGCTGCAAGTGTGAGGGTTTATGTCATTTTACCATTTTTTAACAATCTAACAAACAGCATTGTAAAAATTTATCTCTAGCTTTGCTATAAATGAAGTTAAAACAAAAATTAGCCCTAGCACTTTGCACTTTCTACGCATTTAGCGTAATTGGCATTGCTTTGAGCATGCATTTTTGTGGTGGTAAATTGGCCGATGTTGCGCTTTATGCCAACAAAACTTCTTGTAAATATTGTAAAGCCGAACCGGTTGACAAAAAAGACGATGGTTGCTGTAAAAACACCAATGTAGAGGTAAAAGTAAAAGACAGTCATCATGCAGAAGCATCTGTAAAACTTCCAAAACTATTTAGTTTAGAAACTTTTCTTCCATCTCGCATTGTTAGCTTTTTAAAGCCGTTTTTTCCAAAATACTTTGGTAGTTCGGTTAATAAAGCACCACCCCGAACATCAACTATCTCACTGCAGATTTTAAACTGCGTTTTCAGAAATTAGGATTTTTCATCTGATCTACCATCAGCTCAATAGCTTTTGGTTGATTTTTTATTTCCCCAATGGGAGATATCACTATAGCTAAAGATTTAACATGTTGGCGAGAACGCTAGCGAAAAATCTTCGCTCTGGCTTCCTCGCCTACGCTAAGCTTAACAATAACTTTACTATTTAAAAAAATCAAGATGAAAACGACTAAAATCATATTCAGTTTTTTGATGCTTTTTGTAATCAATAAAGCATCTGCACAACAAATTACTTCGGCAGAAATGCAAGTAACAGGATTAACCTGCTCAATGTGTTCTCAAGCTACCGAAAAATCGCTTAGAACATTACCATATGTTACGGATGTTAAACCAGATTTAAACAGAAATCTTTTTGTAATCACTTTTAAAAAGGATCAAGCGGTAAGTTTCGACCAATTGAACAAAAAAGTTAAAGATGCTGGCTTTTCTGTTGGAAAGTTAGAAGCTACAGTTAACTTTAATCAAACCAAGGTTGATGCCAACGGACAAGCAGTTGTAGGACCAAACGTTTATCGCTTTGCAAATGCAAAAGACAAAGTGTTAAATGGCCCAACAAAGGTGAATGTGATAGATAAAAACTTTGTTTCTAACAGTGTATTTAAACAAAGAGCCAGTACAGTCAAATTCGATTCGTATGCTACAGGCACAGGTGTAGTAAACGGAAAAAAGATAAGGATTTACCACTTGAGCATTTAAGATGTTTAAGCGAATATTGTTAATTGCGCTAATCGGTTTTAGTGCAATATCGGTTACAGTAGCTCAAGAATTGTACGTTTTTACCGAACCAGCAAGCAATATGCCAGCAAAATCAATTGGCGTTAGGTTAACAAACGAAGGTATGTTTCAACCTACATTTACCAATAGAACGTTGGCAGAGTTGATGGTAGGTTTAAATAAAAACTTTATGTTTCATTTGCAAGGTTTCATGTCTGATATGGATGGGAAATATCGTGTGGAAGGAGGGAGTATTTATGCCAAGTATCGGTTTCTGTCTTTAGATGAAGCGCAAAGTCATTTACGGGCTGCGGCTTTTGCAAGGGTGAGCACCAGCAACAGAAAATTTCCATCGAATGATATTAATTTAGAAGGCGATAATTCTGGTTGGCAAGGCGGAATTGTGGTTACGCAATTGATCCATAAATTAGCTTTATCAGCAACAGTTGGTTACAGTAGTACATTTGATAAAAACGATTTTCGCCTTGATATCGATCCATTAATGATGTTGCATGGTTCGCCAACGAATAGCTTTTATCAGCCAGATGAAATGATCAGTTACAGTTTATCTTCGGGCTATTTGTTGTTGCCGTTTGTGTATAAAAACTACAATCAGCCTAACTTTAATTTGTATGTCGAGTTGCTAGGCAAAACAGATCCCGCTTATGGAAACTCTTACCTCGATATTGCTCCTGCTTTACAATTGATATTAAATAGCAGAACTAGAATAGATTTAGGTTACCGCTTTCAAGCAGCTGGAAATATGCCAAACAGATACCTGAAAAATATGTATTTGGCACGAGTAGAATTTAATTTTTTTAACGCATTAAAATAAAAATCATGAAAAAGAACTTAGTAATAATTGCAATGTTAATGGTATCGGCATTTGCCGCAAATGCACAAAGTATGGTGGCAAAAAGAGAATTTAACAACACTTTAAAAACCTACTTTGAAGCTAAAAACGCATTAGCAAAAGACAATGCAATACAAGCTAGCGAAAGTGTAAGATCATTAATTAAAAATATTGATGAATTTCCGGTTAAGACTTTGACTGAAAGCCAACAAACTTTATGGAAAACAGAATCTGAAACGATTAAAAAAGCTGCCTTGGCGATATCAACTGAAAAAGCAATTAAAGTACAACGCAACAGCTTTTGGCCGCTATCATCAGCTATGCTAAAATTGGCTAAAGAGTTTAAGTTAAACAATGCTGATGTTTATGTGCAGTATTGTCCAATGGCTAAAAAGAGTTGGCTTAATGAAATAGAAGCGGTACAAAATCCATTTTATGGTAGCATGATGTACGATTGTGGTGAAGTAACCGAAACTATCGCTAAGAAATAAGATGAAATTGTATATCAAAAATATGGTATGCGATAGATGTAAAATGGTGGTTAAAACTGAGTTGCAAAAACTTGGTTTTAACCCTGTTTCCGTAAAGTTAGGGGAGGTTGATTTGGCAAATAATGAATTTGACACTTCAGGCCAGGAGCAACTAGCAGCAACCCTAAAACAATTTGGTTTTGAATTGTTAACAGACAAAAAACAACAATTAACAGCACAAATTAAAGCATTTATTGTAGAGTTGGTTCATTATAACGACAACGAGTTGCAAGTTAATTTATCTACTTACTTAAGCAAACAACTTAATTTAGAATATGCTTATTTAAGTGGTGTTTTTTCTGAGGTTGAGCAGCAAACGGTAGAGAAATATTTTATTTTGCAAAAAATAGAGCGTGTTAAAGAATTACTTGCTTACGGAGAAAAATCACTAAGCGAGATTGCCTACGCATTAAATTATAGCAGCGTGGCACACTTATCATCGCAATTTAAAAAAGTTGCTGGAATTACGCCTAGTAAGTTTAAAACACTTAATAATATGGAGCGTAAAACCCTTGATGAACTCTAAAAACTCACCTATTTCTTATCATACATCAACAATTGTAAGGTCTGCTTGTTCTACTTTTGTATTATCCTTAAAATTAAAGATTATGAAAAAATTATTCCTATTTGTGCTGGCAACCAGCATTAGCATTGCAAGTTTAGCGCAAACTAAATGGACAACAGATCCGGCTCACTCATTTGTAAATTTCTCGGTTAAACATTCGGGAATTTCTTTTGTAGATGGTTCATTCAAAAAATTTGAAGGCACAATTGAGGCTAGCAAAGCAGATTTAACAGACGCTAAAATCAATTTTACAGTTGATGTTGCAAGTATTAACACTAGTGTTGAGATGCGTGATAACCACTTAAAATCTGATGATTTTTTTAGTGCCGCTAAATTTCCAAAAATGACTTTTGTAAGCACTTCTTTTAGTCAGAAGCCATTTAAGGGACCTAAGAAAACTACGAACATTTACTATTTAAAAGGTAAATTAACCATTAAAGATGTAACAAAAGATGTTATGTTTACTGTTGTTTATGGTGGTACTGCTAAAGATCAACAAGGTAATACAAAAGCTGGTTTTATGGCTACAACAACCATTAACCGTTTAGATTATAATATAAATTATGATCCAACAGGAGCAGGCATTGCAAAAGACATCAACATTACATTGAATTTGCAATTTGCACAAGCAAAGTAATAAAAATTAAACCCCATAGACACATAGGCCATTTTTCAAATATGATAGCTATGTGCCTATGTGGTAAAAAAATCTAAGTGATTTAAAATCGTGGCTACACTCAATCAATTCAAATCTTTTACATCAGCTTTGCCGCAAAGCGATATTATGCCTGCGCTTTTTATGGGCCATGGCTCGCCAATGAATGGGATTGAGGAGAATGAGTTTAGTGAAAAGTGGTATCAAATAGCACAAAATATTCCTACACCAAAAGCTGTATTGGTGGTTTCTGCCCATTGGTTTACTAATGGAACAAAAATTACAGCGATGGATTTTCCGCCCACTATTCATGATTTTGGTGGTTTTCCGCAGGCATTATTCGATGTGCAATATCCAGCTCCAGGCAACCCTGAGTTAGCAAAACATACCTCGGCTTTGGTTAAATCTACAAATATTATTTTAGACCACGATTGGGGATTAGATCATGGCGCATGGTCGGTGGTTAAAAATATGTATCCAAACGCCAATATTCCGGTTTTACAGTTAAGCATCGATTATACCAAAGGCGCTCAATATCATTATGATTTAGCTAAAGAAATATCCGCACTGCGCAAAAAAGGAGTTTTAATTTTAGGGAGTGGCAATATGGTACACAACCTAAGGATGATGAGCTGGGAAATGATTAATGGAGGCGGTTACGATTGGGCAATTGAAGCCAATGATAAGTTCAAAAAGGCAATCATAAACAAAAATCACGAAGCCTTAATTAATTACCAAGGTATGGGTAGCGATGTAATGTTAGGTATACCGACGCCAGAACATTATTTACCATTAATGTATACTTTAGGTTTGCAGGGCGATAATGAACAAGCTACCTTATTTAATGATAAAGCTGTTGGCGGTTCATTAACCATGACATCGGTACAGATTGGATAGATTTGAGTCTTCATCCCAAGAAATTGGAATCCTAAGCTTTTTACTAGAATAATCCTTCATCCGCATTACGATTACCAGTTGAGCTGGTAATGACGTTGATAACTAAAATTATGTAACTCTTTCCTAATATTATATAACATTAGCGCCTGCTAGCTGTTGTAATTTTGTCTTTCAATTTTACAACAATGACACATACATATCAAGTTACAGGCATGACCTGTTCTGGATGCGAAAATAAAGTTAAAGAAAGCCTAATTAACATTCCAGAAATTACTGCTGTAAATGTTTCTAAAGAAACTAATTCAGCCTATATAACAATGGATAAACACATCGGCTTAAATACTTTACAAGACGCAATTGGAGGAAAAGATGGCAAATACCAAATTTCTTCCGCATCACATGGTGAAATTTTGGAAGAAAAGTTGTCTTTTTTCGAAACTTACAAGCCAGTACTATTATTGTTTGCTTATGTTTTTGGCTTTTCTGCCATCGCCAGTTGGCAAAATGAAGGTTTAAATTGGATGGAATTTATGCGCTATTTTATGGCCGGGTTTTTTCTCTCCTTCTCCTTCTTTAAATTAATTAACCTAAAAGGATTTGCAGACAGTTATGCAATGTATGATGTTTTAGCAAAGAAAATTCCAGCTTGGGGATATATTTATGCTTTTGTAGAATTAGGGTTGGGGATTGCGTTTATGGTTAATTTTAATCCGTTTTTAACCAATTTAATCACTCTAATTGTGATGACTGTTAGTATTATTGGTGTTTTACAAAGTGTTTTAAATAAAAGAAAAATACAATGCGCTTGTTTGGGAGCAGTTTTTAACTTGCCAATGAGCACGCTAACTATAATTGAAGATTTATTAATGATTGCCATGAGTGCAACGATGTTAATTTTAATGTAATATGAAAAAGACTTTAATCATTTTATCCGCTGTTGCGGTATTATTTGCGGCATGTAACCAGCATGAGAAAACGCCTAACTCAAAAAATCATGAGGAGATGAAACACGGAGAAGCACAAACCGAAAACGTAATGATGCAAGCCATGGATAAGAGCATGATGGCCATGCATAAAGCTAAAATGACGGGAAATGCCGATTATGATTTTGCATCGATGATGATACCACACCATGAAGGAGCAGTTGAAATGGCAAAAGAAGTTGTTAAAAATGGCAGATCTCAAGAATTGATTGCCTTTTGTAATGGTGTAATTGCTGATCAGGAGAGAGAAATAGCAATACTTAAAGACTTTCTTAAAACAGCCAATCAGCAACCTTCAAAAGAGGTAGAAAAATTTAAACAAGCCTTAAACTCATCAATGGATCCTATGATGGAAGGCATGGCGAAGGCAAAACTAACGAACGATATAGATCAAGATTTTGTAGCTTTAATGATACCTCATCACCAAAGCGCAGTTGATATGGCAAAAGCATATTTACCCTACGCTGAGAATGAAAAAATTGAATTGTTGGCGCAACAGATTGTAAAAGCCCAAGAAAAAGAAATTAAATGGTTAAAAACACAATAGGCTATTTACTTCTTTGGTAAGGAAATTCTATTTTTTGCTTTTTGCCATTTATCTCGCCTTCAATCCAAGCTAGTAAAGTTTCTTTGCCCTTATTTTGATAAACAATTTGCTGAGGAAAATCATGTTCCTTATTCTCAAAAACAAAAGTGTTGTTGGTTGTAGAAATGAGTTTAAAATTTGTCTTTCCTTCATTGCCTTTTTCATAGCCATTAACACAGAAATGCCAAAAGCCACTTATCTTTTTTAACACGATAGTTTCTGTTAAAACGCTATCTCCTTTGGCATCGTATTTATGAGAACTGCCAGTTAAACTATCTTGGTGTTTTTGCCAGCGTTCTACAATTTTACCAGTTTTGGTTTTCATTTCCCAGCTTCCTGTTAAAAAAGAAAAAGCTTTTAGATTAGGTTTTTGTGCATTGGAAGAGAATTGCACTAAGACTAAAAGAATAATTAGGATAAAGTATTTTTTCATTTTAGCGTAGATTTAATATGTGCTAGATGATGTTTTCCATGCCAGGCATAATTGCCAACTAAATAGGCCAAGGTATATTCTTGCTTTGCTGTCGGATGATAATAAACTCTTTGAAAATCTTCGAAAGTCAAAGTTTTAAGCAGAGCAACCAAACGCTCGTGAATGGATTTTACAATTGCTATGGAAAGGTTAATCTCTCCAGTTTTTCCATCATGTAATTCTGCCCAGGCAACCTCATCATAAGGTCTAACTTCGGGTCTGTTTTCGGTTAATGTGAGTTTAACACGTGTGTAAGCATTAATATGGCTGTCTGCTAAATGATGGATCACTTGCCTAACTGTCCAGCCGCTTGGGCGGTAATGGTTTGCCAATTGAGCATCACTTAAACCCAAAGAAACAGTTGCTAATTCATTGGGAAGCATAGAGAGTTGATCAATCCATTCATCAAGTTGAAATTTGGTTATATTTTTTGGAGGATGATACACTCCAATCGGATATTTTAATTGCTCTAAATCTTGCATTCTACATAATCTTTTTCAACATTTTAAGCACCCATTCTTTACCTACATAAGGCGGATAAACCATATCGTTAAAATCTATGCCACGTTGAAACATTATGGCTCGCTCATGCGAAAAGTTTTTAAAACCATAAATGCCATGACTGCTACCCATACCGCTGCCATTAACACCGCCAAAAGGTAATTTTGGGTTACTGATGTGGATTAATACATCGTTTATACAAGTGCCGCCTGCGCTGGTGTTTTGTATTATAAATTTGACGTTTTTATCGCTATTGCTAAAAATGTATAAGGCCAAAGGCTTGCTTTTTGCATTAATTTGATCAATTACTTCCTGTAAATTTTTGTAGCTAATTAAAGGTAAAATTGGTCCAAAAATTTCTTCCTCCATTACTTTAACACCTTTTGGTATTTTACTTAGCAAAACTGGGTTAATGGTGTGATTTTTCTCATCAAAATCTCCACCAAAATCAATTCTTGCCCCTTTTTCAACAGCTTCATCAACTAAGCCTTTTAATCTCTCGTAATGTTTTTCGCTAATGATTTTTCCATAGGTCTGAGGATCAATTTTATCTGCTGATTTGAAGAACATTTTTGAGGCTGCTGCTTTATACAGCCCTATAAATTCATCAAGCTGTTGCTCATGCACAAAAACATAATCGGGAGCAATACAGGTTTGCCCGGCATTAACCAGTTTCCCCCATGCTATTTTTTCAGCTGCCTTTTGCAAATCAGCTTCGCTATCTATAATTGTTGGAGATTTGCCGCCTAACTCTAAAGTTACTGAGGTTAAATTTTTAGAAGCGGCTTCCATTACTACCTTACCAATTGCAGTGCTACCAGTAAAAAAGATATGATCAAATGGTAATTTAAGTAAAGCCGTAGAAACATCGGCATTGCCCTCAAAACAAGCAACTTCTTGTTCTTCAAAAACTTCGTTTATAATGCTGTGTACCACTTTACTTGTTGCCGAGCTTAACTCAGATGGTTTAACGATTACACAATTACCTGCTGCAATTGCCGAAACAAGAGGTCCGATTGTAAGCTGAAAAGGATAATTCCAAGGAGCAATAATTAAACAAACGCCTTTTGGCTCATAGTAAATCCTGTTTTTTGCAAATGGATTGCTTAAGGTTTTTCCTATTCGTTTTGGGCTCATCCAGCCCTTTAAATTTTTAATGGCATAATCAATTTCGCCATATGTAAAAATTAATTCTGTTACAGCGCTTTCAAAATTACTTTTACGCAAATCGCTTTGCAAAGCTTCGTAGATACTAGTTTCTTGTTTTTTAATTTCGGCTTTTAATGCATTCAATTTAGCTATTCGGTCTGCCGCGTTAGTTTTTCTTAGCGTATATTTGTAGGCTTGCTGAGCATTAAATGCAGCATTGATTTTTTGTTCCATAGTATGGAGAACTAATACATTCTATAATTGTTAAATATAGTTAAATTGGTGAAGTATTTTTTTACAAAACATCTAAAAAAAGCATATTGCGTATATCATCCTATAACCTAATCAAATGAAAAGAGTTTTGTTTTTTGTTTTTGCATTTCTATTAATCTTTAGGGAAGCAAATTCGCAAACATTAAGGCCAGGTGTTTTGGTAATTGGTAATGGTAATGCTGCTGCTGCTGCCGCAATTCAATCTGCAATATCTGGTGTAGAAACAACACTTTTACTCCAAGCGGGAGGGTTTGATATCTCACCAATTAATAATGACCTAAGTAGTGGTTTGCAAGCCATGTTTCTGCAGAAAATCCGCGATGCGAAAAATATAAAAGACAGTACACAAGTGGTAACTTTTGATAAAATGTTAGCCAATGAGGTGCTTAAAAAATGGACCGATAGTATAAAAAAGCTAACAGTTATTGGCAATGTTATGTGGGTTAAAGCTGATGGAGGCACAAATAGCGCTACTATTAAACTAAGTGATGGTAGAACAATTAAGCCCAGAGTTTTAATTAATCCTGCAGATGCAAAATTAAACGCAGCACTTAAAATTACTGCCGCCAATAATAAAAGCCCTGAAAAACTTGACTATGCAAATACCATTTATAGAACAAGTGTAGTGTCTGGAATGAATATAAATGGCACAACTGCCAATACTTTCTCATTGTACAGTCTTTTATTGGCAGAGAAGGATAATTTTGTATGGATAAATGATCCACAAAGCATGTTAATTGGGCAGGCAGCAGGTGCTACTGCAGCTTATGCAGCATTTTATAGTTTTAAAACATCAGCCTCTAATTTAAAAAAAATACAAGGTGAGTTGGTTGCTTATAAATTAAACCTCATGCCTTTTACTGATGTTAAACAAACAGATTCTAACTGGAAAGCAATTCAGTTTGTTGGGATAACAGGTGTTTTAAAAGCCAAAATTGCAAATGGCAATTTATTATTCGCTCCAGAAAAATTAATTACAACTGCAGAAATTAAACAACCGATAAAAGATGCACATTACAAAGCACAAATTTGGTTTGATGATTATAAAAGTGACATCATTACTATTGGCGCTGCAATGGAAATGATCAGTTATGTTGGCAACAAAGCATTAGAAGCCATGAAAAAGGATATTCCGAAAAAATGGAAAACCAGTTACCATTTTAAAACGGAGTTTGATGCTGGTAGGCAAATTAATAGACGAGAATTTGCAGTGCTTTTGCAAGAATATATGCCCCCTTTTAACGTTACAATAGATAAAACTGGTAAGATAATCAGATAATCTTAACATAAGCTCTTCAAAAAAACTTGCCTTTGTTTTTGAATTAAAAACCGTAGAGCTTAATTTTTAATATGATTCATCTTCAAACTCTCTGCTTTCTATTCTTTAACCATGTAACATTTGTAAAACCTTGTAAGGCGTTAGATTATGTAAATGCTTTTTTCTATAAATTGCACACATAACCTAAACAAAATGAAGAAACTATACCTTTTTAAATTGTTCTTCTTGTTTTTGATGGGCAATGTTTTGGCTCAAAATCAGCAAGATTACAGCAATAACGCAACCCTAGCACAAAGAGTTAAAGCACTTTCGTCAAAATACCCTCAATTGGTAAAAAGTAAAACTTTAACGCAAACTGTTGGTGGCAAAGAAATTTTAATGCTAACTATTGGTACCGGTAAAACCGAAGATAAACCTGCTATTGTTGTAGTTGGTGGTGTTGATGGTAAACATCTTTTAGGTGTTGAAATGGCCATCGGCTTTGCCGAAAAATTATTGGCATCATCTACTGTTGATAGTGTTAAAACCTTGTTGAGTAAGCAAACTTTCTATGTTTTTCCTAACATGAGCCCAGATGCTACTGAACAATATTTTGCTAAAGTAAAAGCAGAGCTAAGTGTTAATGCTACAAAAACAGATGATGATAGAGATGGAAAAGAAAACGAGGATGGAACAGAAGATTTAAATGGTGATGGTAAGATTACTTGGATGAGAATTGCCAATCCGACCGGAAAATATAAATTGAATACAGATGATCCAAGATCTTTATTAATGGCCGATGCGAGCAAAGGCGAAAATGGAAAATATATTCTATTATCTGAAGGAATTGACAACGACAAAGATGGTGAGTTTAATGAAGATGGCGATGGCGGTGTAGCTTTTAACAAAAATTCGAGCTACAACTTTAAACCTTTTGTTGCTGGTGCTGGCGAATATGCAGTTTCTGAAAAGGAAAATAGAGCATTGTTCGATTGGCTTTTTGATGCTTTTAATGTTTAT
Source organism: Pedobacter sp. GW456-11-11-14-TSB4 (assembly GCF_059424425.1). NCBI lineage: Bacteria > Pseudomonadati > Bacteroidota > Sphingobacteriia > Sphingobacteriales > Sphingobacteriaceae > Pedobacter > Pedobacter sp. GW456-11-11-14-TSB4. The sequence goes on from NZ_JBWKZK010000001.1 coordinate 1,174,730, forward strand.
GCAGTGGTAACTTTCGGCCCAACAAATAACCTATCAGCGCCAGTTTCTTTTAATCCTCAAGCCATCAGCAAGAGGATAATTACAGGCTGGTTTGAAGCAGATGCAAAAGCGAACGCTTTGGTTTCTGAAAGATATAACAAAATCACTAAAACTAAAGACGCTCCTAAAACAGTCGCAGAAAGTGGCGATTTTTCTCAATGGGGTTATTTTCATTATGGAAGATTAAGTTTCAGTACACCAGGTTGGTGGGTGCCAAAAGTGGCTCCAGACACGGCTCGTAAAGAAAAGAAATTTGTTAACGAAGATCCTGTTGCTAATTATTTACGTTGGGCAGCTGCACAAGGAATAACTAATACATTTACACCGTGGAAAGCGATTAATCATCCAGATTTTCCAGGTCAAACCGTAGAAGTTGGCGGTTTAGATCCTTTTGTATTGATTAATCCCCCTTATAAAATGGTTGATGGTATAGTAGCAAAACACACAGACTTTGTTTTAGGTTTAGCAAAAATGGCTCCTGAATTAGAGCTAATAAATGTTAAAACAGAAAAAGTAGCCGATGGCTTAACTCGTATTACTTTAAATGTAATGAATGGTGGTGATTTGCCAACCTACACCAAAATTGGCGATAGAAGTTATTTCCTTAAAAAGATTGTGGTAAAAGTTAATTCAAATGCTAATCAAACTTTTGTTAGCGGTCGTAAAACACAAGTTTTAGAAAGTATAGAAGGTAAAGGTTATAAAGAATTAACATGGTTGATAAAAGGCAGCGGTAAAATTACCATTCAAGCTGGCAGCACAACTACCGGAAGTAAATCAGTTGAGGTAATACTATAAAATCAGAAACACAATGAGAAAAAATATAATTCTTCTGGCTGCAATGATTTTGTTTGTCGGAACACTAAAAGCCCAAAAACCCGAAAATATACTTGCTGCGGTAGGTACGCCACCAAATCCAAAAGTGCAGGTTAGTTGGAACCGTTACAATGATTATGCTGCAATAACTGATATTTGCAAAAGACTTGCGGCAGCTCATCCAAACTTGGTTAAAATCGAATCGATGGGCAAATCATTCCAAGGAAAAGACCTTTGGGTGATGACAATTACCGATACCAAAGTAGGCAGTGCCGATAAAAAGCCAGCTATGTATATTGATGGGAACATTCACTCTAATGAAATTCAAGGAAGTGAATTTGCTTTGTATACTGCATGGTATTTAGCAGAAATGTACGCTGCAGGTAACCAATCAATCATGTCTTTACTGGCGGATAAAACTTTTTATATCGCCCCAACAATTAATCCTGATGCGAGGGATAATTTTATCCATCAGGCAAACACCGCACACTCACCTCGAACGGGTTTAATTCCGATAGATAATGATAGAGATGGCGCAACAAACGAAGATGGTTTCGACGATTTAGATGGAGATGGACAAATTGTAATGATGCGTCGTAAAAGTTCGACAGGTCGTTTTAAAGTTGACCCTACAGATAACCGTAGAATGATCATGGTGAGTGGCGAAGAAAAAGGAGAATATGAATTGCTAGGTTCAGAAGGGATAGATAATGATGGAGATGGTTTTGTTAATGAAGATGGCGAAGGTGCTTATGATCCAAACCGCGATTGGGGTTGGAATTGGCAACCAAATTATATTCAAGGCGGTGCTTATAAATATCCGTTTTCGTTACCAGAAAACAGATCGATTGTAGATTTTGTAATGAAACACCCAAACATCGCGGCAGCACAATCTTACCACAACAATGGTGGTATGATTTTACGTGGACCCGGTGCGATTGAAGATGTGGATACTTATAATGCTTTAGACATTAGAGTTTATGATGCATTAGGTAAAAAAGGCGAAGAAATGTTGCCGGGCTATAAATACTTAGTTGTTTACAAAGATTTATATTCTGTTTTTGGTGGTGAGTTAGACTGGTTTTACGGCGGAAGAGGCATTTATACCTTCTCTAACGAATTGTGGACTGGCTATTCAATGTATAACAAAACAGATGGCGAAGATAGTCAAACGCAATTATATACATTTGATAAGGATTTGCTAATGAAAGATGCTTTTGTCGATTGGCATTCTTACAAACATCCTACCTATGGAGATATTGAAATAGGAGGGTTTAAGAAAACGTATACCCGCTTACACCCTGGGTTTTTGCTAGAAAGCGATGCGCATCGTAACATGGCTTTCAGTGTTTATCATGCATACAATACGCCAAAGCTTTCTGTTGGCGAAATTGAAGTTAAAGACATTGGCGGAGGATTAAATCAGGTAACTGCAATCGTTAACAACGAACGAATGATCCCGACGCATTCTAGTCAGGATGTGAAGAACAATATTGAAATACCTGATATCATCTCATTAAATGGTGGACAGGTTGTTGCTGGCATGATAGTTACTAATAGAGATATGAATTTTACTGTTGAACAAAAATTAGATCCAACAAATATTAAAGTTCAAAATATTCCTGGTAATTCTTTTGTAACCGTTCGGTGGATTGTAAAAGGCGGAAATAAATTCACCGTAAATGTAAGCAGTAAAAAAGGCGGGTTAGCCAGTAAATCTAATTAACGAATAAAAATCGTCATTTCGATTGAGCGCAACGACGAGAAATCTGTAGTTTTAAATCTGTAGGCCTCTCATCGTTACTCATTCGTAGGATCTCTAAATAGTATCTCATGAAAAAATATCTAGTCTACTTTCTCTTTTTATCATCAATTGCTCAGGCGCAGCAATTGGCGCCTTTAACAGTCCAAAAAATAATGCGAGACCCAAAATGGATGGGTGTAGCACCCACAAATTACCGTTGGTCTGCTGATAGTAAAACTGTTTTTTTTAGCTGGAATCCAGAAGGAAAGGAGAAAGATCAAGCGTACAAAGTTAGTATTGTAAATAATAAGCCAGAAGTAACAGAAGACAATGCGGCTGAGAAAGCTGCAGCTACCAATTATGTTTACAGTAAAGATAAAGCATTGGGTTTATTCGAAAAAGGTGGAGATGTTTATCTGTATAATTTTAAATCAAAAAAAGAAACTCGATTAACCAATACTGTTGATAGAGAAAATGGAGCTTATTTTTTATACAATAACGATGTAATTTACCAACGTGGCGATAATTTGTTTCAAGTAAACCTACAAACCAGCGAAACTAAACAGCTCACCAATTTTATTAAAGGAAAACGACCTGCGCTTGCAGAACGAGCAGCAACATCTACACAAGATGCATGGCTTAGAGCAGATCAGACAGCGCTATTTGATATCATTAAAAAAAGAAATCAAAATGGTGGCAGACCACAAGTTGCTGGCGGTAGGCGTTTTGGTGCAGCAGATGCAAATCAAAAAACGATTAAGCCAATTTATTTAGATGACAAGTTTTTGTCAGGTTTAGTGGTTAGTCCAGATGGGATGTATATCAGTTATCGCCTTACTGCTCCAATCACTAACAACCACAACACAATTGTACCCAACTACGTTACAGCATCTGGTTATACCGAAGATATTCCTGGTCGTGCTAAGGTTGGAGAATACTTAAATACATCAGAAAGCTTTATTCTAAATGCTGAAAAAGATAGTGTATATTCAGTTAAAGCAGCACAAATCCCAGGTATAAAAGATTTGCCAGATTATGTAAAAGACTATCCAAAACAACTAGAAGAGCGCACCAAGAAAAACGAAAATCGCAAAGTAAATTTTGGCGCTCTAGTTTGGAATGAAAACGGAACAACAGCCATTATTACCGCAGATGCGCAAGACAATAAAGATTTTTGGATTTTAAAGTTAGATGCCAAAACGGGTAATGTAAGTATTTTGGATCGACAACGTGATGAGGCTTGGATTGGCGGACCAGGTGTTGGCCGTGGTATCAATTGGATAGACAATAACCGTTTTTATTTTCAAAGCGAAGCAACAGGTTACTCGCATTTGTATACTTATAATGTTGCCAGTGGCGAAAAAAAACAATTAACTTCTGGTAATTGGGAAGTACAACGTTTGCAGCTTTCTAAAGATAAGACTACTTTTTATATCAGCGGTAACAAAGAACATCCAGGTATTACTCATTTTTACAAGTTAAATGTAAATGGCGGTGAGTTGGTTCAAATTACCTCGATGAAAGGGGGAAATGAAGTTACGCTTTCTCCAGATGAAAAATGGCTGGCTATTAATTATTCTTACATGGATAAACCATGGGAATTATACATTCAGCCAAACAAAGCTGGTGCTAAGGCTGTGCAAATCACAAAGTCTACAAGCACAGAATTTGATAGCTACAAATGGCGCCAACCAGATTTGGTTTCATTCAAAAATCGTTACGGCGATGATGTTTATGCTAGAGTTTATCCAGCAGCCAACCCGCACCCAAATAAACCTGCCGTTGTATTTGTGCATGGCGCTGGTTATTTGCAAAATGTTCACTTTTGGTGGAGTCAATACTTTAGAGAATATATGTTCAACAACATGTTGGCTGATAATGGATATACCGTTATTGATATCGACTATACCGCAAGTTCTGGTTATGGTCGTAACCATCGTACAGGTATTTATCGCCACATGGGTGGTAAGGATTTAACAGACCAAGTTGATGGCGTAAAAATGTTGGTAGAGAAATATGGTGTTAATCCAAAAAATGTAGGATTGTATGGAGGCTCTTACGGCGGTTTCATCACATTAATGGGTTTGTTTAACGCATCCGATACTTTTAGAGCTGGGGCGGCGTTACGTTCGGTAACAGATTGGGCACATTATAACCATGGTTATACTTCTAATATTTTAAACGAGCCATTTAACGATCCAGAAGCCTATAAAAAAAGCTCACCGATTTACTTTGCAGATAAGTTGAAAGGAGATTTAGTGATGTTGCACGGAATGGTTGATGTAAATGTGCACTTTCAGGATATTGTTCGTTTATCACAACGTTTTATCGAATTGGGAAAGGACAATTGGGAGTTGGCTGTTTATCCGGTAGAAGACCATGGCTTTGTAGAGCCAAGCAGCTGGACCGACGAGTACAAACGAATTTTTAAGCTTTTTGAAACTACGTTGAAGAAATAGTCAATAGGTAATTTTCAGTTTTCAATTAATATCAAAAAACCTCGTAGGAATTAAAATCTACTAGGTTTTATGTTACAGCCAATCCATATTTTGTAGGTTGTTTTAATATATAAGGAGATTTGAAAACGATTGTTAGTACTTATGGCAAAACCTGCCCCGCCCCCGCTTCTGCCGATGAAAAATCGGCATCTCGCTAAGGTCGGGTTTATATTTTAAAGCTAGTAGTCCTTGGCAGTTTGCAACCGAGCATAAGTACTTCAGAGCGCTAAAATATAAACCCTATTGCAACGAATGCCGATTTTTCATCGGCAGTAGTGAAAAGAGGGACTGCAATTGCGATTGTTCATTGACACTGTTTTTCGAAATGTTAGACACCGAGGTAATTTTGCCAATAGACAAAAACTAATTATAATCCTATAAGTATAGCTTTTGTCTATGTCGATATAAATATTAAATATAAACTATAAGTTTATCTGCATTGCTTTTGGCTCGTAATAACCGTACCTTTGCGGCACGAAATAAAAATTAATAATTATGGCATTTGTAGGTAAAAAATTCCCAAGCGTTAGTATTGATGCAATGTCCGAAATGGGCGATGATTTGAAAATCAATATCTTTGAAGAAGCGACAAGTAAAAACAAAAAAGTATTATTATTCTGGTATCCAAAAGATTTCACTTTTGTTTGTCCTACAGAATTACACGCATTTCAAGCTGCTTTGCCTGATTTTGAAAAAAGAAATACAATCGTTATCGGTGCATCTTGTGATACAAACGAAGTTCACTTTGCATGGTTAAATACCGCAAAAGATAATGGTGGTATTGAAGGTGTTACTTATCCTTTATTGGCTGATACACACAGACATTTATCAACAATCTTAGATATTTTAGATCAAGAAGTTGCTTATGATGAAGATGGAAACGAAACCTTCTCTGGCTCAAACGTTTCTTACCGTGCAACTTATTTAATTGACGAAACTGGTAAAGTTTTCCACGAAAGTGTAAATGATATGCCATTAGGACGTAACGTAAAAGAATATTTGCGCTTAATTGATGCTTATGCTCACGTACAGAAACATGGTGAGGTTTGTCCGGCTAACTGGGAAGAAGGTAAAGAAGCAATGAACGCAAACAGAACAGGTGTTGCTGAATATTTAAGCGCTAACTAATTAAAATTATGTTTTTAGAATTAACTGAAGATAATTTGCAACAATACCTTACTGACAATAAAAAAGTAATGGTACAATACGCTGCATCGTGGTGTGGTAACTGCAGAATTATGAAGCCAAAGTTTAAGAAAATGGCTGCTGAAAATGAAGATGTTGCCTTCTTAATTGTTGATGCTGAAAAATATCCAAATTCAAGAAAATTTGCAAACGTTGATAATTTACCAACTTTTGCAGCTTTTGAAGGTGGTGCTTTGGTAGATCAGGTACAAACTAACAAAGTTGAAGGATTGACAGAATTGTTCACTAAAATTAACCAGAACTAAAATGAAGATTCCGGTAATTAGACAATTTTTTCAAAACAGTACTCCTGAGCAATTAGAATCTACATTAGAAGTGTTAGAGGCTTTTTGTGAATTTAGAGGCGTAAACGAAGCAGAAATTGATGTAGCTGGAGAATTGATTACCAATATTTGTGGAGCTTTAGAAGTTCACGAAATGGTAAAAGATGGTGCTGCAGAAAAGGATGCTTTAAATGCTTTCGGACAAAAAGTAATGGGTTCGATAGATCGATAATAACTATCATCTAGATATAGTTTAAAAGCCACGATTTATCGTGGCTTTTTTACGTGATCTTGTCATTGCCAGCTTGACTGGCAATCTTAATAATGTGAAAGAGTGAATGTGTATCGTATTACGATTCTCGTTATCACGGGAATGACGATTATGATTACTTTTCCAACACCATCTCAATATGCGGAATTCCATCCTCTAAAAACTCATCGCCTTCGGCTACAAAGCCAAAACCTTCATAAAACTTTTTAAGGTAGAGCTGTGCGCCAATTCTAATTTTACTAGTTTGGTAAGTTGATAATGTTTGTTCGATACTTTTCACTAGTAAGGTTATGCCAATGCCTAAACCTCTATAAAACGGAGATGTAATTACTCGGCCAATGCTCGCTTCATTAAAAGAGACACTAGGTGGAACTAAGCGAGTGTAAGCCACTAAATTATCGTTATGCCAAGCCATTAGATGAGTAGATTTCTTATCTTTTCCATCAATATCCTGATAAATACAGTTTTGCTCAACCACGAAAACTTCACTTCGCAACTGTAAGATTGCGTAGAGTTCGGTTGTTGTTAACTGATCGAAATGTTTATAAACCCAAGTTAGTTGCATTACAGATGTTATATTTAGTGGTTTCGTCATGCTCAGCTTTCCGAAGTAAATTCGGAACGAGTGACTGGGCATCGTAAAGCATTGTGTAGCGAGTAATTTTCATCCTTTATACAGCGTTACGATTTCCGCATTTGCGGGAATGACGCATTTTTACTAAGCCAAATTTCTTCCAGCATTTACAATACCGTAAACCGTACGTATAGCCAATTTTTCATAAGCCTGACGTTTTTCATCGGTCAAATCATGTTGTAGTTTTTCTAGGGCATAGTGTTGCACCAAAACCAATGGTAAAATGATTTTCTCTCTCACGGCAATTGAGCGCTTTTCTACAGGATAATTTTCCATCAGGCTTTGATGACCTGCTAACTTTAGCAACATAGCCTTAGAAAGCTCGAATTCTTCATGTAACATTTTCCAAAATTCGCCAAATTTTTTATCTGTCGCCAAATATTCAGTAATTGAAAAATCTGATTTACTCATAGACATCATACAGTTATCTATTATAGTTTTAAAATAACCCGATTGCTCGTAAGTTTTTTCTACCTGTGCCCAATTACCAGCATTTTCTTGGTTTTTTAATGCTGTACCGATACCATAAAAACCAGGGATGTTCTGTTTCAGTTGGCTCCAAGAAGTAACGAAACTAATCGCTCTCAAATCTTCTAACTTTAATGCTTCTCCCGAATTTCTTTTAACTGGACGACTGCTAATCGTAATTTTAGACAATAGGCTCAAAGGAGATAAAGTCTCTAAGTATGATAAAAATAGCGGATGCTTTCTAAGTGCTAAAAACGAATCATAACTATCTTTTGCCATTACCTCTAATGTATCGTAATTTGGCTTATCTAATAAAACATTGTGTTTTTCTTTAACACCCGATGAAATTCCGGCGTTAATTAACTGCTCAATGTTAAAAGCAGCACTATCAATTGAGCCATACTGCGAGCTGATGGTTTGCCCTTGTATAGTTAATTGAATGTTTTTATTAGCGATTTCTTTACCCATTGAAGCATAAAAACGGTGTGTTTTGCCACCACCACGAGAAGGCGGTCCGCCACGACCATCAAAAAACGCCAACTTAATATTGTGTTTTTCTGCCGTTTCTGTTAGCTCTACCTTAGCTTTAAAAATAGACCAGTTGGCCATTAAATACCCGCCATCTTTCGTACTGTCAGAAAAACCAAGCATAATATCTTGTTTACCTCCACGGCTCGCCAAATGCTTTTTGTAAAATGGATGTGTGTACAACGTTTCCATAATTTCGGCTGCGCCAGATAAATCATTAACCGTTTCGAAAAGGGGAACAAAATCAATTGTTAATTCATCGGTTTCCCAACCGTTCCACAAAAATAATTCGATAAGCTGCAAAATATCACTCGCCTGTTGGCAATTGCTAATAATGAAACGGTGACAAGCCATTTCGCCATTACTTTGTTGCATTTGTTTAATTTGAGCAATGGTTTGTAAGGTATCTTGGGTTAAACTATCTTGTTCATCAGCATAAATAATTTTAGCATTTCTAAAAGAAAGTGCTTTAATTTTTTCTTCTTCAGATAACTCTTGGTAATTTGCAGCAAACAGCGAATTAATTGGTTTTTGTGTGCGGCAATAAGCATGTACATCACGTAAAATCCGACTATCTTGTCTGATATCCAATGAAGCAAAATGGCTTCGGTATAATTCAACTTTTCGAGTTAAATTGCTTACTAAATCTACAAATAAACCATCATGTTCTTCAATTAAGGTTGCTTGTATTTTATTAAGATTCTCAATAATGAAACTAGAAATATCTTCAGGTTCTAAATTGGTATCAAAAGCATTTTTGTACAACACATCTTGTAAAAGCCCCATTGCATCTTCAACACCTCTAAAAGTGATACGGCGCTTAATGTTTCTAAAATCACGATAGTAACATCTAAACAAAATTTGGCGCAACATTTTAGAAACCTGTAAAGTTGTTTCTGCATGTACGTTAGGATTACCATCTCTATCGCCGCCCGGCCAAAAACCCAGTTCTATAATTTTTTTAGGGTCGATGTGATATTCTGATAACAGATTGTTTAATCCAGATTGAATATTTGCTGCCGCGAAATAGAAAACATTTTCTAAGTACCAAGATAAACTTAAAGCTTCATCAACCGGAGTTGGCGCCTTTTTGTTAAAAAATGGAGTTTTGCCCAATTGCTGTAACAACTGGTTAATGGTAGTAATGTCGTTTATTTTAATTGCCGCAGTTAAATCGTTAATGATAGCTAACACACTACCTGGATAAAATTGCGTAGGGTGTGCTGTTAATACCAAGCGCAAAGAAAAATCTTCAATCAGTTGATCTACCTTTGCATGCAAGGTTTTATCATCATTAGCTTTTAAAAATAATGCTCTTAACGAACTTTGTTCATCGGCTATATTTAGTTTGTTAAATGAAGCATCCTCAACAGCATCAAAAAGTACAACCTGACGTTCTATATATTGTATGAAGCGAAACAACAAATCAATAATTTCTTGTTCATCTGTGTTTGGTGTATACTTGCCAAAAAAATCTTCAATCAGCTTTGCTGGTGTTTCATTATTTTTAACACCATCTTCGCAACTTTTAATAAAAAGCGGTAAAAGTGTGCCAGTATCTTTAACCTTATAAAATGGTAGCGTTAAAAACAAACTATTGTATAATTCGAAACGAGAAATAACCTCGTTATTAAAAACAGATTCTCTTTGACTAGTAGGTTGTAATGATTGCATGCCCAAAAGATAAGAAAATTGTATTAAATAGACAAAAATATTACCAATTCAGTTGGTTTTTTAGCAAAACACTACCAATTTTTTAAATATCAGATTTGAAGATAATGCAGTATAAATGAAGCATTTTGCCAATCAATATTTTATGAGTTTAAAATACAACAAAATTTTTGCGATGAAAAAGTTTGAAGTATTTCAAAAATATTCATACCTTGTATCTTATTAAAGGTTAAACAAATCTTTTAAAAGTATCCGCAAAGTTAAGTGTAAGAATAACTTTGTAACTAATTGTTAATTTTTTGGGAAAAACGATCCCGGCATTACGTCGGGATCGTTTTATTTTAATGGGCATCTGTTACGATGTTCGCATTCTTTTTAAACTTTTGTAAATACAACAAAGGGATTGAAAAAAGCATCACCAAACCGGCAACCCAATATGCGTCATTGTAAGTAAGCAGCATAGTTTGCTTAATTACTGAACCTTCAATCGCTTTCATAGCCATTAACTTGGCATCCAGATAAGAAGCTCCTTTTGCCATAAAATTGCTAATCAGACCATTTAATTTTTGTATAAAAGATGGATTGTAATCATTTACATTGACCAATAAATTACTTCTATGAAAACCTTGCCTTACGTGAATTAGTGTTGTTAAAGCTGCAATACCAAAAGATCCTCCTAGTTGCCTGCTCATGTTGTTTAAGCCAGATCCTTGTCCAATTTCAGCACCCTTTAAATCTTGCATAGCCAATGTAGTAAGCGGCACAAATAAAAGCGCCATACCAAAACCTCTAATTACCAAAGGCCAAAAGAAATCTTCAGTACCCGATGCTAATGTAGATTTACTTAACATCCAACAGAAAACAAAAAACAAGAACATACCGCCTGTTGCCATAAATTGAGCTGGTACGCCCTTTTTTAGCATTATACCGATAAAGGGCATCATTGCAATGGTACAAATTCCTCCTGCAATAAAAAGTTTGCCCGTTTGTAAAGGAGTAAAACCTAGTAAGTTTTGCGCAAATACCGGAAAAACAAATACTGATCCGTACAAGCCAAATCCCAATATAAATGAAGTAAACATCCCGATAGAAAAGCTTCTTTTTTTCATGATACTTAGGTTCACAATAGGGTGGTCTGTGCTTAATTCTCTCCAAATAAAAAGCAGTAAGCCAAACAAAGAGGTTGCAGCAAGCACCACGATATATGGTGTTTCGAACCAATCTTCACTTTCTCCTTTTTCTAATAGCGTTTGCAAACTACCCACAGCAACAGCTAATAAACCAATTCCATACCAGTCAACAGGTTTTCCTTTACCGTCTTTTGGGGTCTCTCGAATAAAAGTAATGGTACAGTAGGCTGCCAAAATACCGACGGGAATATTTACGTAAAAAATCCACGGCCAATTTGCCATTTCTAAAATATAACCGCCAATGGTTGGACCAACGGTTGGGCCAACTACAGCCCCTAAACCAAATAGAGCCGTTGCTATACCAACATCTTCACGTGGCCAGGTTTCTATCAAAATCGCTTGTGCAGTAGAAATTAATCCGCCTCCCGCTAAACCTTGCAAAATTCTAAACAGAATAAGCTCGTTAAGAGAGGTGGCATTACCACATAAAAATGAAACTAACGTAAAAACAATAATAGAAGTTAAGAAATAATTTTTACGCCCAAATCTGCTGCCTAACCAGCCAGACATGGGTAAAATGATAACATTCGCAACTGCATAACCTGTAGATAACCAAGCAATATCCTCTAAAGTTGCGCCTAAGTTACCCTGTATTTGAGGGATAGCAACATTTACAATCGTAGTATCAATAAGCTCCAGTAGCGAAGCCGTGATAACGGTAAATGTAATAATCCATTTTTTGAAACCTACTTCGGCCATTGTTAATTATTTACAGAAACTGAAACTTTTACACTCATTCCTGGGCGTAGTTTTTCAAGTAACTCTTTGTCTTTAGATTCTATTTTAATTTTTACTGGCACACGTTGTACCACTTTTACAAAGTTTCCTGTTGCATTATCTGGTGGCAACAATGAGCCTTTTGCACCAGTTATTGGAGAAAAATTGTAAACAACGCCATCTATCGGCTGATCTTCATATGCATCTACCGTAATTTTTACCTTAGAGCCTACTTTAATTTTCTCTAATTGCGTTTCTTTAAAGTTGGCAGTAACGAACAAACTGTTTTCATTTACAATAGCAAATAGTGCTTGTCCGGCTTGTATCAATTGCCCTTTTTGTACATTCTTTTTTGAAACAATGCCTGTAGCAGGCGCTTTAATTGCTGTATATGAAAGTTGTAGTTTAGCAAAATCTACATCTGCTTGGCGCTGCGAAACGCCAGAATTGCTTACACCTAATTGAGATTGTGTGGTGCCAACTTGTTTTACCGCTGCATTATACTGATCTACCGCTGCAGTATATGCTGCTTGCGCAGCTGATTTTGCAGCTTCGGCTGATTCTTTATTTGCTCTAGCTTGATCAAATGCTTGCTGGGTTATCGCCCCATCTTTAATCAGGTTTTCAAAACGATTGTAATCTTTTTGCGCTAAATTTAATTTAACATTTGCCGCCTGCACATTTGATCTTGCTGCATCAATATTCGCTTTTGCTGTGCTCGTGTTGGCAGAAGTTGCAACAATTTGTGCTTGCGTAACACCTACACCCGCATTAGCTCCAACTTGTCCGGCTTGAGCTTGCTCTAATTTTATTTTAAAGTCTCGGTCATCAAGTGTTACCAAAACCTCATCTTGTGTTACTTTAGTATTTTCTTCAAAATTGATGTCTTTAACGTAACCGCCTACACGAGCCACAACCGGACTAATATCTCCGTCAATTTGTGCGTCATCGGTATCTACATGTTTGCTTGCATACCTGTATTCGGTTATGCCAAATGCTGCGCCAGCAATAATAAGCAGGCCAAGTACGATGGGTAAAATTTTATTTTTCTTTTTTGCTTCAGTTGTCATTTGTATGGTTATTATAGTGATATTTTTCCTGTTGATTTTAATAATGTATAGTAAGCAAGTCTAGCATCGGCCTTTGCCAATTCTAAATTGATTTTTGCTTGATAGAGTAGCGTCTCTGCATCAATTCTATCTGTTACAGAGGCAATGTTGTTTTTATATTTCGATTCTAAAAGTCTATCATTCTCAGTTGCTTGTGCGATAGATGTTTCTAAAACACTAATTTTTTTAATTGCCAACTGATAGTTCTGATAATTTTTATTCAGTTCAGTTTTTACATTGTCAGATACAACCTCTTTTTGCAGACCAATTTCTTGCTGCTGTATTTTGGCCTCTGCAACTTTATTTTTGTTATTCCAAAGGGATGCCACATTCCATGAAATGTTTGCGCCAACAGTTATGGGTAAAATAAATTGCCCTGAAGAGGGAATGAAACCTCCACTCGGATTGATGTAATACAGATTTGCACCTACACCAACTGTAGGTCTGGTGTTTGCTTTAGTAGTTTTAATGTTATAGTCTGCAACCTTGTTTTGCAAGTCTAATTGTTGTAATTCTTGGCGATTTACAAAAGCAGAGCTCATGTAAGTATTTAAAGGCTGAACAGTTTGCAAAGGCAGTTCGCTTTCGGCAATTGCAATTTCAGTTTCTTCTGGTAAGCCTAAAAGGATGTCTAAATTGTAATTAATAATTTTGCGGTTATTCTCAATTTCTAGCTCTGTTAAAGTAACATTAGCTTGTTGCAATTGAAACCTTAATACATCATTTTTTGTAACAATGCCTTGTTCAAAAAAGCGTTGCGCTTGTTTTAGCTGACTAGCGATCGATTCTAAATTTTGAGCAACTACTTTTTTGCTCTGCATCACTTTGTAAAGAGAGAAATAAGTGTTGATGATAGCATAGCTAACTTCCTCTTTATTTTTGTCTGCATCTAACTTTGCAACATCAGTTAAAATTTTGGTTGATTCCTGCGCATACTTGTATTTGCCGCCCGCATAAATTACTTCTTGAACGGCAGCGGTGCCTACAAATGCATCGGCTCTGTTTGGTAAATAAATCGGATTACCTCCACCAATGGTTAATGTATTGGTAGGTATTTCGGCATGGTTGTACAAAAAACTTGCGCTTGCACTGGGCAAAGCGTTATCTTTTACTACGGCCAAGCGAGCAATAGACTCGTTTATTTTACGCTGTGATAATTTAAGGTTTTTGCTGTTAGCAATGCCTAAATCAATTGCCTGCTGTAAGGTTAAATTTTTTGTGGATTGAGCATGTAGTAAAGTTGGGAGCAGTAGCGCAATAAATAGCGTTTTTATTTTATTGGGGATCATTTTATGGTTTAGCTAAGTATGTTATTATAAAGTCTTGTAAGTGTGTAACCATTCTTTTGCGAAGCTCTTCTCTTCCTTTTTCATCATTAAAATCAATTTGATCATCAACTTTGTAAGGCGATGTAGCTATTAAGGTGATGGTTCCCATAATTGTTGCAATACACATTCTGATATCAACTTTTCTGAATGTGCCATCGGCAATGCCATTTTCAATTATTTTTTCAATAATCGCCCGGTTATTTGCCATGGCGTCTTTAATTTTGCCAAACATTTCTGGGCGTTGGGTTAAAGAAAGCTCCCTGTGCATCATTTTATGAAAAGTGATGTTCGAAAATATTCGCGTAGCATATTGATCTAATACCTTCAAAAGTTTTTCTTTTGCCGGAATGTTTTCCTCGTTTATTTGATTAAGCTGAAACTTGAATCCAGAGATTTTATCTTCCATTATTTCTAGGAAAACACCTTCTTTGCTACCGAAGTAATAATTGATCATGGCCATATTAGCGCCAGATTCTTTGGCAATTTGCCTTGTCGATGTTCCTTCAAAACCGAATTCAGCAAATAGTTTTAACGCTGCGTTTAAGATGTCGGCTCGCTTATCGCTTTTGTCAATTTGTTTTTTCACGAAGCAAAGTTAATCAATCGATTGATTAATTTCCAAATGATTGATGATCTGTTTTACAAATGGATGATAAAGTTGGGTTTGAAACCCTCAATAATAAAAACTTCTACACACAAGATCTCGAAACTTCCTAAAAAATAGAATAACTATCTTTAGCTAATCAAAACTTAAATTTAGCTTGATGAAAAGAATAGCACATCTAAAAGCATTGTTATTGATATTATTATTAACTTCATTTGCTCCGAAACCATCAATGGATTCCACTAACAGCTGGGTAAGAATTAATCTACTTGGTTATCAGCCTAATGCCAGTAAAGTGGCTATTTGGGCAAATAAAACTAACCACATTCCACAAAAATTTGAGCTTATTGACCAAAATGAGGAAGTGGTTTACACCTCAACAAAAATTAAATCTTTTGGCACCTACGGTCCATTTACCGCAACAGCCAGATTAAATTTCTCAGATTTTAAAACACCAGGCAAATATTTTATCCGCATTGCGGAAGTAAAATCTCCGTTAGTAATTATTGGTGATGAAGTTTACCGAAATACAGCAGATTTCGCCCTGCGATATATGCGCCAACAACGTAGCGGCTTTAATCCTTTTTTGCAAGATAGCTGCCACACACACGATGGATTTGTAGTTTATGGAGCAAAAGCGGGCATAAAAGACAGTACACATTTTGATGCAAGTGGAGGATGGCACGATGCAAGCGATTATTTACAATATTCAACAACATCTGCCAATGCCACCTATCATTTATTAATGGCGTATCGAGATTTTCCTCAGGCATTTGCCGATACCAAACAAACAAATGGATTGGAAGGTAAAAATGGCATAGCCGATGTATTAGATGAAGCTAAATGGGGATTGGATTGGCTGTTAAAAATGCATCCAAAAGACAATATCATGTTTAATCAATTGGCGGATGATAGAGACCATATTTCTATGCGGATACCAAAAGAGGATAGCCAATATGGGAAAGGTTTTGAGCGGCCATTGTATTTTATTGATGGCGAACCACAACAACGTGGAAAATTTATGAACAATACCAAAGGCACAAGTTCTACAGCAGCAAAATTTGCAAGTGCTTTTGCGTTGGGTGCAAGCATTTTTTCAAAAGCTGATGAATTATATTCAAAAAAGTTAACTCAGAAAGCTTTTAGTGCAATGAGCTATACTCAACTAAAATTAGGTGTAACGCAAACTGCATCTGTAAAGTCGCCTTATATTTATGCAGAAGATAATTGGGTTGATGATATGGAACTCGCTTATGCATCAATGCCTTTGCTAGATGCTCGTTCTTTAAAAAGGAATTCTAGATGGGCGATGAGCTATGCTAAGAAGGAGCCTATTACGCCTTGGTTAACTACAGACACAGCCAACCATTATCAATATTATCCTTTTGTAAATATTGGGCATTATGAGTTGGCTAAGGTCAATCCGCCGATGCGAAAACAATTAACAAACTATTATAAACAAGGTATAGAGCAGGTTTGGGCCAGAGCTAAACAAAATGCATTTTATCGTGGTGTGCCATTTATTTGGTGCAGTAATAATTTAACGGTTGCTTTTGCACAGCAATGTAGGTGGTACAAAGATTTATCGGGCGATGAATCTTTCACTGAACTTGAACAGGCAAATTTCGATTGGCTTTTTGGTTGTAATCCTTGGGGTACGAGCATGGTTTATGGTTTGCCAAGTTGGGGCGATACACCGACGGACCCTCATTCTGCTTTCACGCATTTAAAAAATTATCCGATAGATGGTGGCTTGGTTGATGGACCAGTTTATACCAGTATCTACAAAAATTTAATCGGCATACAATTAACTAAACCAGATGCTTATGCAGATTTTCAGAGTGATTTAGCGGTTTACCATGATGATTATGGAGATTACAGCACCAACGAACCAACAATGGATGGCACAGCATCGCTTATTTATTTGTTGGCAGCTTATGATAGTAGGGTAAAGACTTTACCAAAAGAATTTGAAACACAATTAGGCGCAATAACTAGAGGTAATAAATCAGAAAAGAAAGTCGCTTTGGTTTTTACAGGTGATGAATTTGCCGATGGCGGCAAACTGATTAATGAAACATTGGTTAAGGAAAATATAAATGCTTCATTTTTCTTAACAGGAAGATTTTATAATAACCCAAAATTTAAAAGCCTGATTAAGGATTTAAAAGCAAACGGAAATTATTTAGGAGCACACTCTAATGATCATCTGTTATATAATGACTGGTCTAAAAGAGATAGTTTGTTAGTTTCGGAACTTCAATTTAAAACAGATTTGATTTGGAATTATGGAGCAATGGAAAAGTTTGGAATTAAAATGGATAATGCTAAATACTTCTTGCCACCTTATGAGTGGTATAACCAACAAATAGCAGATTGGACAACAAGTATGAGTTTACAGCTGATTAACTTTTCTACCGGAACAAGATCTAATGCCGATTATACTTATCCAGAGCTAGGCAAAAGCTATCGCAGTAGTGATGAAATTTATAATTCGATTACCTCTTACCATAAAAACCAAAAGGATGGTTTAAATGGCTTTATTTTATTGTTACATATTGGTACTGATACAAGACGTAAGGATAAGTTTTACTATAAATTGCCACAGCTCATCAAATTTCTTAAAACTTCTGGTTATGAACTTGTCAAAATAAACGAATTATTAAAACCAGCGCCTTAAAACGTAAAATATTTTTAAATAAATATTTACCTTTGGCGTAAATCAAAAAAAAAATGAGTACAGAAAATAACAACAGTTTTGAGTGGGTTTGGTATGTAATTGGCATGTTTGCAGGTATGCTAGCCGTATTTGCAGTTACAACTCACGTTGGATATATCCTTTTAGGCGGAATTTTTGGCTTAATATTCGGTGCAGTATTTTTAAATAAAGTTGTAAAAGGCCGTCATTACTAGTCGTTTACAAATGCTAAACCTATGAAAAAGATAATTTTTGGTCTGTTTTTGGCCGCTATTGGTTTTTCGGCTAGTGCACAAACTACAGCAACGCCTGTAAAATATCCAATTTTAGATGCTAGTCCACTAGACGTTGTATACTATCCTTTAAATGCTGCAAAAGTAAAAAAAGGAGATGAGTCGATGCCGATTATTAAAGTTGTATATTCTCGTCCGGCTAAAAAAGGAAGAGAAGTATTTGGTGTTTTAGAGCAATTTGATAAAGTTTGGCGTTTAGGAGCAAATGAAAATACCGAAATTAGTTTTGCTAAAGCAGTAACCATTGGCGATAAAAAAATTAAAGCGGGTACTTATAGTTTATTTGCTATACCAACTAAAGATAGTTGGACAATTATTTTAAATAAGCAAACAGATAGATGGGGTGCTTTTAGTTACGATCAAACAAAAGATGTTGTACGTGTAGTTGTGCCACTTACTAAAACAGAAAAGGTAATCGAAAACTTTTCGATGACTTTTGCTGATTACACAGAAGGTGCAAATTTATTTATGGCTTGGGATACAACTCAAGTAATGCTACCAATTCTTTTCAAAAAATAAGGTATAAATAAATATTACAGAGGGAGCTTAAGCTCCCTTTTTTTGTGTCAATCCTTTTCTAAAATAGCTATCTACGAATAGTAACAACAGTATCACATCTATTAAAAAGAACACTTTAAGAAAAGTTGGTGTTAATATTTTTTCAGTATCAAACTGGAAGGTAATTTTGATTAAAGTGGCAGAGAAATTATAATCGCTCTGTGAAATAACATAGCCCACAATAGCCAGCATAGATAGCAGAAAGAACGCCATTATGCTATAAACAATGCGGTTATCTACTTTTGTTTTTAAAGCAACAGGCTTAATTTCTAAGTTTACCTGCTCCATTACATTTCTGCTAAATGACATTGAAGGCTCTTCAAACTCTAAGTGGTTTAAAGCCTTATTTACAGCCAAAAGCTCTTGGTAAACTTTCTGATATTGTTCGTCAGCTATTAACCTGGCTTTAATTTGAGCTAGCTCTTCGGCATTGCAATTGCCATCTATATAGTTCCAAAGTTGATCTTCTATCGTGTTCATATCAATTCCTTTACTTCATCATTTAACAAATATTGCAATTTCTCTTTTAAACGAGTTCTTGCTCTATGTAGTTTTACTTTAACCGTATTGGGTGCCATATTTAAAGTTGCACCAATTTCTTCTAAACTTTGTTCGCCTTTGTAAAATAGCGTGATAATTGCAGCATCATCAGGTAAAAGCAGATCAATAGCTTGGTTTAAATAAAAATAGCTGGATCTTTTCTCAGCAAAGTTGCCAGCATCAAATTCATTACCGCTGTTTGCTATCTGTAAAACATTTTCATCATCATTTATAGATTGCGTATCTAATCTTTTTTTACGTAGAAAAGTCATGGCCGTGGTGTATGTTATGGTATAAAGCCACGTTGTAAATTTAGCACTGTGCTTAAATGTACCTAAAGCTCTGTACGCCTTAACAAAGCAATCTTGTGCTATTTCTTCTGCATCTTCCCTGTTTTTAGCGAAACGAAAAGCCAATGTAAAAACAAAACGCTGATGGCGCTTAACCAGTATCGCATATTGCGAAGTATGGCCAGCTAGCACAGCATTTATAAGTTCTAAATCGGTTTCTTTATCTTGCATTTATAACAACTAAGACCACGCGTTTTGTAATAAGGTTACAGCAATTTAAAAAAATGTGATGGTGCATTTATGCTTTCTTTAAAACAAATGAGTTAATTTTCGGTTACATAAACATCGCTCTACATATTCATTTACTTAAAATTTGATATTATGAAAAATGCAAGCACACCAAAAAACAATCCTCATGTACAAGGTGGTTCAATTGCCGATAGAGCAAATCACGATGTGAAGGTAGATAAAAAACAAAATGGAATTACTAATGCTGGCGGACAAAGATCTGACCAAACCTCTAATAAAGATAACGAAAGAAAACGAGGACAATAAAAAAATAAAATCCGCTGAGTACTAAATTCAGCGGATTTTTTGTTTTAAGCTCTTGATGGATATATGCCCACTAGTGCAATGATATGCTTAGTCCCAGCTTGATCAGATAGGTTAGGTAAAGCAAAATTAGTTACACCGTCTCCTCCGTAAGTTGTACCTAAAACAGAAAACAATGCCATGTTCTCGTTAACTGATAATAAACTTCCATCACAAAAGGCCCAGCCTTGTGGAGCAAAATTGCCTGCGAAAAGTATAATTCCGCCTAAATAAAAATCCATAATTGTTGTTGTTTGTTTGAACAACAATAGTAACGAATAAAAATCAATGTTTAAATAGGCTGGTTCTCTTTAGCCATTTCCTTTATTTCTGATGCTTCTACAGCCTTTCTTTCATCAGAATGGTTACGTGTATTAATCATGGCTAATGCCAATTCTTTAAGTGTTACGAAACTGTTTTTATTGATCAAACTCATTATTGGAAACAGCCATGCAAATACTTTGTAAAATCCATGAGTTTGTTTTAACCCACTTGTAGGTTTAATAATACCGGGTCTAAAATTAAAAACCTGCTCAAAAGGCAATTTCATCAAATCGTTTTCTGTTTTGCCTTTTACAATTGCCCAATTAATACCACCTTTTTCGCTGCTATTCGTACCAGCTCCAGAAACGTAGCAAAAAGTCATTTTGTCGTTTAGTCTACTTAATGTTTCTGCTACATGCATAGTTAAGGTATAGGTCATCTTAAAATAAACATCTTTTGCGGTACCAACCGATGTAATACCTAAACAAAAGTAGCAAGCATTGTAACTTTTAAGTTGATTTTCTATTGCTGAAAGATCAAAAAAATCTTGATGTATAATTTCTTTAAGCTTTGGGTGGGTGTATCCACAAGGTTTGCGGTTGATGACTAAAACAGTTTCAACTTTTGGGTTATTTAAGCATTCATATAACACTCCTTCACCTACCATTCCCGTTGATCCTGTTATGATAGTTCTTATTTTTTCTGACATAGTTTAAAAGTACCTAATTATTAATTTAACAAAGTATTACACAAGAAGTTTCTGTGTTAGCTGCATAATTTCATAATTGATTATCTTTACAGCATGCCAGAGTTAATACTTTTATCAATACTATTAATCCCTCAATTGGTAGCAGGAGTATATGCAAAAAGTATTGGCAAAAACTTTTGGTTTTGGTTTTTTATCTCTTTTATTATTCCGGTAATATCTTTAGTTGTTCTCTTGTGTTTAGATAAAGATGATAAAGTGAAAGGAAAGAGCTATCAACTAGCAGATCATGTTAAAAATTCAAAAGAAGAGGAAACTTCTTCATAAAAAAAATGCTACCAAATAATTGATAGCATTTTTTAATAAGGTTAATTTCTATTTCGGACCCAATTGATAATCGTAAGGGGGTTGTGTATTTAATAAATGTTGTACAAAATAATCCCAGCGTCTACGCATCATGTATGATGAAAACTGACCAAATCCGTGAGCGCTATTTGGAAACAACAATAAATCAAATGTTTTATTAGCTTTAATTAATGCATCAGCTACCAACATGGTGTTAGATGGTGGTACGTTATTGTCCATCATTCCATGAGCTAACATCAATTTCCCTTTTAAATTTTTAGCATAAATTTGATTAGCCTGTCTCTCATAGTCAACATTTTCGGCCAAGCCATTGTATCTTTCTCCCCAATCATCCTCATAATTTCTATTGTCGTGATTTCCTGATTCGGCTATTCCAACTTTAAAGAAATCTGGATACCTAAACATTGCAGCTGCGGTTGCAAAACCACCACCAGAATGTCCCCAAATACCAACTTTATTGGTATCTATCGGATAAGTTTTCGAAAGCTGTCTAATCGCCGCAATTTGATCTGGTAAAGTATTTTCAGCCATGTTTCCATAAGCCATATCATGAAAACTCTTTGAGCGAAATGGATTGCTTGTTCCTTCAATTACAACTACAATAAAGCCTAATTCTGCCAAAGCCTGATGATCTCCTCTTGAAGCTGTAAACGACCAACTACCTACACTTCCGCCCTGCGGACCAGGATAAATGTAATCGATAACAGGATATTTTTTGCCAGTTTCCATTTTGGTAGGTGTAAAAACTAAGCCATAAATAGCTGTAGTGCCATCATTTGCTTTTATACTTACCGGAATTGGTGCTTTCCATCCAGTAGCAGCTAATCTCGAAACGTCTGTTTTGCCAACTTCGGTTAATAATTTACCTGCCAATGTTCTATAATTCATTACTGCCGGAACATTTGGTTGAGAATAAGTATCGATAAAATTATTGCCTGATGGAGAAAATGCAATGCTATGGTTGCCCTGTTCAGGCGTTAATAGTGTTAAACCTTTTCCATCAAAACCAATTTTGTATAAATATTGGAAATAAGGATTTCCGGCTTCTTTACCACAGCCCATAAAATAAAGCAAACGATTTTTTTCATCAACTCTAAGCAAACGAGTTACTAGCCAATCGCCTTTGGTAATCTGATTTTTTAATTTACCAGTTTGCGAATCATATAAATACATATGTCCCCAGTTGTCACGTTCAGAATACCACAAAATTTCTTTCGATGCAGGTAAATAGCGCCAATTGATAGCTCCTCTGCCAGATTCGAATTGTGTTTTAACAGTTTCTTCAAAAACCTCTCTAACTACGCCAGTTGATGTATTCGCAATGCGGAATTTCGAATTTTTATGATCTCTAGAAGTAGATAAAAAAGCCATTTCGGTACCGTCGGCTTTCCAATCGATATCATCAAAAGTTCCGCTACTTGAAATATCATCACTTAAACTAGCACGGTGCGGATCTGCAGGAATGTTTAAGCTAATTACTTTTGGGTTTTCTACATCAATAATTACCCTTCTAATCATCGGGATAACTTTATCGCCCGGCAAAGGATATTTCCAAGCTTTTAAAACTGGAGCACCAACATTGGTGGTAACCAAATACATATCGCTCACTTCACGTTGATCTTGCTGAAATGTAGCCACTTTTTTAGAATCAGGCGACCATCTTACAATTGGCGCATCGCTCATTTTCCAGCCCGCATTGTCGGTAGCATATCCGTTATCCTTAACACCATCTGTAGTTAATTGGGTTTCTTTTTTGCTGTCTATGTCTCTCACCCATAAATTCCAATCTTTAATAAAAACTGCTTTTTTACCATCGGGCGATAAAACCTCATTTCTATTTCCAAAACGCCTTCCGCCAGTTGGCGCAGCTTCTTTATACTCGGTTGTAAGTGTTTTGGTCTTTTTTGCAGGGTCAACCAAATATGTTTCTGTTCCGTTTTGATTTTTTACTGTGAACCAAAATTGATCGTTATCCAACCAGTTTATTCGCCCAGGTGTTCCATCAATGTATTTCTCTGTATTGTAGCTCATAAAGCTTTCTGCTCTTTCGTAATCTTTGGCAGTTATGCTAACTTGGGCATTTGTTGATATCGCGATAGCGAAACCAGCGAGGGTAAGTAAATATTTATTCATATACTTTAAATTTCATCAAGCCTAAAATTAATATCTTTTAACTAATCGGTTTTTAAAGTATTAGTAATGATACAGAGTTATTAAGCGCTTTAGATTTTTTAGGCATTAAAAAGGCCCAATAAAGGGCCTAATATTATTTTGAACAGGTAAAGTTTATAACTTGGTGATTGTCTTTTTTGGTACAATTTGAGTTGTTGTAGTCAAATCAGGATTGGTATTTGCTTTGCCCAAAACCGAAGTAATACTCGAAATTACACCAGCAATATCAGATAAATCTGCAGGTACAATCATTGTGTTATTGGTTTTAGCCAATTTACCGAACTCATTTAAATATTGTTCTGCAACACGTAAGTTAACGGCATTCATTCCGCCTTCTGCATTAATAGATTTAGCAATTTCGGTAATACCTTTTGCCGTTGCAATAGCTACCATTTCAATTTCTGATGCTGTACCACTCGCTTCGTTAATTTTACGTTGTTTTTCACCTTCAGATCTTGCTATTGCTTCTTGTTTATCACCTTCGGCACGGTTAATTTTTGCCATTTTATCACCTTCCGATTCTGCAATTACGGCTCTTTTCTCTCTTTCGGCACGCATTTGTTTTTCCATCGCATCTCTAATGGTTTGTGGCGGAGAGATGTTTTTTACCTCATAACGAGACACTTTAATGCCCCAAGGCTCACTGGCTTTATCTACTGCATTAACAATAGTTCCGTTAACAGTTTCTCTTTCTTCAAATGTTTTATCTAGTTCCATTTTACCGATAACACTTCTCATCGTGGTTTGTGAGATTTGAATAACGGCGAAACGATAATTATCTATCCCATAAGATGCTTTCTGCGGATCCATCACTTGCAAATACAATACTCCATCAACCTCTACAGCAATGTTGTCTTTGGTAATACAAATTTGTGGTGCCACATCTATAGCTTGCTCTTTAAGGTTTTGTTTATAGGCAATTTTATCAATAAAAGGGATAAGAATGTGAAAACCAGCTTCTAGCGAACGGCTATATTTACCCAATCTCTCTACAATAAAAACTGATCTTTGTGGTACTACCTTAAAAGTAGATAGGAAGGCTACTAACACAAATAGAATTAATACGATTAAAATAATAGTTGATGACGTCATAGTTTTAGATTTGTTTTACAATTAATAAAATACTTCTAGTTTCGATAATTTGTACTTTTTGGCCCGGAACGATATAATCATCAGATTTTGCGTCCCAGCTGGTGCCTTTAAATTCAACTTTTCCGTTTTCTTGTGGAGTAATGGCTGTTTCGGCTAAAGCAATTTTGCCGATATATTCATCTTCGAGCACACGTGGGCCTTCTCTGTACATACCAAATTTGTCTTTTAGTACTTTTCTTAAAAGAATAACACTAACAATTGCAGTTATTAGGAAAATAATTAGCTGCATATTTAAGCTTATGTCTATAAAAAGAGTTAGTAAAGCAACTAACCAAGCCGCAATGCCAAAAAAGAATAAAATAAAACCCGGAACAATAAACTCAAGTAAGAAAAATATAAATCCTACAACGAACCAAAGTACGGTAATGTTCATAAATTCATCCATATTTAGATAGTTTGATTTGTTGTAAAATACTTAAAAAAACTGACACCACAAAAAAATGCCCAAGCTTTCGCAAGGGCATTTCAAATCTATTATTGTATTTATTATTCTACAACAGTTACTTTAATCATATTGGTTTTACCTTTTGCTTGCAACGGAATTGAAGCAGAGTTGATAATGATATCACCTTTTTTGATTAATTTATTTTTCTTCAATACATCATTTACATCAGCGATGGTGTCATCAGTAGTTTCAAACTTATCGTAAAAAAATCCTCTAACACCCCAAATTAAGCTTAAAGTGTTTAAGATATTTTTGTTACTTGTAAAAATAAAAATAGGTGCTTGTGGTCTGTGACTTGATAATTCAAAAGCAGTATAACCACTTGATGTCATAGAAACAATACCTACGGCACTAGTTTGTTTAGATAAGAAACAAGCCGAATCGCAAACCGCATCACTTAAAAAACTTTTCGAATTTTTATTTAAATGCTTTTCTACGTGGAAAGAATAGTTATTGTCTTCAATGTTCGAAATAATTTTCTGCATGGTTTCAATAACGATTAATGGAAACTCTCCAACAGAAGTCTCTCCACTTAGCATTACTGCATCAGCACCATCTAAAACTGAGTTAGCCACATCATTAACCTCTGCACGGGTTGGTCTTGGAGTAGTAATCATACTTTCAAGCATCTGCGTAGCAATAATAACAGGTTTAGAAGCTGCTCTACATTTTTTAACAATCATTTTTTGCAACAACGGAACTTCTTCCATTGGCATTTCAACTCCAAGGTCTCCACGAGCAACCATAATTGCATCAGAAACTGCAATAATTTCGTCGATATTCGCAATTGCCTCAGGCTTTTCAATTTTTGCAACAACTCTAGCAGTTTTACCTCTAGCCTTAATAATATCTTTTAATTCGATAATATCTTCAGCGTTACGCACAAAAGATAATCCAATCCATTCCACGTCATTTTGTAAAACAAACTCTAGGTTATTTCTATCTTCTGGAGTAAGTGATGGAATAGAAACTTTGGTATTTGGTAGGTTTACACCTTTTCTAGAAGTTAAAATACCGCCATGTACAATTTCACAAACTACTTCATCTTTGTAATTGGTTTCAATTACACGCATTTGTAATTTGCCATCATCTAAAAGGATAATTTCTCCTGCTTTCACATCTTGTGGAAAGTTTTCGTAAGTAATATAGATGCGCTCTTCATTACCTACGCATTCTTGGGTGGTAATAACGGTTCTAGCACCATTAACTAAGTGAATACCACCATCTTTAACAGTCCCAATTCTAATTTTTGGTCCTTGTAAATCGGCTAATATACCAACGTTATAATTATATTTTTTATTGATGCTTTTAATGGTATCTAAAACTTCTTGATGATCTGCCTGAGATCCATGAGAGAAATTTAATCTACAAACATCTAATCCTGCATTAAACATACTGTACAAAACGTCTGGTTTAGCCGATGCAGGCCCTAATGTGGCTACAATTTTAGTTCTTGAATGAAAAGGTTTCATTTATTAATTTGTTTATTGAAGATAAAACCAAAAAGCTCGAATTTATATAAAACAGCGTTGTTTTATCTTTTTGTTTAAATTATTTTCAGTTTGATATAAGAATCAAATATAGTGTATTTACTACACTAACGGTAAAAAATTTACATCACTAAATTTTCTTTCGACTTTAATTTGAGTGGGTCGATCTGTGCAGCTACCTGTATATCAGGTAGTTTGTTTAATCTTGTTAGGATAAAATTGAGATCTTCTTTGTCTATATATTGATGAATTATGATAAAAAAATCTACCTTATTCATTTCAGGAATTAAAAACCCTTCTGGATTTCTGTTGTTTACTAAATAATATTCGATTTCACCTTGTTCAACAAAATAATAAAACTTAGAAAATGCTAAAGGATCCTCATCAATATTATAGTAAACCTCGTGATCATCAGTCTTTTCGAAATCAAATTCTAAGGCTTTGTTTATTTTATGGCAGAGGATATAATCCTTTGCAGCAGCCGTTATGGCTATTAAAACAAAATCAAGGTCTAACGATAGTTTTAGGTAAGTTTTATTCAAATCGAAATATTTTTTTAGAAATACGAAATTATAAAACTAATTTTACATTAAGTTTGAAATAAAAACATTAAAATTGATTGAGAAATAAAAACATTTGAAATTGTTCAAATTTTATTTTTCTTTGCACAGAATTATTTAACCATTAAATTATAAAATTATGTCTGATATTGCTTCAAGAGTTAAGGCTATTATCGTAGAAAAACTAGGTGTTGATGAAAGCGAAGTTACGCCAGAAGCGTCTTTCACTAACGACTTAGGTGCAGATTCTTTGGATACTGTAGAATTGATTATGGAATTCGAAAAAGAATTCAATGTTGCAATCCCTGATGATCAGGCTGAAACAATCGGTACTGTAGGTCAAGCAGTTGCTTATTTAGAAAAAAACGTTAAGTAGTAAATACGCTTTACGTACAATACTTATAAATGGAACTAAAAAGAGTAGTAGTTACAGGTTTAGGTGCGCTCACTCCAATTGGTAATTCAACCCAAGAATTTTGGGATGGATTAATCAATGGTGTGAGCGGCGCTGGGCCAATTACTGGTTTTGATACTGAAAAGTTCAAGACCAAGTTTGCATGCGAGCTTAAAAATTTCAATCCAGAAGATCATTTGGATAAAAAAGAAGCCCGTAAGTTAGACCCTTTTGTACAATATGCGCTAGTTGCTACAGCAGAAGCTGTAAAAGATGGTGGCTATGATTGGGAGAAAATTGATACCAACAGAGTTGGTGTAATTTGGGGTTCTGGTATAGGTGGATTCAAAACTTTCCAAGAAGAAATGAAAACTTTCTTCCAAGGTGATGGAACTCCTCGTATCAACCCATTCTTTATTCCTAAAGTAATTATTGACATAGCTCCAGGTCATATTTCAATGAAATATGGTTTACGTGGGCCAAATTTTTCAACTGTTTCAGCGTGTGCCTCGGCAACAAACGCAATGATTGATGCTTTTAACTATATCCGTTTGGATATTGCTGACATTATTATTAGCGGTGGTTCTGAAGCCATCATTAACGAAGCAGGAATTGGCGGTTTTAACGCCATGCATGCACTTTCTACTAGAAATGATGATCCAAAAACAGCTTCGAGACCATTTGATAAAGACCGTGAAGGTTTTGTTGCCGGCGAAGGTGCAGGAACCATTATTTTAGAAGAGTTAGAGCACGCTAAAGCACGTGGTGCCAAAATCTATGCAGAAATTGTAGGTGGCGGTATGAGTGCAGATGCAAATCACATTACTGCGCCACACCCACAAGGTTTAGGTGCAAAATTAGTAATGGCAAATGCCCTACGTGATGCAAAATTAACTACTGCTGATATTGATTATATCAATGTTCATGGTACTTCTACTCCATTGGGTGATGTTAGCGAAAGCAGAGCAATTGTAGATTTATTTGGCGAAGATGCCTATAAATTAAACATCAGTTCTACTAAATCGATGACGGGTCACTTATTAGGTGCAGCAGGTGCTATTGAGGCTATTGCTACAATTTTAGCAGTTAAAAATGACATCGTTCCTCCAACAATTAATCACTTTACAGACGATCCTGAATTTGATCCGAAATTGAATTTTACATTCAACAAAGCTCAAAAACGTGTAATTCGTGCTGCTCAAAGTAATACTTTTGGTTTCGGTGGTCACAATGCATCTGTAATTTTCAAAAAATACGAAGGTTAATCTAAAAAACTATCTTTGTTGATAATTTGATTGTATATTAGATTATACTTGTATGCCTTTATTTTTTGTAAATTAAATTAATGCCATTTTTCGATTTATATAAGCTTTATTTATCGCCGCACAAAGAGTTTGTAGTTAAACTCAAGAATATACTGGGATTTGTGCCCGGTAATGTTGTGCTGTACAGAATGGCTTTTAGACATCGTTCTGTGGCAAAAGTTTTAAAAAACGGAAGTAGAAGCAGCAACGAAAGGTTAGAATTTTTAGGAGATGCCATTTTAGGATCTGTAATTGCAGAGCTGTTGTTTAAAAGTTATCCTTATAAAGAGGAAGGTTTTTTAACAGAAATGCGCTCTAAAATTGTAAACAGAGCTAATCTTAATCAATTGGCCCGCAAAATGGGCTTCGATCAATTGATTGTATTTGATCAAAAAACAGTTAGTGTGCAAAGCAAACATCATTCTATGTTGGGTGATGCTTTTGAAGCGTTAATTGGAGCGATTTATCTAGACAAGGGTTATAATTTTACCAAAAATTTTCTGCTCAAACGTATTGTAAAACCTTACATCGATATTCATACTTTAGAGATGACGGAAACGAATTTCAAAAGTAAATTGATAGAATGGTGCCAACGCCATGGTAAAGATATTTCTTTTGATATGGTGCAAAACGGTGAAGGTGAAAGCGCTAAACTATTTACCATCCATGCCATAATTGATAACGAAAATCATGGAATAGGTAGAGATTACAACAAGAAAAACGCAGAAAAGTTAGCTGCAGAAAAAGCTTGTGAGTCGCTGGCTATTTAGTTAAAAGAAGCAGACTAATAAACCATAAACCGCTGACCGATAATTGATTTATTTTTCCTTCAATGTATCAGTATACTGTTTATAAGAATCTTTAATCCACTTTGTGGCATCATAAACTGTCCAGTTTTTGGCTTTATCGTAAGCTGGGCGATAATTAACCATAAAGTTTTCTAATTCTTTTCCTTCTAAACCCGTATTTTTATTAATAGTGCTTTTGTTAAAAAGTTGATCTACCTCATTATTCTGTAATTCGGTTACGTACATTTTATTAAATCGGCGAGCATTGTTAGGCGTGCGGCCAACTAATTCATAAAGTGCAGTTAATGGCGTAAAAAAATATGATAACAAAGGTGGTTTGCCCGCATAATAGGATCCTTTATCTCTAAAATCTTGTCTAATTGCGTCTAAGGTTTGTTTTTTACTTTGGCCATTAATTACCACCTCATTTAAAGTAGTTTCACTTCTATTTAAATTTACAATTATGTCTTTGGTATCTAAAATAGGTAATGTCTTATCTCTAAATCCCCTTTTCGAAATAATTAATGTGTCACCAACTTTGGCTCTAATTTGAAACAAACCCATATCGTTGCTACCAACGCTGTATTTATTACGAGTATTGTAAACTTCGGCCAATGCCAATCTAATTTTGGCTCCGTTTTCTAAAATTGCACCGTTTAGCATAAATTCTTGCGCTATAACTGGAGAAGCGGCAAAAATAGAAGCGAAAAAAATGAATAAAAGAGTTAATCGAGCCATCTCGTAACAGAGTTAGATTTTAATTTTGTAAACTTAAGGATTGTTTACTATTGATTTAAGTTAAAAAACGTTAATTGATGAGGAAAGTTTTAACTGCATTGTATCTTTTATATGCTGCGTTAATTTTTGTTGGACTAATGCTTATTGTACTTCCCTTGGTTTTAATTGCTTCGGCGGTGTTCAATGCCAGTAAGAGTAAAAAATTAATTCTTTTCTTTTTAAGATGCTGGGCTTGGGCTTTTAGTATTCCATCTTTCTTTTGGGTAAAAACGATAAATCAGCATATCATCAATCAAAAATTACCTCATATTTATGTGGGCAATCATGGTTCATATTTAGATGCAATTGTAGTTTGCTTAAGTATACCCCAATATTTTAGTCCGCTTGGTAAAATAGAAATGACTAAAATCCCCGTGTTCGGGTTAATTTACAAGCGGATTGTAGTTTTAATTGATCGAAGCAGCAAAGAAAGTAGAGAGCAATCTGTTAATGCTTTAAAAGCAGATTTAGCCAAAGGCGAATCGATATTGATTTTCCCAGAACGCACAATGAATAAAACACACCAGCATTTAAGTGAGTTTTACGATGGCGCTTTTAGGATAGCTATTGAAACGCAAACCACTTTAATGCCTTTTGTTATGATCAATAACAGAGAGTTATTGCCACGTATAAATCCTTTAAAAGCACATCCGGGTATTATTAAAACTGTTTTTATCACCCCTGTGGATGTTAAAGGCCTTACTTTGGCAGATTTACCTAACTTAAAACAAAAGGTATTTGATTTGATGGAAGAAGCTATTTTAAAATATAGCTGATGCCAAATGGGCAAGCCTTTAACCTTTTGCCTTTTAACGCTCTACCTTTTTTACTATCTTTGCACATGATAAAATCAATGACAGGCTTTGGCTTGGCGGCTACTGATTATGAAAACGTTAAGTTTGCCGTAGAGATCAAATCTCTAAACTCTAAATTTTTAGAGTTGAATTTAAAGTTACCTAGAGCATATTCAGATAAAGAACTTTTATTGCGTAATGTATGCAGTAAAGATATTGAGCGTGGTAAAGTAAATGTTGCTATTAATATTGAACGTAGCGACGATACCCAAAAAGGCGCTACGATAAACACTAAACTCTTAACAAAATATTATAAAGAGCTAGAAGAAATTAATGCTTCATTAGGCGCACCAAGCTCTGCAAATTTATTGCAAACCGTGTTAACCTTTCCTGAAGTTATTACTTATACCGAGGAGCAGGCTGATGAAAACGAATGGAATGTTTTGCACCAAACATTTTTAAAAGCGCTAACCAACTTTAATCAGTTTAGAGAGGATGAAGGTAAAGTTCTAAGAACAGATTTAGAGCTCAGGATACAGAATATTTTAGATTTTTTTGCAGAAATAGACAAACTTGCACCTCTAAGAGTGCCGCAGGTTAAGGCTAGATTATTGCAATTTTTAGAAGAAACCGTAGGTAAAGTAAATTACGATCAAAATAGACTAGAGCAAGAGCTAATTTATTACATCGATAAGTTAGATATTACTGAAGAAAAAACCCGCTTAAAAAGTCACTGCGATTATTTTATGGAGACTTTAAAAAGCAAGGATGCTAATGGTAAAAAGTTAGGTTTTATCTCTCAAGAAATTGGTAGAGAAATAAATACGATGGGAGCTAAAGCAAATGATGCCCACATACAGCAATTGGTTGTTGGTATGAAAGAAGAATTAGAAAAAATTAAAGAACAACTATTAAATGTGTTATAAAAGCTTAAAGCTTAAAGCTCAAAGACTAAAGCTTTGGACTTTCAGCTTTGGTCTTTAGTCTCAAAAATATGAAGGAAGGCAAACTCATTATATTCTCTGCACCATCAGGAGCTGGTAAAACCACTATTGTTAGACATTTGTTAAAGAAATTTCCGCAATTAAGCTTTTCTATTTCTGCCACCACTCGCGAATTAAGAGGAAGTGAAACCCACGAAAACGATTATTATTTTATTAGCAAAGAAGATTTTTTGCATAAAATTGCGCATCAAGAATTTGTTGAATTTGAGGAGGTTTACAGTGGCACCTTTTATGGAACATTACGTTCGGAAATACAACGCATTTGGGATGAGGGCAAGCACGTAATTTTTGATATTGATGTAGAAGGTGGCTTACGTTTAAAAAGAAAATATGAAGATGATGCTTTAGCAATTTTTGTGCAGCCACCATCTTTAGAAGTGCTAAAAGAACGCTTAACAGGAAGAGGAACTGATAGCAAAGAGAAATTACAAGAACGGTTTATAAAAGCAGAAAAAGAACTTTTGTACGCTGATAAGTTTGATATTGTTCTTAAAAACCATGATTTAAGCACCGCTTGTGCAGAGGCCGAGCAAATAATCGGTAAATTCCTTTCAGGAGGCAAATAGCAGTTTTCGATTTCCAGTTTTCAATTTTGGATTCATAACCCATATCTTTAACTAACATTGATTTGTTTATGGGAGACTTTTATGACCTTTTGGCTTACAAAAAATCATTTGAATTGGCGATGTCAATTTTTGAACTCAGTAAATTTTTTCCAAAAGAAGAAATGTACTCATTGACAGATCAAATTAGACGTTCTTCGAGATCAACAAATATATGTTTAGTTGAGGCCTACCGTAAAAGAAGATATAAAGCTCATTTCATAAGTAAGCTAACGGATAGTGATATGGAAAATAGCGAAACAAAAGGTTGGCTTAAATTTGCGATCGAGTGTAAATATTTATCTCAAGCGAAATACGATGAGCTTGTTCTACAAAGTGATGCAGTTGGCAAACTTTTAAATCACATGATGAACAATCCTGAAAAATATGGCGTTCTATAATTTATCCTCCAAAACTGAAAACATTAAATAGTTATGTCTTTTGAGCAGCCTATACCGAAAACCGAAAACCGAAAACCGAAAACTGGCCTTTTTTTCGGTTCTTTTAATCCTATACATATTGGGCATTTGGTAATTGCCAATTATATGGCATCATTTAGTGAGCTAAAAGAAGTTTGGCTAGTTGTTTCTCCCCACAATCCATTAAAGCTTAAAAGTGGCTTAGCCAACATGTATGATCGTTTGGAGATGGCTAAGCTAGCGACAGAAAATGCACCGCAAATAAAAGTTAGTGATATAGAATTTAAACTTCCACAGCCATCTTATACCATAGATACACTTACACATTTACGTGAGCGTTACCCAGAAAAAGAATTCGTTTTAATAATGGGAGCGGATAATTTGGTATCGTTAAAAAAATGGAAAAACTACGAGTTGTTATTGCAAGATTATCACATTTACGTATATCCCAGACCAGGTGCGGATGTGGGCGAATGGCAAAATCATCCATCTATTACCTTTACAGATACCCCAGAAATGGAAATCTCATCAACCTTTATCCGCAAAGCGATTAAAGAGAAAAAGAATGTTCAATTTTTTACGCCAGATAAAGTTTTAGAATTTATCGATAAAAAAAATATGTATGGATAGTCTTAATTCTGTTTGCTGACGCCAACGGCAATGGATATCAGTTAAACTTTATAAATCAAAAATACTGTTGGCTTTTTGTGTAAATCTATTCTCTCACCTTTCCAAGCGCCAACAGTCATAGTTTTTATAAATTCGTTTTCGCCATTAATGTTACACGCTACACAAAGCTGAGTGCTGCCACTGCAATTTTTTAATACATCTTCAAACAAATGGTTGTTTCTAAAAGGCGTTTCCATAAACAATTGCGTTTGCTTATTTTTTTGCGATAGCGCTTCTAGTTCCTTAATTCGCTTTGCTCTATCAGTTTTATCAATTGGTAAATAACCGTGAAATGTAAAGCTTTGTCCGCTAAAACCAGACGCCATTAAAGCCTGTATCATCGAATTAGGGCCAACCAATGGCACAACTTTAATTCCACGTTTATGTGCTTCAGCTACAATTTCTGCACCCGGATCTGCAACACCTGGGCAACCTGCTTCACTCATTAAGCCTACATCAATGCCAGACATTAATTGCGTAAAATAAGGGACTAAAGAGTTTCCACGTTTGTGTTTGCCAAAATCATGTATCAATAATTCACTTTGGGGCGTTTTTAATCCAGCTTCTTTTAAAAACTTACGAGCTGTTTTTTCATTTTCAACAATGTAAGTTTTAATTACATTGATAGTATCAATTAAAAATGGAGTGTAAGATTTATTCTCGGCATTTTCTGCCAATGGTACGGGTATTAAAAACAAGGTGCCTCTTTGCATAGCAATAAATTAAGCTACAAAAGTAAGGTTTTAACGTAACAACTAATACTTTTAAAATTTAGTAAAGGTTTTGCAAAACAGTTGCTCGGCAAAATTGTTTTAATGGGTTTTGCAAATTGTAGCAAATTTAGTTCTGTCCGACTTATTTATCACACATCAATTAGATTGATAAAGTAGTCCGTTTAAAACACTTAATTGTCAAGAAATGCGTTAAAAACGATAATTGACAAACATTGAGGTTTTACGATTAATCCTTTTATAAAAATGGTGTTCAAATTGATATACACAAAGCGTTAGGTTAATTATAAATTTAAAACACATACAAAATGAAAACCATGATCAAAATGCCGGCACTGCTGGTAGGTCTCATGCTCCTTTTCGTTGGAACCACACAAACAGCAAAAGCACAGCAAGAAGACGTTTCACTTCAATCGTTTTACGATGAACTTTCTCCCTACGGAACTTGGATTCAAGATCCGCAGTATGGATACGTTTGGCGACCAGATGTAGACCAAGATGAGTTTAGGCCATATTACACCAATGGTAGATGGGCAATGACAGAGTACGGTAACACTTGGGTAAGTAATTATGACTGGGGTTGGGCACCATTTCACTACGGTCGTTGGGTTTACAACCGTTACAACAACTGGGTTTGGTTACCAGATACCGTTTGGGGACCAGCTTGGGTAAGTTGGAGAAGTGGAGGTGGACAATACGGTTGGGCACCTTTAGGACCTAGCATTAACATCGGGATAAATATTGGTAGAGGCGGATATAGAGTACCAGATATGTGCTGGAATTTTATTCCTTATAACAACATCTATATCAATAACTTCCCACGTTATAATTATGGTAGAAACAGAGTTTATATCCAAAATACGGTAATTATTAATAATACCTATGTTCGCAACAATAGAACTTATTATACCGGGCCAAGGGTTGATGATATTAGAAGACACACCAATCAAAATGTAACTGTTTACAATGTAAATAGAAGCAGCAGACCAGGTGCATCTAGAATTGATAACAATTCGGTAAATATTTATAACCCTCGTCCGAGCAGAGGTTCTGTAAGCAACGCACAAGCTGCACCACGAAATGCAGTACAAGGCAGTATTAACCGTGGAGAAATTGCAGGTAGAGGTGGAAGTGTAACTTCGGCAAGAGGAGATAGAGGAAATACGAATGGAGGCTTTAACCAAGGTGATAGAAATGGAATGAGCGGTAGAGGTGATGCAAATGTTTCGAGCCGTCCATCAAGAGTAGAAGGTAACGCTATAGAGGGAAGAGAAAACGGTAGAGTAGGCGTTACGCCAAACCAAGATAGAGGTGCGGTGGGACAAAGACCTAGTACTTTTGAAAGAAGAGGCGAAAGCAATAATACTGTTAGAGATAACAGCAGAGTTGGTGTTACGCCAAACCAAGGTAGAGGTGCGGTTGGAGAAAGACCAAGTGTTTTCGACAGAAGAAGTGAGGGGAATGTACAATCGCCAAGAGTAGAAAGAGGACAAAGTGAAGCCCAAACTCCGCAAAGAGTTGAGCGAAGCAGAGAAATGCCACAACAAAGAATGGAACGTCCTCAGCCACAAGTAGAGCGCCAGCAACAAGCTCCACAACGTATGGAAAGATCACAATCTCAACCACAACGTGTAGAGCGTTCACAACCACAAAGAACCGAGCGTGCACAATCTGCGCCACAAAGAAGTTCTGGAGGTTCTGAAAGTAGAGGTAGTAGACCAGGAAGAGGTTAAATAAGTATATGTAATGAGAGAGTCGGTTTTATAATCGGCTCTTTTTTTATGTAAAAAGGTTTGTAAAGCTACTAAAGTTCAGCTGTTAAAGTTTAGCCCTGCTATCCATTGCAAGCCTCATTCGTGCCTCATTTCGGGCTTTACATTACTATCAGGTTTATTTTACGCAGGTTTGTTGCAACTATGAGGGGTTTTACCTGCACAAGCCTAAGTTACCTAGCCCGGATTGCAGCGGTATCCCCCGATTTATCGGGGATTTAGCGCAAAGCCGGACTAACCATTCATTAGATTGCTGCAATTGCGCTTCAAATAAAAGATAGCACAACGAAAGGCAAAATATTATTACCTTTGCAGCAAATGAAACAAAGTACAGCCATATTATTCTCTTTAAGGTTTTTATAAAGCCCTGCTGTTTAAATTATTTGTTTTCCCCTTTATTTATCAATTCAATACCCATGGTTAATCCCGAAATAGAAAAAAGAAAAACGTTTGCAATTATTAGTCACCCCGATGCTGGTAAAACCACTTTAACAGAGAAGTTTTTACTTTTTGGAGGTGCAATTAATACAGCTGGTGCGGTAAAACGTAATAAAGCTAACCAAAGCAACACGTCAGATTTTATGGAAATTGAGCGCCAACGTGGTATTTCTGTGGCAACATCGGTAATGGGTTTTGAGTACAACGGTAAACGTATTAACATTTTAGATACGCCAGGGCACAAAGATTTTGCCGAAGATACTTATCGCACTTTATCTGCAGTTGACAGTGTGATTTTGGTGGTAGATTGTGTAAAAGGTGTAGAGGAACAAACAGAAAAGCTGATGTCGGTTTGTAGGATGAGAAATACACCGGTAATTATTTTTGTGAATAAAATGGATAGAGAGGGTAAAGAACCTTTCGATTTGTTAGACGAAATTGAGCAAAAATTGAACATTAGTCTTTGCCCGCTTTCGTGGCCAATTGGACAAGGACATACTTTTAAAGGGGTTTATAGCATTTACAATAACCATTTAAATTTATTTAATTCTGATAAAACTAAAGTTACTGACTCTGTGGTAGCAGTAAATGATTTAGATGATGAAGCTTTGCTTGATTATTTAAAAGAAACTGAAGTGCAAGGCTTAAAAGACGATACTGAATTGGTTGATGAAGTTTATGGCAAATTAGACAAAAGCTTGTATACTGATGGATTGTTGGCGCCAGTGTTTTTTGGTTCGGCAATTAATAACTTCGGTATTAAAGAGATTTTAGATACGTTTATAGAAATAGCGCCAAGCCCAAGGTTACGCGAAGCCGAAGAGAGAGACGTGTTGGTAGAGGAGAAAAATTTTAGTGGTTTTGTATTTAAAATACACGCCAATTTAGATCCTAAACACCGCGATAGAATTGCATTTTTAAGAATTTGCTCTGGCAAGTTTGAGCGTAACAAGTTTTATTACCATACCCGCCAAAATAAAAAGCTAAAATTTAGCAATCCGATGGATTTTATGGCAAATGAGAAAAGCATTGTAGAAGAAGCTTGGCCAGGTGATGTGGTTGGTTTATACGATAGTGGTAACTTTAAAATTGGCGACACGCTAACAGAAGGTGAAAAATTGCAGTTTAAAGGGATCCCGAGTTTTTCTCCTGCTATTTTTAAAGAGGTAGAGAATATGGACCCAATGCGCACCAAACAATTAGAAAAAGGTATTGAGCAATTAACCGATGAAGGAGTTGCGCAATTATTTGTAATGCAACCCGGAAATAGAAAAGTAATTGGTGCTGTTGGTGAGTTACAATTTGAGGTAATTAGCTTTAGGTTAGAGCATGAGTATGGCGCAAAATGTAGGTTCCGTACGTTAACTTACAGTCGCTCGAGATGGGTAACTTCTACAGACAACAAAAAATTAGAGGAGTTTGTAAAACGTAAACAACAGCACATCGGTGTTGATAAAGAAAGTAACCCGGTTTATTTAGCTGATAACGATTTTATGATTGATATGACCAAAAGAGATTATCCGGATATTGAGTTCCATACTACGAGTGAGTTTAAGTAACCCAAAACCTCTAAAGGGAATTAAAACCTCGTAGATTTCAAAAATCTACGAGGTTTTGTATCTTACTTCAACTTGCTTAAAGCAGTTTTAATTCTAGGCAACATATCTTTAATATCCTGCAAAGAGCAACCACCTATTGACGCTCTAAACCAAGACATGCTTTCTTCATTGCCAAACGCAGAAAATGGAACTAAAGCCGTTTGCGCTTCTTTAATTAAGTAGAAATTTACATCAGCGCTGTTCTTTAATACATCTCCTGCCGGAGTAGTTTTACCGATATAATCTATCTTTAATGTTAGGTAAATTGCGCCCATCGGGATAACAGAATCTACATTAAAGCCTTCGTTTTTTAAAGCTTGAAAACCATTGTGTAATTCATCTAAGCTGGCTTGAACTTGCGCTTTAAAACTGCTTAAAAATTCATTAACCAAAGTTTTGTTTTTGAAATAGCCTGCAACAGCAACTTGTTCTGCTTTTGGCGCCCAAGCACCGATATGACCTAACAAAGATTTCATTTTACCGATTACATTTTCTGGTCCGAATGCCCAGCCTACGCGTACGCCTGTAGCAGCTAAACATTTAGAAATTCCATCAATATAAATTACATAATCTTTTAACTCTGGGCGTAAACTTACCGGATTTACATGCTCTTTATCGAAAGTTAGCAACGAGTAAATCTGATCGTACATAATGTACAAAGGTTTTTCATCCGCTTTGCGTGATTTATTTTCTTCGATAACGATATCGCAAATTTCTTCCAACTGTTGTTGCGTAAACATAGTGCCAGTTGGATTTAAAGGTGAGCATAAAGCCAATAATGTAGCGCCTTTTAAATGTGGTTTAAGTTGTGCTGCAGTTGGCATAAAATTATTCTCAACTGTAGTTTCAACCGCAATACCATTAGCTGATGATAAGTGGCAATAATGGTTGTTGTTCCAAGATGGTGCAGGATAAATTACCGTATCACCTGGATCTATCAATGCCAAATAAGTAGCATAAATTAATGGGCGAGAGCCACCTGCAACTAAAATTTCGTTGATTTTAAAGTCGAGCTCATAACGGTCTTTTAAAATCTCAACTACAGTTTCGCGTAATTGTAAAATGCCATCTGCTGGCGGATAATTGGTATGCCCATCGCGGTACGCTTGAACAATTGCATCTTCTAATGGAGCAGGAATGGGGAAGATGGATGAATCAAAATCGCCGATAGTTAGGTTAGCAATTTGTGCACCCTTACGCTTCATGTCATTTACTTCGTTACCGATTTTGATGATTTCTGAGCCGATAAGTGTGTTTGCTAATACTGATACATTCATATTCTTGGTTTTAAAAATAAATGCCCAAAGATACTAAAAACCATCGGCATTAGCTGTCTGTGGGCATTTTATG
This sequence comes from Pedobacter sp. GW456-11-11-14-TSB4, assembly GCF_059424425.1. Taxonomy (NCBI): domain Bacteria; kingdom Pseudomonadati; phylum Bacteroidota; class Sphingobacteriia; order Sphingobacteriales; family Sphingobacteriaceae; genus Pedobacter; species Pedobacter sp. GW456-11-11-14-TSB4. The sequence continues at coordinate 1,214,581 of NZ_JBWKZK010000001.1, forward strand.
AGAATATGATGGTTATTTTACATCTTAATATCCATTACTTTACCTCTTATTCTACTTTCTTCCGCCATAAAACCCATTACGTGGCTTTCTATAGATTCATCTATGGTGGAAGTAAGCAAAGCTGGATTTTTTTGCGCTACAGCCTGTACAAAATCTTTTACTAAAAGCCAATCTCCACCGCCATGACCACTATTTTTATAGCCTTCTACATCTTCTGCTTTGGGTATAAATTTAGTTTCTTTAGTGGTGATGAAATCATGATGAACCAATTCAGTCATGTCGCCAACTAAATCGCCCATTGAACCCATTACCCTAGTTCTACGACCGTGGTAAGACGTAAAGGCCTCCATCGAGAAACTTGCAGTAACGCTATCGGCAAATTGAATATTGGTAACATAATGATCTGGCTGATCGTTGTCCATGCGGTAAACGCAACGGCCATAATTGGTTGTTTTTAATTTCTCTGCAATAAATTGCTTTCTGTTCGCACTTTCTGGCACATCAAAAACCGATGTTCTTTTATTTAAGTCTACATATTCTTTAACTGCAGAGTAGGGGCATTGTCGTTCAATTTTACAACCATCTGCACATCTTACCGTACTTCCTTCGGGTGCATTTTCTTTTCTAAACCATTTTAAATCGCCCATGGCGGATATTTTTTGGCTCGGTTTATTGATTACCCATTTAATAATATCTAAATCGTGGCAAGATTTGGCCAAAATAATGGGTGTTGTGGCTTTTGAGTTATGCCAATTTCCTCGAACATACGAATGCGCCATATGCGTATGCTCAATCGGCTCGAAATGTTGGATGCTTACTACCTCACCAATGGCGCCTTTTGCAATTAACTCTTTCATTTTTACAAAGTATGGTGCATATCTTAACACATGGCAAACCGCTACTATTCTTCGATTTTTTTTAGCCAATGCTAAAATTTCTCTACACTCTTTTTCTGATGGTGAAATAGGTTTTTCTAAAAGAACATCATAACCCATTTCTAAGGCTTTCATACATGGCGCATAATGCAAATTATCAGGAGTTGAAATTATCACAGCATCAGCGAATTTTGGGCGTTTAAAAACATCTTCCCAAGTATTGAAACGGTTAGCTGTTTCTATTTGATGAATTTTCGCATAACGATCATTTCTAAAAGTATTTGGTTCTGCAACACCAATAATTTTAAACTGATCTTTAAAGTTTTCGGCAAAACCACCATATACCATACCTCTATTTCCTGCACCAATGGTAATGGCCGTTACAGGCTTGTCTAACTTTTTATGGTTAGGATTTTCTGGAATGTTATATAAAAATGATTGTTCTCCAATATTCGCCAATACATCTGTGCTAATAATTGAAGCTCCTGCTGCTAAAGAAAGGGTTTTGAGTAAATTTCTGCGATTCATATAATGTGGTTAAGTTTAGGGTCTTAACTCAAATATACGTTTCGTATCGTTTTGAATTATTCTAAATTGAATTTTGATAGCTTTCGATTTGTAGAATTTAGGTTGATATATGTAACCAATTTGCCTAGCCATTCAAAAGTCCTAACTTTGCAGGATATCTTCCGTTAAAATCAAGTCAATTTTAGATCATGCAAAGTACTACAGACATCAACGCAACAACAATACAAGATAATTGGGATAAACTAATCGCAAAAGCGATTGACATGGCACCTGCAATAGTAACATCTATTATTTCTGGCATCTTAATACTAGTTATCGGCCTTTGGGTAATTAAAATTATAAAAAGGTTAATTCAAAAGATTTTTGAGAAGCAAAATGTAGAAATCTCTTTACGCCGGTTTTTAGGTAATTTAATTGATTGGGGCCTTAAAATACTGCTTTTCATTATTGTAACAACGCAATTCGGTATACAAACTTCGGCCTTTATTGCCATTATCGGTGCTGCTGGTCTAGCCATTGGCTTAGCTTTACAGGGTTCGTTATCTAATTTTGCTGGTGGAGTTTTAATTTTAACTTTAAAGCCTTTTAAAGTTGGCGATTTTATAAGTGCGAGCAATGATGTGTCTGGTACAGTAACATTAATTGATATATTTAATACTCGTTTATTAACTCCTCAAAACCAGGTGGTTATTGTGCCAAATGGCAATTTATCTAATAGTAATATTACAAATTTTTCTGTTCATGGTGTTAGAAGAACCTGGTTTAATATTGGCGTTTCTTACAATGCTGATTTAAGACAAGCAAAGGAAATTATTGCCGAGGTTATTCAAAAAAATGAATTTGCACACGCTGAACCTGCCCCGCAAATTATGGTAACTGAGTTGGGTGATAGTGCAGTAAATTTATCGGTTAGAGTAACTACAGATAATGAACATTTTTGGGCAATGAATGAACAGTTGATTATTGATTGTAAGGCCGCTTTGGATAATGCAGGAATTGAAATCCCGTTTCCGCAACGCGATATTCATATTAGGTCTAAAGTTGAGTAGTTGTTGAACTACTTAGAAGTAGCCCTTGTTAATTAAACCCAATGGTAGCGGTTATACTTTTTGTGCCAAAATTATTTGGAATACCACAGTACGTGAACAAAAAGATATAAGCGAACAGTGGGGCTACAGTATCCGATAAAATACTGAACCGACGTTTTCAAAATATCTTTTGTTTTAGAATTTAAACAGACCCTGAACTAAATTCAGGGTGACGGCGCACATAGGCAAATAATCGGCATGCTAAATTTAATTCAGCACCAGTTATTCAAACCTTATTTGATCACAATTTTAGCAGTTATCGGCAAATGATCCGATGCTTCATGTTCTTGAATTACCTCGTGTTTAATTGCCTCCAATTTTTCATTCTTTTTATAAGTAATAAAATCGATGGTTTCTTTTGGCTTTACTACAGGGATAGTAAAACCGCAATCGTAACAAGTTCTGGCAAAGGTTTGATCTAATAATTGGATAGTTTTTGATTTAGGTTGAGCATTAAAATCGCCAGCTACAATGAATGGTAAAGTTTCTTTTTCTGCTTGTTTAATAATTTCTGCAACTTGGATTAACCTTAAATCTTCATTTTTAACATGATCTAAATGCGTTGAGGAGAACTTGATTTTTTTACCACTATTGAGCTTTATAGTTACCGTGGCCAAAACTCTATCTTCAGCTTTGCGGCCTTCAATTCTAGAAAATGTAAGTTTATATTGTTCTTCGATAGGATATTTAGACAAAACCGCAACGCCATAATCGCCGCCATCATGATCTATTGCCTTCGCAAAGAAATAGTACATATTTAATTTTTTAGCCAAATACGCCGCTTGATTTACGTTTCCAGATCGTTTAATGTTTACATCAACTTCTTGTAAAGCAACTAAATCTGGATTTTGCTTAGCTATTACATTTGCAATTGCATCTAAATCTATTACATCTGGTTTTGCTGGTGGATTACCGTGGTGAATATTGTAACATACGATAGTCAGGGTGTCTGTTTTTTGACCAAAAGCAGTAATATTTAGTAGAATTAATAAAGCAAAAAGGGATTTCATATTTATTTAAGCGATTAAATTAGCAATAGCTTTATTTACTTTTTCGAAGCCAAATTGATTTAAAGTTAACTCCATTGAGGCTGTAATTTCTTGGTTCATTAAATTGCCTATACTACCTTCGTGAGTGTGTTTTAAATCGTATTGAGGTTTAAAAGTTCCTGTCTCTATTTGCTCACCAACTACTTTGTAGGCATCTCTAAATGGCATTCCGTTTAGCGCTAGTTCGTTTACAACTTCTACGCTAAAAAGGTAATCGTACATTTTATCTTTTAAAATATTATCTTTTATGCTAATGTTTTGGAGCATGAAAGTTGCAATTTCTAAGCATTCGTTAAGTGAGATAAAAGCTGGGAAAAGGTTTTCTTTTAGCAACTGTAAATCTCTGTGGTAACCAGATGGCAAATTGGTAGTCATCATTGCAATTTCATTTGGCAAAGCCTGTATTTTATTGCAACGAGAACGAATTAATTCAAAAACATCTGGATTTTTTTTGTGCGGCATTATACTGCTTCCGGTTGTAAGTTCTGATGGGAAACTGATAAACCCAAAATTCTGACTGATAAATAAACAAACATCCATGGCCATTTTGGCTAAAGTTGCAGCTACCGACGACATGGCTTGTGCCAAAATACGCTCGGTTTTTCCACGGCCCATTTGGGCATAAACCACATTATGATTTAAGCCTTCGAAGCCTAACAATTGTGCGGTTAAAGTTCTATTTAGTGGAAAAGATGAACCATAACCTGCAGCCGAACCCAATGGGTTTTTGTTGGTGATTTTCCATGCGGCTAACATTAGTTCCATATCATCTGCCAAACTTTCGGCATAAGCGCCAAACCATAAACCAAAAGAAGAAGGCATTGCGATTTGTAAATGGGTATAACCAGGTAAAAGTTTGTCTTTATGTTGTTCGCTTAATGTAATGAGTTGTTTAAACAAGATTTCGGTATTGCCCACCATTTCTTCAATACAACTACGGAAATATAGTTTTAAATCAACCAAAACTTGGTCGTTACGTGAGCGACCGCTGTGTATTTTTTTGCCGGCTTCGCCAACACGTTGAGTAAGTAACCATTCTACCTGCGAGTGTACATCTTCTACACTATCTTCGATGGTAAAATTGCCGGCCTCGATAGCTCTATAGATATTTTTAAGCTCTGCTTGAACAGTTTTTAACTCTTCTGGAGTTAGTAAATTGATGGTTTGTAACATTTGGGTATGCGCTAAAGAGCCCAAAACATCAAACTTTGCCATTTGTAAATCCAGTTCTCGGTCTTTACCAACGGTAAAGTTTTCTACAAATTGGTTTACATCAATATTTTTTTGCCAAATCTTCATAACAATTACGATTTTAGAATTACGATTTACGATTGTGCTCCTCCGTCATGCTGAATTTATATCAGCATCAGCTAAACAGACCCTGAAAAAAATTTGCTTTGCAGCTACTTCGTGATCAGCATGACGAAAGACCAAAGCCATTCTATAAATCTGCCGCTAATTTAAGTTTTATTTCTGGCCATTCGCTTTTCAAAATACTATAAAATACCGTATTGCGAATAAAGCCATCAGCAATTTTTAGGTGTTGCCTTAATGTTCCTTCTTCGGTTGCGCCGAGTTTTAAAATCGCTTTGCGAGATTGAATATTTCGTTCATCTGCTTTGAGCTCAATTCTATTTAAACCCAAAGTTTCAAAGCCGTATTTTAAAACCTCATATTTCATAGATTTATTTAATCCAGAACCTTGAAATTCTTTACCAATCCAAGTCCAGCCAATTTGCCCACGTTCGTCTTTCCAACTAATTTCAGCTAAGCGAGTACAGCCAGCTATTTTTCCAAAAGCTGGATCAATGATAGTCCAAACAGCACAATTTCCATCGGCTCTATCTGCTAAAGCCGCGTTAATGTATTGATTTAAATTTTCTCTAATGCTGAGGTCTTTCAAACCGTAAATCCACAATTCTTTTTCTTGAGCTATAGGCCAAAGCAATTCTTCATCGCTTTGCTGCAAGGCACGGAGGATTACTTTTTGGTTTTGTAAGGTTGGTGATAGATTTTGCATTTAGGCGATTATAATTTCTATTGTTTGTTCAGCTTAAATCGTAATTCGTCAATCTAAAATTGAACCACTGGTTTCAACATCGCAATATAACCTTCAATGCCTTGTTTAATTTCGTCTACATATAAAAATTCATCGGCCATGTGCGAACGACCAGAAAAACCTGGCCCACATTTTAACGAAGGAATAGACAATAAAGCCTGATCTGAGGTTGTAGGAGAGCCATACGTATTTTTGCCTAAAGCAACACCAGAAACCACGATTGGATGGTTTTTATCAATTGATGATGGTTTTAACCTTACCGAACGAGGTTTAACTTCGCAGCTTACATGTTGCTTAATAATTTCAACCACTTCTTCATTGGTGTAAGCATCGGTTACGCGAACATCAACCGTAAATGTACAATTAGCTGGCACCACATTATGTTGCGAACCTGCGTTGATAATGGTTACAGTCATTTTAACTGGTCCAAAAACATCCGATACTTTCGGGAATTGATAGCTACGGAACCATTCTATATCTGCCAAAGCTTTATAAATGGCATTTTCTCCTTCTTCTCTAGCCGCATGACCAGCTTTTCCATGAGCAATGCAATCGATAACTAACAATCCTTTTTCTGCAATGGCCAAGTGCATTTCAGTTGGTTCACCCACAATGGCAAATTCTAAGGCTCCCAAATCAGGTATTACAAATTCCAAGCCATTATTTCCAGAAATTTCTTCTTCGGCCGTTGCCGCCAAACAAAAATTGTATTTTAAATTTTTTGCTTCGTAGAAATATAAAAAGGTAGCAATTAACGATACTAAACAACCTCCAGCGTCATTGCTGCCCAGGCCAAACAGTTTGCTATCTTCAATTGCTGCATCATAAGGATCACGGGTATAACCAGAATTCGGTTTCACCGTGTCGTGATGAGAATTAAGCAAAACTGTAGGTTTACTGGAATCGAAATGTTTATTATAAGCCCAAACATTGTTCAATTTGCGCTGCGTTTTTATACCATGTTCACCCAAAAACTGCGCAATTAAGTTCGCTGTTCTATCTTCTTCTTTACTAAAAGACTGTATGCGAATTAAATCACGCAGTAATTCAGTGCTTTCTTGTATTAGTTTTTCAATCATAAGCCCCTCCCAACCCTCCCCAGAAGGGAGGGCTTTGCAAAGTTTTTTAATATTTTATGTTTTCGCTTTAAACCTTTCTCCTTCAATCCTTTAATCTTTTCGCTTTGGTCTTTCAGCTTTAGTCTTTTAGCTCTCCTTCGTGTATAATCCGCCAGCTTTTAAAGCCGAAAGTTTAATTCCTTTAATTAGGGATGAGCTGAAACCGTTATGCTCCATTTCGTTTAATCCGGCAATGGTACAACCCTTTGGCGAAGTAACTTTATCAATTTCAGTTTCTGGGTGTGTTTGGTTAAGCAACAATAAATCTGCTGCACCTTTTGCTGTTTGCACAGCCATTTTCAATGCATCATGAGCGTGGAAACCTATTTCTACACCGCCTTGGCTAGCTGCTCTTATACTGCGTAAAAAGAATGCGATACCACATGCACACAGAGCCGTAGCCGAAGTCATTAAATCTTCCTGAATATTTACCACTGCTCCAACAGTTTCAAATAAAGTAACAACTTCGTTTAAATTTTCATCGGTTGCATTATCGCTGGCTACACAAGTCATGCTTTGGCCAATAGAAATTGCAGTGTTAGGCATTGCCCTGATTACCTGTACATTTTCGCCAAGTTCCTTTCTTACATCGGCACAACTCACGCCCGAAATCACAGAAACGAACAATTGTTTTTCTGGGTTTACAGCCGGAGCCAACTGCGTTAAAACCTTTTTCAATTGTTGAGGTAGTACTGCCAAAACCACAATTGAAGCACCATCAATAGCCGTCAAATTATCATCGCTTACCTTAAACCCAGCAGTAACTTCTTCGCTCATCAATTTAACGTTTCTGCGAGTTAAGGTAATATCATCTGCCTTGCAATAAGCCTTTTTAACCAAACCTTTTGCCAAAGAAAGTCCAATGTTTCCAGAGCCTATAATTGTTATTTTTTTATTCATTTTTAAATGATTTCACCGATAAAGTGATTTCACCGATTGGAGTGATTTCACCGAATTAAATAATATTTGAAAAGCAATTGCAGAAGCTCTTTTTAATGTTCGTCCTGCTATTCGCTTCAATCTTTTTGCTCTGTGTTTCCATCTCGAACGCTAGAGAAATCTTATTTTGTGATTCTTCTATCAAACAGATTTCTCAGTCGTGCCTCCTTCTAAATGACGCAACAAAAAGTATTTTCGCTGCTATCAGGTTTAGAAACGAAAGGCAATGAAATCGTACTTAAACCTTGTAAATCCATTAAAACCTGTATTCTTATTGCCCTAATGCCCGCTATCAAAACGTTGTTAACCTAAAAACCAAGTAATATGTGTACACTCCGAGCAAACAAAACACGTTGCTGACCTATTCGCCCAATCGAGGTTAAAAAAAGTAGCAACTGATGTATTAAGTTGAGCTCTACGTGTCCAAAAATAATTATTTGAGCAAATAGGGCAAATCAACTGATTTCCTCTTACTTCAATGTTTTCTGGTTCTTGTTTTTTAAATAATTTCATAGGATTATTTATCAATCATATATTTACCATTAGAAGTGTTTGAAAGACAAAGCTAAGATTCTGCTAGCTCAATAACTTTGTTCCGAAATTACCTTTCTCAATTTCGGTTAACTCATCGGCTTTGCCAATATAAACTGCTAATACCCCTTTATTAATTGCCTCAAAAGCATTATGTAGTTTTGGTATCATTCCACCTGCTACTGTTCCATCAGCTGTTAAACCTTCAAACTCATTTGCTCTAATTTCACGAACAACCGTAGCATCATCATTTACATCTTTTAGCACACCTTTTTTCTCGAAGCAATATACCAAACGAGTTTCATATAACGATGACATAGCAACAGCAACTGCCGAGGCAATGGTATCAGCATTTGTGTTTAATAGTTGCGTTTCTCCATCATGCGTAATGGCACATAAAACGGGTGTTAATCCAGCTTTTAATAAGTTATCCAACGTAGTTGAAGAAACAGAATTTTCATCTAAATCACCAACAAAGCCGTAATCGATAGTAGCCCCCTCTAAATCTCCCCCAGTTGGGGAGACTTTTATAAGGGGCCGCTTTTTAGCTTTGATAATATTTCCATCTGCACCGGTTAAGCCAATAGCATTGTTGCCTTTTGCCTGCAACTGCGCAACCATGTTTTTATTAATCAATCCAGCATAAACCATAGTTACAATTCGCAACGTTTGGATATCAGTTATCCTTCTTCCATCAACCATTTTTGCTTCAACCCCCAAGCTTTCTCCCAGTTCTGTTGCAATTTTTCCGCCACCATGAACTAAAATTTTATCGCCTGGCAAGGCTGTAAAATCTAACAAAAATTGATGTAGGTTTTCGGAATTATCAATTACATTTCCGCCTATTTTTATAATGGTTAGTTGTTTCATATTGTTATTTACTATGCCTTGATTCGTGTCCCCAAGAACCAGTTAGCAATTTACAAACTTTCTTTTCGTTAACACACTAGCCGATGCGGAACCACCCGCCGTTGTTAGAGTGTTTCTTACCTCGCAATGACGAAAGGGCTTACAACTTCTCCAACATTGCTTTGATTACAGCCTGTGCGGCCCATAAACGGTTGCCAGCTTCATGAATAACCAATGAATTTGGTCCGTCTAAAATCTCTGAAGAAAGCTCTAAATCGCGGCGAACAGGTAAACAATGCATTACTTTCGCATCATTGGTTAGCTTTAACTTATCATTGTTCATCATCCATCCCTCTGGGAAATCTAGCAACTTACCGTAATCCTTGTAACTGCTCCAGTTTTTTACGTAAACATAATCGGCATTGGCAATTGCTTCATCCAAGTTATGAGAAATTTTAGCACCAGTGGTAAAGCTTTCCTCCAATTCAAAACCTGCCGGCTGTGCAATGGTAAAATCTAACATTCTTTCGCTTTGTGCTTTACACATCCATTCGGCAAAAGAGTTTGGTACTGCTTGTGGCAATGGTTTAATATGAGGAGCCCATGCTAAAACAACTTTTGGAAGCCCCCTCCCAGCCTCCCCCAGAGGGTGAGGAGTTTGCCCCTCCGCAATGGTAGCCAGCTTTGCATTCCCTCCCTTCTGGGGAGGGTTAGGGTGGAGCTGATTCCATGTTTCGTGAATGGTTACTAAATCTGCAAAGCTTTGTAATGGGTGGCGAGTAGCACTCTCTAAACTTACCACCGGAACCGCACAATATTTCACAAATTTATTGAAGAAATCTTCACTATAATCTTCATCTCTGTTTTGCAATTTAGGAAAAGAACGTAAGCCTAAGATATCGCAGTATTCACCCATTACAGCTGCAGCTTCACGGATATGCTCTACAGTTGTGCCATTCATTACTACACCATCTTGAGTTTCTAAAGCCCAACCTTCTTTGTCTAAATTCATCACCATTACATTCATGCCCAAATTTAAAGCCGCCTTTTGGGTGCTTAAACGGGTACGCAAACTGGGGTTCATAAAAACTAAACCTAAAGTTTTGTTTTTGCCCAAATTTTGGTGTGCATAAGGATTTGCCTTTAATGCCAACGCATCATTTACAAATTGTTTAATGCTTGGTACATCGTGTACAGAAGAGAATAACTTCATGTCTATATGTTTTTGTTTGTCATGCTGAGCTTGTCGAAGCATCTTATTATGAGATCCTTCCTTTGTCAGGATTACAAAATTATTATTTTACTAGTTTACTAAATGCGGCTAAAAACTCATCAACGTGCTCTTTGGTTAAGTTTAGCGCTGGCAATAAACGAATTACGTTTGGTTTTGCCTCGCCAGTAAAAATAAAATGCTTAAAGAGCAAATCCTTTTTAACGTGAGCTAGTTCTTCTGGTAATTCTATTCCGATCATCAAGCCTCTTCCACGCACTTCTTTTACTTGCTCAAATGGCTTGAGTTTTTCGATTAAATAAGCTCCAACTTCTTCGGCATTCTTCATTAAATTATCTCTTTCCATCACTTCTAATACAGCTAAAGCTGCAGCACAAGCCAAGTGATTGCCACCGAAGGTTGTTCCTAATTCTCCATGCCAAGGTTTAAATTTGGGCGAAATTGAAATACCTGCAACCGGAAATCCATTGCCCATTCCTTTGGCCATTGTATACACATCGGCTTCTACACCTGCATAATCATGTGCATAAAACAAACCTGTTCTGCCATAACCGCACTGCACACTATCGGCGATGTAAACTGCATTGTATTCATCACAAAGTGAACGTATTTTTTGCAAGAAACTTTTTGAAGCTTCTTTAATGCCTCCAACACCTTGAATACCTTCTATAATTACTGCCGAAATTTCATCGCCCTGCGATTTAAAAGTTTCTTCTAAAGCAACTTCATTGTTGAAAGGCAAGAAAATTACATTTTCGGTTTGATTTACAGGCGCTACAATTTTAGGATTATCAGTAACTGCTACTGCTAAAGAAGTACGGCCATGGAAAGCTCCGCTAAAAGCGATAACTTTTTTTCTGCCATTGTAAAAAGAGGCCAATTTTAAAGCATTTTCGTTTGCTTCAGCACCAGAATTAACCAGAAATAACTGATAATCGGCTTTGCCAGATACTTTTCCTAATTTCTCTGCCAATTGAACTTGTAAAGGAATTTTAACAGAGTTAGAGTAAAATCCAACTTTGTTTAACTGATCGGTTAAACGAGTTACATAATGCGGATTGGTATGACCAATACTGATTACCGCATGACCACCATATAAATCCAAATATTTTTGATTGTTTGCATCCCAAACATTGCTGCCCGATGCTTTTGTTATTTCTATATCGTTAAGAGGGTAAACGTCGAATAAATTCATTTTTTAAAGGTTAAAGACCAAAGACTAAAGACCAAAGCTCCTGTAATATTTTATATAGCAGGGCCAAACCTAAAGCGTTTAATCAATTCATAATTATGGTCGTAAATGTTTAATTAAACCTATCAACATAGCTTTAACTTCACCAGCCATTTTACATATTTCTAAATATTTGCTTTCATCGATATATTCTAAATCTTTCGCTAGCAAACAAGCGTATTCCATTTCTTGAACCGAACCTAACGCATTATCCAAAAAATGAGCAAAATCCTTTTCAGTCCGCCGCCCTGCTCCCTCAACAATATTTAGTGGAACGGAATAAGCAGCTCTTTTGGCTTGACTATGCAAATCATACTTTTCGTGAGCCGGAAAACACGGTAAAACAGCCCTATAAATATGCAAAACCATCAAATGTGATTTCTTCCAAACATCTAGTTTCTGATAATCTCTCATTTTTTAAAATTGTCTCTAATCGGTTTTTTTTGCAGTTCGCTACCTTCGCTTTGGTCTTTAGTCTTTCAGCTTTGGTCTTAAAAATAGGCTGCTTTTAAGCGCAAACCACTATTTTCTTCCAAGCCAAACATCAAATTCATATTCTGAACCGCTTGTCCGCTGGCTCCTTTTAAGAGGTTGTCAATAATGCTGATGATAAATAATTTATTGCCATGTTTTTCTAAATGAACAAGACATTTATTTGTATTTACCACCTGCTTTAAATCTATGTTTTTCCGACTTACGTGTGTAAACGGATGACCAGAATAATAATTCTCGTATAATGTATAGGCCTCCTCTTCCGTTAAATCACTTTCCGTGTACATGGCTGCCAAAATACCTCTAGTAAAATCTCCACGTTGTGGGATAAAATTTAATCCTTCCGCCCCTAAAACAGAACCTGCTTGAACTAAACTTTCGCCAATTTCATTTAGGTGTTGATGCTCGAAAGCTTTATAAATGGATAGATTATTATTTCTCCAGCTAAAATGTGAAGTTGTAGCTAAACTTTGTCCGGCGCCGGTTGAGCCTGTTGTGGCATTGATATGAACTTCGCTTTGCAACAAACCTTTTGCAGCCAATGGCAATAATCCAAGCTGAATACAAGTTGCAAAACAACCAGGATTAGCGATGTTGTTTGCAGCATGTATTTCCGTTTTATTTAATTCTGGCAAGCCGTAAACGAATTGACGATTTTCGATTGAAGAATTACGATTTAATCTAAAGTCCTGAGATAAATCAACAATTTTTACTCGCTCATCAATAGGATTAGCTTCCAAAAATTTCTTCGCATCGCCGTGGCCCACGCATAAAAACAATACTTCAACATCCTGAGAGACTTCACTTGTGAATTTTAAATCGGTATCACCAATTAAATCGGTGTGTACATCAGAAATTAAATTGCCAGCGTTACTCGTACTGTTTACGAAAGCAATCTCAACGTTCGGGTGGTTAATCAGGATACGTAACATCTCACCACCTGTATAACCTGCTCCGCCAATAATTCCTGCTTTAATCTTGCTCATTTTTTTAAATTATATCAATCTTATAAAGAAAAAACTTATTATCTGGTTCTTGCTTCTTAAAACCGATTGTTTCATATAAACTTTGCGCATTATAATTGTCAATTGCTGTTTCTAATTGCACAAAAGCAGCACCTTGGTTTTTAGCAAAATCTATTGCTGTTTTAATCAGTATTTCTCCTATACCTTGCTTACGATAATCTAAATCGACAAACAAATCGTTCAAAATCCAACTCTTGGTTAATCTAGCAGATGAATATTTAGGGTAAAGTTGCGTAAATCCAACAGATTTATCATCAGCTAATGCGACAAAAATAACAGACTCGTTGTTTTCTAATCTGGCATCAATAAATGCTTTAGCCATCCCTAAATCCGAGAGTTTTCCGTAAAATATTCTGTATTGATCGAACAAGCTAACAACAAGGTTAGTTTCTTTTGAATCGATACGTTTTATCTCTAATTTATTCATTTTTCTCTTTTTTATCCTTAAACAAGTTCAGGATGACAATTTTGAGATGATTGCTTCTTTCCTCTCAATAACGATGGGTCTAAAAACCTTTTAACCCTCTACCTCGCTATTAACTTTATGCCAAATCATTACCTGGTTACCGAAAATTTTTGAGAAACCTTTTACATCTTCGCCGCTCCAAGCATTGTTCATTTCGCCATAGCTGCCAAATTTGTTGCTCATTAAATCATTAGCACTTTCAATACCAATAATATGGAAACGATAAGGCAATAACTCTACAAATACTTTACCATTTACGGTGCTTTGTGTAGAATTCAAGAAAGCTTCCATGTCTCTCATAATTGGATCGTGAAATTGACCTTCATGCAGCCAGTTACCATAAAAAGAAGCTAAGTTTTCTTTCCAGCTCAACTGCCATTTGGTTAAAGTATGCTTCTCTAAAGCATGGTGTGCTTTAATAATTACCATCGGCCCTGCCGCCTCAAAACCTACACGACCTTTAATGCCAATAATGGTATCGCCTACGTGAATATCCCTACCTACACCAAAAGGAGCAGCTATTGCTTGTAGTTTTTGGATTGCTCTCACCGGAGATAATCTTTCGCCATCTACAGCAACCAATTCACCCTTTTCAAAAGTTAACTCTACTTTTTTGCTCTCCGTTTCGGTTACTTGTGTTGGCCAAGCGCTTTCTGGTAAAGTTTGGTTGCTAGTTAAAGTTTCAGCACCACCTACTGATGTACCCCATAACCCCTTGTTGATAGAGTATTTTGCTTTCTCAGCAGTATATTCAACACCATTTTTCGCTAAATATTCAATTTCCGCTTCGCGGGATAATTTCAAATCTCTTATTGGCGTAATAATCTCTACTCCAGGAATTAGGATGTTGAAAATCATATCGAAACGAACTTGATCATTTCCTGCACCTGTACTACCGTGAGCTACATAATCTGCGCCAATTTTTTTAACATAATTTGCAATTGCCGTAGCTTGGCAAACACGTTCTGCGCTTACCGATAATGGATATGTTGAGTTTTTTAAAACGTTGCCATAAATTAAATACTTGATGCTATCGTTGTAATAATTTTCGGTTTCATCTACCGCAGCATGCGATGTTACACCCAAAGCATAAGCACGTGCTTCAATCTCTTTCAATTCCTCATCAGAAAATCCACCTGTATTTACAACAACAGAATGCACTTCTAAACCTCTATCTTTAGTTAAATGGATGCAACAAAATGAGGTATCTAAACCTCCGCTAAATGCTAAAACAACTTTCTTTTTCATCTTATATTTTATTAACCCCAAACCCCTATAGGGGCGCTCTCTGGGCGATTTCTAGTTTTTATTTATTTAATAAGGTTAAAAACATTAACACTGATTTAAGATCATTATTGCCTTTGTTTTTTTCTACTAAGCGCTGCTTTATGCGCATAAAGCGCTCATATAAGCCCGGTTTTTTCTGTAACTCTTCGGCAAACTTTTTTGCTTCTTCGTGCTTTTTCTCTGCCGGATCATATAACATTGCGGTACACATGCAATTTTTCCGCTCCTTCATCTTCAAAATTTCAAAGTTTACACAGCTTTGGCATCCTTTCCAGAAATCTTCATCTTGGGTTAGTTCAGAATAAGTTACAGGTTCGTAACCTAAGTCAGAATTGATTTTCATCACTGCTAATCCGGTAGTTAAACCAAATATTTTAGCTTTTGGATATAATTTTCTAGACAGGTTAAAAATTTCTTGCTTTATGGCGTGTGCCAAACCACCTTTACGGTACTTCGGACTAACAATTAAACCAGAGTTAGCCACAAATTGGCCATGGCTCCATGTTTCAATGTAGCAAAAGCCCGCCCAACTGCCATCTTTATGAAAAGCAATTACTGCTTTGCCTTCTTTCATTTTGCCGGCAATGTATTCTGGTGAGCGTTTTGCAATACCAGTTCCTCTAGCTTTTGCAGACTCAGCCATTTCTGTTACAATCTCTTCGGCAAAAACATGATGCTCTGCGATAGCGACTTGTACTATAAATTCGTTAATATTCATTCGTTTCTCTAACGAAAAATTAAGGTATTCTTGTTAATTGGGTTTTTAGAGAGGATCAATTCCTCGTTGGTATTAGTAAGATGTACTAAATACGCGGCGTATAATTTTGCCGACTTGTAGTGATGTAAAATACAGGATGCAAACGCTCAATAAACAAGCTATTAGCAGCAATATTTTTTGCTTCTAAAATAGAAAGTTTATGTATAATTTGTTTGCTCATTATGAGTTTGTCTAACTGTGTTAAATTACTTGAGGCGCAAAGGTTTAAATAAAAAATGAGTTGTGCAATAAGAATCATATTTTTTTTATGATTTACACTATTTTATTGAACTAATCTGACCCATTTTAACGTTATTTACGTTCCGAAAGGTCTTTTAACAAAGTTTAACATTGCCCTTTTATTTTAAAAAACAATATTTGCCTAATATTTATAAATTTAATTTCCTAAAGTAATGAGAAAAGTTTACACCTCAATTTTATTTTTTGCAACCATAATAACTCTCTTCTCTTGTAAGAAGCAAGAAGTAGATACCACAGCTTATAGCGCTATAGCAGTAGTTAATTCATCGCCTACTGCTGCAACTTACGATGTATATTTAGGAAGCACTAAACTAAACTCTGCAGCCTTGCCTTTGGGTGGCGGCGTTGCTTACACACAACAAATTGCTGGCAATTACGATGTAAAATTCACGATTGCAGGTAGAGGGGAAAGTGTTTATACCAAATCTGTAAACCTTAGCCAAAATAACTACCATACCTTTTTCTTAGTGGGTTCAACTAATTCTTTTGATGGTATTTTTGCAGTTGATAATTTGACAGCGACTTCAACAACCCAAGCTTTTGTTAGATTTGTTAACCTTTCGCCAGATGCACCAGCATTAACTTTGGGTATTACAGGTGGAGCAGCTGTTGGCACTAGTCAGGCTTTTAAAAGTGTTGGCGCTTTCGTACAAGTTGCCCCAGGTACACAAACATTTGAGCTTAAAGATAATTCTTCGGTAGTTAAAGCTACGCTTGCTGGCGTAAACTTAGTTGCAAATGGTTATTACACTGTTATTGCAAGAGGCTTGGTTACTCCAATTAGTGGATCAGATTTGCCTTTGGCAGCACAACTGATAATTACCAAATAAATAACATCTTTTTTTAATTGGGGTTTAGTGTTTAACTAAGCCCTTTTTTTATGCCAAATTTTCTTATTTAGAATTATTCAAAATAATTTGGATGTTAATAATTTCTGTTGTTAATTTGCATCTGTTTATAATTAATCTAAATAAGAATAGCAAGATGCGAATACAATTACTAATCACAGCCCTACTGATAAGTTTCTCTTCATTGGCACAACAACCAAGTTCGATAAAAGGTAAAATCACCACTTCTGATGGACAGCCAGCCATCTATGTTAGCGTTGGTTTAAAGGATAAAAATCAGAGCACTACAACTGATGATAATGGAAACTATATAATTAATAGAGTTAAAGCCGGAATTTATACCTTGAGAGTGAGTGCAGTAGGCATTATCTCGCAAGAAAAAGAAATCAATATCAAAAACGGAGAGAATATAACCGTAAACTTTACCTTAAAAGAAGATAATCAAGCATTAAAAGAAGTAACTATTGCAGGTAAAAAAAACAAGTATAAAGTAAGTCTACCATCAGCTTCGCTAAGACTAAATGAACCACTTTTAGAAGCGCCTCAAAATATACAGATTGTGAGTGATCAGGTAATTAAAGATCAACAAATTATAAGTATGAGTGACGGTTTGATTAGAAATGTGAGTGGAGCTGCCCGATCTGAACATTGGGGAGATTTATACACCAACATTAAAATGCGTGGCTCTCAAATTCAAGCAATGCGCAATGGTTTCAACTTTGTTTCTTCTTATTGGGGTCCATTAACAGAAGACATGAGTATTGTAGACCATGTAGAGTTTGTAAAAGGGCCGGCTGGTTTTATGTTAGGCAATGGCGATCCGAGTGGTTTGTACAACGTAGTAACAAAAAAACCTACCGGGATAAACAGAGGAGAAGTATCTGTTACGGTTGGCAGTTACGACTTATATAGAACGGCGGTAGATTTTGATCACAAAATAACTAGCGACGGTAAATTGCTTTTCAGATTAAATGCTGCTGCACAAACAAAAGGCTCATTTAGACCATATGAAAATAATGATCGATATACTTTTGCGCCATCTTTAAGTTATCAGCTTACCAATAAAACAAAAATTACAGCAGAGTATGCTTTGCAAAATGCAAAAATGACTGAAGTTGGTTCATTTTATATCTTTAGTCCGAATGGTTACGCAACCCTGCCAAGAGATTTTACATTTACCCAACCAGGCGTAGAACCTACAAGGATTAACGACCACAGTGCTTTTATCAATATACAACACAATTTTAATGAAAGATGGAAAGCTACTGCTCAAGTTGCTTATTCAAAATACCTACAAACCGGTACAAGTTCATGGCCATCGGCAGTTTTTACCAATAATACCATCATTAGAAATGTAGGGATTTGGGATGCAGAAAGTACTATGAAATTAGCTCAGTTTTTTATCAACGGGCAAGCAAATACAGGAGGTATAGTACACAGAATTTTAGCAGGTTTTGATGGAGGTAAGAAAAACTATATGGCAGATTGGGGTCAGTCTCATAATTTAGATTTACAATCGTCACCCTTTAATGTAAATAATCCAAATTATGGTTTTCCATCAAATGGAAACCCGAATTTTAACAGAGAAACAAGTTTAAATGATAGAGCAATTGCTGCTGGCGGATTAATTGATCAAAAATATTTAAGCGCTTACTTACAAGACGAGCTTGGATTTTTTAATAACAAGTTTAGATTAACCTTAGCAGGAAGATATACCTATGTTAACCAATCTGCATATGGTGGTAATGCAGATGTGGCAAAAAGACTTACTCCTCGTGTTGGTTTAAGTTATTCTGTTGATAAGAATACATCTATTTATGCGGTTTACGACGAAGCATTTACCCCTCAAACTGGTTTTTTACGCAATGGAAACAAAGTTGATCCGATTACGGGTACAAACTATGAAGTAGGGATTAAAAAAGATTGGTTTGGCGGCAAATGGAATACAACATTGGCTGCGTATAGAATTGTAAAACAAAATGAGTTAGCTGCCGATCCATTTAATCAAGCTGGCGAAAGCTTTAGCATTGTTGTAGGAGAAAAAAGAGCACAAGGTATTGAGTTTGATTTAAGAGGAGAAATTACAGCGGGTTTAAAATTAATTGCCAACTATGCTTATACGGATGGTAAAGTTACCGAAGTTGCAGATGGTGTTACCAGCACATTTGTTGGTCAGGTTGTGCCTGGTTTTGCTAAGCATGTTTCTAATGCTTGGTTAAGTTATACTTTACAAGAGGGATTTTTAAAAGGAACAGGTATTTCCGCAGGTTTTACACATTTGGCTGGAAGAGCTATGGGCACTTTTAGTGGTACAAACGAAGAGCGAAACCTTCCTAATTATTTTAAATTAGATGGAGGCTTATTTTGGGAGAACAAAAACCTAAGAATTACAGCCAACGCATTTAACTTGCTAGACAAATATCTTTATACAGGAGCATATTACACGGGTTACTGGAACGCACCAGATTACAATTTAGGTGTTTACTCATGGCAAGCAGAAGCACCAAGAAATTACAGATTAAGCGTAGCATATAAGTTTTAATTAGTCAAGTTTTTTTAACCAAGCAATGCAAGGTTGCTTGGTTTTTGATTTTTAAATAACGTCAAATGGGTTTAACAAAACCAATAAAAAAGAAAAACAAGTTTAAATATTGGATCGGCAGATTACATCTTTGGCTGGGTTTAATTTCGGGTATTTTTGTATGCTTCTTAGGTATTACCGGATGTATTTTAGCATTTGAAAGAGAAATTGAAGATGCTGTACAAACCTATCGTTTTACAGAGGTACAGCAAAAACCATTATTGGCGCCGACCCAATTAAAAGCCATTGCCGATAAAGCATTGCCCAACAAACACGCTCACAGTGTAACCTATCAACCGGGAAGAAGCACACAAGTAGTTTATTATGATCTGCTGGCAGATTACTATTACATTGTATTTGTAAATCAATACACAGGTGAGGTTTTAAAGGTTAAAAATATGGATGATGATTTCTTCAGGATCATCATCATGGGCCATTATTATTTATGGCTACCTCCAGAAATTGGGCAACCTATTTTAACTACCGCAACCATGATGTTTGTAGTTCTCCTCATCTCTGGTTTAGTACTTTGGTGGCCAAAAAGCAAGGCAGCCCGTAAGCAAAGGTTTAGCGTAAAAATAAAATCTAAATGGCGCAGGTTAAATTACGATTTACATAATGTATTGGGGTTTTACATGATGTTTATCGGGGTTTTTGTTGGCTTAACTGGTATGATTATGGGCTTTCAATGGTTTGCGAAATCTGTTTATTGGGTAAGTTCTGCGGGTAAAAGTATGAACGTTTTTGAAGAAACTTATTCAGATACTACATCGGTAACTAAACTTTACCCAAACGCTAAAGCAGCAGATGTTTTATGGGCAAAATTTTTAAAACAAGATCCAACTTTTAAAGGTAGTATTGATGTGCATGTACCCGAAGATGAAAAGGGTGCAGTAGAGGTTGCCAAAAATCCAGATCCAAAAACCTATTGGAAAGCTGATTACCGCTATTTTGATCAGCATACGCTGAAGGAAATTGAAGTTAAACATATGTTTGGCAAATTTGCTAACGCCACAGTTGCAGATAAAATTATAAGAATGAATTATGATATACATATTGGTGCAATTGCGGGTTTGCCTGGAAAAATCATTGCATTTGTTGCCAGCTTAATCGCCGCAAGCATGCCCGTAACTGGTGTAATTATTTGGTTGGGCAGAAAAAAGAAGAAAAACTTGTTACATCCAAAAAGTTAAGTGTAAAATTAGAAATTTACAAGGTTAGCTATTATTTGGCCTAACGATTGTCCTATCGGTCGGTGTCTCACCGACCGAAAAATAAGTAGCTTTCAGTGGGTGATTTTACCAATCAAAAGCTGAAGAGTTTCTTCCAATAAATACTTAAATCTTTGGCTTTCTTTTTGGAGCATTTACTAACTTGCTTACCAAAATTATCTACTATGAGAAAGCTTTTAATCATTTGTTTGTTTTTTATAACTGCAAACTGTTTTGCTCAAGATTTAAAATATGCTCGTAAAACTTTAAACACCTTAACATCAAAAGATTTTTGGGGCAGAGGTTATACCAAAAATGGCATGGCTAAAACAGCAGATTTCATTCAATCGGAGTTGAAATCTTTTGGCTTACAGCCGATGAATGGGCAAAGCTTTAAACAAGATTTTATGTTTGCCGTGAATACCTTTCCGGGTAAAATGGAGGTTGTAATTGATGGCAGAAAGTTAATTCCTGGGAAAGATTTTATTGTACAGCAAGCAAGTATTGGCGTAAAAGCTAAGGCAGATTTACAGCAAAAAGATAGCGTTAATTTTTTAGCTGCATCAAGCAGGATATTAGTTACGCTTGAAGATAAATTAACATGGTCTGTATCACAAAAAGTAGAAGATTACACGCAAATTTTGGTAAAAAAATCTGCATTAAACTCCGTTCCAAAAGATATAGAGGTTGATATTGAAAATCAATTTATCCCAGATTTTAGAGCGGCTAATGTTGCCGGATTTGTTAAAGGAACTACAAAACCAGATTCAGTTATCGCAATTACAGCTCATTATGATCATTTAGGTGGAATGGGAAATGAAACGTTTTTTCCGGGAGCAAATGACAATGGGAGTGGAGTTTCATTTTTATTGAGTTTAGCCAAGTATTACACAAAAAATCCACCAAAATATACCATTGCATTTATCTGCTTTGCAGGAGAAGAGGCAGGTATTTTAGGTTCTAAATATTTTACCGAGAACCCGCTCATTCCATTAGAAAAAATTAGGTTTTTGATTAATGTAGATATGGTTGGAACTGGAGAAATAGGGGCAACAGTTGTAAATGCAACGCAATACCCTAAAGAATTTAAATTGTTAACCGAGCTTAATGAAACAGGAAAATTTTTAGTCAAAATTAATCCTCGAGGTAAAGCTGCAAATAGCGACCATTATTTTTTTACAGAGAAAGGAGTGCCTGCTTTTTTTATGTATACCCAAGGTGGAGTTTCGGCATATCATGATGTTTTTGACAAGCCAGAAACCTTGCCGTTTACAGTTTACGAGAATTTGTTCAAACTATTTGTGGGTTTTAATAACGCTTTGATGAATTAGTAAATGAATTTATATTCCAGCTAATTATTTTAGAAGCAATTACTTGATTTGTCCAGAAAATAGTATTTTGAGTGAATAATTACAAAACTTGAAACTATAGAAGCAATAAATTTTAGATAAAGTTTTGATATGATAAAAATAAGTCTACTGAATCTTCACCTAGTAGTCCGCAAATATTTAATTTAGCACCTATGCATTCATGTATTATCATTGATGATGAAATAAGTTCTATTAGCTCTCTAAAAGAATACATAAAAAATATGCATGAGCTAACACTGATAGAAAGTTATACAAATCCTCTTGTAGCACTCGAAGAGGTTCGAAAGGGCACAAAACCAGATATAGTTTTCTTAGATGTCGATATGCCTGAACTTTCAGGAATTGAGGTCGCTGAACTTCTTCCAAAAGGCATCGCCATTATCTTCACTACGGCACATTCCAAATTTGCGTTACAGGCTTTTCAACTCGACGCACTTGACTTCCTTTTAAAACCTTACAGCTATTCGATGTTTTTCAAGTCTGTTATGAAAGTATTTGAAAAAATTGAAAAACCGACTAAGAAAGATGAAATACAAAGCATATTTATTAATCCCGGAACTAAGGGTGAAATGGTGCAACTTTCGCTAGCCAAGATCTTGTACATTGAAGCTCTTGACCATTCTGTATGCATAAATTTGATGGCAGAAAGGTTTGTAACTAAGGTCAAACTCACAGAAATACTGTCCAAGCTACCCAAATCAAAATTCGCAAGAGTTCATAGATCGTTCATCATCAACCTTGATATGATACAATCAATACATGCAAATCAGATCATCCTTAAAAATAATTCAAAAGTACCTATTGGCGAGGTTTACAAAAAACCAATGCTAGAAAGAATTCAGCACAAAACTATTAGTTCGAATTAATTTAACGTTCTTAAAATAGACATTCACGTATCTTTTTAAGCTCTTCACGATTTTATTTTAGATGTTCATATTCATCATATATCTTAGTTTAAAGCCTAAGAAATATGATAAAAAAATTAACGAACCCTGATATAAATAACAGTTTATACCTCTCTCTCCAATATATAGAAAATGAACCTGATTGAATCAGGAGTATTCGCTTAGCTTTCCTACAAATCCTACAATCAAGCCTTTTAAGGGCATTATCATCTACTAAATCCACAATCTAAGGATTATGTACAGAAAAGCATATTCTCTTCAAAAAATTAAAAAATTTTCAAAAACTTTAATAAGTTATCTATTGGCACTCTCGGTTATTGGTAGTATTTATGCAAACCTTTCTGGAGAAAAGAGTGAACTGTTGATTCCTGTAGTGGGTGCAAGCCAAAACCACTGGGACAGCAAGAGTTATTGGCATTCTCCTTGGGGTAAATCTAAAGTTCACAAAGGTATCGATATATTCGCCCCTCATAAAACTCCAATAATAAGCCCTGTTAGTGGTATTATACTTTCCGCAGGTTACAGCGAAAATGGTGGGAATTATTTATATATTCTTGGACCAAAATTACGAACATATTATTTTGCACATTTAAATAGACAAGAGAAAGCGTCCCTCTCTTTTATTAAAAAAGGTCAGCGATTAGGTTCAGTTGGCAATTCTGGTAACGCTATTGGAAAGCCTTACCATCTCCATTTCTCCATTTTTTCACTTTTCCCTATCATAAAAAATTATAGTAGCATACAATTACTTGGGTGGATGAAAATGTTCTATCTCGATCCTGTAAAATCTCTCAAAACAAAATAGATGGTACTGCCGCTTCAAAAACCTTCAGCATTTACTATTAATATTGGCATAGCCTGTATCATTCTTTTTGTTGCCACTATGTTATTAAATAGAGCTTTGATGATAGGCTCATTGGTGGGGATTTTATACCTTTTATTCTCTTATAGCAAAATTAAGCTGAGGAATAATGTATTAATTTTTTGTGGATTATCTCTGCTTTTAGTGATTATTTTCCTCACGCTATTTGTTAAAAGTGACTCCAGTTTGGGAAGGTTGCTTATCTATAAAATTTCTTGGAATATGTTTATTGAGCATCCTTTAATTGGCATTGGTTGGGGCAATTTTCAAAGGGATTATGGGCTACAACAGGCACTCTTTTTTGAGACTGGTAATTACACTGATAAAGAATTTCTACTTGCGGGCAATACTTTTTATGCTTTTAATGATTACTGGCAGTTCATGGTTGAAACAGGAATTATTGGAGCGAGCTGTTTATTGTTATTCATATTTTTTATTGTCAGAATTACTCTAAAGGCAATAAGCAATAATCCAGAAGACCATTTTTTAAAATTGCTCACTACTCTAATAATTGTTATTGGTACAACTGCCTTATTCACTCATGTAATGGAGCATAAGGCAATAAGGATAATAATTGTTTTTGCTATTTCCTACATTTTCCTGCAACAGATTCCGATAGTTACCTCCAGTTATTTTAGAGCTATATCATTAACTATAATTACCATTGCAGCAATTTTGTATCATTATTATTTTGACATAAAGAACTACAGTAATTATAGAAACTTAGAACTAGCAAATAACCATTCTGCAACAGGTTACGTTATTCAAAGCCAAAAGATTTTTGCAGAACTCTACCCAAAACTCAAAAATGATATTGGTTTTCTTAAAAATTACAATGATGCGCTTGCAGGCCATAACAACAATAGAAAAAAGATCTTTCTATTAAAACAGATTATGAGCAGATATACTGATAACATTTCATATCTGAAAATCGCTTATATCTACGAAGAAATCGGGATGTATAATGAGGCAGAATTTAACTATTTAAAATCCGTTCACATTGTGCCAAACAGGTTTATTCCTAAAGAAGCCTTGTTTAATTTTTATTTAAGGAATAAACAGTACAAAAAAGCAGCTCACTATCGTAAAATCATCCTTTCAATGCCCATTAAAGTAAATTCTAAAAGAGTAGAAAATATTAAACAAATCGTAAAAAACAATAATCAATATTAACCTTTTAAAAAAAAAATCTATGAAAATTAAAAACCCCTATATTGCAACTGTTGCAATCTTTATGCTCTCATTGTTCATATATTCCTGCCGAAAGGAATTTATGCCTGCAGAAGAATTTAACCCTAAAGTTTCATGGGCAAAAGACTATTTTACCCAAACACTACTGCCAGATGAAGGTAATATTATTGACCCGCGGGCGTATATACAAGATCTCGTTCAGGCCAATCGTATGTCCAACAGGAAGGATAATCTAAAAATTCCAATATGGCAAAGAGCTATAGAGGCAAAAACACCTCTTTTTGATATTGTTGAAGTTCCTTTAAAGTATACAACAAAGGTAACACCGATGATATCTGTAAATAAAGAAGACAATTTTTCTTCACAGCCCGACAATGCTATTTTAAAAGCAAGCTTTGACCGATTGGTTATATATAAAAACAAAAAAGGAAAAGTAGATCAAAGAATTGTTAGTTTTGTTCCATCCCGAACATATCTCGACAGACATAAGGGAGACATTAGCCACAATAGTACAACCAAACTTGACAAAGATTTTGAGGGACTTCTAGTATATAGAAAATGGGATGGCAATTTTCTTTTTGCTCTATATTTAAAGGATGGCAAAACGTTAAAAAAAGTAGCTTTGCAAAAGCCTAAAATGCAAGTGAAAAAAACATCATATTTACAACAAGAATGTGAAACCGTTATTTTATGGGAGTGGTTTCAAGTTTGTTATTATGAAGGAGACAATGAAGTTCCCTACTTTTGTGATCCACCATATAAAGAACAGGTTGGTGAATATGAAATGTGTTGGGAAACGGACCCTTGTAATGACCCTCAAAATGCTTATCTAGTTGAATGTGGGGGTGATGGCGGAAATGGAGAAGAGCCAGGAGGTGGTGGTAATGGCAATCCTCCTAATAATGAACAAATGGATTGGGGTAATCCAACTGACGAAGATATCTCTATAGAAAGTGAAACTGAATATCTAAACAGTGGTACTTTTCCAGGAGAAGACGCTAGTGAATATAGGTACGAAAAACGAAAATATTCATGGACTTTTCATAGAGCAATAAATGAAGGTTTTTGGCTTAAGAGCTACGAAAAAGGAAGAGTAAAAAAACAAGGTACTGCAGGCTCTTGGCAATTTTGGTCGTTTCAGCACTTAACCCAAGCTCCCGTAGGCATGGTAGCAGGTAGAGAAATAGAGATAGTTATGATAGATTCAGATGTTTACTTTAGCCCAGGTAGTGGTACAGTAAACTTATGGTACAAAATCCACAGAATTGGCACTGGCTTCGGAACAACAATACCATATTACTCTAGTGACTTTCAAAAAGAAAGATCTTTTAGCCCAAATCAAAGTGAAAATTAAACAACTCTTAATTTTATCTTTAATATTAGTTGGCTGTATAAAAATACACCCAACTAATATTGATGACGTTTCCAAGATAATTTTTACCTCGCAAAGCTTTTCTTTTGAAATGGGGAAATTATTTGAGGTAAAAAATACAATTGGAATTGCTTATTATAAAGACTATGTTTTATATAGAACAATTACTCTAATGAGCAAGGCAGAAGGTATCTCTGAAAATACAAATATTTATCTTAATGATACAACTGGAACTAAATTATATAGCTACTATTTTATAAAAAAAGGAGAGAAGAAAGGTTTAATGCTCACCCCATCAAATAAATGGAAGGATTTTAATTATTTAAATTTTTTGAAGATGCAAGGTTTAGATTTTGGCAATTATGATTTCTTCGATTTAAAGTTAGGAAAACCAGACCGATTGGAAATAAATATGCAAAAAAAAGGAGTTAAAATTGAGAAGTTTAAAAATAAATTAATAGGAAAAGGCGAACCAGATTCTTTATACCGATATTATGATAAAAACCTTTTTGATGTTGATTTTTCTTTCAATCGCAAACTAGATTCAGTAGCTAATAGTAAGTTATACAAAATTGGTATAATCCAGTATTCAACGCCAAAAAGTAAAATACAAGCTCCTGATAAAAAAAGACGCGAATCTTTTTGGATGTTTGAAAAGTCAAATTTTGAAGATACAGATGTGCTGAAAAAGTTATTTGAGAATTTTATTGAGCAACATAGAAGGCTAATTAAACCCACTAAATAGTTAAAGGTCCCGGTAAAGAATAATAAAAATTAGAAAAAATCAACTAATTAAGAGGCTGTGTCAAAATGATACAGCCTTTTTCTTTTACTTAGATTAATTAGATTTTTTCTCCATAATAACATTTTATTGGAAAGAGTTCTTGATCAATACTAAATGTTTTATTACCACATGAGATAAAAGTTTTGGTGTTAATATTAAAATAGCGACCTTTCTCCTTTATTAAAAATTCAAGTCACGAAATTTAATTCAAGTTTAAAATACAAATATGCAATAAGAATTTCCAATTACAAGCTAAAGTTAGCATACTATAACCCATTATTATGTACACATTGTAATTAAAATCATGACAAAAATTATTATTATTGCTATACTTAGCATCTACATCAGCTTAGGCCTAAACGGTTCATCCAACCTCGAAAGTAACTACCAAACTACTCAAGATACAACAAAATACTTAAAAGATAATTTTGTTAACAATAAAGCAAAATTTCAGCACAAACAACTAAAACACCTACTAGCAAAGCTAAAATTAAGCGTAAAGTCCTACACTCCTATTAGAGGGAAAAAATTAGGTGAAATTAAGGGCATATCAATTTATTTTGAAAATAAAGCATCCATTAATTCTAAATGGGAAAAACAGATTAGGGTCAAAACAATGTATATTGCATTTGAAACACCAGTATCCATATATACAGATGTAACTGATTTATATAATGAAAGTAATGGGCAATGGCTCCCAGCAGAAGCAGCCTTTTATGGCAAGCAGATTGTAAAAGATATTGTTTCGGCAAAGTAACATGTTGCTAAAACTATCTTTTGTGTGATACTTAGCGTCATTATCATAATTTAAACAATCCTTTAAACTAGCAACAATTAGAAAAATCTCCGTCTGATGACGGAGATTTTTACAGTTTACGAGAATTTGTTTTAGTTATTTGTAGGTTTTGACAAAAGTTTGATGAATTAAGAATGGGAAGCCAATCTGAGTTCGGCTAAGACTTTTTGCATACCCTTCGACTTTGCTCAGGATGACGATTGAGCTTACTTGTCATGCTATTGTAGCGTTATTTACCACGCACAAACATTTCAATTTCATTGATGTTACTTTGAGAAAAAATTCAAAATCATGTCATTACTTTTTTCTCCACTCAAAATAAAAAACATAGAACTAAAAAATAGAATTGCGGTTTCGCCAATGTGCCAATATTCTGCTATAGATGGTTTCCCTAACAATTGGCATTTGGTACATTTAGGCAGCAGAGCAATTGGTGGTGCTGGTTTAATTATCATGGAGGCAACTGGCGTTTCGCCCGAAGCTCGAATTTCTGTAGGCGATTTAGGCTTATGGAAAGATGAACAAATAGAAAAATTTAAAGAAATTGTAGATTTTATTCATGCAAATGGCTCAATTGCAGGTATCCAATTGGCGCATGCAGGTAGAAAAGCTAGTTTTGATATCCCATGGGAAAACCCTTTACAGCTAGATGCAGCAAACGGTGGTTGGGATACGGTTTCTGCGAGTAATGAAATTTTTAATCCGACAGATAAAACACCAATTGCATTAGATACAGCAGGGATAGAGAAAGTGAAAGCTGATTTTAAAGCAGCCACAGTTAGAGCAATCAAAGCCGGTTTTAAAGTGGTTGAAATTCATGCGGCTCACGGTTATTTGCAACATCAATTTTTATCGCCAATTAGTAATAAAAGAACCGACGAATATGGTGGAAGCTTTGAAAATAGAATTCGTTTACTGATGGAAACTGTGGCTGCTGTGCAAGATGTTTGGCCAGCAGAAAATCCATTGTTTGTTAGAATATCTGCTACCGATTGGGCAGAAGGTGGTTGGAATTTAGAAGAATCTATTCGTTTATCAGCTTTGCTAAAAGAAAAAGGTGTTGATTTAATTGACGCTTCTAGTGGAGGTTTAACTTTAGCACAACAAATTCTTTTAAAACCAGGTTATCAGGTTGAGTTTGCTGCGGCAATTAAAAAAGAAGCAGAAATAAAAACAGGTGCAGTTGGCCTTATAACTGATGAAAACCAAGCTGAAGAAATTTTGCAAAGGGGCGAGGCAGATTTAATCTTTATGGCAAGAGAATTATTAAGAAATCCTTACTTCCCGATTGATGCGGCACTTAATTTAGGTGATGAGGTAAAATGGCCTTCACAATATGAGAGAGCCAAACCCAGAAAGCATTCATAAAATTTTAAAATTTAACTTATCTTGTAGGCTGTAACAGAAAATATGCATAAATATAAATTTCTAATTTTACTGATAGTTGCAATTTTTACAATTTCATCTTGTAAAAAGGGAGAGCCAATACTCAACTTGCCATTGTTTGGTCCGAACCAAGATTTTTATGCTTTGGCCGATAATAATCTGTTAAAATTTAACGCCGGTAGCATTAAAACAGCTGTTTCTCAAGTTGCAGTTACAGGTTTAAATACTTCAACTGAAAAATTATTAAGTATAGATTTTAGACCAGCAACAGGCGAACTTTATGCGGTAAGCAATGCAAGCATCATTTACATAATCGATGCAACAACAGGAAAAGCCAGAGCAGTAACAAACACTGCATTTACGCCTGCATTAACTGGTACTGTAGTAAGTTTAGATTTTAATCCGGTGGTTGATAGAATTAGAATAGTTACCAATACGGGCCAAAATTTACGTTTAAACCCCGAAACCGGACTAGTTGTAGCTACAGATGGTGCTATAACTAATACAAATATAAACGGGATCGCTTACAACAATAATTTTGCAGGTGCAGAAACAACCACTTTATACGATATAGATTTTGCAGCTAAAGTATTATACAAACAAGATCCACCAAATAATGGCACACTTGTAAAAGTTGGCGATTTGCAATTAGATTTGGGCACAAATGTAAGTTTTGATATTTCTGCTGATGGAAAAAATGCATTAGCTGTGGGCAAAACTGCAACTCAGCATAATTTATACACCATTAATTTAGCAACTGGTGCAGCCGAGTTGGTAGGCAGGTTTCCGAGTAATTTAAATATACAAGGCATTGCAATGCCAGTAAATCAAATGGCTTATGCTGTTTCGGGAAACAACCTTTTAATTATAAATTTAACCCAACCTAATACCCTAAATAAGACCATTACAGGCCTGCAAAGTAGCGAAACTATTTTGGGAATGGACATGCGACCAGCAAACGGACAATTGTATGCTTTAGGAAGTACAAATAGGTTATATACTGTGAATATTGGCACTGGAGCATTTACAGAAGTTGGCTTGTTAACCACGCCAATAGCTGGTACAAGTTTCGGTTTCGATTTCAACCCTGTTTCAGATTTAATTAGGGTGGTAAGCAACACCAGACAAAATTTAAGTGTTAATCCAACTACCGCTGCGGTAACAATTGATGCAAATATTACAACTACAACTTCAACATTAAGCGCTGTAGCATACACCAACAACTTTAAAGGAGCAACTGCAACCGCATTTTATGCAATAGACTATACTGATGATAAATTATACAGTCTAGTGCCTACTACAGGTATTTTAACTGCCATAGGCGATTTAAAAGTAAATGTAGAAAGTGCAAATGGGTTTGATGTTATGAGTAACGCAACCACAAATATTGCTTATGGTATTTTTACTGTAGCAAGCAAAAACGGCATATATAGAATTGATTTGGCAACTGGTAGTTCAACAATATACCGCGACATGGATGTTGCTGTTACAGCATTTACTTTGGGTTTAAGATAATAAAACATTATGTCTGTTTTTTTGAACCTGTATTCTTTTAAAAGAGTAGAGCTTTTTAATTTATTCGCCTTTGGGCCCTTTTAGGCAAAGCGTTGGCGGCAGGCCAATTGCAGATATTTCTAGCGTTGGCTTCCTCTCTAACGAATTAATAATCTCAACTTTATGACATTGAGCTAGTTTGTCGCTCATTATCAGTAAGTATTCTTTTGTATTGCTTATGCCTTATAATTTCAAAGAAACATTAGAAAATGAAAGCCAGAATACAATGGTAATAAAGAGTCTCGTTGTTCGCTTTATCCCCGATGAAAAATCGGGGGATGCCGCTGCCACCGGGTTTAATAACAATGCGCTGTAGGCCGAGAGCAGAGCTCCAAAATAGCTATGGCTTAAATTATAGCCCTTGGTGAAGTGGTACCCCGTAGCAAGGAGAGCAACGACGCAGCGAGGCGTACAAGCGAAACAAAGGAACAAATTTGATGATATGCACAAGCTCTGCGCTTCAAAAAAATATCACATAAAAAATCCCCTAAGTAAACTTAGAGGATTTGTATTTTGCAGTTGAGATCCTTCGACAAGCTCAGGATGACAAAGTTTTTCAGTTATTTGGCAACATACATTACTTCTTTAACCGCTTTAACAACTTTTTCTGCGTTTGGTAAGCTAGCAGCAATTAAAGTTGGTGCGTATGGAAGTGGAACATCTGCACAAGTGATACGTAAAATTGGTGCATCTAAATGATCAAATGCATTTTTCTGAACGTTAAATGTAATTTCTGAAGAAATTGAAGCCAATGGCCAAGCTTCTTCTACAATTACCAAACGGTTTGTTTTTTTAACAGAGTTGATGATAGTTGCATAATCAATCGGGCGAACCGTCAATAAATCTACAACTTCTACGTTAATTCCTTCTTTAGTTAATTCTTCTACCGCCGGATTAACAACGCGAGTTAACATTTTACCAAAAGTTACGATAGTTACATCAGAACCTTCTTTAACTACGTTTGCTTTGCCAATTTCTAAAGTATATTCTTCTTCTGGCACTTCGCCTTTATCGCCGTACATTACTTCAGATTCCATAAAAATTACAGGATCTGGATCGTTAATAGCAGCTTTTAATAAGCCCTTTGCGTTGTAAGGAGTTGATGGAATAACTACTTTTAAACCCGGACAGTTAGCAAACCAGTTCTCGAAATTTTGAGAGTGTTGTGCACCTAATTGACCAGCATTACCAGTTGGGCCACGGAAAACGATTGGCACCGAAAACTGACCGCCACTCATTGATAAAATTTTTGCAGCAGCGTTAATAATTTGATCAATAGCTACTAATGAGAAGTTGAAAGTCATGAATTCAATTACCGGAATTAAACCATTCATTGCTGCACCGATACCGATACCAGCAAAGCCTAATTCAGCAATTGGTGTGTCGATAACGCGTTTGTCGCCAAACTCATCTAACATACCCTGACTAACCTTATATGCACCGTTGTATTGCGCAACTTCTTCGCCCATTAAAAAAATGTTCTCGTTTTTACGCATTTCTTCACTTAATGCTTCGCGTAGTGCTTCTCTAAATTGGATCTCTCTCATTGTTTATTCAAAAATTACCAAGGGCAAATATAACTATTGTATCGTAATTTTAAAGTAGTGTTTTAATTACAATATCAAATGTTTTTACAATATGGAGAAAGCAAGTTATTGCCAAATAAAATTTTAGTTTTTGGGCGTTTTAACACGCTGTTCGCTGTATCTTTTCGGGTTTTTCAAACCAAAAAGGATGCCGCTGACATCGTTAACGCAAAAAACCAGTGCTTTCTACGTTGTTTTTTCAGAAATATCTTCGCCAAAATGGATAATATTCCCATTATTATCTAAAATAGAAAATTGCCTCATGCCCCATGGCATATTTTTTAGCTCACCATTTGGGTGCACAACTCCCTGTGCTTTATATGCGCTATATAATTCATCAACTTCAGTTACATAAATATAGCAGCCGGTTGCTTTTGGTATTTCTGGATCTGTTGTGGGCCAATGGTGTATAGAAATTTCATCTTTACTAAAAATAATATAGCCATCCCAGTTTTTATGAAATGTGAAGCCTAATTTTTCGGTGTAAAATTTTATGGTTTCTTCTGCATCTAAAGATGCGAGGATGGGTGTGGCGGTTTTAAGCATAGTTATAAATTTTCTAAATCGTCTAGATCTTTAGGTCTGCCTGCTGCCTTCTTTGCATTAATTAAATCATCTTTATGAATTGTAATTATCATTAGGCCATCATCTTCAAATTTTACTGCTTTTTTATAACTTTCGTTAAAATCCAATCCTTTTACAGCTAACATTAAATCAATTGCAGAAGGGGGAACTCCAAAAGTAAATACATCCCAGTTCTTATGTCTGAGGAAATTTTCCTCTGTCATATCAAAAACGGGCATTCCAAAATGTAAAAAAGCTAACTTAATTTTTTGATAGTTTTCTAATGTTCGTTCTACCCAAATATCTATATCACCAGTTGTGCGAGAATAACCGTGTAGTATTACAGAAAAACCTCCGACTAAAATATACTTAACCTTACTTTGATTTAGCGCTTGTATAAAATCTCTGAAATCTTCATTGAAAATGTTTCCCATTATTTTCTGGCTCTAACACTAAATTTAGTTCTATCAAGTTTTGGAGGATTGTTTTCTGGAAAATTAAAAGCAATACTATTTAAATAATTTGATATGCGTAGCCTTTCCTGCCAAGTTAATGTACGGTAATACTCGGCATGAGATTTAGTTGCTTGCTCTGCTGTTTGTGCTTTAAATGCGGTTCTATCTAAACGATACATTATGTAAAGATAATAATTGTTATTGATAGAGAGACGATTTTAGGTTATACTTTGTTCAGCTAACAAACCATATATCTCGCTATCTAAAAATTTACCTCTAAAATAATAGTCTTCTTTAAAGTAAGCTTCTTTTACGAAACCGTGTTTCAACAAAATTTGTCTAGAGGCATTATTACCAGGATTAATATTGGCAGAAATACTATGGAGTTTTATCTCCTTAAAACCAAAATTAATTACCTCTTTTAACGCTTCAGAAATTAATCCCTTTCGCCATAAGTTTGGGTGTAACATGTAACCAATCTCTGCTCTGTAATTTGCAAAATCTGTTCTGTAATAACCAATTTCGCCAATCATTTCATTAGCATTTTCTTTTAATGCAATTACCCAAGCTATTGAGGTTTTGTTCTCGAAGCCGTCTTGCGTCAATTTAATTTTAGCTTCCGTTTCTTCTATATTTTTTGGGTTTTCTTTATCGATATAGCGCATTACCTTTTCGTTATAACGTAAAGCGAATAAAGCTTTGGCATCCGCAATTATATGTGCCCTAAGTATTAATCTTTCGGTTTCTAGAGTTGGGAAGGTGGTGAAGTTTAGAGTTGGCATAAAATAAATAAATTATAAAAGTTTCGTCATTGCGAGGCACGAAGCAATCTCCTTCATGAATTAAGCTTTAAGATTGCTTCGTTCCTCGCAATGACGATGAGGCGAAGCTGTTCCTTACCTCCCAAACAATGTTGTATAAATAGAATACACATAATTGCCAGGTTGTTGGCTAGCTCTAAAAGGAATATTAAAATCAAATAATTCTTTCAATTTTAGCCTTAAAGCATTTAAAAAAACCAATTTTTCCGATGCCAAAAACTCATCTTTTAATATTCCATTTTTGCCAGCAAATGTAATTCCTTCTTTACTCATGGTTTTAACGATGTATAAATTAGGCTCTACATTTTCATTTTTTGAGATTTGTTCATAAACGTAAGTGTAAAAAAGTGTTTGAACTAAAGCTTTATTGATGTTGCCGCAATCGGTATCAAAACATTCTTCAATAGATGAATATTTTAACTTATCGCCGCCAGTTTTATAATCAACAATTCTGTAAATGCCGTTTTTTAAATCAACCCTGTCTATAATACCAAAAAGTTTGATTTGTTGTGTTGCCCCATTTGCCTCAAAGCTAAAACTCACATTTCCCTTCTGCTCTAAACCAATCAAAGTAAAAGGTGCATCTTCAGCATCTTGCTTTAAAATAATATTTACATACTCAAGCACTATTGCATAAATTACTTTTTGCATTCCGTTTAATTGCACATGAGCGTTTCTATTCTCATACATTACCTGAGCAAAACCTTGCATAATTAATTTCGGGATATCAACTCTTTTATCCTTAATCCGCTCTGCGGTAATTTCTGGATCAATTGCTTTTAATTGTGCATAAAACTGCTCCATTACATCATGCAATATCAAACCAACTTTGTAAGCTTCAACCGTTTCTTCAACTTCTTTTGGTTCCTCTATTCCGGCAATGTATTTGTAAAAAAAGTCTATCGGATTTGCGATGTAAGTTGTTAATGCCGAAGCCGAAAGGTATTTTTGACCGCTTAAATATCGATTTAAAACTTGCTGCACTTTTTCAGATTTCACAACAACTTCATCTCGTTTTAATTCCGTTTTAACTGTTAACTGCAATTCTTTATGATGGAAATTAAAGCTACTTTCATATTCAAGCTGCTTAATAAAGCGAGAAGGTTCGCCACTATTACTCTCATCGGTTAAAGAGTTATAGACAAAATCTATATTTTTTGATCTTTGTATCAATCTGTAAAACATGTAGGCAGAAATCGCATCTTGATTTTCGAGTACTGGTAAACCATAAGCCCGTCTTAAGCTATCTGGAATAAAAGTAGTTCCAGTTGATGCCTGCGGAACAATACCTTCATTTAGGCCAAGAATAATTATTCGATCAAAATTCAGATTTCTGCTTTCTAGTAAACCCATAATTTGGATGCCATTTAACGGATCGCCTTCTAATGGAACCGCAATTGCCCCAAGAGATTTCTGGATGAGAGACAATACAAAGCTTAACTCAATATCTTTTTGGTATTTATCAATATGGTGTTGGAGCGTATCTTGCAATCTGTTAAGCTCTTGCATGGTTTTGCCAAACAATTCTGCATCTATTTTTTTTAACTTTCTGGCTGCTAATTCACGCTGCAAAACATAATCTAAAAGTGTAATTAATGTTTTTACCGCATCGGCGGATGAAGTGATAGGCTCGAAAAAACTGGCAAATAAACCACCTTGTCTCGTTAAACGACCATAAGGAATTTCTATCAGTTGTTCTTTAATTAAAGCATCTATGATTTTTGGCCTCATCACATCGCTTACACCAATTAAAGGATGCGATAAAAACGCAACTGCTGTTTGGTGCTGAACGGTTTTTTTAGCATTAACCTCACCTTGCACAGTTAACCATAAATCTGCCAATCCGTATAACGATGAATTGGTTAAGCCAAAACCCATCGTAATATTAACTTCTAGTTTTTTATTCTCAATTTTTGAGGGGATGGTTTGTAAAACCGGAATTAGCAAACTTTCATCTGCCAAAATGATAGCGGTATTTACCGGTTGTTCTGCTAAAATTTGGTTTTTTTCGTTTGCTAAAAGTTCGTTTACAATTTTGGCCTGCGCAGTTTGCCCTTGCACTTTATAAACATTTACATCGCGTTGCGAAGATTTAATGTCACTTAATTCAGCAGGCAATTGATTTTTTAATCCAATTTGCTTCAAATTTCTGCGCAGAAAAAGTCCTGCCTCTTGCATTTCATCTTCCAGATAATAACTATCTGTATCGAAATAGAAGATTGCTTTTTCTTCTTCTTGCCAACGTTTAAAAGCTTTTGCTTCGGCTTTGCTTAAAGCGTTAAAACCTATAAATATTAATTTTCCGCCGGTATATTTTGAGGTAAAATCGATATCGTTTTTGCCATCGGCGATGTTTTTATACAGCCTTGCCATGGTTGTAAAACCGTTATCAGCTAACTTTGCATGAAAGTTATGATACAATACAGGCATCCGATGCCACATTTTGATAAAAAGTTCCTGTTGTTTTTTATACTTGCCTTCTGAATATGATTGCCAAAACTGCGACAGAAATTCTTTTTGCTCTGCTGTTAAGAAATCAAATTGTTGATTGATAACCGCAATATCTTCTAGCTCTGTAAAAAGTCGATCGGCATCAACTAAATCATTGTCAATTTGGCTAAAATCGCCCAAAATAATTTTAGCAATATTATGGAACTTGGCAATAGATGGCAATTTCTCTACACCCTCGTTTTTTAACAGTTCGATATAACAATCGTAGAGCGTAAAAAACTGGGTATAATGGTCGGCGATTTTCAAACTAGTTGCCTCAGCAAAAAACTCTTGAACGGTAAAAAATGCTGGGCTCCAAAATGGTTTTTGGTAAATGTTGGCCAAATGCTTTTGTAAATACGCAACAGGCCGTTTATTGTTAAACACAATGGCGCAATCTTGCAAGTTTTGATCAAACTTGGCAACTAAATCTTCGGCTACGTCTTTTAAAAATGGGTTCATTATCTTTTTGTAACGTCACCCTGAATTTTTCAGCCGCTCTTATTGATTTTTGACTTCAAGAGAGCTTCGCTGTTTATTTCAGGGTCTGCTAACAGATGCTGAAACGAGTTCAGCATGACGGATTAATCTTTATACAGCTTTTAATTTCTTCAAAGAAGCGTAAAACAAATAGGGTTTTACATTTTCATAACCCATGGCTTCTATCAAATTTTTGTAATTCACTATTTGAGCTACATGATTTTGGCTTTCTTCGGAGGTAAATTTATAGTCGATGATAGAAACTTGCTTACCATTTAAAACCAATTTATCTGGCCGGTAGGTTTTTCCATCAATACCAATAATCGATTTTTCATTGATTTGGTCGGCGTTCTGATCAAGCAGTTTGCTTAGTTCTGGATGTGATAAAACTTCCGAAACTTGTTGCAAATAATCTGCTCGTTCTTCTTCTAAAATTAGTCCCTCTAAAATTAAACGATCAAGCACTCCATCTACTTCGTCAACTTTGTTTACCTCTGCTAAAACAGCATGTAAATTACTGCCTTTTAAACCAGATTTAGCAATATTATCAATATATTTTTGAGGTCTATTTTCGGTTTCTTCGTAAACTTCTTCTAAACGATTGGTTGTTGGATAAGCCGCTAAATTTAAGGTGTCAAAATTTTCTAAGCCATCGCCTTTCGCCGAAAAACTGCCAATTTGTATTTCGTCTGCGTTTTCAAAGTCTTCTGCAAATGCATCAAAAACGGCATCTCCAGCGTGTGTTAATGATGGTTTTTTCTTGCCAGGAAAAGAAATGTAGATATAATCTTTAGCTCTTGTGGTTGCCACGTACAAACTATTTAGAGCATCCATATAGTTCATTAATAACTCTTCTAGGTAATATTTGGTTACGCTAGAGCCTTTTAGCTGACTGGTGAATTGCAATGGAATGCTTTGTAAATCTGTATATGGAGTATTCCCCATTGGCACCCAAAAAGTACTGTTTGCACGGCCGCCCAAAGGCCAATCGCAAAAAGGAATAAAAACAGCTCTAAATGCCAAACCTTTAGATTTATGGATAGTCATTACTTGTATAGCATTAGCCGTTTCTGGCGATGGCAAATTTTTATTGTGTCCTTCTTCTTCCCACCAATTTAGAAAAGATGAAATGCCTTTCTCGCCCTGTCGGGATGCTTTATTGGTTAAATCTCTAAAAGCTAAAAGATAGGGCAAAAATGGGTTGATATTATTTTTTTTATAATTATCTAAACCAAAAGCGCTAATGATATTTTCAATTAAAGTTGATACTGGCAAACCTAACCATGCTCTGTAGTTGTTGCAAAAATCGGCTGGCAAAACATGGCTTAATTTTTCTATTGGAGTTTCTTTTAACGCAAAATAATGATCGCCGTTAAT
This sequence comes from Pedobacter sp. GW456-11-11-14-TSB4, assembly GCF_059424425.1. Classification (NCBI taxonomy): domain Bacteria; kingdom Pseudomonadati; phylum Bacteroidota; class Sphingobacteriia; order Sphingobacteriales; family Sphingobacteriaceae; genus Pedobacter; species Pedobacter sp. GW456-11-11-14-TSB4. Next base: position 1,253,000 of record NZ_JBWKZK010000001.1, read on the forward strand.
TGCTTTTTCGTGCAATTGTGCATATAATGCAATGCAATTTGCCTTGTACAAAGCCGAATTAGCCGGACTAACTACCAACAATTTAAGCACATTCACAATCAATTTTATAGCGGTACTGCTTGCAATTTTTAAGGCTTCGCCAGATATCACATCCAAACCAGCTTCCATTAGCGCATTAACCACTTCAGTTGCTTCGGCGTTAGAACGTACTAAAACTGCAATTTCGCGTTGCTGATACCCTTTTTCATTAAGCAATAAATTAACTTCCTTCAGCATTTCTTTAAGTGTTGCCTCTTTTTTGTTTTCAGGCTCAGTATCAGTAGCTATATTTTCTACTAAACCATCAACACTTTTTGGCTTTTCAAACTCTATTTTCTTGATTTTGATTATGCCACCTTGCAAGGTTTTTGCATGGGTATTTTGCGTAACGCCATCATAAATTTTGGTAATGATATCAGCATACTGATTGCGTGGATCGTTCCAAAATCCGTTGAGTTGGTCATCATCAACAGGGATTTCTCCATTGATTTTATGCTGCAGTAGTGTAGCCAATTTAGGATATAAATTGTTGTTAAAGTTTATTACTTGCGCCGTACTGCGATAGTTTTCTTCCAATTGATCATCAAAAACATTGTGAGTTTCTAAATCAGCTTTGGCTTTTTGATGTAAAAGTTTATAATCTCCATCTCGCCAACGATAAATAGATTGTTTGGCATCTCCAACTATTAAATGATCGTGTAATTTTCCATCATGTGTGGCAATTGCATTGCTTACCAAAGCCTTAAAACTATTCCATTGATTTGCCGATGTATCTTGAAATTCATCAAAGAGAAAATTTCTGTATTTATTGCCCATTTTCTCCCAGATAAAACTGGGATTTTCTCCGGCATCTTCAGCAATTCCGTTTAATAACTTTTGCGCATCGCTGATGAGTAAAGTTTCATTTTCATCTCTATATTCAGCCAATAAAATGGCTATTTCTTGCATTAATCTTAAAAAATAACCGTTTTTAATGAATGCTTTAGCTAGAATATAATCGGCAATGCCATTGTTGTAAACATTTGCAAGCTGATGTAAAATAGGATTAATATCATCGTAAAGCTCATTCGGTTTTCCTTTCGGAAACCAATTTTCTTCATCGTCTATTAGCTTTAGCACCTTTTCTACATCAGCAAAATTGCCATTTATAATCCCTTTAAATTTCAGTAATGGCGATCTACTTTTACCTTTAAAATCATCTGCACTAAAACCGCTTACCTCTATAATGCCAAAAGCATTTTCTGCATGTTCAATTAAATCTGTCTCAAACTTTTTGATGTAGTTTTTAGAGAAATCGATATATCTTTTAAATACCTCATCTGTATTTTCTGTTCCGAAACTAGCAATAGCTAGCTCAAAGTCTTTAAACTGATCTTTAAAAACTTCACCTACCAATTTCAGTAGTTCGGCATTGTAGTTCCATGATTTATTGTTGCTAATGCGATCTAATGCCAACTCTACCACCCATTGTAAAAGATTATCCTTTTCATCCAGCAATTTTTCTAATTTGGTAGTCAGCTCCTTTTTTACCTTTTCGGTGTTCATTTCTAAACTGTAGCCACTATCTAAACCTAGCTCAAAAGCGAAACCACGAATTACTTTCTGTACAAAACCGTCAATGGTGCTAACCGAAAAACGACTATAATCGTGTAAAATTTTACGGTAAATTTTATCGGCTTTTAATTTTAATGTTTCTTCATTTAAATCTGGGTGAGCGACTAAGACCAATTTACGGTAATCGTCAATTTTCTTTGAATCATCGCCCATGGCAAAGCCTTTAAGTACTTCGAGAATACGTGTTTTCATTTCCTCGGTTGCCTTATTGGTAAAAGTTACAGCTAATATTTCGCGATATTTATTTTCGCCACTAAATAACAAAGTGAGATAATGTGCGGCTAGGCTAAAAGTTTTACCCGAACCGGCAGAAGCTTGTAGTATTTTGAGTGGTTTAATTGGCATAAAATGATTTCATTTCAGAAATTTAAACTTACAAAATTTAAACCCCATCTAAAATCAAGATATCAACAATAAGTGAAGGAAATTTTAAGATTTTTTGCTTTTCTTCTTTGCTAGGGTTTTGTGGCTTATTCGAGTTGGTCGTTCTGCCATTTCCATTGGATAACCTAACAAATCTCTAATTACAACAGATGCGCAAACTCCGCCAAAAGCAGCCGGCAAATAAGAAACTGTACCATATGCAGATTTTTTAAAATTGCTGCCATCGGTTAAAATCAGCGATTCCTTTTTTACTTCCTCTGTAGAAAAAACAGCCTTAATTTTGCTCGCATTAGTGGTTTTATTTAGCCTTTTACGAATGTAACTTGCTAAAACACATTGGTAGGTATCAGGCAGATAAGTGATTTTTAAGCAAGTAGGATCAAGTTTACCACCTGCGCCCATTGAACTAACAATTGGCATATTTTTTCTTAAGGCTGCACTTAGCAGCGTAATTTTTGGTTTAACGCTATCTATGCAATCCATTACATAATCAAAATGTTGTTCAAGCAATTCTTCACATTTTTCCGGTGTTAAAAAAGAGCCAATTACATGTAGTTTTAGTTTGGGATTTATAGCCAATAAACGCTCTTTCATAATTTCTGCTTTGCTAACACCATGGTTTGTTGCTAAAGCAGGTAATTGCCTATTTCGGTTTGTTGGGTCTACAACGTCGCCATCAACTATTGTCATCTCGCCAATGCCCGAGCGACAAATAAATTCGGCAGCAAAAGAGCCAACACCGCCTAAACCAACCACTAAAACATGTTTATGCTGTAGTTTTTCTATTCCATCATTTCCTAAAATTAAGGCAGAGCGAGAGAGCCAATTAATATCAGACATATTTACACCCAATCCCGAAAGGGGAGATTTTAAGTTTAAAAAATTATTTAATATTTAACCCATTTAGCCCACTATGGGTTTGGGGTTAAATTCAGTTTTTTCCAGTTGGCAAAAATAACTTGTTTAAGTTCATCAATGCCAATGTTTTTGATTTTTGCAGCGGCGTGATAAACTTCTTCTATATTGGTTTGTGATTCATCAGTTTCTAAAAAGAAAAAATCTAATTCTTTAATCAGCTTTGCTGCAGAAGAGGTGTCGTTTAAAATTGCTGCCCCAAAAGAAAGAAAAAATCCTTTTTGCAACAACTGCTTGCCTAATATTTCATCTTTATTAAAGCCATGGATAATCATCGGCACTTTAACTTTTAACTTTTCTTTTATCGTGATTAATTCTCCAAAACTTTTAACACAATGTAAAATTATTGGTTTATTTAACTGTTCTGCCAAAGCGATTTGTTGGCATAAAATAATTGTTTGGTTTTCAAAATTCTCTCCTTTAATCTTATCCAAGCCACATTCTCCTATCATTTTAACATTTTCTTGCTTGGCCAAAACGGTTAAGTATTTCATGTGCAATTCTAATTTTTCAATACTTGCATACCATGGATGAAGGCCAATAGAAATGAGTTTTTTCTTAGGCATAGCCAAAAAAACATCTTCGGTTAACGACAGGCTTTGGATAGTTAATTCTCCTGTTTTGACGGAAGTTTTATGTGTATGTAGATCTAAGAAATCCATTATAAAACAAAGATAAGATTTTGATGATTGTTGCTGTTCTGTAAATAATTTAAAATAGTCTATAAGACTGGTAGTGTTTAATTATCTTTGCCGAAATCACTATTAAAATTATGAAAAAATATATAGTTGTTGTTGCTTTGTTGTTGTTGAGCGCAACTGGCTTCGCCCAAGAAAAATCAATAGTTTCTATTTATAATCCCAAGGCTAACGCTCAGGCAGATATAAATGCAGCTGTTGCAAAAGCTAAGAAAGCAAATAAGCATGTTTTTATACAAGTGGGTGGTAATTGGTGTGTTTGGTGTATTCGTTTCCACGATTTGGTTAAAGAAACACCGGCGTTAAAGGATTACCTAGCCAATAATTATGAAACAGTGTTGGTAAATTATAGTCCAGAAAACAAAAATGAGGAAGTACTTAAGAAATTGAGCAACCCTGGTCGCTTTGGATTTCCTGTGTTTTTAATTTTAGATGGAAATGGAAAATTGTTGCACACACAAAACTCAGCTTATTTAGAAGATGGACAAGGTCACAGTGTGAAGAAAATTACCGATTTTTTAAAAAATTGGAATTATGGAGCATTACATCCTGCTAAGAAGTAAATTTTAAATTCAGAGCGAAGGAAGAGTCTCATCATAAAACTCTTCCTTCGTCTGTGTGGCAATAATTACAGCCCGTCTCCAGATTTAAAATATTGATTAGCCGTTACAGGCAATTTGCCAGTTGGAATCAATTGATTTTTAAATACAGCAGCAGCAGCTTTTTGCATATAATCTTCTTTTTGATACGCTACTAATAATGCTTTAGCATTTTCCAAACCTGCTAAACTCGCTAAATTATATGGGTTGGCAAATAAAGCAAAAACAGCGTTTCTGTTGGTTAAACTTGCGATAAGATTTTTTACATCAGCACTTAGTGGAATGTTGTTTGATGGTCTTAAACGGGTATCAACAATTGATACAATTAATTGATCTTCTGGCTTAAGCTGGTTTACAACTTGAGCAATTGCATTTGCATTGGCATTTTTATCTAAACTATAATACACTGAGTTTTTATAGCTAGCTTCTAACTCTTTTTGAAAAGTGGTTACATCTTTAGTACCTAAATTGATAATCACTGTTCTTTTAGTAGGGTCGAAAGTTTTAATGTAATCAGCGCCGCGTAACATGGTCATACTTGCGTTGGCCAACTGTTGTAGTAGCACCAAACTTTCTGGTCTGTTTACTTCTGCTGCAACATTAGTTTCGCTAACTTGCTTTTTAATGTTTAAACCTGCCCAATATTTAGCAGTTAATATTTTCTTAACGCTTTCATCAATTCTTTCTATTGTTAACCTTTGATCTTTTATAGCTTGAGCAACCATTTTAACGGCTCTTTTACTGTTTTCTGATAACTCTAAAATATCGTTACCAGCAATTACGCCCATCACATCGGCCTCGCCATCTTTAAAATATTTTACTACGCCTTTCATCTCCATGGCATCAGAAATAATAATGCCTTTAAAGCCCAATTTTTCCTTAAGCAGGCCAGTAACAATTGGTTTTGATAATGTAGAAGGCATATTTGGAGTTGCATCTAATGATGGAATATTCATGTGGGCAATCATAACGCCTGCTGCGCCATTATCAATTAACTCTTTAAAAGGATAAATCTCTAAACTATCTAAACGTTCTTTAGTGAAATTTAACTGTGGTAAATCATAGTGAGAATCTACATCAGTATCACCATGGCCAGGAAAATGTTTAATGCTTACCAATAAACCACCATCTTGCATGCCTTTTAAATAGGCGGCAGCTTTTTGAGCAACGTTGTATTTATTTTCTCCGAAAGAGCGATAATTAATAACAGGGTTTTTAGCATTGTTATTTACATCAACAACTGGTGCTAAATTCATGTGCATGCCCAGGCGTTTATAATCTTTAGCAACTTCTAATCCCATTTTATAAATCAGTTCTTTGTCTTGTATTGCACCCAAAGCCATTTGATAAGGATAAGAAATGGTGCTGTCTAAACGCATACCTAAGCCCCATTCTCCATCGCTGGTAATTAATAATGGCACTTTAGCTAATTTTTGATATTGGTTAGTTAAAATTGCTTGTCGGCCGGGCCCACCTTGAAAAAACACTAATCCTCCAATTTTTTCCTTTTTGATTACTTTACCAATCGAATCTTGAAGTTTTTTGCTCGTATTGGTTTGAGCTCTAATAAAAAACATTTGTGCAATTTTCTGCTTTTTACTTAATTTTCTAAAAACAGAATCAACCCAAAGAGGTTCGTTTTTTAATAAATCGGTATATGATGCTTGTTGTGCTTTTAACGATGTAGCCCCGAAGCCAATTATTGCAGCTATGCTACAAAAAAGGAATTTTTTCATGAATGGTATAAATATCAATTTGTATGAAACGGTGAATTTAAGTAAAAGTTTAGATTTACAAATCAAAACAAAGCTTACTGGGGTAAACTATAGTGTTTAAAGCGTTTTAAACACATTTTGTATTAAATTTGATACACATTTCATCAAATTGACTAAATCATTAGAATTTTTCCTTACTTAAAACTTATCTCTAAAACATTAAAAATCAATTCTTAAAAGCACAATTCTTAACTATATCGAAATATACAAAGTCATTTGGCACATTTATTCCATGAGGGTTTCAAATCAATATTGTTTAATAAATTTTATTATGAAAAAAATACTTATCCTAGCAATGGGCTTGTTCATTACAGGTGTTGCAAATGCACAAAGTACAGACAAAGCAATTAGACTTGGCGCAAAAGCGGGTCTTAACTATTCAAACATTATTAAAGATGATGGTAACAACGACTTTGAAACTGATTATTTAGCTGGTTTTCATGCAGGTTTAACATTAGATATTAAACTGTTAGAAAATTTAGCTTTTACACCAGAATTACTTTACTCTACTAAAGGTTACAAATTACAATCTACTTTTGGTGAGTTTACGCAAAAAACATCATTTATTGATGTGCCAATTTTAGCAAGTATCCAGTTAGCTCAAGGTTTAAATTTGGTAGCTGGGCCACAAGTTTCATTTTTATTATCTACCAATAACAAATTCGAAAATGGATTTGGTACAGTAGAGCAACAAATTGTTGAAGACGAATCAGATCGTTTTAAAAAGAGCTTAGTAGGGGGTGTAATTGGTTTTAGATACGATTTTAACAATCAAGTTGGTATCAACGGTCGTTATGCATTAGATTTCCAGAAAAATAATGAAAACGGATCTAGAACTACACCTGAATTTAAAAACCAAGTTTTTCAAATTGGTTTAGGTGTTAAGTTTTAAGTAAACAATTAACTTATATGGAAAGACTGTCTTGAAAGAGACGGTCTTTTTTGTTTTAAACTCATTTTCTTCTAAATCTAGGCGTAGTAAATTTTGATATCAAAATATATAACTGTATTTTTAGTTAAAACATTAATATGAAAAGTATTTTTATAATTTTCTTGATCTTAGGTTTCACTGGGTATTTATTATGGGAAAATAGTAAACCTAATAAGGAAGTTAGAGAAACTGATAAAATCGCTAATACAAGAGTAACAACTGCAATTAAATGGCATGATTCGCTTTTTAGACATTTGCCAAAAGACATCGATACCACTATTATAGTTAATGATAGTAAGGGTAAATCCCTTCATTTCTCCCAGTATATTAAAGTGGTTTTTAATCACGAAGCCCTTATTTTTAGAGATAGAAATGTTTGGAGGTTACATAGATTAACTCAAGAGTCACAAGATTCTTTAAAAAGAGATGATTACGCAGTTGCCAGTAGCGAAAGATGGGACGCTTGGAGAAATCCAGATACCATACAAAACTGGAAGATAAAGTTAGATAACATTGCAAATACATTAAATCAAGCTGATAGGATTACTGTTTTAAAAGGAAAACGGAAGATGATGATTTTTCGAAAAGATAGCGTAATCAAAACTTTCTATATTGACTTAGGTTTTAATCCTGTGGGAAATAAAGTTAAAGAGGGTGATGGCAAAACACCAGAGGGAATTTATCACATTGATAGAAAATATGTTAGAAGTGATAAATTTTACAAGAGTTTTTTAATTTCCTACCCAAATGCACATGATAAACTCATCGCAAAGCAGAAGGGTGTAAAAGTGGGATTTGGTGTTTCTATTCATGGTACAACCTATTCAAAAGTTAATGCAAAAGATTGGACTGCAGGATGCATCGCTTTGCAAAATAGAGATATGGATACTTTGTTTAAATATATTGCTTCAGGAACTACCATTGATATTCAAAAATAAATATCAGCTTACTAATGGCTTTTGACCTATTCAATCTGAGTTTAAGGATATGAAAAAAATAAACCTTCAAATTTTAAGATTTTTTTAACTTGCTACTGTAACCTAAATTTTTTTGCTGTTGTCATAGTATTCAGAACTGCGGTTCTAAAAACAATGAATGTTTAACATAAAAAAATAGAAATCATGCAAGGAATATTAGTACCAATTACATTTTTCATCTGTACGTTCGCAATGGTGTTCGGTTTAAGATACTTATCTAACAAAGAAAAAATGGCGATGATTGAGCGTGGTATAGATCCAGGCTTACATAAATCTACTCCAAAACCGTTTTTAAGCTTAAAATTTGGCTTGCTCTTAGTTGGTTTGGGCGTTGGATTAATGGTAGCGTTATTTACAGTTAGAGGCGTTTTCGGACGAGAAATGACTGATATGGAAGAAGGTCAATCTGTAGCAATTTACTTCGGTTGCCTTGGTATTTTTGGAGGCTTAGGTTTGATTGTTTCTTACATCATCGAGAAAAAATGGTTGGATAAGCAGGGGTAGAGAAGTCAGAAAGTTGGGGAAGTCCGCAAGACAGTAAAGTCAGGAAGTCCGAAGTCATCATGGCTATCGGACTTTTTGATTCTCACTTCGGGCTACAACGGCTTAGGTAAAATGGCAACGGTTAATCTACTAATGCAATTCATTTTTCCTTTTTCGTTGTACATTTTAATTTCCCAAATCTGTGTTTTTCCACCAATATGTAATGGCTTACAAATACCTTTTACCAAACCAGAACTTACTGGTCTTATATGATTGGCATTAACCTCTAAGCCTACAGCTATATACTTATCAGGATTAATGCACATGTAGCTTGCAATGCTGCCTAAAGTTTCGGCCAACACTACCGATGCACCGCCGTGCAAAATGCCAGCGGGTTGGTGTGTGCGTTCATCAACAGGCATGGTTGCACAAATATAATCTTCACCAATTTCTGTAAATTCAATACCCAAAACTGCCCCAATATGGTTTTTTGGTCTATCATTAAGCACTGCTGGTGTAAATTCTTTAAACCAAATCATAAATATCTTTCCTTAATAATTTTAGTATGATGGATCACATGCCCAGCAATCATAAATACAATGGCTCTTACAGACATTGGTCTATTGCTAGCGGTGCCTATTCTGCCTAATTCTTCTTCGTTAAGCGATTTAATTAAAAACAAATTCGATTTCCTCAGTTGAGCAAATTCTTCTGATAAGCTAAATAAACTTCTAGCGGCAAAATTTGCGTTGGCTACGTAATCATCTTCTTCAAAACCGGGCAATGGAGATTTTTCATTGCGAGCAAAACAAGTTAAACGATAAATCATAATACGTTCGGTATCAATCATATGGCCAACTAATTCTTTTATGGTCCATTTTCCGGGTTCATAAGCGTAATCTGCTTTTTCTACCAAGTTGTTCAAAAAATTGCTGAAATCAGAAATTTGGTTTGTTAATATCTCTATCACATCTCCTTCAACCAAATTAATATAATTGCTAAACGCCTCTGGGTATTCCTGTATTTGTGGTCGGTTCATAAGTTATGCTACTCTTTAAGATAATTCTAAATGTTGTGCCGCTGCCCAATTCCGATTCCTTTACGAAGATTTGCCCGCTGTGGTAATTTTCAATTATCCTTTTGGTTAAAGATAAACCTAAACCCCAACCGCGTTTACGTGTGGTATAGCCTGGTTGAAAAACAGTATCGAATTTAGATCTAGGTATTCCTCTTCCAGTATCACTAACGTCTATAAAAACCTCTTCTTTTGTCAAATTCTCGATAATATTAACTGTAATAGTGCCTTCATTTTCAATCGCATTAGCTGCGTTTTTTAATAAATTTTCAATAACCCAATCAAATAAAGGGATGCTTAACATTGCCCTCACTTGGTTATCGCCAGTTATCACAAAGTTGATTTTATCTGATGTTCTTATTTTAAAATAATCGATAAAATTTTTAACCACTAAAAATACCACATGGTCTTCGAGTATTGGTTTAGAGCCTATTTTAGAAAAACGATCTGTTATAATTTCTAAACGGTGAATGTCGTTTTGCATTTCGGCAATCAATGGGTCTTCTTCTGCATCAAATTTCGATTTCATGAGCTCTACCCAAGCCATTAATGATGAAATAGGAGTACCCAATTGGTGTGCAGTTTCTTTTGCCATACCAACCCAAACTTGGTCTTGCTCTGCTCTACGAGCCGAACTAAATGCAACATAAGCTGCCAAAATAAAAAGCCCAATTACACCTAATTGTATGTAAGGGAAAAACCTCAACTGTGTTAAAATAAACGAATCTTTATAATAGGCAATTAAAGGTTCACCCTCACTACCAGTCATTTTTGCGGGCTTGTGCTGCTTTTTCATTTTATCCAATTGCCTCACAAAATAGAGGGAATCGTAAGTTTTAGATTCGTCTGTTGGATACAGTGTTTTTGTAGTGTCTAATCCATCCCAAAGGTAAATGCTACCATCTGGTTTAGTTACAATTACATCCACTTTCGTATTTTTCTTAAGCAAATCGTAAATACCTGTTAGTTGCTCATTGTCGTACATTTTCATTTGTTGTTCGGCAACAGTAACCCAAAGTTTAAATTGAGCAGCTTCTTCTCGCTCCATCTTTTTTACGAAAAAGTCTGAGTAAAATACCGATGCCGTACCAATTACTATGGCAAAAACCAGTAAAAATACCTTCCAGCGGCGCTTTTTTTGATAGGGGTTCATAATAGATGATGGCAAATTACGAAAAAATGTAAAATGTGTCACAACAAAACCCAAATAAGTATTCCTTCCATTTTCCACCTCACATCTTCCGTCTAAATTATATCTTTGTAACCTCATGGAAAAGAAAGTTAGAGTAAGATTTGCACCAAGCCCAACAGGTGGCTTACACTTAGGTGGCGTACGTACCGCTTTATTTAATTATTTATTTGCAAAAAAACATAAAGGAACCTTTATTTTACGTGTTGAAGATACAGATCAAACGCGTTTTGTAGCAGGAGCCGAAGAATATATTGTAGACTGTTTAAATTGGTGTGGAATTACACCCGATGAAAGTCCGCAACAGCCTGGCACTTTTGGGCCATACCGCCAAAGTGAACGCAAAGCGAGATACAAGCAATATGCAGAGCAATTAATTGCAGATGGATTTGCTTATTATGCTTTTGATACTCCAGAAGAATTAACAGCCAAAAGAACAGAACAACCTAACTTTTTATACGGTCAGCAAACGCGTATGGAAATGCGTAATTCATTAACGCTATTGCAAAGCGAAGTTGATGAATTATTAGCTGGCCAAACTCCTTATGTAGTTAGAATTAAAATGCCAGAAGATGAGCAGGTTTCTTTTAACGATATGATTAGAGGTATTGTAAGTTTTGATACTAATTTAGTTGATGATAAGGTTTTGCTTAAAGCCGATGGAATGCCAACATATCATTTGGCTGTGGTAGCAGATGACAAAGCGATGGAAATTAGCCATGCTTTTAGAGGCGAAGAGTGGCTACCATCTGCTCCAATCCATATTTTGCTTTGGAAATATTTAGGATGGGAAGATTCGATGCCACAATGGGCGCATCTGCCATTAATTTTAAAACCAGATGGAAACGGAAAATTAAGCAAACGTGATGGTGATCGTTTAGGTTTTCCTGTATATGCCATGAACTGGACTGACCCAAAAACTGGAGACTTAACCAAAGGATTTAAAGAATTAGGATTTATGCCTGAGGCTTTCGTAAATCTTTTAGCCATGTTAGGTTGGAATGATGGTACAGACAAAGAGATTTTTACTTTAGCAGAGCTGATAGAATCTTTCTCTATTGATCGCATAAGCAAAGCAGGAGCAAAATTCGATTTTGAAAAAGCTAAATGGTATAACCACGAGTGGATTAAACAATCGTCGGCTAGCAATTTACAGTTAGCTGTTAGTAACATTTTAACCGAAGCAAATATTGAAGTTAAGAGCGAAGCGTATTTATTGCAAGTTATTGGTGCAGTTAAGGATCGTTGCAATTTATTAGGCGATTTTGTTGGTCAAAGTGCATACTTTTTTGCTTCTCCAACTAGTTATGATGAAGCTGCTGTTAAACCAAAATGGACGGCTGAAAAGGCTGAATTTTTTAAAGATTTTGCAGCCTTAATTAATGATCAATCATCGGCTATGCAATTAGAAGAGCAATTTAAAGCATTAGCAGAAACTAAAGGTTTTAAGCCAGGAGAGTTAATGTTGCCATTTAGAATAATGTTAGTTGGTGGTAAATTTGGGCCAGGTGTTTTTGATATTGCAGTAATGTTAGGCGAAAACGAAACTAAATCTAGAATTGAAAAAGCAGTTTCTGCATTTAACTCTTAAATAATTATTAAATTGGTATAAGAATTGTCCCTCAGTTTCTAAACTTAAATTTTATAATATGCAGTGGTTTGGTAAAGGTAGTAACAATGTAGAAGACGGTAGAGGTGGCGGAGGTGGCAAAGTCGCTTTTGGCGGTGGTATTGGGATAATCATTGTATTAGTTGGTTTGTTTTTTGGTAAAGATTTATCTGGCGTTGCTAATTTAATTCCAACTACAGAACAGGGGACTGTAAAAGAAGGTGTTCCAGAAAATGATCCTCAGGCTCAATTTATATCAGGTGTTTTAGAATCAACAGAACAAGTTTGGGATAAACAGTTTGCCGAAATGGGCATGCAATATGAATATCCAACACTTAGACTATTTACCGATGGTGTTCAATCTGCATGCGGTAGCGCAAGCTCAGCGGTTGGTCCTTTTTACTGTCCAGGAGATAATAAAGTTTATATCGATTTATCATTTTATGATGAATTGAAAAACCGCTTCGGTGCAGCTGGAGATTTTGCTCAAGCCTACGTTATTGCACACGAAGTTGGGCATCACGTTCAAAACCTTTTAGGTACATCTGCTAAAGTGCAAGCCGCCCGTGGCAGATTAAGCGAAGTAGAATATAATAAACTATCAGTTAAGTTAGAATTACAAGCAGATTTTTATGCTGGCTTGTGGGCTCATCATGCTCAAAACTTGAAAGATTTTAAGTTAGATGCAGGCGATATTGATGAAGCCTTAAATGCTGCAAACGCTATTGGCGACGATAAATTGCAGAAGCAAGCTCAAGGTGAAGTGGTGCCAGATGCTTTCACACATGGAACATCGGCTCAACGAATGTTCTGGTTTAAAAAAGGTTATGAGAGTGGTGATTTTCAAAAAGGCGATACTTTTAATGCCTCTGGTTTTTAAATTAAAAGCATTTCATTAAAAAAATTAATTTTTAATTAAATTTTTAAAACAAAATAGGGATACATTTGTTTGATTAGATTATTGCAATGATATTTCAATTGCTAAACCAAACAAACAGCTGTAATTACTATTGAATGATCCTTATTGTAGATGACACGCCCGAGAACCTAATTTCTTTAAAAAAGGTTCTCGAGAAACATAATTTTGAGGTCGATACAGCCTCATCTGGCGAAGAAGCTCTTAAAAAGGTTTTAAAAAACTCTTACGTTTTAATCATTTTAGACGTACAGATGCCAGGCATGGATGGCTTTGAAGTTGCTGAAGCTATTTCTGGGTACAGCAAGGCTAAAGAGACTGCCATCATTTTTCTTTCTGCCGCAAATACCGAATTCAGATTTATTGCTAAAGGATATTCTTCTGGTGGTTTAGATTATATAACTAAGCCAGTTGATATGAATATTTTGCTTTTAAAAGTGCAAACTTTTTATCGCATATATGAGCAAAATAGAAAGCTTAACGAAATGCAAAAAAGCCTGCTCGAAGAAATCGAATTTAGGAAGGAAGCAGAGCGAAAAAAAGATGAATTTATAAGTATTGCTAGTCACGAACTTAAAACTCCTTTAACAAGCGTAAAAGGTTATGTACAGTTGCTGGAAAGAAGTATTGATAAAGGTGACAACATAACGGTTAAAAAGCACTTAGGCAAAGCTCAAGTGCAACTAGAAAAACTGAACAGTTTAATTGCCGATTTGCTAGATATATCAAAAATTGAAAGCGGAAAATTAAAGTTTAATAAACAAGAATTTTGTATTGATGAGTTGATCGATAACGTTATCGATGTAATGCATCAATCTAATCCGGAGTTTAAGATAATTAAAGAGGGAAGCACTAGATGTAAGGTTTATGGCGATGAAATGCGCATTGAACAAGTTGTGATCAATTTTTTAACAAATGCAATCAAATATTCTCCAGGTACTTCAGAAATAAAGCTAACCTGCAATTTACAAGGCGATACTGTGTTTTTGAGTGTGAAAGATTACGGTATCGGAATGTCTGAAGATCAGCTGCAAAACGTTTTCGAAAAATTCTATCGTGTAGAAGAAACTTCTCAGCGCTTCCAAGGCTTGGGTATAGGACTTTATATCGCTTCAGAAATTATAAAAAGACATGGCGGCAAAATAGGTGTGAATAGCATTTATGGAGAAGGTTCTGAATTTTATTTCTCTATCCCATTTAGACATAACCAAGATTTTGATGAACTATAACATTACCATTTAATGAAATTATCGCTTAAAACAAACCTACGCCTTGGCCTTGGCTTATCATTAATTATCTTAATTTTAAGTTCACTTGCTTCTTACATTAGTATCAATAATTTAATAAAAAGTTCAGACTTAGTTGCTCATAGCAACAGTATAATGAATGGATTAGATAATGTGATATCTACCTTAAAAGATGCAGAGACAGGTCAGAGAGGATATATTCTTACCAACAACAAAGTTTTTTTAGAACCATATGTTGGCGCCAACGAAAAAATAAATGCGCTGTACAACGAGGTAAAAAGAGAAACAACAGATAATCCTTACCAACAAAGAAAGTTGGAAGAATTGAAAGAAATTTTAGATTCTAGATTTAAAGTAATTGATAGAACCATAACCACTAAGGGTAGAGGTGGCATGGTTACTGAGACCGATTTGCTAGAAGGCAAAATTTACATGGATAAGATTAGGCAGATCATCAGAGATATGCAAAGCGAAGAGAAAAGGCTATTATCTATTCGTACTGAAGAGCTAAATTCGTTTTCTAAATACACGCCAATTCTAATTGTTTTTGCTTCATTATTAGCTTTAATTATTACTATATTTTTCTACAGAAAGGTATCAACTGATTATAATGCGAGAGTTGTGTTGCAAGAGAAACTAGAGCAACTAAATGAGGTAACTACTAAACGAATTCAAACCATACAAAGTATAGCTTCTGAAATATCTAGTGGAAATTATAAAATAAGGTTAGATGATATTGCCAAAGATGCTTTGGGCAATTTGGCCGGATCTTTAAATGCAATGGCCGAATCATTACAATATTCTTTCGGTTTATTAGAAGATAAAGAGTGGATGCAAAGCGGTATCGCCAAGTTAAACGATCAGATGGTGGGCGAAAAGGATGTTAAAACCTTGGCGAATGATATGTTGATTCATATTGTAGAACATACCAAAAGTAATGTTGCAGCGCTTTATATTTTAGAAGATGATAAAAATTTATATTTAACTGGAGCATATGCTTTAACGCCTAACGAAAAAAGCTTTAAACTAGCTATTGGCGAAGGCTTGGTAGGGCAATGTCTCAAATCTCAGAAACTAATTTTATTAGATCAAATACCAGAAACGGATATCACCATAAGTTATGCAACTGGCCAAACCAAACCTGTAAATGTGGTGGCATTTCCGGTTAGGCGTAACGGCGTTGTTATTGGCGTTATAGAATTAGCTTCGTTAAATCATTATACCCCAAGGAAAATAGAATTTTTCAATAACATATCAGCCAACATTGGTATTGCGATTTATACTTCACAAAGCCGAAAACGCATACAGGAGTTTTTAGAAGAAACACAGGCACAAGCTGAAGAATTACAAGCACAACATAGCGAGTTAGAAGGTTTAAACGCAGAGCTCGAAGCACAAACCCAAAAAATACAGGCTTCTGAAGAAGAATTAAGAGTGCAGCAAGAAGAGTTGTTGCAAAGCAATCAGGAGTTAGAAGAGAGAACAAGCTTATTAGAAGAAAAAAATCAACTCATCCAAGAGCGAAATATTGATATCCAGCAAAAGGCAGAACAACTAGAGCAAAGCACTAAATACAAGTCAGAGTTTTTAGCCAATATGTCTCATGAATTAAGAACCCCACTAAATTCAATCTTATTGCTTTCAAAACTAATGGCTGATAATGAAGATTTAGATAAGGAATATACGGAGTATGCCGCGGTTATTCAAAGCTCTGGTCAAGGTTTACTGAGTTTAATAGACGAAATTTTAGATCTTTCTAAAATTGAAGCTGGTAAAATGGATTTAGAAATTCATGAAGTTAAGGTTGAGGAAGTTTTAACCGATATGAAGTCGTTGTTTAAGCCTATTGCTCAAGACAAGAAATTAACTTTAGAGGTTTCATTAACTGACGAATTGCCTGATCTTATTGCAACCGATAAAATGAGATTAGAGCAGATCTTGAAAAATCTATTGTCAAATGCGTTTAAGTTTACCAATGAAGGCACTGTTAGTTTAATTTTGGCCATTAATAATAAGCAGAAAACAATATCATTTAAAGTAAAAGATACGGGTATTGGTATTCCTAAATCGAAAATGGGATTGGTTTTCGAAGCCTTTCAACAAGCAGATGGTTCAACTAGAAGAAAATTTGGTGGAACAGGCTTGGGCTTATCTATAAGTAGAGAGCTAGCTAAACTTTTAGGTGGCGATATTAAACTAGAGAGTGAAGAAAATGTTGGTAGCGAGTTTACGCTTACAGTTCCTTTAAATTACCATGATAAAGAGGCATTTTTAGCAGAGCAAAAACAACTTGCCGAAACTCAAGAAAAGCAACATTTTGTTGCACTCCAAGAAGCAATAGAAAGGTTTACAGTTACACATATTCCTGGAGATGTGGCCGACGATAGAGAAAGCATCACAAAAAATGATAAGGTAATTTTAATTATCGAAGATGATACTGCATTCGCAAAAATGCTCTTAGATTTTACCCGTAAGCGTAATTACAAAGGTATTGTTGCTGTACGTGGAGATGTAGGTATTGAAATGGCAAACCAATACAATCCTTTAGCTATTTTATTAGATATTCAATTGCCAATTAAAGATGGTTGGCAGGTGATGGAGGAACTTAAAAGTAATCCAAAAACAAGGCCAATACCTGTCCATATTATGTCGTCACTTTCAGTAAAAAGAGAAAGTTTACTTAAAGGTGCGGTAGACTTTATTGATAAGCCGGTTGCTTTAGAGCACATGAAACAGATATTTGAGAAACTAGAAGTTGCCTTAACCAGATCGCCTAAGCAAGTGCTAATTGTAGAAGAAAATGAACAACATGCCAAAGCTTTAAGCTACTTTTTAGAAACTTCAAATATTCAAACACGGGTTGTAAAAAACGTGAATGAAAGTATTGAAGCATTAAGTAAAAAAGAAGTTGATTGTGTTATTTTAGATATGGGCGTACCAGATAAAAATGCATACGAAACTTTAGAAATCATCAAGAAAAAAGACGGGTTAGAAAACCTACCAATCATCATCTTTACGGGCAAAAGTTTATCAAAAGGAGAAGAGAGCCGTATTAAGCAGTATGCAGATTCTATTGTTTTAAAAACAGCACACTCCTACCAACGCATTTTAGATGAAGCAGGCTTGTTTTTGCACCTAATTGAAGAAAATGAAAAGCAAGAAAAGCCAAGTATCCGTAAAACACTGGCTGGTTTAAATGATGTTTTAAAAGATAAAGTTGTGCTTATTGCAGATGATGATGTGAGGAACATATTTTCGCTTACCAAAGCATTAGAACAACACCAAATGAAAATTTTGCCAGCTGTTGATGGTAAAGATGCTTTAAAGGTATTAGCCG
Organism: Pedobacter sp. GW456-11-11-14-TSB4; assembly: GCF_059424425.1. Classification (NCBI taxonomy): domain Bacteria; kingdom Pseudomonadati; phylum Bacteroidota; class Sphingobacteriia; order Sphingobacteriales; family Sphingobacteriaceae; genus Pedobacter; species Pedobacter sp. GW456-11-11-14-TSB4. The sequence goes on from NZ_JBWKZK010000001.1 coordinate 1,270,788, forward strand.
AAAATCCAAAAGTTGATGTTGTGTTGATGGATATGATGATGCCTGAGTTAGATGGCTATCAAACCACACAAGAAATAAGAAAAATCCCGATGTACAAACAATTGCCAATTTTGGCTGTTACTGCAAAGGCAATGATGGGAGATAGAGAAAAATGTATTGCTGCAGGTGCTTCAGACTATATTTCTAAACCGGTAGATGTAGATCAGTTGGTTTCTTTGTTAAGGGTTTGGTTGTATGATAAAGTTTAATATTGTTTTAAAATATGGAAGTTAAAACAAAAAAAATATTGATTATAGATGATGACAGCAGAAATATTTTTGCATTAACTGCGGTTTTAAAAGCAAAAAAATTCAACTGTTTATCTGCTATAAGTGCTCAGCAAGGGTTTGATATCTTAAAAAATGATGCAGAAATTGGCGTTGTGTTAATGGATATGATGATGCCTGATATGGATGGATATGAAGCTATTCATAAAATGAAAAATCATCCTCACATGGCAACTATTCCAGTTATTGCGGTTACAGCCCAAGCTATGGTAGGAGATAAGGAACGGTGTTTAGCTGCTGGTGCAGTAGGTTATGTATCTAAACCTGTAAATGTTGACGAATTACTTATTCAAATTAATAATTTTTTATAGTGCCACACGTAGACGGGATTAATGACGAGCAGGTAGAAATATTGATAAACGATGTTTTGGAGCAGTATGGATACGATTTTACAGGATATTCTAGAGCATCATTAAAACGACGGTTACTAAGGTTATATGGTCTTGACAGACAGGTAAGTTTTGCAGAGTTTAGGTATAAAGTTGCAAACGATTCTATTTATTTTAAAAGATTTGTAGAGCAAATTACGGTTAATGTTACCGAAATGTTTCGAGACCCTACTTTTTATAAGGCTTTAAGAGAAAAAGTATTGCCAAATTTAGGTACATATCCATTCATCAGAATTTGGTTAGCTGGTTGTTCTACCGGAGAGGAAGCTTTTTCTATTGCAATCGTTTTAAAAGAACTCAATTTGCTGCACAAATCATTAATATATGCAACAGATATTAATCCTACGGTTTTAGAAAAGGCTGGTCAAGGTATTTTTCCATTAAGCCAAATGAAACAATACTCAGAAAATTATATCGCATCTGGTGGCACCCAAGAGTTTTCTACCTATTATAACGCAAATTATTCTCTAGCTAAATTTAATGAAGATCTTAAAGAGAAAATGATTTTTTCAACACATAATTTAGTGTCAGATCATTCTTTTAATGAATTTCAATTGATCTTATGTCGTAATGTTTTAATTTATTTCGATAGAGATTTACAATTTAAAGTGCTACAACTGTTTGATAGCAGCTTAGATAATTTGGGTTATTTAGCATTAGGTACAAAAGAAACTACAGACTTTTCGCCAATTAGTAAACGTTATAAAAGATTAGACACCGAAAAAATTTGGAGAAAGATTAGCTAATGAAAAATTGTGATGCACTAATTATCGGAGGTTCTGCAGGAAGTTTAGATGTGCTTTTTAAAATTCTTCCAGCTATCAATACAACTATTGATTTTCCAATCATCATAGTAGTGCACCGTAAGCAGGGCACAGATTCACTTTTATCTAACCTTCTAGCTACTAAAACTTTACTAAAAGTTAAAGAAATTGAAGAAAAGGAAAAAGTATTGGCAGGAAGTGTTTATATTGTACCCTCGGATTATCATTCGTTAATAGAAAAAGACAAAACTTTTTCGTTAGATTATTCAGAAAAGGTAAACTATTCTAGGCCATCAATTGATGTAACTTTTCAGTCTGCCGCAGAAGTTTATCAAGATAAATTAGTTTGTTTATTGTTATCTGGCTCAAATGCCGATGGTGTAAACGGATTAATAACTGTAAAAAAGTTTGGAGGGAAAGCATTAGTACAAGACCCGCTTACCGCCCAAGTAGATTATATGCCAGCTCAGGCAATTTTAAGAGCAAAAATTGATAACGTGTTGGCTATAGACGAAATGGCCGAATACATAAATAAATTATAGGTTAACGCATACCATAGTAATGAATAAAAAAGTATTTATTTTTGATGACAATACAGATATTTTGGATTTATGTACCTTAATACTGGAAGATGCTGGCTATGATATTAAAACATCAGCAACATCTAATGATATAACAGGTCAGGTTGCTGCTTACATGCCAGATATTATTTTTATGGACAATTGGCTGCCAGATGTTGGCGGTATAGAAGCCACTCAAGAATTAAAAAATCATCCAGATTTAAAACATATACCCGTAATCTATTTTTCGGCAAACAATGATGTTAAAGCTTTAGCAAAAAAAGCAGGTGCTGATAGCTATTTACCTAAACCCTTTGATATCCATGCGCTAGAAGACATGGTAAAAAGTTATATTGGTTAGTATCTAAAACTTTAAATTTTTGTAGCGCAAATTTCTGCTTCTGTTACCGTTAGTCCAACTTTCCGCTAAATCTTTTTAGCCTTAAAAAAAAGGCCAAAAAGTATACCGCTGCAATTTGGGCTATTTAACTTAAGCTTGTGCACAAAAACCCCTCAAATCTGTATAAACCAAGTTAATTAAACCTGATTGAACAAAAATACTTACTTGTTTGACTATTTAGTCATCCGATGAATATTAGTAGATCCGTATATATTCATCGAATGACTTATTTAATACATTCACTTTTCTTTATGCTCAGCTAAACTGGGCATCGTAATTCATAATCTGCAACAAATTTATCTTTTCTACAGTATTACTATCCCCGTTTCACGAGAATGACGAGCGTTCAGCATATTGGTCTTTAAATTAACAAAGCTGCCTAAATCACCCTAATTTTTCATTCTTCCTTGTTCGCTTTCTGTACCCACAGAGCGTCGGCGTGCTGGTTTAATTTCGTTTTTACCGAAGCGATAACTAAAGCTAATTCTTCCCAATTGTGTATCGTTCTTTTGATACAAATCATACTTTAAACCCGGATATGCACTGGTAATATTACTCTCGTTAGTATTAAATACATCGCTCATGGCTAATTTTAAACTGGCTTTTTTGTTAAATAACGATTTGCTTAAACCCATATCTACAAAATATCTGCTTCCAATGCTTAAGGTTCCATAATCTAATGGCGATTCGTAACTTCCACTCAATTCTGCAGTTAGCCCGGGCACAATAATGAAGGTGTTTTGCATTTTAAACTGAAAAGATGTTTTACCGGTTTTTAAATCTTGTCCGGCTAAATTATCAGATTCAAAAATCAAGTGGAATACATTTAAATTATTGTTCATATCCCACCATTTAAAAGGCTTTATAGGTATGTTTAAATTGGCACCATAACTTACATTTTTTGCCAAGTTAGCATTTGTTTGATACAAAGCTTTTCTCTCTTCATCTGGTAGTAAAACCTCTGTAATTACATCATTAACTTGGCTATAATTAACCGATAGTAGGTATTTTTGCATCAATGTATATGATACTTCAAAATTATTAGTGTATTGAGGGTTTAAAAACGGATTACCTTTATTATATGTAAATTCATCTAAATAATAAACAAAAGGATTTAAAGCGTCATAACTTGGTCTATCAATTCGGCGGCTGTAAGAAAAGCCAACTTGGTTATTTTTTGATAAGGTTTGTTGTACAAAAAGCGTTGGGAAAAAATCTAAATAGCTTCGTTTAACCACTTCATTATTGGTAATTAAATTTCCTGTAGAGTTGGTTTGCTCTACTCTTAATCCTAGTTGTACACTCGTGCTTTTAAACTGCTTATTTATATTGGTATAAACCGCGTTTACATTTTCATCATATACAAACTGGTTACTTCTTCTAACATCGTTTTGCCAAACATTATTTATCAATTCTTCGGCCCTTAAATCGTTGTCTGTTTTAACCCAACTGCTTTTTACGCCAGCTTCTAACTTTACAGTTTTGCTTAGCGAGGTGTTGTAATCAACTTTAAATGCTTTAATATCAATAATGGTTGGCGTAGTGTTTCTAATTAAATTTAAAGGTCTAATTCTATTGCCGTTTGCAAAGCGATAATCATTTTCATAATCGGCAATGTCTTTTCCATTAAAACGAGAATAGTCTACATCTGCTGAGATTTCTGAACCAGCCGTATCTAAAATTGATTTATAATTTAAGTTATATGATAGGTTGTTATACTTATTACTAGATATAGAATTAGATATAAGTGTAGAATCTATCTGGCTAAATGATGGCCCGATTAAAGTATTATTGTCAGTATTCTCTTTTCCATTGTTTAAATAACCAGTTACTAAAAAACCCAAGGTGTTTTTCTTATTTAAGAAATAATCTAAACCTGCTTTAAAATTATTGTTTTGGCGTTTTCTGTAGCTATTACCAATCTGACTAAAGTAAGTATCTGGTGTGCCATTTGAGATACGATCTATCTCCAAAATATTGCTATTTCTAAAATTTCCGTAATTGTAATTACCAAACACATTAATTTTATTAGTACGATGGTTTAGGTTTAGACCAGCATTACCCCTAAAATTTTTGCCTTGTGCTGCGGTTAATGTAACGCTTCCATTAGTACCACCATTTTTATTCTTTTTGGTTTTAATGTTGATAATCCCTGAGTTACCAGCAGCTGGATATTTTGAAGATGGATTTGTAATGAGCTCGATGGTTTCTAACTCAGAACTTTGCATGTTTCTAAGCAAATTAGCTACATCAGCGTTGCTCATGTAGGTTTGTTTACCATCAAGCATTACTAAAACACCTTGTTTACCCTGCATAGAAATATTATCATTTTGGTCTACAGTAACACCTGGTGCTTTTTGCAAAACCTCTAAAGCGGTAGAACCAATAGCAACGCTACTATTCTCTACATTCATTACCAGTTTATCAACTTTACGTTCTATTAGTGGTTTTGTAGCGGTAATGCTAACTGCATTTAATGTTTTTCCTTCTGCTTTAAGGATAATTTTATCTAAAACTAAATTGCTTTCGGTTAAATTAAATGGATTGCTTTTAAATTTACTATAACCCATCATGTTGGCTCTTACAAAATAATTACCACTGGTTATGTTTACAAATTCGAATTTACCATCCGGATTGGTTAATGCAGTTTTAACCAAAGCAGAGTCTGAAGTTTTAAAGAGCCCAACTGTAACATAATCTACTGGCTTATTTTGTTCATCTAATATAATACCGCTAACAGTGCTTTGTTTTGGTGGGCTTGCCAAGCTGGTGGTGGCTGTAAAAATGCTTAGTAAAATGATGTAAAAAGATTTCATATTGTGTGTTTGTTTGGTTTAAAAATTTAGGCAATAAAATTCCACAGCGTTTGCACGCCAATTTTTTTTAACACCTGTAAATTTTGTTTTAGTTTAAAAAGACCGAAAGCCTTTTTGCTTAGTTTGTATTGAGTAGACGATAAGAAGATGCAAAAGGTTACAAGAAATTTTCAGTTTTTTTAGGAAACTTAAAAATAACTGCATAAAAAAAGCCTATATAAATTTATCATACAGGCTTTTAGCATTTTCTTTTTAGTTTTATTTCATTCCTAAAACATCAACGCCTTGGTCAAAAATAATATCAACAGGGATACCTTTCTTGCTTAAACGATCTAAATCTGCTTGCAATTCTGCGGCAATAATTCCTTTTGCTTTTTGTGCATTTTCTACGGCTAATCTGTCGCCGTTTCCTTGTAATGTGATAATTAAATTGCCTAAGCCATTCATTGCAGTGGCAAACTTATCAAAATCTACTTTGTAGGTTCCTTTTGCTGTTCTTTGGAAAGCGCCTTGTTCTTTAAAATAATTAAAGCACTGCATATTTGCTTTACCGTGTGCGCTTGATGCACCAAAACGTACAGAGCGTAAAAGCCCAGCCATAAATGTGGTATAATATTCTTTTATATCTCCAGTTAACTCTCCTTTTTTTAGCAAACCTGTAACCATGTACAAGCCCAAAATATCGGCTTTGCCTTCTTCTAACCACGAATATTGTTCTTTTAGCGCAGAGCGAACAGTGCCTTTACCGGTAATTGTGTTTTTTATACCCAAACCATGTGCCACTTCATGAAACATTACATTGGCAAAAAAAGCATCAAACTTGATGAATTTCTGTTGATCTGCATCTATTAATTCTCTTGCAATTGGAACTAAGATCTTATCAAATTTAGCCTGCATGGCATTTTTTAACTGAGATCTTCTTGTCCCTTTTTGCTGCTGAATTTCTTCGTCGTTTGGTAAGTTAACGGCAATGGTTTTAGATCCTGCATTGCAATCGCCGGCGTAATAAACCACATCATAGGCATTTAGTTCTGAATCAGTACCCGGAACTTCTTTTTTGTATTTTGCATCAACAGGTAAACCCCTTTGCAATTCGGGTAACATGGCTACATATTTCGCTAAACGTTTGCTCCATTCTTTGTCCTTTACTAATACATAAGATTCGTAAGCCGCACGAGCATTAAACAATTTGTCTTCATAGTTTTCTATCGGACCAATGATAATATCTAAACCATTAGTTTTCATATCTAACCAAGCCAAATCACTTGCTTTGTAATTATCAGTAACCAAAGCATCAGCACGCAAGTTCAAATATTTTTTAAATCCAGCATCATCTGTTAGCAATGCGGCCTGTTTTAATAAGCTACTCGCTCTTTGCAATTCTGTAGCATAAATTACATGGTATGGAACCGAAATCAATTTTTCTTGCTCAGTTCTAATTACCGAATATAATCCAAATTTGTCTTTAACATCAGATTTCTCTAAGGCTTCTTTAGTCATCCCGGCAGGATAAAATGTACCGTTTAAAGTTTTAGTACCAATGCCTGCAACAAAAGGTTTGTCGCCATTTAATCTATCCCAAGGCCCATAGTTAATCATTACAAACTGCTTGGTTTTTTCATCTTTTATTGTGTTCAAAAGGCTATCGCGTTGCGGATATGCTTGTTTCCAAAACAAATCATCCATAATTTTTGCAGCTTCGATAAGTAGCGGTAACACTTTTCTCTCGCTTACACTAAGTGCATTTAAATTAGTGGTTAATTTTACTTTCTCGTATATTTTTAGTCTGTTATCTACATAATCTAACAAACTGTCTGTTCCATTTTTTTTAGTGGTTTCTTCTGTTTTTTGACTGCTACCAGTACATGAGAGCATAGTTGCAGTTAACGATAAGCCTAAAATTAGCAGACTAGTTGTATTTAATTTCTTCATTAGTGTTCGAAATTGTTTTTCTATTAGTTACAATGCACTAAATTAGTAAAAAATATAAGCAAGCGTAATTTTATATTCGCTGCATCATCTCAAATCCAATAAAATTGAAAAAGTTATTATTTAAAAGTTCAGCCATAGTGATGTGCGGTTTGCTATTGAGCAACTGCAGTACAAATAAGTATTCCGCTACAGACAAAGTTTATAAGAACATGGCGAAAGATTTCGCCAAAACTATTCAGGCTACACCGCCAGTGGGGCAAACTATAGACTCGCTTAATAACGAGCAATATTTTGTAGGTACTGTAAATATGGGTATCAGAAAGCCAAATTTTGTGATGATCCATCATACTGCTCAAGATTCTTTAGAACAAACTTTAAGAACTTTTACCATTAAAAGAACTAGTGTAAGTTCTCATTATGTAGTAAGTAGAGACGGAAAAGTGGTGCAAATGGTAAACGATTATTTAAGAGCACAACATGCCGGAGCTGGTAAATGGGGCAATGAAACTGATATGAATTCTGCTTCCATTGGCATAGAAATGGATAACAATGGTACAACCGATGTGTGGACAGACGCACAAATTAATAGCTTATGTGCTTTATTAGGTACGTTAAAAAAGAAATACAATATCCCTACAGCTAATTTTATTGGTCATGCAGATTATGCGCCGTCTCGTAAACCAGATCCTAATAATTTTCCTTGGAGAACTTTAGCGAAAAAGGGTTATGGCTTATGGTACGATGATGTTTTGCAAATGCCACCAGCAAATTTTGATACTACAACTGCTTTGCGGATTATTGGCTACGATGTAAAAAATTTAGGAGCTGCAGTTACTGCTTTTAAACGCCATTTTGTAGGTACAGATTTAACACCAAAATTAACAGAGCCAGATAAGTTGATTTTGTATAATTTGTATAAGAAGTATATGTAGGATGAAAAAACGAATAGGTTTTTTGCTGCTTTACTTGTTATTAGCTTTTCCTTGCTTCACTTTTGCACAAGAAAGAGCAATATTAGATTGGAGTTTTTTTAAAAATGATCGCCCGGCAAATGCTGAACATCAAGCCTTTACTTGGAGTATTATAGCCTATAGATATAAGGTGATTAAAGTTGAAGAAGATCAGATGAAAATAGAATTTACAGTAACCAATAAACCAGATACTGGAAAGTCTTATTTTGAAAGCAAGTTAGTTAAATCAAATAATGTAAGACTTTTGAAACATGAACAGGGGCATGCCGACATTTGCTTTATTTATGCAATGAAGCTGAAAAAACTTTTTGAATCAACTAATTTTTCGAAAAGGAGTTATCAGGCAGAAATCAAAGATATATGGACTAAACTTTATGCAGAGATGACCGCCGAACAATTAAAATACGATTCAGAAACCAACCACAGCAAAGACTTTGAAAATCAAAAGAAGTGGGATTTATATTTTGAAGAAGCTATGAGGATAAATTAGTTGTTTACCCCAACATTGATAAGAAAAGCCTCAAATTTTTAGAGATCCTTCGCAATGCGAGATAACAACTAAAAATTTGAGGCTTTAATATTCACTTTAGTTCCTGTCGAGAGGCAGGTTTAAGCGTTGGTATCTACCTTCAACCTTCCAAACCTCTGCATTTTTTAACCTTGCTTAGGCTTCCAAGCTTCTTTTAAACCAACTGTTCTGTTAAATATTAAGTTGTTAGCAGTAGAGTCTTTATCTACCGAGAAATATCCTTTACGAATAAACTGATAACCTACACCTTGCTCAGCATTAGCTAAATAAGGTTCGATGTAAGCCTTTTCAATCACTTGCATACTATCCGGATTTAGGTAATCCTTAAAATCACCTTCTTCACTATCTGGAGATTCTACAGAAAATAAACGATCATATAAACGTACTTCGGCAGTTTTGGCATGTTCTGCACTTACCCAATGGATCGTACCTTTAACGTTAATTCCGCTGGTATCTTCACCACTTTTCGATTCTGGAATGTAAGTACAATAAACTTCTGTTACATTTCCATTTTCATCCTTTTTGTAATCTGTACATTGTACAATGTAGGCAAATTTTAATCTTACGGTTGCTCCAGGAGCTAATCTGAACCATTTTTTAGCAGGTTCTTCCATAAAATCTTCACGTTCAATCCACAATTCGTTGCTGAAAGGAATTTCACGAGTACCGCCTTTATCTTCGGCTTCAGGGTTGTTTTCGCCAATTAAAATTTCTTCACCTTTGGTATAATTGGTAATGATTAACTTAATCGGATCAAGCACAGCCATCACTCTATTGGCTCTTTTATTTAAATCTTCGCGAATACAGAATTCTAATAAACTTAACTCAATTAAATTTTCTCTTTTGGCAATGCCGATGCGCTCGCAAAACTCTCTGATACTTTCTGGTGTGTAACCTCTTCTGCGCAAGCCAGAAATAGTAGGCATCCTCGGATCGTCCCAACCACTCACTAAACCATCGTTTACCAATTGCATTAATTTACGTTTACTCATTACCGTGTAAGTAAGATTTAAACGTGCAAATTCGTATTGTTTAGAAGGAAAAATACCTAATTTTTCAATAAACCAATCGTACAATTCGCGGTGCGAAACATATTCTAAAGTACAAATAGAGTGAGTTATGTTTTCGATGCTATCACTTTGTCCGTGTGCAAAATCATACATTGGGTAAATACACCAAGCATCGCCAGTGCGGTGATGATGAGCATGTTTTATGCGATAAATAATCGGGTCACGCATTAACATATTTGAGCTTGCCAAATCAATTTTTGCACGTAAAGTACAAGCACCATCAGGCAAAACACCGCTTTTCATTTGAGCAAACAATTCCAAGTTCTCAGCTATGCTGCGATCTCTGTAAGCACTTGGTTTACCTGGTTCAGTTGGAGTACCTTTTTGCTCTGCAATTTCATCAGCTGTGCTATGGTCTACATATGCCAAACCATCTTCAATCAGTTTTACGGCAAAGGCATACAATTGGTCAAAATAATCTGACGCATATAACTCGTTTTTCCATTCAAAACCTAACCATTGTATATCTTCTTGCTGGCTATTTACATATTCAGTTTTTTCGGTTACCGGGTTGGTATCATCAAAACGTAAGTTAGTATAACCACCATATTTTTGAGTTAACCCAAAATTTAAGCAAATTGCTTTGGCATGGCCGATGTGTAAATATCCATTAGGTTCTGGCGGAAATCGTGTAACTAAAGTTTCGTATTTCCCAGTACTTAAATCATTCTCTATTAACTCTTCAATAAAGTTTAATGATTTTTCTTCGCTCATAATAAATTGTAGATTTTGAGCATCAAAGTTAATAATTTGCAGCCATTTTAAGGTTGTTTTTAAAGGTTTGATTAATAAAACGACTAAATTATTTTACATTTACTGCTACTTTAGTATCAAATATGAACAAAACATTGAACAGACCTATTAGGGTTTTAGTGGCAAAAGTGGGTTTAGATGGGCATGATCGCGGTGCAAAAGTAATTGCAACCTCACTTAGAGATGCCGGTATGGAAGTAATTTATACTGGTTTGCGCCAAACGCCAGAAATGGTAGTAAACACGGCTCTGCAAGAAGATGTTGATGCCATTGGTGTGTCTATTTTATCTGGCGCACACATGACTGTTTTCCCAAAAATCATCAATATCATGAAAGAGAAACAACTAACTGATGTTTTGTTAACTGGAGGAGGAATTATTCCGGATGCGGATATAGAAAAGCTACAAGAAATGGGTGTAGGAGGCTTATTCCCGCCAGGAACGCCTATGGCACATATTGTTGCGTATATAACAAACTGGGTTACAGAAAATAGAAATTTTTAAGCCATGACTTACAATCAAATCTTAGCTGAAGTAAAAGAAAATGTACTTTACATCACTATTAATAGAGAACAAAAACTAAATGCGTTAAATAAAGAAGTATTGGCAGAATTGGCCGATGTAATTGCTTTTGCTACAAATAACGATGAAGTTAAAGGGGTTCTACTAACAGGAGCGGGCGATAAGGCGTTTGTAGCTGGCGCTGATATTTCTGAGTTTCAGAATTATAATCTGGCAGAAGGGAAAGAATTAGCAAGAAATGGGCATGCCAATGTTTTCAATGCTATAGAAAATTGCCCTAAACCTTTTGTAGCGGCTATAAATGGTTTCGCCCTTGGCGGAGGATTAGAATTAGCCATGGCATGTCATATCCGCGTTGCGAGTGAAAGCGCAAAATTAGGTTTACCAGAAGTTACTTTAGGATTGATACCCGGTTACGGGGGCACCCAGCGCTTAACTCAATTGGTTGGTAAAGGTAGAGCAATAGAAATGATTACTACTGCTGATATGATTACTGCAGAAAAAGCTGCGCAAATTGGCTTAGTTAATTATGTTGTTGCGCAAGGAGAATTAATTGGCAAAGCTGAAGAAATTTTGAATAGAATAAAATTGAGAGCGCCTTTGGCCATGGCTAGTGCCATTAAAGCCGTAAATGCATCAGCTGATAAAAAATTGAATGGATTTGAGGTAGAAATTGATGAGTTTGCCAACTGTTTTCAAACCGAAGATTTTAAAGAAGGTGTAGCTGCATTTTTAGAAAAAAGAAAAGCCGTATTTAAGGGGAAGTGAAAATATTTATAGAAAATTTTTTAAAACCCATTGATAAAAAACTCAGTGGGTTTTTTTATGCTTAGCAATTTAATCATGCCACAAAAAAGATGTTTAAAAATTAATTATAAGGCACAAAATTTTCTTCAAAAGAAATGATTTTAATTATAAGGCTAGATATTTTCTTTAATCAAATTTATCTCAGAAAAAACCATAAAATGTGTGTAGAAAATATTTCCCAAACTAAATATTTCTTTATCTTAGCCATTAATTAACAAGCAAATAGCTTTATATGAAGAAAATTTTAATTATTGATGACGAGGTGAATATCGGTCTACTGTTATCAAAATTTTTAACAAGAAATTCTTTTGAGGTAGAAACTACAACTAATGGTAGTGCGGCAATGGATTATCTTGCTAGAGAGAGTTTTGATTTGGTGTTGTGTGATTACCGTTTAGAAGATACGGATGGTAAAGAGATGCTGATTAAAATTAAGGAGAATTACCCAAGCACTGGGGTAATAATAATCACCGGATATTCTGATATTAAGTTAGCTGTAGAACTGATAAAACTTGGTGCTTACGATTATATTACCAAACCATTATATCCTGATGAAATTTTAAACACCATAAATAAGGCAATTGATATGCAAATTGCTTTAAACTTATCTAACGACAAAATAGAAAGCGCAGAACGAAAAAACAAAGTTAATAAGCAAGCTAAGCCAGAAACCGGTGAATTTGTGGTTGGTCAAAGCTCGGCATCTAAAGATTTAATGAAGCAAATTATGCTTGTTGCCCCTACTTCTTACAGCGTAATTTTAACTGGCGAAAGTGGAACAGGTAAGGAGTCTGTAGCAAAAACCATCCATTTAAATAGTTCACGAAGTGATAAGCCGTTTGTAGCAATGGATTGCGGGTCTTTAACAAAGGAATTGGCAGGAAGTGAATTTTTTGGACATGAAAAGGGATCATTTACAGGTGCGCTATATACTAAGATTGGTCACTTTGAAATGGCTAATGGAGGTACATTGTTTTTAGATGAGGTTGGTAATTTATCTTATGATATACAAGCTGCATTATTAAGAACAGTACAAGAAAGAAAGATCAAAAGAATTGGTAGCACTAAAGAAATTGATTTAGATGTACGTATTATAGTAGCAACTAATGAAAATCTAGCCGACTCAATTCAAAAGGGGAGGTTTAGAGAAGATCTGTTCCACAGATTTAATGAGTTTTCTATCCACTTACCCCCAATAAGCAATAGAGGTAGAGACATTATGGTTTTTGCCAACACGTTTTTATCCTTTGCTAATGAAGAATTAAATAAAAATGTTCTAGGTTTCTCTGAAGAGGTGGAAGAATGTTTTCTTACCTATAATTGGCCAGGTAACGTTCGTGAGTTAAAAAATGTAGTAAGAAGAGCAACACTTTTAACAGAAACTGAACAAATTCAATTAAAAGCTTTGCCTCTAGAAATAAGTACATATGCAAAAGCTACAGCTGTAGAAAATGCTGTAGAAAATGCAATTGTTCGCTCTGCAACAACAAGTAAACCTAGAGACCTAAAAAACGCTGCTTTAGAGGCAGAGTATGATGCAATTTTAAATGTTTTGAGGGAAGTTAATTTTAACAAAACAAAAGCAGCTAAAATTTTAAATATAGATCGTAAAACGCTTTATAATAAAATGAAAGCAATTGATTTAGATAATTAGTGTGCATTAAAAATTTGTAATAAAACAAAAGCTTCTTAAAACATTTTAGAGGCTTTTGTTATTTAATAGATACAACTTAAAGCTCTGTATGTCTATTTTTACTTATAAACAGCGAAACAATATTAACCTCGTGATCATTATTGCTTTGGGCTGTTTGATTGCATATTCGTTGATGGGGATTTTTGGGTCCTTATTAAGTACTCTAGTATTATACACTATTCTTCGTCCGGGTTATATTTACCTTACCGAAGTTAAAAATTGGAATAGAAGGTTTGCAGCTATTCTACTCTTGCTGCTATCAATTATCATACTTATACTTCCTTTTTACGCACTTAGTAGTATGGTAATTGAGAAAATTACTGAACTTAAGAACGACCAAATTTATTTTAAAAACTTGTTATATAAACTTCAGCATCTTTTACCACTAGAAGGAAGGGTACAACAATATATAGAGGATGGATTAAATAGTGTAGGCACGTGGGCTACGGGTCTATTTCCCTCGCTTATCTCTGGTGTTTTTAATATAGTTTTAGGATTACTACTAATGTATTTTTTACTCTACTTTATGTTAGTAGAACGAGAGCATTTCGAAAATGCTTTGGTAAAATATGCACCTTTTAGAGAACAAAATGCACATCGCTTTGCAGAGGAAATGCGAAACACAACTTATGCAAATGTGGTTGGACAAGGCTTTATTGCTTTGGTACAAGGTTCTTTAGTTAGTTTGGCTTTTTATGTATTAGGTTACAAAGATCCTTTGTTTTGGGGGGTGATAACTACATTTATTTCATTAGTACCATTATTAGGCCCACCTGTAGTATTTGTGCCCGCTGCACTTTTGCAATTTGCAGATGGTAATAATTTTGCAGCATGGGGTATGTTGATTTTTGGTTTTGTGGTAATTATCAATATAGATAATGTGCTGCGTTTTATGATTGCCAAAAAAGTTGGAAATATTCACCCTATTATTACCGTAATTGGCGTAGTTATTGGTATACCTTTATTTGGTATATTAGGGTTGGTGTTTGGGCCGTTGTTATTGTCTTACTTTTTCTTGCTGATTAGAATTTACGAAACAAGTTCAAAGGCTACAGAAAGATTAGAAAGAATTAAAACAATTCATGAACATGAGGAGTTATAAATTAACGAAAGCACAAGAGCTCAATCCTATATTAAAAAATAAGATTGTTAAACAATAAAAATTTAGTATCATGAATGATAATTCAAAAGTAGTTGTAGCATTATTAGCTGGTTTAGCTGCAGGAGCGGCATTAGGTTTATTATTTGCGCCTGAAAAAGGTAGCGAAACGAGAGATAAATTAGGTCAATCTTTAAAAGATTTTGGTGATTCTATCAAAGATAGAGCGGCAGATGAGATCAACAATTTATCTGGACTAAAAGACAAAGTTGTAGATTCTATTAAAAGTAAATTACGTAGCGTAGAAGAAGAATATTCTTCAGAAGTTGAAAACGTTTGAGCTATTTAGTGCCAACAAATATTTAAGTAATGGAAGAAAATAAAGAGAAAGATTTAGAAGATATTTTTTTAGATGCTAAAGAATATATTGATACTAGAATTGAGTATGCAAAGTTATCCGCTGTAGAAAAAGGTTCAAAAATTTTCGCAGATTTGATTACCAACGCTGCGGTGGTTGTTTCATTTATATTGGCATTTTTATTTGCGTCATTAACCTTAGCTCTTTATTTATCTGAAGTTTTAGGTAGTTACGCTAAAGGTTTTGGATGTACTGCCCTCATTTATTTGTTCATATCTGTTATTGTTTATTTAACAAAGGATAAATATATTGAGAAGCTTTTAGTGAACTTGTTCATTAAAAAATATTTCGATAAAGTAGCCGATAAAGACGACGACGATGAAGAGAAATTATAGTCATATTAACACATTAGAAGACTTGCATAGCGAAGTATTGAAACTAAGAGTTCAATACAAGTTGCAGGGAGTAATGATTAAAGAAGACTCGAAAAAGTACATAAAAAGGTTTTCGATTAGTAATCTTTTTAAGAAATATGCAACACCAAATGGCTTATTAAAGCTTGATGAAAATACTCATATTACAAGTAAGATAATGTCTATTGCATTACCTATGTTGTTAAACAGTACGGTGTTTAGAGGTTCTGGAGTAATTACTAAAGCACTAGGGGCATTAATTTCTGGTAAAGTTGGAAAATCTTTAGATGCAGAAAGCTTAACTGGTGCTTTTAATATGGTAAAATCACTTTTTGGTAAAAAAGGCAAAAAGAAAGAAGTTGGTTTTGTTGATTATGGAATACCACCTGATAGCGAAACATACTAAAAAAGGAGCCTTAGGCTCCTTTTTTAGTATGTTTAAATTAATTTTTTGAGTTTCAAATAACAACCGTTGGTCCAGCCAAATCCATCTTGATTTGGATATTCGCCACCACCAGCAGCTAATGTGATATCTATTACATTGTATTTTTCCATCATTTTACCAGTAGTATTAAACACCCGCTCTACATTTTTGGTCCAATTAGTGCCAATAGTAAATGCTAAATCTTCTGCTCCATAGTTTTGTGCAGCTTTAT
This sequence comes from Pedobacter sp. GW456-11-11-14-TSB4, assembly GCF_059424425.1. Lineage (NCBI taxonomy): Bacteria > Pseudomonadati > Bacteroidota > Sphingobacteriia > Sphingobacteriales > Sphingobacteriaceae > Pedobacter > Pedobacter sp. GW456-11-11-14-TSB4. The sequence continues at coordinate 1,286,845 of NZ_JBWKZK010000001.1, forward strand.
ATCCAATCCATTGTAAGGGTGCCCATCCATTCGGAGAGTCCCATTGTTGGCTCGTTGTATTTATGGTAGTTGATAATCCTCCAACATTTAAAAGATCCTTTTCAATTCTTTCGAGTACCAACTCTGCTTTTTCTGCATTACAAATGTTAAAAAACAAAGGAAATGCTGTAGCCATGCTTAAAACTGTGCTTGGGGTATTCTGCATGAAATCAAAATCATAAAAACAACATTCTTCTTCATTCCATAAATAATGATCAATAGCTTTTGCTCTATTATTAGCTAATTGAATAAAGTACTCATATTCGTTTCCCTTACCTTCAACTTTATAGGCTTGTGCAATTGTATTTTCTAAATTATATAGCAGGCAATTTAAATCAACAGGTATTAAATCTATTGTTTTAATGGTTGTTACGTCATTAGGCTCTGCAAACCAGCGACTGCTAAAATCCCATCCCGATTCGCAGGCCGCCCTTATATTTCTATATAATTGATCCGTATTGCCTTTTGCATTGTGAAAAATTTCTAAGTCTTGAATATAACCTTCTGGGCGAGGTGTATTTTCTTCATCCCAATAGCGGTTTAAAACTTCTCCGTTTGGCATCTTCACTACACGTTTGTTTTGGTTGTTGCTATTTGTTAAATTCTCGTGGCCATTCATCCAAAAAGCATGCTCTTTTAAAAGTTGGGGCAAATATTTTGGCAAAGAGCTTCCTCCATTCTCTTCGGCCAACAATGCCACCATTAATGCAAAAAATGGAGGCTGCGAGCGACTTAAAAAATAAGTTCTGTTTCCGTTGGGTATAAAACCGAAATTATCAATTAAATAAGCAAAATTATCAACCATGTTTTCAATTAAATCAACCCTCCCCGAAACCTGTAATCCCAACATGGTAAAATAACTATCCCAATAAAAAAACTCTCTAAACCGGCCTCCTGGCACAACAAATGGCTGCGGTAAATGAATTAATGTGCTATATTGTTTTTCAGTGGTTTTAGTAAGCGTATTCCATAAGCGGTTAACATAATTTTCTGCTTCTTCTGTTGGTGCAAGGTTACTAACTTTCTCTTCTTTCGGAAGTTCAAAATGAGCCTGTACAAAAGCCAAAAGATTAAAATTTGGTTGCTTTTTGCGCTGTTGATAAGCAGCAGCAATTTCATTTGCCTTTAACTTGGGCACAGAGTCTGTAAAAGCCTTTTGGTCGCTAAAAATTTCACTTGTTTGCACATCATGAAACAATTCATGCAAATCGGTTATAAAAAATAATTCTCGGATCATTTCTCTTTACTTGTAAAGTTTAACTTGTTTCTGTTAAAAACTGTGAGTGCAATAGCTAATAATGTGAGGGGCAATAGAGAAAAATAGAATGCTTTTTCACCGCCATAATGCTGAAAAATAGAACCAGTTATAAACGATCCAAATGTGCCTCCAAGCGCCGAAAAAACTACGATTAAACCCGTCATGGTGGCATGCTTGTTTTTTGGTAGTGCAGCAAGTATTACCGAATTGATAACGGGATATATAGGTGCTAAAAAGAAACCTATTAACGGAAAAACGTAAGTAGCTAGAGGTATGTCGCTCCAAGTTTTAATATCGCTTGCTGTACTTGCTGATGCCAATGGAATTGCTAAAAGCACCAAACTTGCAGAGATGACGATGCAACAAAATAAAAATAGAGGCCATGGAATTCTTTTTAAAACTATACCAGCCAAAAATCTACCTAAGGCCGTTGATGCAGCTAAAATGCCCGCTATTAAAATGCTAAAAGACGATGGTATGTGTAACACCTTATTGTTAAAAGTTGGCAACCAACTCATAATGCTTTGCTCTACCAAAACGTACAAAAATGCACAGATGATAAAAGAAATCACCATAGGCAGCAGCATCAATTTAAACATTTGATCAAATGATTTTTCAGAATCTTGTTTTACAGGTTTAGCATCAGCTTCGTTTAGTTTTGAGCTGCTAAGGAGTGCAAGTGCCAAAAGGTAAAGAATGCCAATTAAATAGTAAACTTTAAACCACCTATCGGAATTTGGGTTGGCATCGTCTATAAAATAGCTGAATACAAAATAACCCATTAAAATGCCCACCATGAAAATGCTTTCTAAAAAGCTCATTAGGCTGAGGTGTGCTTTTTCGTTTTTGGTGATCAAACCAATTGTGCCAAAAACAGATATTTTGATAAGCGCAAAACTAGCTCCCGTTATGGCAAACAAAATTTTTATAGCCATAAATGTATTAACTGATGGCACAATAAAACATGCAAGCGCAACTATTGCCAATCCAATTTGCATAGATTTTTTATAGCCTATACGAGTTATAAATGAAGCTACCAAGAAAGAAACTAGCGCTATAGATAAATCTTTGCAAGCCTCTAGTATAGAAGCCTGTGATTCTGTTACATTGTAATAACGTTGTACTTGTAATATAACCGTACCAACACTGTTTAGCAGAATACCAAACAAAAAGTAATTGATAAATACTGAGACCTTAATTTTTAATAATTCCATTGAGTGCACTTCATTTAAATAGCCTTAATATTAATGGGTATTTAAGCCGACATTAAATAGGCGTATTACAATTTTGGTGCTATCATTAATAGGCAGTTATCAAGTATCTGTAAGACTTATTACATATTCTAATTGATGAATTGAATTACAGATTGATAATCCATTCTGTAAATAATGAACAGTGTATTGGAGCAAGAAAAATTATTGAAACAGAGTCAAGGCAATGATAATGAAGTATTAACCATATTGTGATAAGGAGAAAGGCCTAATTTTGTGCTTTAGCTAGCTCGCTAAGCCTGTAAATTGTAATTTAGGGCAAGCCGAAAGGCTAAGTTTATTTTGGGAAATAAACCTGCAAATTAGCTAAAAAAGATATTTTTTGAAATGAACTTGTTTGTAGGAAATTCTTAGCAACTCCATAAGCTGCTAAAAATCACACTCATATAATATTGGGAAATACAACAAGTGTATTTCCCAAATTTAATTTATTGAGCCAAAATCTTCTTATTAGATAGTGTTAGTAGAAAAATTGAACGTGGATAAATGCGAATTCTTTTCTACGTTGTCCACAATATATAAACAGGCTTTTGGCGGTTTTATCTAATCAGATTTACAGTAATAGATAAGCCAAAAGGATATTATAAATCCGTTTTTATTTTTAATTCTTTTAATTGTTTTTCGTCAATTGTGCTTGGGCTATCAATCATTACATCTCTACCTGAGTTATTTTTAGGGAATGCGATTACATCTCTAATCGAATCTAAGCCGGCAAAAATTGAACACAATCTATCAAATCCGAAAGCAATACCACCATGTGGAGGAGCGCCAAATTCAAAAGCATCTAATAAGAAACCAAACTGTTTTTGAGCTTCTTCGGGGCTAAAACCTAAGTGCTTAAACATTAATGATTGTAATGTTCTATCGTGAATACGAATAGAACCACCGCCAATTTCAGTTCCGTTTACTACCATGTCATAAGCGTTTGCACGAACATTTTTAGGATCTGTATCTAACAAAGCAATATCTTCTGGTTTTGGAGAAGTAAATGGATGATGCATAGCATGATAACGTTCCGTTTCTTCATCCCACTCTAACAATGGAAAATCTAAAACCCAAAGTGCAGCAAATTTATCTTTGTCACGTAACCCTAAACGCGTTCCCATTTCTAAACGAAGTTCGCTCAATTGCTTGCGAACTTTATCTGTTCCACCAGCCATTACCAAAACTAAATCGCCTGGCTCAGTTTGGCAAGCAGCCGACCATTTTGCTAATTCTTCTTCGTTATAGAATTTATCAACCGATGATTTTAAAGAACCATCTTCGTTATGGCGTAAATAAATTAAACCAGTAGCGCCAATTTGTGGGCGTTTTATAAAATCGGTTAATTCATCTAATTGTTTACGTGTGTAATGTGCACAACCTTTAGCATTAATGGCAATTACCGATTCTGCATTGTCAAAAACTGGGAAGTCTTTGCCTTTAACAATCTCATTCATTTCGATAAATTTCATATCAAAACGAGTATCTGGTTTATCAGAACCATAAAAACGCATCGCATCTGCATATTGCATACGAGGCACTTCTGGTAAGTCGTAATTGCGTACTTCTTTAAATAAGGTACGAATTAAGCCTTCGAAAGTGTTTAAAATATCTTCTTGTTCGATGAAAGACATTTCACAGTCAATCTGTGTAAATTCTGGTTGTCTATCTGCACGTAAATCTTCATCTCTAAAACATTTTACAATCTGAAAATAACGGTCGAAACCTGAAACCATTAACAATTGTTTAAATGTTTGTGGCGATTGTGGTAAAGCATAAAATTCGCCACCATTCATACGACTAGGCACTACAAAATCTCTTGCACCTTCTGGTGTAGATTTAATTAGAACAGGTGTTTCTACTTCGATAAAATCTAAAGCATCTAAATAACGACGAACAGATTGAGCCATTCTATGACGCATGATCATATTATTTCTGATTGGATTACGGCGTAAATCTAGGTAACGATATTTCATACGTAAATCATCACCACCGTCGGTTTTATCTTCAATTAAAAATGGAGGCAATTTTGCTGCATTTAAAATTTCTAATGCTGTAACTTTAATTTCAACTTCTCCTGTCGGGATTTCTAAATTTTTATTAGAACGTTCTACAACGTTTCCGCTTACTTTAATTACAAACTCACGACCAAGGCTACGAGCGCCTGCGCATAAATCTGCATTATCGTTCATATTAAAAACTAACTGAGTGATGCCGTAACGATCGCGAATGTCTATAAAAGTCATCCCGCCTAAATCTCTAGAATTCTGCATCCAACCGCAGAGTGTTACATTTTCGCCTAAATTTTGCAGTGTTAAAGCACCGCAAGTTGTTGTTCTTAACATCTTTAAATTAAATTTTGAGCCGCAAAAATACCGATTTTGTTTTTAATCCTATAAGGTTTAATTAGAGGTTTACGTTTTTTTTTAATTTGTCTCATTAAGGGCTTTGCCATTTTAAACCTTGTAGGTTTTATGCGCTTTGCATGTTTTTGCACAAGCTTTAGTTAAATAAACCCGATAGTAATGAAAAGCCCAAATGAGGAACGAATTTGGCTTGTAATGAATAGCGGGACTAACATTAACAAATGCTTCTGTAGTTGCTTTTCTGACCCCTATATCCCCTAAAGGGGACTTGGATTTGACGATTAGATTTTCCGATTTGCTAAGAAGTCCCCTTTAGGGGATTTAGGGGTTTTAAACTTTTTTTTTACCTTGATGCAACGTTTTAAAAATTACACTGTCTTTTGATTAGAACGCTTAAGAATTTGGAAACTGTATACATAGATAAGCACGCAGACTTAGTTGACGAATGCCGAAACGGTAATCGGAAAGCACAATTTGATTTGTACAAATTGTATGCTAACGCCATGTATAATGTTGCACTTAGAATTGTGAATGATGATGCCGAAGCTGAAGATGTTTTACAAGAAGCTTTTTTGGATGCGTTTAGCCGAATTAAGGATTTTAGACAAGAAACTACTTTCGGACTTTGGCTTAAGCAAATTGTAATTAATAGAAGTATTAATTATTTGAGGAAAAGAAAGCTTGATTTGGTAAGCTTAGATGAAGTAGAAGTGGCTGATGAAATTGAAACTGATTTTGCAGAAACTACGTTAAAAGTTGAAGCTATTAAAGCAGCAATGAATGAATTGCCTGATGGTTACAGAGTTGTTTTAACGCTTTATTTGTTTGAAGGTTATGACCATGAAGAGATTGCGCATATTTTAAAAATTACAGAAAATACATCACGCTCGCAATATTCAAGAGCAAAAAGAAAGTTGAACAATTTATTAGAAATGAAAGGAGTAGCAAGATGAAAAATAAATTAGAGGGGTTTGTAAAAGACAACAAAAAACAGTTTGAGGTTAAAGGTCCGTCGGATAAATTATGGGCAAAAATAGAGGCTGAACTTGATAAGCAAGAAAAGCCAAAAAAGTCGATTAAGCTATATCAATGGATGAGTATTGCGGCTATGTTGGTAATTAGTTTAGGGGTTTATTTTACCTACAATTACAAACAAGCAAATAACATAGATGTAGCAGATATTAACCCAGAAATTGGTCAGCAAGAAGTTAGATTTACCAGCCAAATTGAGGAAAAAAGAGATAGCTTGGATTTTTATGCGGCTGCCAATCCGGATTTGCATAAACGCTTTACTGAAGATTTAAAAAATTTAGATGCAGAATATGAGCGTTTAAAAGCACAGTTGCCGCAAAGCCCAAACCAGTTATTTACCGTAAAAGCGATGGTAAAAAATCGCGAAATGCAATTGCAAGTTTTAAAACAGCAATTAATGATTATAAACCAAGTCAATCAATATAAAAAGGAGGAAAGTTCAATATGAAAACAAATTTAATTTTAGTGCTGTCGGGTACGTTCATGCTTGCTGCACAAGTAAATGCACAAGAGCTACCAAGTGTAAATGTGAACATGAGCAATTCAACTTCTGTTAATGTTACTCAAAATGTGCAGCTTGCTACAACCAAAAATGGTAAAAGCACCACAGTAGTTTATGGCTCGAATATTACGAATTTAAATGACGAGCAAGATGATACACCGATGAAGGCAAAAACCTTCTCTAAATCTTTTGCCATAGATAGAAGTGATAAAGTTAATCTGTCTAACCAATACGGATCTATAACTATAAAAACTTGGAGCAAAAATGAGATTAAGGTTGATGTAGACATGAAAGCCTTTGCTAAAACAGCAGATGAAGCCCAAAAATTAATTGATGATCTTTCTATAGAAGCAACTAAAACCGGAGATTTAGTAACTTTTAAAACAGAAAGAGGAGATAGAAATGGAAATTGGGGTAGCAGCGTTAAAAATGGTAAAACCATTTGGCGCAGAGAGATTAAAGTTCATTATGTGGTTTATATGCCATCTTCAAACTCTCTTACAGCCTCGCAGCAATATGGTAATATTATTTTAGATGATTTTGCTGGGCCAACATCTTTAAAATTACAATATGGAGATTTAGTTGCCGGTAACTTAACAAATACCAACAATTACATTTCTATACAATACGGTAAAGGTACTGTTAAAGATTTGGGTGGAGCAACCATTAAACACCAATATGGTAGCGGCATTAACATAGAAAATGTAGGCAATGTTGATGTAAACGCACAATATACTTCGGTTAAAATTGGAAGTGTAAAAGGAAATGCAACAATTAAACATCAATATGGAGGTGGTACAACAATTGGCAGTGTTAGTGGCGGTTCTATAAATGTAAATACACAATATGCGCCAATTAAAATTGCTAGTCTAAAATCAAATCTTGTAAGCAGAGCTCAATATGGGAGAGTAATAATTGATGATATTGAGACAGGTAAAGATGTTGATGTTGATGCGCAATATACGCCAGTAAGTTTAAGCTTTGCTACAAATTACACTGCTGATTTTGAAGTGAAAACTCAATATGGTGGTTTTAGTTACGGCAACAATGTAACCGCCAGAAAAGAAGGAGAAGATAAATCTTATAACTCTAATAAAAATTACAGCGGACAGATTGGTAAAGGTGGTGGCGCAAAGGTTATTGTTAAAACCCAATACAATTCAGTAACATTTAAATAGTAAAACCCAAACAAATAAATTTCTAGCCCATTGATGCAAATTGATGGGCTTTTTTTTAATTAAAATAAAATGAAAAAATTTCTGTTACTCCTAATATCATTTCCATTGTATTTATTCGCCCAAACAAATAATTTAAGTAAGGGCGATAAGCTTTACGGACTATCTAAATTTTGGCAAGAGGTTAATTACAATTTCGTTTATTTTAACAAAGTTGATAAACCCAAATGGGACAGTACTTATAAGGCCTTGCTAACAACTATAACAGAAACCAAAAGCGATTTTGAATATTATAAAGAGCTACAAAAGTTTTGTGCGCTATTAAAAGATGGGCATACAAATGTTTATATGCCTGCAACAAAAGATTTCGAGTTAATGAATACAATGTTTGGTGATTACAGGTTTTTTATTGAAAATATTGAAGGTAAGGCCGTAATCGTTAGAGTAAATTTAAGTAAGAAAGATGAAATCCCTTTGGGTAGCGAGATAATTGAAGTTAATGGAAAACTAACCGAAAAATATATTGCAGATGAGGTTGAACCATATATTGCTTCATCAACCAATCATGTGCTAAAAAATTGGGGTATAAATAGAATGTTGAAAGGTCGTGATGGAGATAGATATTTGGTAAAAATAAAAAAGCCAAGTGGTAAGATTGTATTGCTAAACCTAACCCATAAAACAACAGCAGAAAAGGAAGTGTTTCCGGCATTTGAAGCAGAACAAAACTTGCTAGAATTAAAATGGTATCCTAATGATGTGGCCTATATTGCTTTAAACTCTTTCGGAGATGAAAAAATTAATGAGCTGTTTCTAAAAAAATTGCCTGATCTTTATAAGGCAAAATCTGTAATTATAGACTTGCGTAACAATGGTGGCGGCAGTACGAACATCGGTAGAGATATTTTAAAATATTTTACAGCAGATTCTGTTCTTTATGGTTCAAAATCTACTACTCGTTTAAATACTTCTGCATTTAAAGCTTGGGGTTATTATACCAAGCCCGAAGATACAGTTAGTAATAATTGGAGTAAAAAGTCTTTGTTAACTTATCAAGATAAATTCATGTACGAATTTGATTACGCTGGCACTAAAATTAAAACCGAGGGAAGCCGAATTGTTGTGCCAACTGCAATCCTAATTGGTAATAATACAGCATCTGCTGCAGAAGATTTTCTAATTTATGCCGATAATCAGAAGCACATGAAAAAGATTGGTCAACCTACTTTTGGCAGTACCGGACAACCCTTAAGTTTCGATATGCCAGGTGGTGCTTCTGCAAGAATTTGTACTAAAAAAGACACCTATCCTGATGGGAGGGAATTTGTTGGTTATGGCATTAAGCCTGATATCGAAGTTATACCAACATTAAATGATTATTTGAAAAATAAAGATGCAGTTTTACTAAAAGCATTAAGTTATCTAAAAGATAATAAATAAAGCCCAAACAAATTATAGCTTAGCCTGTTGATGTAAATCGACAGGCTTTTTTTATATTCGCCTCATATAATTTAACTATGGAATTTTTAGCCACTCCAGAAGCCTGGATCTCTCTTTTAACCCTAACCGTTTTAGAAATTGTTTTGGGGATAGATAACATTGTTTTTATCTCTATTTTGGCAGGTAAATTACCTGAAAATCAGCAGAAAAAGGCACGTCAGTTAGGCTTGGCTTTAGCCATGTTCACCAGAGTTTTGTTGTTGTTATCATTAAGTTGGGTAATGAGTTTAACCGCAAATATTTTTAATATAGGCGATTGGATTGGGGTAACAAACCAAGAGTGGTTAGAGAAATTAGGTATTTCTGGTAGAGATTTAATTCTACTAATCGGAGGCTTATTTTTAATTTACAAAAGTACGCATGAAATTCATAACAAATTAGAAGGTGAAGAAGAAGACGGAGCCAATGTTAAAGTTCATTCTTTTGCTGGTACCATAGTGCAGATTTTAATATTAGATGTGGTATTTTCTTTGGATTCGGTAATTACCGCCGTTGGTATGGCAGATCATATCGAAATTATGATTGCGGCCGTTGTTATTGCCGTAATTGTAATGATGTTTTCTGCAGGTGCAATCAGTAATTTCGTTAACAAACATCCAACGGTAAAAATGCTGGCCTTGTCTTTCTTGTTGTTAATTGGAGTTTCATTATTGGCCGAAGGTTTCGACCAACATATACCAAAAGGATATATTTATTTCGCTATGGCATTCTCAGTATTGGTAGAAATGCTGAACTTAAAAATGAAGAAAAATTCGAAACCTGTTGTGTTGAGAAATACACCTCATGATGAGATTGAAAAATAAAAGTATTTGAAAAACATTGTCAGAAGCGCGTCGGTAACGATAGCCCTTTTTTTTGCTTAATCTTTTCCTGCTTCGCATGTAAAAGGATATCGCTTCAAAAAGGTTTATTAAACCAAATGATGATGTTCTTTTGACAGAAAATCAATTGCAACAATATTGCATTTAAAACTTAATGTGTACTTTTACAAAAAGTTAAGCGTATGCAAAAAGAAGATATATTTGATGTAATTATAGTTGGCGGCAGTTATGCAGGTTTGTCTGCGGCAATGTCATTAGGGCGCTCGTTAAGAAAAGTATTGGTTATCGATTACGGCAAACCTTGCAATCAACAAACACCACATTCGCATAATTTTTTAACCAGAGATGGCGAAACACCAGCAGAATTGGCATCAATTGCAAAAGCTCAGGTTTTAGCTTATCCAACAGTTAAAATAATAAATGCTTTAGCACAAAGTGCAGTTAAAACCAATTTCGGATTTGAGCTTACAACAGCAGATCATCAAAAATTTAAAACTAAAAAAGTTTTACTGGCTACAGGAGTTAAAGATGTTTTTCCAAACATTAACGGTTTTGCCCAATGTTGGGGTATTTCTGTTTTGCATTGCCCTTATTGCCATGGTTACGAGGTAAAAGGTAAAAAACTGGGTGTAATTGCCAATGGCGAAATCGGTTTTGAATTTAGCAAGCTTATTTACAACCTGAGTAAGGATTTAACCATTTTTACCAATGGCCCAATTGAAATTGATAAAGCAGGTCAGCAAAAGTTAGCTTCAAAAAACATCAACATTGTTGATAAAGAAATTGATGAATTGGTTCATGAAAATGGCCTAGTAAAAACCATAAAATTTAAAGATGGAAGCATGCAACCAATAGATGCAATTTTTGCTAGAGTAGGGATGGAGCAAAACACAGCAATAATTACAGATTTGGGTATAAAGCTAACCGATTTGGGTTATGTTGAAGTAGATTTTATGAAAAAAACCAATGTAGCAGGTGTTTTTGCTGCTGGCGATTGTACAACTATGTTTAGGGCCGTTGCTGAAGCTGTTACTTCTGGAAATATAGCCGGAGCAATTGTAAACAAAGAACTAGTTGCTGAAGAGTTTTAATCTTTTCTTTTAAACTGTTCCATAAAATCTTCGTTTCTTTGCGGTCAGATTTTTAAAATATGATTACTTTTTCTCAAGCTACACTTTCAGAACTTTCTATACATAGAATTGGCAATAAATTACAAGATGAATTTTATGTGCTTTCAGATCAATCTATGCATTTGGAAGATGAAATGTTAAAACAATTGTTGCTGCAATATTTTTTATCGCCCTACGAAAAAGTAAATGAAATTTATCGTTTCATGCATCCAAATAATGATTTAAACTTAAATGAGGTTTACTTTTTTGCTGCAGAGATTTTTGCAGATGGAGGTGTTTTTCATGATAACACGAAAAAATTAGCAACTTATTTGTTCGAAATTTCTAATCACCCGAAAATTAAATCTGGAGAATTATATGTAGCCTATTTTGAGAATGTTCAAATTGAAGGCGATTTGCATGATGCCATTGGTATTTTTAAATCTGAAACTAAAGAAAGTTACTTAACAGTTTATCCAGAGCAAGGTGGCTTTGGGTTAAAATATGAGCAAGAAGCCATCAATATCAATAAACTAGACAAAGGTTGTTTAATTTTTAATACCGATGCAGCCGAAGGATATAAAGTTGCTGTAATAGATCAAACCAATCGCAGTGCAGAAGCTGTTTATTGGAAAGATGAGTTTTTAAAACTTAAAGTAAGAAACGATAATTTCAGTCAGACACAAAATGTTTTAGGCGTTTACAAAGCTTTTGTTACTGAGAAGCTAGATGAAGATTTCGAAATCTCTAGAACAGATAAAATCGATTTACTTAATAAATCGATGAAGTATTTTAAAGAAAAAGAAACCTTTGATATGGATGAATTTGCCAATGAGGTAATTGCCAATAAAGAAGGAATTGAATCATTTAAAAGCTATAAGAAAAACTACGAAGAAGAGTTCGATAGTCCGATTGCTGATAACTTTGATATTTCTGATGCTGCGGTTAAAAAGCAGGCAAAGGCATACAAAAACATCTTAAAATTAGATAAGAACTTTCATATTTATATCCACGGCAATAAAGATTTAATTGAGAAGGGTTTTGATGATGATAGATCAATGAACTTTTACAAAGTCTACTTTAGAGACGAGCAGTAATAAAGCTTCGGCTTTTCCGTGAATACGGGAATTGTAATACATTTTGATTTTATACAAATTGCCTTTAATTTGTCAAAGTTAATCATCGTTAAACTTTGATAAACCAATTTCATGTGTCGAGAAGGTTTGTCAAAGTAGCGGTAGTCTTTAGTTACTTTGACAAATTTCTAATATTGCCGCCTGTAATTTGTCAAAGTTAATCGTAATTAAACTTTTAAAAATCAATTTCACGTGTCGAGGAGGTTTATAAAATGGAAAATTTTTAATAATTGGTTTAACTTGCAATTTAATTTTTAAACCATTAGTTTTAAGGATTATGAACCAACCAAACCAACAAAACAGCATCTTTAAAGTTATCGGAGCATCTTCTTTAGGAACCCTCATCGAATGGTATGATTTTTACATTTTCGGCAGTTTAGCTACTATTATTGGTTCTCAACTTTTTCCAGCTGATGCAGGAGCCTCGGCTTTGATTAATACTTTGGCCATTTTTGCAGCTGGTTTCATTGTTCGTCCGTTTGGTGCATTGGTTTTTGGCAGGTTAGGTGATTTAATTGGCAGAAAGTATACGTTTTTATTAACGTTGGTTTTAATGGGTGGCTCTACCTTTTTAATAGGCTTAATTCCATCTTATGAAACCATTGGCTATGCTGCCCCAATCTTGGTTTTAATATTGCGTTTGGTGCAAGGTTTGGCGTTGGGCGGCGAATATGGTGGCGCCGCAACTTACGTAGCAGAACATGCGCCAAAGGGTAAAAGAGGCTTTTTTACCAGCTGGATACAAACCACAGCAACTTTAGGGTTATTTCTTTCATTAGGTATTATTGTTTTAGCTAAAAATATAATTGGTGCTGAAGCATTTGCAGATTGGGGTTGGAGAATACCATTTTTACTTTCTATTTTATTGGTTGGCGTGTCTGTTTATATCCGTTTAAAGATGCATGAATCGCCAATGTTTACCAAGCTTAAAACAGAAGGAAACATTTCAAAAAACCCATTAAAAGAAAGTTTTAACAAAAAGGGAAACTTTAAAATGGTGTTAATTGCTTTGTTTGGTGCAACAATGGGGCAAGGTGTAATTTGGTATACTGGTCAGTTTTATGCCCAATCGTTTATAGAAAATACATGTAAAATAGATTTTAACGATTCGAGATATATTCTGCTTTGGGGCATTGCTTTTGCCACACCATTTTTTGTAATATTTGGTGCTTGGAGTGATAAAGTTGGCAGAAAATGGATCATGCTAACAGGAATGTTGCTGGGTATTATTTTTTACAGACCAATCTATCAAACCTTTTTAGATAAAAGTGATGTTACCACTTGGACAGATACGCAAGTTGTAAAAGAAGCAGCGCCAGTTGTAAGTCGTGTGCCAATTAACGATCTTGATAGCATAGTTTCATCAAGCGTTAAAGTAAGTTTTGCGAACGGATCTTCTTACAACAAAGTTGATATTGATACCGTTTATGCTAACCCTACAAAAATGATTGGTCATGCACAAGTTATTAAAGACAAGGTGTTACCAACTTCTACTTTTTGGGTATATGTAGGTTTAGTTTTCTTTCAAATTTTGTTGGTAACAATGGTTTACGGACCAATTGCTGCATTTTTGGTAGAGCTGTTTCCAACTAAGATTAGATACACTTCAATGTCATTACCATACCACGTTGGTAATGGTGTATTTGGCGGTCTAGTGCCGTTTGTTGCTACGCTTATTGCAAGTTTTGCAGGTTCTACGCCACTTTCTGGTTTGTGGTATCCTATCGGAATAGCGGCTTTGAGTTTTATTATTGGCGCTGTTTACTTATCAAACAAGGCTGATGAAAATGTTAACGATTAAATCAATTGTCAGCTTTAATAAGTACAAAAAGAAAGTTAACAAAGTTTAACCCCAATTAAAGAGATATGAACGCATTAAAAAAATATTTAGGAATAGTTTGGATCGCTTTAGGTCCGTTGGCCATGGTTTTTATGGCTTGGCAAGCATGGGATAAAATTAGCATTGCTAAACCAGGCATAGATACTACAAATACGGCTTTACAGTGGGGCATTATCTTATTGATTTTTATCCCTATTGCAATTGGCTTGGTAATTTTTGGAAAATATGCTTTGGCTGGTGAGTATGATAAACTACCCGCAAGCTCTGAAGAGATATGATTATAGAAATTTAGCTGCCCTATTGTGTATAAGGCAAGTTATGATGTCGTGATATTTAATATTTTAGAAGCGCAAAATTGGTTCAGCTATTTAGCGTCAGTCCCGCTTTCGCTTCAATCTTTTACCTTAAACCCCTAATGGGGATTTGGTAAAAGTATTTACGCTACAATCGGGGCTAAAAAACTTAAAACTGTGCTGGGCAAAACTGTAAAAAGAACTACATGCGTTGTTATTTAAACCCGATTGCCGTGAAAAGCTTGTTAATGGGCAAACGAAGTGAAGACCAACAAGCTTGAAACAAAAGCGGGGCTTCAATTGCCGATGAACTGTAACATTGTTTTTCTATTCCTTAAAAACTAATGCTATAATTTACAAAACTGTTTTTAACAAGGTTGCCTAATTACAAAATATATTCGTCGTTAATTGGTTTTACAGGCTCAGGAATATCAGTTTCATTCATCATCTGTAATAAATTAATTTCGATGGTTCTAGAAATGCTGTTTAACGGTAAGCCACTTGCGTTAATGTAAAATGGATTAACCAAACGCATGCCATTAATTTGGGTAGATACAAAAACAAAACCAATTAACCAGCCCATAAAAATGCTGGCAGCACCCATGTCTTGACTAATTACTAAAGTAAAAGTTACTACAAAGAGCCAAATAAAAACTTTGGTTAAATAGCTGTAAGTAGTAGGGAAAATGGTGTTTTTAATTCTTTCACAAGCACCCATGCTGTCGGTTAGTTTAACCAACATTTCATTAATTTCCATAAACTTAAAGCCATCGATTTTATTTTCTTTATACAGTTTTTGCAGTTCCATTGCCTGTATATTTAAGATAGCGTTGTGTACATTGTTGTGATTTTGAACTTCGTTCTTATCGTGCTCGGTTAAATATTTGGTATAAATTTCATCAACCGTATCTCTTAGGGCTGCTTTTAGCGCATAAACAAAAGAGATATGTCTAGCAACCATACGTTTGGCTGCTTCTTCATCATCAACATAGTTGATTAAATTTCTAGCTAAGCTTCTTGAGTCGTTTACAATTGCTCCCCAAATTTTTCGAGCTTCCCACCATCTATCATAAGCTTGGTTGTTATTAAAACCAATGAAAAACGCAATTGCTGTACCCAAAACAGTTGGAATTATGGCCGAGATTTCGAAATGGTAAGCAATTAAATATTCTCTGATAAAGTAGGCGACTGTACATGAAATAATCATGATTACATCTACTTTCCAGGTATCTAATAAAACTCTACTTAATCTAATATTTTGAACAATTAACATGGATGATTTTTTGATCTAATTATATAACTCTAACTAATAAACCTTTTAAATATTCTCCTTCGGGAAATGATATACGAACAGGATGGTCTTCTGGTTGTGAAAATTGTTTGATTATTTGAACTTCTTTACCTGCATCTAAAGCTGCCCAAGCAATAATTTGTTTAAAAGTTTCGATGTCTACCGCTCCAGAACAAGAAAAAGTTGCCAACAAACCACCCTTTTCTAGCAGCATTAAACCACGGCGATTTAAATCTTTGTAGGCACGGGCAGCCCTGTCTAAAGCCGAACGCGAAGGTGCGTATTTCGGCGGGTCGAGCACAATTACATCAAATTTTTTGTCTTCTTCGCTAAACTGGCGAAGCTGTTTATTTACATCACTTTGTATAGCGATGTGTTTATTTTCATCAAAATGATTAAGGTTGATGTTTTGTTTCAAAGTTTCTATAGCCAATGCAGAACTATCTACGCTAGTAACAGATGATGCACCATTTTTAAATGCATTTAAGCTAAATCCACCACTGTAACTAAAACAATCTAATACATTTTTTCCCTCGGTATATTCGGCTAAAAATTTACGGTTGTCACGCTGGTCGCAGTAAAAACCAGATTTTTGACCTTCGGCAATATTAATGTTGTAGGTAATTCCGTTTTCTTTAACTGCAATAAATGCTGGCGGGTTTTCGCCCCAAAGTAATCCGTTTTCTGCGGTAATTCCCTCATGTGTACGTGCGGTTGCGTCGCTGCGGTCGAAAATTCCCTTTGGATTTAAAGCTTTTACCAACATATTAATGATGATTTCTTTCGCTTTTTCTATTCCGCTACTTAAAATTTGTAACGATAAAAAGTCGTCGTATTTATCTACAATTAGGCCAGGTAAAAAATCAGCCTCGCTAAAAATTAATCTATAGGTATTTGTGTCTGTACTTTTAGCCAAATGAGCTCTGGAGCTAATGGCTTGAGTAATTCTTTCTTCGTACCAAGCATCATTGATCATTTGGTTTTCATCCCAGCTCAATAAACGCACTGCAACACGAGATTGGTCGTTATAATAACCATAAGCTAAAAAATCATTATTAGCGCTGTAAACTTTAACAACATCACCATTTTCTGGCGATCCTTTAATTTTTTCTAATGCACCAGAAAACACCCAAGGATGGCGTTGCAAAACTGCTTTTTCCTTCCCTTTTTTTAACTTGATTTCAACCATGTTGCAAAGGTAATAAAAATTGAGGTTGGAAGGTTGGAAGGTTGGAAGGTTGAAGGTTGGAAGATTGGAAGATTGGATGAACTTTGGCCAATCAAGTTATTAAATCAATAAAATTAACATCAAAGAGTATAATAATCCTTTGTGTTCTTCTTGTCTTTGCGGTTAAATCCTATTTTTACAAAATGGAAGAAATTACATGGCACGATTTCGAAAAAGTAGAATTAAGAGCCGGAACAATACTAGAAGTTTTTGATTTTCCGGAGGCCAAAAAACCAGCTTTTAAAGTTAAAGTAGATTTTGGCGAATTCGGAATTAAAATGAGCAGCGCTCAAATCACCAAAAATTATACAAAAGAGGAATTGATGGGTAAGCAAATTGCTGGTGTAATTAACTTCCCTAAAAAACAAATTGGTAAATTTATGAGCGAGTTTTTGGTTACAGGTTTTGCCGATGAAAATGGTGATATTGTACTCACATCGATTGATAAAAAAGTGCCGAATGGAAGTAAGCTCATTTAAACAGTTTTCAATTTTCAGCATCCAGTAATCGTAACTCGTAAATCTTAACTCGTAAATCAAATGTCCTTTTATAACTTCGAAGAAAAAAACAATACTACACAAGAAGATGAGCATTATATGCGCTTGGCTTTAAACGAAGCTAAAAAAGCATACGATGCGCAAGAAATCCCGATAGGAGCTATTGTGGTTTGCCAAGGTAAAATTATTGGGAGAGGACATAATTTAACCGAGCAGTTAAATGATGTTACTGCTCACGCCGAAATGCAAGCATTTACAGCAGCTGCACAAACCATCGGTGGTAAGTATTTGAAAGATTGTACGCTTTATGTAACTGTAGAGCCTTGTGTAATGTGTGCAGGAGCAAGTTATTGGACACAAATTAGCAGAATTGTATACGGAGCAAAGGAAGAAAAAAGGGGTTTCACAAGGATTAATCAAAACCTTTTGCACCCTAAAACGTTATTAATGGGAGGTGTTTTAAGCGGCGAATGTGGCGCCTTAATGACCTCTTTTTTTCTAAATAAGCGCAAATAAAGTTGACAAAGAATTGAACAAAACTTAATCTTTCTCTATTATATTTGTACATTAACATTTTATAAAAACTTAAATATATAATTATGGCTTTTGAATTACCCGCGTTAGCATACGCAACTGATGCTTTAGAACCACATATTGATAAAACTACTATGGAAATTCACCATGGTAAACACCACCAAGCTTATGTTACTAATTTAAACAAAGCTTTAGAAGGCAAACCAGAGGCGAATTCTAGCATTGAAGATATCGTAAAAAACATTTCAAAATATCCACCTGCTGTTCGTAATAATGGTGGTGGTCACTACAATCACTCGCTTTTTTGGACGGTTTTAGGGCCAAACAAAGGTGGCGAGCCAACTGGCGATTTAGCTAAAGCTATTAACGAAACTTTTGGTTCATTTGCAGAGTTAAAAACTAAATTACAAGATGCAGGTGCAACTCGTTTTGGTTCTGGTTGGGCTTGGCTTTCTGTTGGTGAAGATAAAAAATTAATTGTTTCATCTACTCCTAATCAAGATAACCCATTGATGGATGTTGCTGAAGTAAAAGGTACACCAATTTTCGGAATTGATGTTTGGGAACATGCTTACTATTTGAAATACCAAAACAAACGCCCTGATTATTTAGCGGCAATTTGGAATGTAGTAAACTGGGATGCGGTAGCAGAACGTTACAAAAAAGCATTGTAGTTTTATTTCATTGAATCATATTAGGGCTTATAGGTATTTATCTATAAGCCTTATTTTTTTGTGATATATTTTATAAATTTGAAATGTTTGCTCGCAGAAATTGGTTTGTGAGGTTTGTTACTTTTAAAAAGAGATAAAATGAAGAGATTGATTTTAATGATGGTATTGGTGATGGGTTTAGGATTTGTGAGTAACGCTCAAAAAATTCCAACATCAGAAGAGATTGCTAAGAAAAATGTTGATGAAATGGATAAGCGGTTAAAACTTACGCCTACTCAAAAGAGTGTAATCTATAACTATGCTTTCAATATGGCTAAAGAACAGCTTGCATTATACAAAAAACAACAGGCCGGAACGTTTGTAAATGAAGATGAAACAAGGATTTTTAGGTTGATGAATGAGATGAATAAAAACATCAAAAATGTACTTAAGCCCGATCAAATAGATGAATTTAATAAATTGACAGAAGAGCGTTTGAGTGGTATAGATCCTGAAAAGAAAAAGAAGAGGAAGAAAAAGGGAGAAGAAGAAGAAAAAATAGTTGGCATTGAAGGTTTAAAAGGATCTTCAAACAACTAGTGGTATGAAATTGGTGATTTTAGATGTTCTGTTCACCATTTTTCACCTATTCATTATCGGCTTTAATCTTTTAGGTTGGATTTGGAAACCAACTAAGAAGTTACATCTATACTTCGCAATGCTTACGCTTTTTTGTTGGCTAATATTAGGTATTTGGTATGGTTTAGGGTACTGCCCAATAACAGATTGGCAATGGAATATTAAAGCGCAATTGGGCGAACAAAATTTACCAGCATCTTTCATAAAGTATTTTGTAGATCAGCTAACTGGTTTAGATGTAAATTCAAATTTAATAGATGTTTGCACAGTGCTCTTCTTTTTGCTAGCCATTATCGCTTCAGTTAAAGTAAACTTCTTTAATAAGAAATTTAAACACCAATAACATCTTTCTTTTTACGCTGCTTCATATTTTTCGGAATAATAGCTAATATTTCTTCCTTTAATGCATTTAGCATTCTTTTTTTAATGAAGTTTTTATGTGTTACCAAGCTTATTTCTCTTACTGGTTCTGGCGATTTAAAGTAACGAACCTTATTTAGTTGTTTGGCTGATAAATCTGTTAAAGCCAGTTCGGGCAATAGAGTTGCTCCATCGTTTACATCAACCATTCGTATTAGAGTTTCTACGCTACCAGTATTATAGGTTAATGATTGTAAGCGATTGTTTTTTGTTGATCTACAAATGTTTAGTACTTGTGTTCTCATGCAATGCCCTTCATTTAACAGCCAAATGTTTTCATCCTCTAAATCATCAGCGTCAATCGTCTTTTTCTTATACAGCTTGCTGTTTTTACTAATGTAACTTACAAAGTTTTCGTAATAAACAGGTGTTTCGCTAATGTTTTGGTCAACTAGTGGAGTCGCTAATATACCACAATCAATAACTCCAGTTTTTAAATGATGAATGATATCTTCTGTAGTATATTCCCAAATTAGCAGTTTAAGTTCAGGGTATTTCTCTAACATTGCAGCAATTACTTTAGGCAATAAATAAGGAGCAATTGTGGGTATAATTCCAATGCGCAGTTCGCCAATAACATCTTGCTGTTGACTGCTAATAATTTCTTTTATCTTTTTGTTTTCTTGTAAAACAACCCTTGCTTGGGCAATAATTTGCATTCCAATTTCTGTAGGTATGATAGGTTGTTTACTTCTGTCGAAAATTTTAACATTTAAAAACTCCTCTAATTTTTGCACCTGCATACTTAGTGTTGGTTGAGTTACAAAACACTTTTCTGCTGCGCTTACAAAACTTCGGTAAGTATCTACAGCAACAATGTATTCTAGTTGAACTAATGTCATATAGGTTAAGTTGATAATGATTGCTAAAGTTATCGATTTTAACGATAGAAATGGCGCATAATCTATAGATAAAAATCCTTTAAAAATGGCAATATATATGTTTAAACTTGTTTTTCTTAATATTTTAATTCAAATTTTCTTGACTTTTGCGTAAAAAAAATGTTTAACTTTAAAAAATAGTTAACTTATGTTAAAGTTACATGATGAAAACGACTAGACTTTTTTTACGAGTATTTATAGTTTTATTGGTTAGTAGCAATGTTACCCGAGCTCAAACTGATTTCGATGAAACTATTGATCAAAAAATGAGTGCCTTCGTAAGTGAAAAACTATTATTTCCTCAATACTTTAATATCATTTTACCGAGTAACAACCTTCAAAGCGTATCAACGCCGTCTGGTTGGGGAGGTGGCAATAATGCATACTTATTTTTAGTGGTTGGTGGTATTTTTCCAGCGCTTTATGCTAATCCAGAAAAAGCTGATTTAATTAGCACTGCAGGTGTTAGTGTGGGTAATCCGGTAAAATTTGTTAATCTTTCTGCTAGTGTAAATATCACTAGAGTAAGCGAGTTGAAGGATTTTTCTGCCAATTTACTATTAAGTAGGCAGTTACGCAATGGCAGTAGTATTTCTGTAGGTGGCTTGCAATTATTTGCGAGTAAATCCATTTCAGATGCACCAGATCCAACTTTCTATATCGCTTATAGCCATGCTGTACAATCAGTTAAATCGGAAGTTGATGGTTTTTCTGCTTTGGGTTATACCATAGGATTTGGTACAGGCAGATTTTTGCATAAAAGCCCCGATGATGTAAGAACAGGCAAAGGCAGATTCGGAACAGGTGTTTTTGCAAGCGTATCATACGAAGTGATTAGTCGCTTAAATTTAAACGCAGAATGGTCAGGGTTAAATTTAGGTTTTTCAATGGGTGTTCGTCCAGTAAAACAATCGGCGGTTACTATGGGTTTTGGCGTACATAACCTTACACGTTTTTCTGGTGATAGAGTTACATTTTTGGCATTAGTAGGTATTCCCGTATTTTTAAAAAAACAAGCAAGTTTTTAATCAATAAAACATGAAAAAAATATTATTTGTAGTTTTTGTACAATTGTGTATTGCACAATTTGCATTCGCTCAAAGAGGCTTAAATGGTAATTCAGATTGGAAGGTGCCAGTACCGGTAATAAGCCCACAAATGAGCCCAAGTTTAAGCATTAATCAAATTGCGGTACCTAACATACCCGCTATACCATCGGTAAACTATTCGCTTGGGCCAGCAGTATCACCATTAAATTTGGTTCCACCGGTTCCAAATACTCCACTTGTGCCTGCAGTGCCAAAAATTCCGGTTCCGGGGGCTTCTGCTGGCGAGCTTAAAACAAAATTTCCAGAGCAAAAACTTCTTCCTCCTTTGCCTCCAATCCCATCATCACCAACGGTAAAATTGCCAGCAAACTAATATTATCACCATGTTACATAAATACATTATTGCTGTAGTAACAATTGTTGGTATCCAAGCTTTTGCCGTAAAATCAACATGCATAGCACAGTCTTATAACAGAGTTTTTGAGTATAAAAAGGGAGATGTTTTTGTTTCCGAAACAATTACCACATCAAATTCTATGATAAAACGTGGTAAAGAAGTACTAAATGTAAGCTCTACAAATAGTTTAACAAAAAGTCATACCATTACCAATGCAGATAATCAGGGCTACAAATTAGCCGTAAAAATAGATAAGATGAATGCTGCAATTGATGCCAACAAAGTAAGAACTACATTTAATTCAGAAAAAATTACTGACACTTCATCTACTATTCTAAAAGGTTTATTTTTTGTGGTTAATAAACCAATTGAGGTGGATATTAATAAGAATGGCGCTATTCAAAATTTCGAAGAATATAAGTTAGAAATGGCGAGTGATACCTTAATATCATTTGCAGGTGTGCAACCAGAAATTTTCAAAAAATCAGCTTTAATAAATTTTTTTGCAGACTTTACCTATAATAAAAATCTACGTAAAGGTTACACTTGGTCTGATAGTACTGCCGTTGGTGATGAAAAAACCAAAACCAGATTTTTAGTAGATTATGTAGATGAAAAAGTGACTGTTTTAAATTTTTTTAAAACGGCAAATACGACAATGCTCAATACAAATTCTAACGGAAAATACGTAATTGATAATAAAACAGGCATTATTGTCGAAAAATACATCTATGTCATTTCAGTTGGTTTTCAAGTTTCGGCAGGCAGAACGATGTATGCCGTTTCTCGTACAACAAGTATTGTAGAAAAAACAAAAAAGCTCCCCTAAATTTATTAGAAGCGCAACAATAGTGTTTTTCAAAGCGGTAGTCCCGCCATTTGCTTCAATCTTTTTTTCCGGTGATTTCGAATTGGTGCAAAAAACAAAAACCATCAATTATTCATTTGCTGTTCAAATTGGTAACAAAAAAAGTATTTACGCTACTGTCGGTGGCTATTAACCTAAGGCGGTGCAAGTAAAAACCCCTCATAGTAGCAAAAACCTTGCGTTATAAACCCGATAGAAGTGAACATGTAAGGGTAACCCTTGCGGTTGCGCTGAAATAAAACGAATAGCGGGGCCGCATTTTCCTATTTGCAGTACAAAGCTTTTCTAATCATTAAAAACCTTACTTTTGTGCATTAAAAATTAAATAGTGGGTAAAGATAAATTAAGAAAGTTTGCTGAGATAGATACCTTTCCAAACGTATACCAACTGCATTTAGGCAAGGTAATGAAAGGCAAATGGGCAAAAGAACATTTCAAAAACGAACAACCAATTGTATTAGAATTAGCATGTGGAAAAGGCGAATACGCAGTTAATTTGGCTAAATTATTTCCAGGAAAAAATTTTATTGGGGTAGATTTAAAGGGCAATAGAATTTGGCGTGGGGCAAGAACAGGAGTTGATGAAGGCATCCATAACTTGGCCTTTTTAAGGATCCAAATTGAAGATATTTTGGAATTTTTTGCTCCAGGAGAAATTGATGAAATTTGGATAACTTTTGCTGATCCACAGCCGCAAGAAAGTAGAGAAAAGAAACGCCTAACCTACCCAGCATTTTTAGAGAAATACCGTATTTTATTAAAACCTGGTGGTAAAGTTAATTTAAAAACCGATAATGATGGTTTGTATAATTATACAGTTGAAAAGGTTGCGGAGTTAAATCTAATTACACATAAAAACACGGATAACCTATATCACTCTGATGTTGTGGATGAAGTTTTATCTATAAAAACCCATTACGAAAGAATTTATTTGAAAACGGATAAGAACATCAATTACATACAGTTTTCTTTTAGCTGATGAAGCAATCATTTTACGAGCAGGTTTTTGAGGTGGCAAGATTAATTCCGGAAGGCAGAGTTACATCTTATGGCGCTATTGCAAAAGCATTGGGTGCCAAAGGCTCTGCTCGTATGGTTGGTTACGCTATGAGTACCGCAGGTTTGGCTTATCCGCAAGTGCCGGCGCATAGGGTGATAAATAGTATTGGATTGTTAACAGGTAAATTTCATTTTTCGCCACCAGAACTAATGCAAGAGTTATTGGAAAAAGAAGGCGTTACGGTAATAAATGATAAAGTAAAAAACTTTACAGAAATATTTTGGGATCCTTTAGTTGAACTTATCTAAATTTTTCTGTTTAAAATCGGTAAGTATAAATACAACTAAAATGATTATCCCTAGGATTGTTAAAAAGGTTTGATCTACTTTTGTATGCTTAAAATAAGTAAATGCAGCGGTAACTAAGCCAAAGGCGACAAAAAATTCAATTAATCCGTGTATACGAAATGGTATAACTTTAAATAAACCAAACTTAAAATTTGTACAAATGGTTAGTAGTAAGTGTATAACTGCTAATAAATAAACAAGTTTTGAAGCAACATCAGACAATAAGAAAAGGCTTGGTGATGCAATTAAAAATATAACGGTTAAATAATCTAAAATGGCATGTACTTTTGGAGAGATGACTTTCATAAATTTGTCTTTTAGATACAACAACAAATCATACAAAAAGATTTAATTTTAAAATAAATGGGAAAATTAGTAGAAGAATTTAACAGCTATCGTACAAAAATGAACGATAGAATTATGGAAACATCAAACACTAATATTAAAAGATTTTTTGCTTTAGATACAACTACTTATGCAGATGGTGCTTTAAATGTAAAAACTAAAGAGATGTTAGGATTGGTGGCATCTATGGTTTTACGCTGTGATGATTGCATAAAGTATCACTTAGAAAAGTGCTACAACGAAGGTGTAAATAATGCAGAAATTAACGAGGTTTTTATGATAGCAAATTTGGTTGGTGGCTCTATTGTTATACCACATTACCGCAGAGCAGTTGAGTTTTGGGATGAACTGTCTTTAGACAAGGAAGACGGAAAGTAATTAGCCTAGAAGATAAACTTTTTACTCCCTTTCCTTAAGGAGAGGGTTGGGGTGAGGTTACTTTTTTCCCGACGCATTATAAGCTTTAACATAAGCCGCTAAATTTTTAGGGTCAAATGCAGCTGTTGATTTAATGCTTTTTGTTAAATCCTCGTCATTAATTAACTTTTGTAATAAGATGGCCTTAACAGCATTGGTATTATCTAAATTAACTTCTTGCATTGGTCCGGTGCCAGGTTTTTCAATAAAATAAGTTACTTTTTGTTTTGGGCCATTAGTTAAAGGCTGATCATTTCTCCTTGCGCCACCACCTCCAATAGAAATACCGCCACCCAAGCCACTACCAAATCCACCCGTTCCCATACCTACGCCAAATGTTGGTCTTATTTTTGGACGAGGTTGTGGTGCTTCCTCAGTCAATCCCTTATCGCCATAAGTATATAAATTTACGGTCCCAGTTTCTAACACTTTAAAAAATCTGAATTCCATTTTTTTCTTCACTAATATTGGCTTACTTGCATAAGTTTCTCCGTTCCAAACAAATGAATGAATGTCTTTAGCTTGGTATTCTTTAATGTTGATATCATCTTCGGTAATAGCTACAGAAACGAAATTAGTTCCTTTGATTACCCCGCGAACAAAGTTGCCTTCGCTAATTAAAATGGCATCTTGGGCAGCAAGATTAGCGCTAAAAAATATGCTTAAAAGCAATGTACAGAAATACTTCATTTTCAAATAACGTTAAACGGATGATTATCTTGCAAATTTATTTCAAAATCTCATCGAGGTTTCCAATATTTAGGCTAGGATTTTCAGCTTTCAATTTCTTGAAATTTGATTTTACTCTGTTAAACGCGTATTCCTTCGGATTATCCTTAGAATGGCCTAAAGCATAAAATTTATTGAAGATGTAAGCACGCATTAAAAATCCTTTTACGTCTTTATCTGCAGTTTCGTCTGTCATTGGTTTGGCAAGCATATCTGCATCATTAAATAATCCAATACCTATGTTCTGAGAAATATATTGCAAAATTTTACCTGCTTTTTCCTTATCAGCATATGGGTCTTTAGATTGCTC
Organism: Pedobacter sp. GW456-11-11-14-TSB4; assembly: GCF_059424425.1. Classification (NCBI taxonomy): domain Bacteria; kingdom Pseudomonadati; phylum Bacteroidota; class Sphingobacteriia; order Sphingobacteriales; family Sphingobacteriaceae; genus Pedobacter; species Pedobacter sp. GW456-11-11-14-TSB4. The sequence goes on from NZ_JBWKZK010000001.1 coordinate 1,312,774, forward strand.
TAACTCTTCAATTAATTGTAAATAAGGAGCAATTTCGGTAGCAAGCAACTCTTTTGTAAGTTTAGTTAGCCCTTTCGGTACAAAGTATTCAGTAGACTCTTGATAGGGATCAACAAATATTTTTAAAGTATCTGTTGTTCCTTTTCTAACTATGGAATAACAGTCTACAATTTTAATACCGTTATTTATACTTCTCCTATTGGTAAAATCTATTTGTTCGCCATTTGGCCATCTGTAGCTATTTTTAAACTTTATTGACTTTAACATCATTTTATTTCTGTCTGAGATATATTTAAATGCACCAGATTGGATTGGATTATTTCGGGAACCATATTCAGCCTTTTGCTCTGATTTTAAATTATCAAAAGTCATGTGAGCAATGAGTTCATCTGAAGGAAGTTGAGCACTCGAATTTAAGAACAATAGAAGGGCAAGAAGCGTTAACGTATATTTCATATGTTTTTAGTTTTTATTTAGATGCTGAAGACAAACTTTTTCCATAGCTAAAACAAGAATTAGATAAATTATCCAGCAATAGTAATTAAAAATAAATAATAACTTTACCATTCACACTATTACATGGCTTTATTCTGTGTAATCATTAAAATCAGTGTAATCACATGAGTAACAAAAAACTTTTCCTTTTAGATGGTATGGCGCTTATTTACAGAGCGCACTTTGCATTAAGTAAAAATCCTCGTTTTACCTCCACTGGTGTAAATACATCTGCAGTTATGGGCTTTGCTAATACGTTGTTAGAGGTGTTAAAAAAGGAAAAACCTAGCCATATTGCAGTAGTTTTTGATACTGATGCGCCAACCGAAAGACATACAGATTTTGAGGCTTACAAAGCACACAGAGAAGCAATGCCCGAAGATTTATCTAAAGCATTGCCTTATATTTTTAAACTGATTGAAGGGTTTAATATTCCTGTAATTACTAAAGATGGCTTTGAGGCAGATGATATTATTGGAACTTTAGCCAAAGAAGGTGAGCGACAAGGTTTCACCGTTTTTTGCATGACACCAGATAAAGATTTTGCCCAATTGGTTTCAGAAAATATTTTCATTTACAAGCCTGCACGTATGGGCAATGACATGGAAATCTTAGGTGTGCCTGAAGTATTGGCAAAATGGGAAATAGAAAATCCATTACAAGTGATCGATATTTTAGGCTTGTGGGGAGATGCGGTAGATAATATTCCTGGTATACCGGGCATTGGCGAAAAAACTGCCAAAGCTTTAATTAAGCAATATGGTAGTATGGAAAATATCATTGCCAATAGCCACGAATTAAAAGGAAAACAGAAAGAAAACGTTGAAAATTTTGCGCAGCAAGGTTTGGTTTCTAAAAAATTGGCTACTATCATTTTAAACGTCCCAGTTGAGTTTGATGAAACTAAACTTGTTTTAGAAGAACCTAGCAGAGAATTATTAGAGCCATTATTTGCCGAATTGGAATTCCGTACCATCGGGAAGCGAGTTTTCGGTGATAGCTTTAGCGTAAACGATGCAAACAGCGGCAACAATCAGCAAGATTTATTTGGCAACAGTGTTGATGTGGAAAGAAAAGATTTTTCAGATCAGCCATCTTTATTTGATACACCAATTGATGCAAAAAACATCGGCAATACGCCTCATGAGTATTTTTTAATTGATACGCCAGAAAAACGCAAAGAATTAATTGATGTATTGCTAGCGCAACCGAGCATCTCTTTTGATACTGAAACCACAGGTACGGATGCGAATTTGGCTGATTTAGTAGGTTTATCTTTTGCTATAAAACCTGGTGAAGGATATTACATTCCGTTACCCGAAGAAAGAGCAGTTGCGCAAAGCATCTTGGATGAGTTTAGGGTTGTGCTAGAAAATGAAAATATTGTTAAGATCGGACAAAACATTAAATATGATATGTTGGTGCTTAAATGGTATGATGTACAGGTTAAAGGCAAACTTTTTGATACCATGTTGGCACATTATTTAATCGATCCAGATACAAGGCACAACATGGATGTGCTGTCGGAAAATTATTTGGGCTACACACCAATTTCTATAACCACTTTAATTGGGGCAAAAGGCAAAAGCCAAGGCAATATGCGAGATGTGCCAGTAGAAAATGTGGTAGATTATGCAGCAGAAGATGCAGATGTAACACTACAATTGGCCAATATTTTTGAACCATTATTGAACGAAAAAAATGCTATTAAATTAGCTGAGGAGGTAGAAAACCCACTAATTTATGTTTTGGCAGACATTGAAAAAGAGGGTGTAAAAATAGATATCGATACTTTAAATGCTTATTCTTTAGAGCTGCAAACTGAAATTACTAAAGCAGAGCAAAGTGTTTATGAAAAGGCTGGGTTGAAATTTAACTTAGCATCGCCGAAACAATTGGGTGAGGTTTTATTTGACCATTTAAAATTAGATCCGAAGGCTAAAAAAACAAAAACTGGTCAATACCAAACTGGAGAAGATGTATTGACATTATTGGCATCAAAAAGCGATATTGTTAAAGATATTTTAGATTTCCGCCAGCTGCAAAAGCTAAAGTCAACTTATGTTGATGCCTTGCCATTGTTGGTTAATCCCAAAACGGGCAGAGTTCATACCAGTTATAATCAGGCAGTTGCCGCAACCGGCAGATTAAGCTCTAACAACCCTAATTTGCAAAATATCCCAATCAGAACCGAAAGAGGCAGAGAGGTAAGAAAAGCTTTTATCGCTAGGGATGAAGATCATGTGTTACTTTCTGCGGATTATTCGCAAATAGAATTGCGCATTATCGCAGAAATCAGCAAAGAAGAAAATATGTTAGATGCTTTTAACAAAGGTATAGACATTCATACAGCCACAGCGGCCAAAGTTTACGGAATTGGAATTGAAGAGGTAGATTCTACTCAGCGTAGAAATGCAAAGGCAGTAAATTTTGGTATTATTTACGGTCAATCGGCTTTTGGTTTATCTCAAAACTTAAATATCCCACGTAAAGAAGCTGCAGAAATTATAGAGCAATACTTTACGCAATATCCGGGGATTAAAAGATACATGAGCGATACCATGAATTTTGCCCGAGAAAATGGATTTGTTGAAACGATAATGGGTAGAAGAAGGTATTTGAGAGATATCAACTCGGCAAATATGACGGTTAGAGGTTATGCAGAACGTAATGCGATTAACGCACCTATACAAGGTTCTGCGGCAGATTTAATTAAAATAGCGATGATCAACATTCATAAGGACATCAAAGAGCAAAATTTAGGCTCAAAAATGACCATGCAAGTGCATGATGAGTTGGTTTTTGATGTGCTTAAAACAGAAGTTGAGCAGATGAAAGCGATTATAAGCCATAGAATGAAAACTGCAATTAAAACCGAGGTGCCCATAGAGATTGAAATTGGCGAAGGCGTAAATTGGTTAGCGGCACATTAATTTATGAAAAGCTTATTTATCACTGTATTTATACTACTTATTTCGCCTTTTGCAAAAGCTCAGTTTGTGCAAGATACAACTTTGGTATATGCCACACCAGCTTTTTTAAAAGATCCGTTACGCTCTAATTGGAGCACAAAATACGTGAGAAATGGTACAAGTTGGCAATTACAACTTTCAGACAAAAAGGGAATTTTGAGAGAGAAGATAACTTTTGAAGATAAAAAATTAGAGGTTAGGAAAGGCGCCTATGCATTTTATGAAAATGGCTTTGTTAAAGAAGAAGGTGATTATGACAAAGGTCATAAAAATGGAGTTTGGAAAAAATATGATGATAAAGGTAAACTAAGTGAGAAACTAAGCTATTACTATGGTAAGCTGATGGGCGATTACCAGGCATTTTGGCCAAATGGAAATTTAAAATTAGCAGGTAAATATAGCATCGAAAAAAAAGTTGGTCTTTGGGAACAATATTACAGCGATGCGAAATTGGCAATGAGAGAAGAATATGGTGATGATGGTAAATTTATCAAACGCATTTACTTTGATAGAAGTGGAAGTGAAATTAAAGACAGTGCCAATATTCCAATAATTGATTAGCTAATAATTTCTTATTGAGCAATTTAACTAATCAATAGTTATTCATTTTTCTTTTAAGTTTAACTTTTTAAATAAATTTTAGAGTTGATATAAGTTTAGTTAACTTCAATTTCAACAATAAATTTTAAAGCAAAAAAAATGAAAAAATTATTAAGTTTAATTGCAATTGCACTATTTGGTATAAGTGCATCATACGCTCAGGCAACCGTAACTGTACCAATTTCAAAACAAACAGCAAAAAATGTAAATGCTGCTAAAGCTGTTGTTCCTGCTGCAAAAAAGGAAGTTAAAAAGGTAGAAACTAAAACAGTTGCCGTTAAAAACGCTGCAACAAGTACTGCTAAAACAGTAACTAAAACAACTGCATCAAAAGCTACAAAATTAAAAGCCGATGGTACTCCAGACATGCGCTATGCAGAAAACAAAGCAAATAAAACGGTAGTTGTTGCTGGTCCGAAGAAAAAAGATGGTACAGCTGATATGAGATACAAAGCGAATAAAGCCGCAACCAAAAAACACTAAATTAAAAAACCTCGTGATTAATTCACGAGGTTTTTTGTTTACAAAGTAATCGTTTCGCCAATTGCCGGCAGTAATAACTCTTTATTTGCAGCTTTAAACTTGCCAAAAGCGTCTTCGCTTTCAATCGCAATTACCGGAAAAGTATTGTAATGTACGCCAATCACTTTGTCGCAGTTGAAATAGTTAGTAGCTATAATTGCATCGTCCACATCCATTGTGTAGTTTCCGCCAATTGGTAAAATAGCATAATCTAATTTGTAAAGCTCTGCTAACAATTTCATTTCAATGGTTAAGCCAGTATCACCCGCAAAGTAAATTTGCTTGCCGCCTGTTTCTATCACAAAACCAGCGGGGTTGCCACCATAACTGCCATCAGGTAAACTTGCAGAGTGAGTTGCCCACACCATACGAACCACCCCAAAATCGAAAGTGTATTTTCCGTAGTTCATTTCATGAAACTTTTCAAGACCTTGTTTCGAAAGCCAACCACAAACCTCTGGCATAGCAATAACAGTAGCGCCAGTTTGCTTTGCTAAAGTAACTAAATCGCCAATGTGGTCTGCATGTCCATGACTAACAAAAATATAATCTGCTTCAATTTTAGTAATATCAATATCCTTTGCTAAAGGATTTTGCGATATAAATGGGTCGAATAAAAATTTTTTGTCCTCCGTTTCTAACAAGAAACTAGACTGACCGTAATAAGTATATTTCATTTTTTTATGAGATTTGAATATTGAGACAAGGGAAAAGGAGATGTAAGCTATCTGTTTAAGAAATATGCAAACCTTTCGCCTTCCAAGCTTTTATTGACCAAACATACCTCCTAAACCACCAAGCATACTTTGTGTTGCCGCCTGCATTTCTGTTGCACTAACTTGGTCTGCTTGCGCTAAGGCTTTATTAACTGCCGTTAATAAAAGTTCTTCTAATTCTTCTTTATCAGCGCCAGCAAAAAAATCTTCCTTAATTTCTATAGCTGTAATCGCTTTATTGGCAGTTGCGGTAACCTTAATTGCGCCACCTTCAACCTCACCAAATACAGAAACAGTATCTAAACGTTTTTTAATTTCTTCTGCCTGTTTTTGGGCAGCCATTAATTTATCGAACATGATTTTTAGTTTTTTATAATAAGTCGAAATTAATAGAAAATGTTTTAAAAAGGATAATTATAAGATAAAGTAATGCTGAAAATTCTTGTCAGTTTGAGCGTAGTCGAAGACTTTTTCATGTTATAATTTGATTAGAAAATCAAAGCTTGCATTTTATAGGCTAGGAAAGTCCCGCTTTTACTCCAATCTTTTTTGTAAGCTATTGGTTAGTCATCCGATGAATGTAATCTAATTTGCTAGTATTCATCGGATGACTATATTGGGCCAAACAAAAAAGTATTTTCGTACAATCGGGTTTAGCTAACAAAAGATGCTACAATTATCTACCATTGCATTTCAAGTGGTAAAATTATTTCTGCTTTGCTTCCATGAGGCAATTTAAGCTATCCAAATCTTCCTCGTTTATAAGGAGGATGAGCTGAATAAGCGATTCTATCGCTCAATTCATATTACTCAATAAATCTGTGTAATCTCTGCAATCATCTTCTTAAATTAGTCCCCTCTAGAACCAACTATGAATACACATTTCCAAACTATAGCAAGCGAGTTAAATATCTCCATTAAACAAGTTAGTGCAACATTAGCCTTATTAGATGAGGGTGCAACAGTGCCCTTTATTTCTCGTTACCGTAAAGAAGCAACGGGCAGTTTAGATGAAGTACAAGTTGCTGCCATAAGAGATTTAGCACAACAACTTCGAGATTTAGATAAACGCCGCGAAGCCATCTTGAAATCATTAACTGAGCTTGAGAAATTAACACCAGCATTAGAAAAGCAAATTAATGAAGCTAAAACCCTAACTGCTTTAGAAGATCTTTATTTGCCCTACAAGCCAAAACGTAAAACCCGTGCATCGGTAGCTAAAGAAAAAGGCTTAGAGCCTTTGGCATTGCGTATTTTTGCACAAAGTAAAATAGATCCAGAGCAAGAAGCTGCGGATTACATTAACGATAAAAAAGGAGTTGCCAACCAACAAGAAGCTTTGGCTGGTGCAAGAGATATTATTGCCGAAATGGTAAGCGAAAATACAGAAGCCAGAACTAAAATGCGCCATCATTTTATGCAAAAGGCAACTTACAAAACAGTTTTGGTTAAAGGTAAAGAAGAGGCAGGCATTAAGTACAAAGATTATTTTGAATGGGAAGAAAGTGCAAAATCGGCACCATCGCACAGGGTTTTGGCCATGTTGCGTGGCGAGCAAGAAGGCTTTTTAAAATTAAATGTATTCCCTCCAGATGAACCAGCTGTAGAGTTATTAGAAAACCAATTTATTACAGCAAGAAATGCAGCTGCAGATCAAGTACAATTGGCTATAGCCGATGGTTACAAAAGATTACTTCGCCCTGCGATGGAAACAGAATTACGAGCCACCATTAAACAAAAGGCAGACGAAGAAGCTATTAAAGTTTTTGCTGCAAATGCTCGCCAGCTATTATTAGCAGCACCATTAGGGCAAAAAAATGTTTTAGCTATAGATCCAGGTTTTAGAACGGGCTGTAAAGTTGTATGTCTTGATCAACAAGGGCAATTATTGGTAAACACTACCATTTACCCACATACCGGACAAGGGAATTTAAAAGACGCAGCTTGGCAACTAACTCAGCTTTGCGAAAAGCATGGTATCGAAGCCATTGCTATTGGCAACGGAACGGCAGGTAGAGAAACCGAAACTTTTGTTCGTGGATTAAAATTGCCAAATGTTTTGGTGGTAATGGTAAATGAAAGTGGCGCATCTATTTATTCGGCTTCGCCTTTGGCTAGAGAAGAATTCCCTACACAAGATATTACCGTTCGTGGAGCAGTTTCTATTGGTCGCAGATTGATGGATCCTTTGGCAGAATTGGTAAAAATAGATCCAAAATCTATTGGTGTTGGTCAATATCAGCATGATGTAGATCAAAATAAATTGCAGCAAAGTTTAGATGATACGGTAATGAGTTGCGTAAATGCGGTAGGTGTAGAACTTAATACAGCATCTAAGCAAGTTTTAGCCTATGTTTCTGGCTTGGGAGATACTTTAGCACAAAATATTGTCAATTATCGCAATGCAAATGGTGCATTTAAAAATAGAGAAAGCTTAAAAAAAGTACCACGTTTAGGCGACAAAGCGTATGAACAGGCTGCTGGTTTTTTACGTATCCGAGATGCGAAACAGGTGTTAGATAGGAGTGGCGTACACCCAGAGCGCTATGCATTAGTAAATCAAATGGCGAAAGATTTAGCTTGTACTGTAGATGATTTAATGAAAGATGTAAACCTACAAAAGCAAATTAATTTACAGCGCTATGTAAGTGCCGAAGTAGGTTTGCCAACTTTAACAGATATTGTAAAAGAGTTAGCAAAGCCAGGACGCGATCCACGTGAACAGTTTGAAGCTTTCAGTTTTGCAGATGGCGTAAACTCAATGGAAGATTTACGAAAAGGCATGAAATTATCCGGCATAGTAACCAACATTACCAACTTTGGTGCTTTTGTAGATATTGGAGTTCATCAAGATGGATTGGTGCATACCAGTCAATTAGCTAATCGTTTTGTGGCTAATCCAAATGATGTTGTTAAGGTAAGTCAAGTTGTAGAAGTAACAGTTGTTGATGTAGATGTGGCTAGAAAAAGAATTTCCTTATCTATGAAGACTGAAGAAAGACCGAAAGACAGGAAGGCCGAAAAACCGAAAGCTGAAGAAGCAAAACCCAGCCAGCTAAAAAATACTGGAGCAAATAATTATGCTGCAAAACCGCAACCAAAACATGAAGTTGATGGTGATTTGCAAGAGAAATTAGCTAAATTGAAAGGCTTATTTAAAAATTAATAGTGGAGAAGATCAATTTTGCACAGCAAAGAGTTTTAGTAACTGGTGGTGCTTCGGGCATCGGTAAAATAATGGTTCGTAAAGCGCTAGAAAAAGGTGCTAAAGCCGTTGTGATATGGGATGTGAATGAAGCAGGAATGCAAGCTGTAAAAAATGAATTCTCACATTTTGCTGGCGAAATACATTGTTATCAAATAGACTTATGTAATGTAGAAGATATCCAGAATGTAGGTGCGCAAACAAATGCAGAATTAAGCGGTATTGATATTTTAATTAATAATACTGGTATTGTTGTTGGCAAATACTTTTATGAGCACAGCAGTACAGATATTAATAAAAGTATGCAAATTAATACGATGGCTTTAATGCATGTTACAAATGTGTTTTTACCAAGTATGATGGCAAATAATCATGGTGCCATTTGTAATATTGCATCTCAGGCTGGTTTAATTGCTAATCCAAAAATGTCTGTTTATTGTGCAAGTAAGTGGGCAGTAATTGGCTGGTCAGAAAGTTTACGACTAGAGTTAAAACAATTAGGTAAGCAAAAATATCTGTAACCACAATTATGCCTTATTATATCAACACAGGTATGTTTGATGGTGTTAAATCTAGTCTCATTCCAATTCTTGAACCAGAAAAGGCTACAACTAGAATTATAGCTAGTATAGAAAAACGAAAATCTGTATTAGCAATGCCGCTTCCATATTGGTTTGTACGCTTATCGCAAGGCTTACTGCCCATACCAGCATTCGATTGGGTAATGGGACATATTTTTGGCGTTTATAAATCTATGCAAGATTTTAAAGGCCGAGCTAAATAACTATAATTCTATCTGTCTTTTTATACTTTCTTCTAAAGAAATCAACGTTTCTGTACGTTGTATACCTTTAACAGCTTGTATTTCTTCATTTAAAACGTGGCGTAAATGATTGGTGTCTCTGCAGGTAATTTTGGCGAACATACTGTAAGAACCTGTGGTGTAATGTAACTCAACCACTTCTTTTATTTTACTTAACTGATCAACTGCATCTTTATATTGTGAGCCTTTTTCTAAGTAAATTCCTAAAAATGCAGTAATATCAAAACCTGCTTTTTTTGGATCGATGATCAAATGCGAACCCCTAATAATTCCCATATCTGCCAATTTTTTCATTCTCACATGTACCGTACCGCCAGAAATTATCAGTTCTTTAGCAATTTCTGTGTATGGTTTTGTAGCATCTTGCATCAACTGTGTTAAAATTTGAATATCGAGGTTGTCAATTTCTAAATTTTGTGTTTCTTTTTTTAGCATATATTTTCAAATTATCAATGATTATCAAATTTAATTACAATTTTCATAAAAATAAAATAAAATGATTAAAAAATTTGCAACATATTTGATATTTGTCTTATGTTTGTATCAAGCAATTCGGTTAGCAGTTGCCGGTTTACAGTTTACAACAACTGAAAACTTAAAACTGACAAACGGAAACTAAAAAATGTAGGGTGGTGAAATTGGCAGACACACCTCCTTGTCTCGGTGGTAGAGAATATGGGAAATCCGGCAACGGTACAACCACTCTATGAAGGTTCGACTCCTTCCCCTACAGCAATTTGCAGTTAACAGTTTAAAGTTAGCAGTTACCCAACTGAAAACCGAAAACTGCCAACTGAAAATTAAACAATGTTGGGTGGTGAAATTGGCAGACACACCTCCTTGTCTCGGTGGTGGGGATCATGGGACAAACGCAATTTATGGGTTGACCACAAATTAATTTTGAATTGCAGCTAACTACCCCTTGAAGGTTCGACTCCTTCCCCAACAGCCAGTTTTATAAATAATAAGTTAGTTAAGGGAGTGACCTTGGATAGGGTTACTCTTTTTTTTGTGATATTTTTTCACGATTAAATGGATTATACTGATTTATTGATTATCACAATAGAAAGCTTGCTTTTAATATTTGAAAAGCAATTGAAGTATTCCATTGGGAAGTTCAGTCCCGTTTTCGCTATTAGTCCTCGCTACGCTACACTTCGCTGTGGGCTAATCCGCTCAACCGGGTTTATAATACTTTGGCTTTTACAGCTATGAGGGGTTTAATTTGCACCGCCCTTTGTTATCTAGCCCCGGTTGGAGTGGTATACTTTTTTTGGATGTCATCCTGAGCTTGTCGAAGGACATCAAAAAAAGATATAGCGTAAAACGGGACTAACTTTAATAACTGCTCTGTAATTGCGCTTCTAATTTTAAAGTACTTTAAAATTTTAAATCATTAAAAAACCCGCTGATCAACAGCTATAAATCTGCAAATCAGCGGGTTAGTTTTGCTAAATTATTGGCTATTTAATGCCGTATTTGTCGCTAAACTTTTTATCTAATTGTTTGTGTAGGTTATCTAAACTAACCGATCTGCCTTGTATAAAAGCTTGTTCAACTTTGTTGGTTTTCATATCAAGTGCATCGCCAGCAGAAATAAATAATGTGGCATCCTTACCCATTTCAATACTTCCGGTAGTTTTGTCTACACCTAAAACTTTAGCTGTGTTTAAGGTAATGGTTTGTAAAGCTTTTTCTTTACCTAAACCCCAAGCTGCAACAGTACCCGCCATAAACGGCAAGTTTCTTTGTTGCCAATAGCCATCTATACTTACCACAACGTTAACACCAGCATTGGCTAAAATTGATGCGTTTTTGTAAGGCATATTTACATCATCATCTACATTATTTGGTAATGCATGTGGTTGTTTTACAATTACCGAGATATTGTTATCACGTAAAAAGTCTGCAATTAAATAAGCTTCATCACCACCAACAATTACTGGTGTAATGTTATATTTTTTTGCAAAATTAATAGCTGCAACGATGTCTTTTTGGCTGTTTGCAGTAATAAACAATTTTTGCTTACCATTAAACAAATTTTCCATTGCTGCTAAACGAGCATTGCTTGTAGCAGGTTTTTCTCCTTCGGCATAGGCTTTGGCTTGCGAAAAAATTTCATCTAAATCTGCAATTGCTTTTTGGGTTCTTTCTGCTAAAGCATCAGCAGAAAAACCTGGTCGGCCACCGCCAAAGCCACCTCTAAACCGAGGCGTAGTTGGCCAGCTCATGTGCTGCGCATCGTCAATTTTTAGCGCTGCATCTTCCCAGTTCCAAGCATCTAATTGCACTACAGAAGAGCTGCCAGAAATAGTACCACCTTGCGGCGTAATTTGCGCCATTAAAACGCCATTACTGCGTAAGGTAGCAGGTACTTTAGAATCTGTATTGTAGGCAACAATAGAACGGATGTGTGGGTTCATATTGCCAATCTCCGAATAATCTAAAGTAGCTTTAACAGATTCGAATTCGGCTAAGCCTAAGTTGTTTATAGGCGCAATAAAACCTGGGTAAATGTGTTTGCCATTGGCAGTAATTACATCAGCATCAGTAAGAGCTAATTTAACTACTGTTGCATCTCCAACGCCAATAATTTTGCCTTTATCAAACATCACGTAACCGTTTTCAATTACTTGCCCGTTGCCAACGTGAACGGTAGCACCCATAATTACTATTTTTTTTGTTTGGGCTTTTGCCGGAGAAATATTTGCTTGAGCAAAAGAAGAAACTGTTGCTGCTGCAGCAAAAAATAAGGTTAAAATATATTTATTCATGAGAATGTCCTCCTTGTACAGCTTCGTAAGCACCGTTTGTATATTCGCTTAAAGTTTCGCAATTGTAAAGCGCTGGCGCAACACCCACAGGGCGTTGTGTTCTGCCACCTTTGTTTTTACTATCAAGCATTTTTTGGATTAATCTGGCTTTTTCAGTTTGCTGCGTTTTTTGCACCTGAGCATCTTTTTCTAAATCCCAATAAGCAATACCATCTACAAAAGTTTTTTCTGCTTTTGCATAAATAGATAATGGATTTTCTGACCAAACTACAACATCTGCATCTTTACCAGCTTTAATGCTACCAACTTTATTATCGATATGAAGCATTTTTGCAGGATTTAAGGTTACAAACTTCAAGGCATCTTCTTCAGAAACACCACCATACAACACAGACTTACCCGCCTCTTGATTTAAACGACGAGCCATTTCAGCATCATCAGAGTTAAAAGCTGTAGTAATACCTACGTTGTGCATAATTTTACCGTTATATGGGATGGCTTCTTGAACTTCCATTTTGTATGCCCACCAATCAGAAAAGGTTGATGCAGCAATACCATGTGCTTTCATTTTATCGGCCACTTTATAACCTTCTAAAATGTGGGTGAAGGTGTTAATTTTAAAACCTAAACTATCGGCTACATGAATTAACATGTTAATTTCACTTTGTACGTAAGAGTGACAAGTAATGAAACGTTTGTTGTTTAAAATCTCAACTAAAGCATCTAACTCTAAATCGCGACGAACATTGTTACCTTTTACTGATAATGCTTTTTGGTATTCTTTTGCACGTGTAAATCCATCAACAAAGCTTTGCTCAACACCCATACGCGTTACTGGGAAACGAGCGCCAGATCCAAAATTACTTTGTTTAACATTTTCGCCAAGAGCGAATTTGATAAAACCATCTGCGCCAGCAAATTTCAATTCTTCTGGTAATTTACCCCAACGTAATTTAATCAATTGCGATTGGCCACCAATTGGATTTGCCGAACCGTGTAAAATATGAGAAGTAGTTACTCCTCCAGCCAACTGGCGATAAATATTTACATCTTCAGAGTTAATAATATCCGCAATGCGAACTTCTGCAGATGAAGATTGAGCACCTTCATTGATCCCGCCTGATCCGGCAATGTGCGAATGCTCATCAATTAAACCCGCTGTAATGTGTTTGCCAGTTGCATCAATTACTTTTGCCGAGCCAGCAGCTAAATTAGTACCTACAGCTTTAATTTTTCCGCCTTCTAAAAGTACATCTGCATTTTTAAGAATACCCTCTTTTTCATTAGTCCAAACTGTTGCATTTTTTAACAGCACAGTTTCTGCGCTTGGTAAAACGGTATTGCCAAAAGCAACCATCGGATAAATTAACGGCCCGTTTGCAGCAATTGCTGGTTTTGGCTCTTCACGTTTTGGTGTTTCTTTGTTAGCTTCTTTATAAGTTGCTGTCCATTTGCCTGTTGTACCTTCAGTTAAGGCAAATTCGCCTTTAAAAGCAATCGGATTTGCTGAAGTTAAGTAGCCGCTTAAGCGAACATCGCCTTTCGGGTTTTTCTTTAAGTTAAAGTTAATGCTTACCCAATCGCCATTGCGTACCAATGTTGCCGTAGTTTTAACACTATCAACACCAGTTCTTTCAATTGCAGCTGCGGTGCCAGCACCTGTGCCCGTAATTTTTAAAGTTAATGCACCAATTCCATCAACATTTAAATTGTAAACACCACGTAAATCAGTTACATCCATTTTGCTTACTACAAAACGTTTGCCTTGTACCCAGTTTTCGTAAATAATGTTTCCGGGTTTAAATAAATTATCTGATGTAATTAAGAAGTTAGCGAGTTTTCCTTTTTCTAACGAGCCAACTTTATCGCTAATGCCCAACATTTTTGCAGGTACATCGGTAACAGAAAGCAAAGCTTGTTTTTCGGTTAAGCCGTTATCTATTGCAGTGCGGATGTTTGTCCAAAATTCTCTTGGGTTATCTAAACTAAAAGTTGTTAACGCAAAATTAACACCAGCTTTTTCTAAAACTGATGGATTTGTTGGCGCCAATTCCCAAGCTTTCATTTGTCCTAAACTCACGCTTCTCGCTTCAGCAGGGTCTTCAACATCAAATGCTTTAGGGAAATTAATAGGGATGATTAAACTTGCACCAGTAGCTTTTACGGCATCAATACGTTGGTATTCATCGCCATTAGATTTAACAATATATTCTTTACCAAATTCTTTTGCAATTTTAACAGCACGTAATACGTTTTGCCATCCATCTGCTTCAAAAAGTTGAGGCAAATTTTGTTGCTTGTTAAACTCTTCTAACGAGATGTTGTATTCTTCTTTTTGATTTTTGTACCAGTTAGCATCTAAATAAGTTTGGCGCAATAACGCGATAGAACCCATTAAAGAGGTTGGATAATCATTTGAAGAAGTTCCTTTGCTAAACGAATAATTTGCTGCGGTTTGGTCTTTAAGCAAAATCAAGTTTTCGCTTGCATCATTTAAAGTTACAGCAGCAGATGTACCACGGGCAATACCATCACGATTGATCACATTTACACTTCCGAAACCTGCTTTACGCATATCGTCTGCTTTTTTGGCATCAATTGCGAAAATTGTTCTTACCTCGGTTTCTGGTCTAATGGCTTCATTCCAATTGTAAGCGCCTTTTTTAGTAGAAGTAAAAATAGACTGTCTACCGCCGCCACCAAAACCACCACCTGCAGCTCTTGCTGCTTCAGGAATTCCGTATGAGGTAAATGCATCAATTAAAGAAGGATAAATGTATTTTCCTTTTAAATCAATTACCACATAACCTTTTGGAATTGAAGTGCCGGTGCCTACAGATTGAATTATTTTGTCTTTGATTAGCAATACGCCGTTGCTAATCGTTTGGTTGGCGTTAACTACAATGTTTGCATTGGTAAAAGCGTACAATCCTGGTCTAATATCATAAGAGCCATTAACCGGATAGGTCTGCTGTGCCAACAAAAATGTAGTAGAAAACACCAACGTTAACGCTAGTAAAATTTTCTTCATAATGTTTAGGGTTATTTTAAGGTTTAAAGCTATTGATAAATACAGATTTAAATAAATTATATCTTAGATATTACATTGCTAGTTTAAAAAATTATTAGCAAATTAACAGTCAGTATTTCATAGCTTCTTCACACCCGCTTTTGCCTATAGCCTTACCGCCGAGGCGGATGCGGGCTATTTGGCGCAATCGGGTTTATGAATAATGGTTGGGCGCTACAACACCCAGACGCACAAAAAGAAGTGAGATAGCCCCGATATACGCGGAAATTTCCCGATTTAAGCAGAGGTTTGTAATTGAACATGGATGCTTGGTTTTTACACAGGTTTTATCGGGAATTGGAGCATTAGCGGGACTGTACTTGCCAAGCACCACTGAATTTGCGCTTCAAATTAATAATTGGTACAAAAAAGGCTATCCATTTTAAATGAATAGCCTTTTTGTAAGTTTTAGATTTTGTTAAAATCCGTAACGTAAACCAAGTTGTATTTGCCAAGGATTACCAGATGGATTTACAACACCTGTATTGTTGATACGATAATTGAACTGTCTGTTAGTTGTATCATAGTTAGGTATTGCCAAAGCCGGATTAGCATTAGGAACGCCCAAACCATAAAGTGCTTGTGTGCCTAAAGTTTCGGTTACACCCCATTTTTTGCTTAACAAATTCGCAAAGTTGAAGAAATCTGCAGAAACCTCTATGTTTTGTCTTTTAGTGATGTTAACTTTTTTGCTTACTCTCAAATCAACCTGACCAAAGAAATTATTAATACCGCCGTTACGCTCTGCAAAAGTTCCTTCATATTTTAAAATGTAATCTTTAATGCTTTGGCTCGCTAAAGGATTATCCAATAAGGCTTGTAACCCATTACGAACTCTGTCTGGAACATTAGCATTATTTCTATCAAAAATGTAAGCCAAATCGTTGGTAGTTACAAAATCTCCATTGTTGTTGGCACCAGATAATAAACTATATCGAGTACCACCAATGCCCGAATATTTAAAGCCAATTTTTACGCCATAAAACGTTGGTAAAGTTCCATAAATAACTACTTTATGACGGAATTGACCATTTGAATAAGTGATATTGCTTAAGTCTCTCGGATCACTTACTACTGGTAAAGAAAGTGTAGCAGAGTTGGCCACGTTACCGTTAAATGAAGTATTATCTTTCGAATCATTCCAAGTGTAACTTGCAGAAATTTCACCATCTTTAAAATATTGCCAAGTTCCATCAACCACCACTGCAAACTGGTTTACTTTACCTTTACTATTTAATTCTAAAACACGGCCAAAAGCATTTGTTAAACGACCAGTTTTCCAATCGGCTACACCATTTGATGGAATTGAAGGTACAAATACACCTCTATTTCCTTCGTTTGCTAAAGTAAACAGCGGATTAGCAACCATGTTTCTATCTACATACATGTAATTATTGCGAGCTAAAGTTGCATAACCAGTAATACCAACACGCAGTTTTTGGTTGATCAATTTACTATAAGATAAATTGGCTTTATAAACTACTGGAATTTTAGCATCTTCTGCATAGGTGTTAATTGTTGGTACTTGAAAAGCAGCCAATGTTGGCGAATTTACAGTTCCATCTCTGTAGCCAGCAAAGTTTGGCGTAGGTACGTCTGCACCAAAAACATCTACTGTGCCAAAATGTTTACCATCAAAGCTTAAGTTGTTTATAGTAACATAGTTATTTACATCAGAACCAAAAATACCAGCGCCAAAACGTAAATAATCAGTATTCTTTTCATTAATATTCCAATCGAATTGAATACGAGGTTGCAATAATAGTTGCTTTAATTCATTATCTGTTCTTACACCAATTGCGTTAAACAACTCTTGGTTTAATGGAGATTTAGGATAACTGCTGTAATCTAATCTTAAGCCTCCAGTAAAATCTAAGCCAACTGCTAATTTGGTTTGCATTTGACCGTAAACAGCTGCATTCCAAATACCAGCAGTAACTGTTGGGTCTGCCATTAGC
The DNA here is from genome assembly GCF_059424425.1 of Pedobacter sp. GW456-11-11-14-TSB4. Lineage (NCBI taxonomy): Bacteria > Pseudomonadati > Bacteroidota > Sphingobacteriia > Sphingobacteriales > Sphingobacteriaceae > Pedobacter > Pedobacter sp. GW456-11-11-14-TSB4. The sequence continues at coordinate 1,329,909 of NZ_JBWKZK010000001.1, forward strand.
GGTACTTCACGGTAAAAACGGTTAGGAATTAAATTATTAAAGTTTTGCAACGATGTTTGAGCAGTAGCGCCAGATCCACTATTTGTAAACTCAAAACGACCATTTACTTCACTTCCGTATAATGATTTTGCATCGGTATACATTACATCAGCACCAAAAGTATATTTTGCTTTATCTGTATTGTAGTAAAAATTATCTACCAATTGAAAAACATTATTAGTAAAGCCTTCTTGCGCAAAGCGATGACCACCAATTTGTATAGCAGTAGTTCTGTTTGCGCCAGCAATTGTAGAAGGAATATTTCCAACTACTGCCCTTGGAATGTCAAAATTTAATTGATCACCTTGTGTACTTGCTTGGTAAGTGTATAAGTGTTGTACTTTTAATTCGTTGGTAATTTTGCTGTTTACAGTAGTACGTAAAGTTGCTAATAAACTATTGTCAACATTTTTGTCGTTACCATAACTTTCCAAAAAGTTAATTGCAGTGTTGTCTGCTAAACCTAGTGGGTTTCTATCGTTGGTGTAGTTATCACGAATAGTTAATAAATTTCTATCGTTAATTTGATAATCTAAACGAGCAAAAGCTGCATCAGAACCACGTTTTTTATTAAACGATCCATATTGAGGAGTATTTGCAACTCCGTATTTTTGGCGTGCAATATCCAAAAACTGACTTAATGTAGCATTAGTAATGTTAAATCTTGCCTCATCAGTTTCTGAATTGATGTCTGCAATAATCAAAGGACGAGCATCTCTCTGGTGATCCCAACCTACAAAATAGTGTAATTTATCTTTAATAATTGGGCCACCTAAAGTAAAACCATATTGGCTTGTAGAAAAATCGTTTTGGCGTTTGTTGCCTCTAATGTCGTTCGGACTAGATAACCAATCGGCCCGTGTATAACCAAAAGCGCTACCTGTAATTAGGTTGGTACCCGCTTTAGTTACCGCACTAATTGTACCGCCGCCAGCACGCCCTAATGTTACATCATATTGGTTGGTAACCACTTTAAACTCACGAACGGTTTCGATAGAAATTGAATATGGCGCACCACTTCTGCTTGTGGTAGAGCCAGCAGATGTTGGGTTTTTAGCAGTCATCCCATCAATAGTAAAGTTGGTTGATGAGCCTAATTGACCAGAAATTCCTCCGCCGTTGCTTAATGGTGATAAATCTGTTAAACTAGAAAAGTTACGACCATTAATTGGCAATTGGTTCATCGTTTTAGATGAAACTTCTGTAGAAGCACCAAACTGCTGAGATTTGTTCTTCAATCCATTGCCATTAATTTCAACAGCTAACAAGGTTTGAGAATTTTCAGTCATTTTGATATTTACTTTTACCAAATCTCCTAAGTTTAAATTATAACCAGAACGTGTTTGCTCACCAAAGCCAATAAAAGTTGCCTTTACGGTATAAGGCCCACCTAAGGGAAGTTCCTTAAAAGTGTAAGCGCCTTGTGTGTTAGTTCCGGTTTTAGTGGTAAAACCTGTAGATTCATTTCTAACAGAAATGGCAACTCCCGGAATAGGTTTGTTTTGCTCATCTGTTACTACACCCGAAATTGATGCTTGTGTAGTTTGTGCAAATAGATTAGTATTGCCTACAAACAACAACATTACAAAAGAAAAAAAGAGTAATCGTTTAATCATGATAAGGATATTTTGTTTGTCGCAAAAGTCCTTTCTAAAAATGAAGTTGATTATATTTTTTAGTTATCAAATTGTAAAGCAAAACGTTATTTAAGTATGTAAATTTATGCTGATGTTAAGAAAGGATATAAATTATGTTAAGGATTTTTTAGCTGTGCTTTAAATCTAATTATTTGCTATTTTTGAAATAAAATTATAAAGAATATGTACGAAATTTTGAAAAGTGCCCACTCTGGCTGGAGATATGTAGTTTTAGCATTATTAGTTTTTGCCGTTGTACAGGCGTTATCGGGCTGGCTTGGTAAAAAAACTTACACCGAAGGGAATAGAAAATTAAATGTATTTACTTTAATAAGTGCCCACATTCAATTGGTGTTTGGTGCAATATTATACTTTTTAAGTCCGCTTACCAAAGGGCCAATGAGTGATCCAATTTTTCGCCACTGGAAAGTTGAGCACATTAGTATCATGATCATTGCCATAGTTTTAATTACTATTGGTAATGCAAAATCTAAAAAAGTAACTGATTCTGTAGCAAAACATAAAAACATTGCGGTGTTTTTTGGTATTGCCTTGGTTCTTTTAATAGTTGGAATATTTATGATTGTTAAAACTGGGCAAATTGCTTCGTTTTTTGGAATGTCATAATAGTTGATGAATGAAACTGGCCATTGCTATTGTTGTATTTTTTATACTTAGTTATTTAACTTTTCTATATTTCAATGGTGATAACTTAGTTAGTGCTGGTTGGCATACAGTAGTTTATCCTCCATATTTTATAGTTGCAACAGTGAGCTTAGTTTTATTGTGGTTGTTTGCATTTATATATTTAGCAAAAAAGATAATTAGAGCTAGCAAGTACATTCTATCATGATGGCCAAATTATTTTAGCTTTAAAAATCTAAGAGCTAATAAAAAACTTAAAATATTTTGATTATTTAACTTTTTGTATATTTTTGCGACACAATGATTAACAATAACATACATACATGGCAATGGCGTGGTAATTCTAAAAAGAGTTTCGTCGTAGCTTTGTGCACATTATAGTTTATCAACCTAAACTTAAACCACATTTAAAAACCCGACGTAGCCACACGCCGGGTTTTTTGTTTTTAACTCCGTCGACTAAAGTCATCGGAAATGATAAATTGAATTAAAGATAAATTAATCAATTGGGCAAAGCGAAGCCTGCCTACCGAAGGCAGGCAATCTTAATATAAGATCCTTCGACTACGCTCAGGATGACAAAACGTAAATAAATGAAAGAAGATATTAAATCTAATTTAGATACTCCCTCCCTTCTGGGGAGGGTTGGGGTGGGGCTGTACAACATACAATCACACACCAAAAAGCGATTAGCAGACACCACAACACCAGTTAGCATTTATTTGCGCTTGCGTGATGTTTTTCCGAACACCATTTTGCTTGAAAGTTCTGATTACCACAGTCGCGAAAATGCAACGAGTTACGTGTGTGCTGAGCCAGTAGCAGGTATTATTTTGCAAGATGGATTATTGCAGACTTACTATCCTGATGGTACAAAAGAAAGCAAAACTGATTTTGTGTTAACTGAAGAAATTGCTGCGTTTAAATCGAAATTTAATCCACTAAAACAAACCAAAGAAAAACACATCTCAACGGGCTTGTTTGGTTACTTCAGTTGGAATGCCGTACAACACTTTGAGGATATTAAATTTATTTCGGCTACGCCAGATGATGAGCAAATTCCGATGATGCAATATCATGTGTACAGATACATCATTGCGATAGATCATTTTAAGAATGAAATTACTTTGGTAAAAAATGTGTTTAATGAGGATGAGAACGAAGATCTTTCGAAAATTGAATACATCATCCAAAATAAAAACTTTCCAGAATATAGCTTTAAAACCAATGGCGATGAGCAGTCTAATTTAACCGACCAGGGTTTTATGGATATGGTAGAGCAAATGAAAAAGCACATTTACCGAGGCGATGTTTTTCAGATTGTACCATCAAGAGCATTTAACCAAGCTTTTTTAGGGGATGAATTTAATGTGTATCGTTGTTTACGCTCTATCAATCCATCACCATATTTATTCTATTTTGATTACGGTAGCTTCAAATTATTCGGTTCATCGCCCGAAGCACAAATTACCATTAACAATAATGTAGCAAATATTTTTCCGATAGCTGGTACTTTTAAACGCACTGGTAATGACGAAGAAGATGTTGCCTTGGCAAAAAAGCTTGAAGAAGACCCTAAAGAAAGTGCTGAGCATGTAATGTTGGTAGATTTGGCTCGAAACGATTTAAGCAGACATTGTAACGGTGTTGAAGTGAAATCTTTTAAAGAAGTGCAATATTATTCGCATTTAATCCATTTGGTTAGTAAAGTAAGTGGAAACTTACAAGAAAATGTAAGTGCTTTTAAGGTGGTTGCAGATACTTATCCTGCCGGCACTTTGAGCGGTGCGCCAAAATATAAAGCCATGCAGTTGATTGATCAGTACGAAAAATTAGGCCGTAATTTTTACGCAGGAGCGATAGGTTACATGGGCTTTAACGAAGATTTTAATCATGCGATTATGATTAGAACTTTTATGAGCAAAAACAATCATTTACATTATAGGGCAGGAGCCGGTATTGTAGCAGATTCTATAGCCGAGAATGAATTAAATGAAGTAAATAACAAAATAGCCGCTTTGCGTAAGGCAATTGCAATGGCAGAAGAAATTTAACCCCCAACCCCTAAAGGGGAGTTAGGGGAAATAAATAAGATATTGACTTAAATAAAATGAATAATAAAAATATTCCCCCTTCAGGGGGCAAAGGGATGATTTTAGTAATAGATAACTACGATAGCTTTACCTATAATTTAGTGCATTTAATTAACGAGTTGGGTTTTGAAGCTGTAGTATGGAGAAATGATAAATTCGCTATAGAGGATGTTGCTGACTATGATAAAGTTTTGCTTTCTCCAGGGCCGGGTATACCAGAAGAAGCGGGCTTATTGTTAGAGGTTATTAAAACCTATGCGCCAACTAAAAGTATCATGGGTGTGTGTTTAGGTCAGCAGGCAATAGCCGAAGCTTTTGGTGGCAGTTTACTTAACCTTGGCCGACCAATGCATGGTATTGCGACACCAATTACGGTATTAGATGAAAATGATGCCGCTTTTAAAGGATGCACTGCGCCAATAGCAGTAGGCCGTTATCACTCTTGGGTGGTTAATCCAGCAGATTTGCCAGATAGCCTAACCGTAACTGCAATTGATGGTGATGGACAAATTATGGCACTTAGGCATAAAGAGTTTGATGTTTGTGGTGTACAATTTCACCCAGAAAGTGTACTTACGCCAGATGGAAAACAGATGATGAAAAATTGGTTAGAAAACTAGATTTGTCATTCAGAGCGTAGCGAAGAATCTTTTTATAGAGATTCCTCGTTCCTCGGAATGACAATAACATATAAAAAATGAATATACTCGATAAAATCGTTGTTCGTAAGTTAGAAGAAGTTGCTTTAGCTAAACAAAAAGTTTCAGTTGCTGAGTTAGAAGCTTACCCAAGTTTTAGTCGCCAGCCATTAGTTTTCAAAGATTTTTTGTTGGATGAAAACAGGAATGGAATTATTTCGGAGTTCAAAAGACGCTCACCTTCTAAGGGGCTAATTAATGGCACAGCCGATGTTGCGCAAGTAACACATGCATACAATTTTGCTGGTGCATCGGCACTTTCTGTTTTAACAGACACAGATTTTTTTGGTGGCAAAGCCGATGATTTATTAAAAGCACGAGCAGTAAATGAAATCCCTATTTTAAGGAAGGATTTTATGATTGATGAATATCAGATTTTGGAAGCCAAAGCTTGGGGTGCAGATATTATTTTATTAATTGCTTCTATTTTAACGCCACAACAAATTAATGATTTTGGCAAGTTAGCGCAAAGTTTAGGTTTAAGTGTTTTATTAGAAGTACATGATTTAGCAGAGCTGGAAAGATCAATTTGCCCTAATTTAGATGCCATTGGCGTAAACAACAGAAACTTGGGGGATTTTACGGTGAACATTCAAACTTCATTCGATTTGGTAAATAAAATACCTGATGAGTTTCTAAAAATTTCTGAAAGTGCAATTGATAATCCGCAAGTGATTAAAGAACTAAAAGCGGTAGGGTACAAAGGTTTTTTAATTGGAGAAAATTTCATGAAAACCGATGATCCAGGAAAGGCGATAGAAGAGTTTGTAGCACAACTTTAACTACTTTTACCACATAGGCACATAGTTTACATAGGTAAAATTCTATAAGGCAAGATGCTGGTTCGAGCTTGTAGCTCGGGCTTTGATGTTAATTTTTTATACGAGCTACAAGCTCGCACTAGCAAGGCCCAGCAGGCAGGTAGGCGCACAGTAGGCACAGCTAAAATCCTACGTAACCTATGTTTTTATGTGGTTATTTTTAACAGACTTAGCAAACCATCCATAGTTGCAAAAGCTTTATGTCTACAAACCTGAACGAAATGAAAAGCCCGCAATCCGCCGCGGCGGGGAGGACTTGTAATGAAGTGCAGGACTGAATAATCCGATAGCTCACTTCAATTGCTTTTCTAAAAAAATCAAACATTAATCTGAGCGTAAGGTTTTGTAAGTGAAAAGCTAAACGAATTTAGTTTTTGTATCTTTGTAAATAACACATGGGAAAACAGAAAACTTATGATACTGCCCTGAAGCAAGAACGTGCTGTGCTTGTTGGGGTAATTACGCCTGGCGAAAAACCAGAACAGACTAAAGAATATTTAGATGAATTGGCTTTTTTGGTTGATACAGCTGGCGGAAAAGTAGAAAAAAACTTTACTCAAAAAATGTTAAAACCTGATAGGGCAACATTTGTGGGTACCGGTAAATTGGAAGAAATACAGGCTTACGTTAAAGCTGAAGAGATTGATATGGTGGTTTTTGATGATGAATTATCGCCATCACAACTGCGTAATATCGAACGAGAATTACAAGTTAAAATTTTAGATAGAAGTAATTTAATTCTGGATATTTTTGCGGGAAGAGCGCAAACCGCACAGGCAAAAACGCAAGTAGAACTGGCGCAATTGCAGTATTTGTTACCTCGTTTAACACGTTTATGGACCCACTTGGAGCGTCAAAAAGGGGGTATCGGGATGCGTGGTCCGGGTGAATCGCAAATCGAAACGGATAGACGTTTAATTTTGGACAAAATCTCGCTACTTAAAGAACGTTTAAGATTAATTGACAGGCAGAACGAAACGCAACGTAAAAACAGAGGGGCTTTAATTCGTGTTGCTTTGGTAGGCTATACCAACGTTGGTAAATCCACTATTTTAAATATGTTGGCCAAATCTGATGTTTTTGCAGAGAATAAATTGTTTGCAACTTTAGATACCACGGTGCGCAAAGTAGTAATTGAGAATTTGCCTTTTTTACTATCGGATACGGTTGGGTTTATTAGAAAACTGCCTCACCATTTGGTAGAGTGTTTTAAATCTACCTTAGATGAGGTTAGGGAAGCAGATATTTTGGTGCATGTGGTAGATGTTTCCCATCCAAATTTTGAAGATCAGATACATACAGTTAATGAAACTTTGAACGATTTAGGGGCGAGAGATAAAGATACCATCATGATTTTTAATAAGATTGATGCTTACGTTACTCCAGAACGTGATGAGTTTAATTTGGAGGATGAAGAACCTGCTCCATTAACTTTGACAGATTTTAAAAAGACTTGGATGGCGCATAATAATGCTCCGGCAATTTTTATATCGGCCACTAAAAAAGAGAATGTAGAAGAGTTTAAGGAATTGTTGTACGAGAAAGTTAAAGATATTCACGTAACTCGTTTTCCGTACGACAAGTTATTGTATTAGCTTGAGATAAATTAAAGCCGTGTCACGTTGAGCTTGTCGAAACGACAGCTTAATTTATTTAATTGAGCACAGATTAGTAATATTGATAAAATAAATCCTTTGAATTGTCCTTCGACAAGCTCAGGATGACAAATGATAAAATTATGGAAAGTAAAAGACAACAGAAGTTTGCAGGATTATTACAGGAAGAACTTGCCGCTATTTTTCAGAGAGAAGGATCTGCTTATTTGCCAAATACGCTAGTTACCATTACAAAAGTGCGTGTTTCGCCAGATTTGGCGGTAGCAAAAGTATATTTGAGTTTTTTAAATACCAATAATACGAGTTTGTCTTTGGCTACTGTTAACTCACACTCGAGCGAAATTAGATATAAGTTAGGTTCTCGCATTCGTCACCAAGCTAGGGTTATACCAACGCTTACTTTTTTTATTGATGATACCAATGAATATGTAGAGCACATGGATAAAATTTTTGAAAAAATAGCAAAAGAACGTACTCAAGAACAAAGAGACGAAGAAGCAAATGAACAATAAATACGTTCGCGAACCTGGTAACTTTATTACGCATGTAATACCTGCTTTATTGGCAATACCAGGTTTGTTTTTGTTGCTGCAAAAAGCGAATACCTATTTGGAATATATGGCCGCGTATATTTACGGAATAGGTATCATTGTTTTATTTGGGGTAAGTGCGGTTTACCATAGCGTACCTAAAACAGATTACGGCATTCGGTTTTGGCAAAAGTTTGACCACTGCTGTATCTACCTTATGATTGCAGGTTCATTTACACCAACAGCACTTCTTATTTTTGATGGTTGGCTAAGATGGTTGTTGTTTGGCTTGGTTTGGTCTATCGCCTTAATTGGCTGTTTGCTTAAAATTTTTAACCGCTTAAAAAATCAGGCAATTTCTACAGGTTTGTATATTGCAATGGGGTGTTTGGTTATTCCGTTTTTACAAAAAATGTTGCAAACCTTGCCGATAGCCGCAATTGTTTGGCTAATTCTAGGCGGTATATTTTACGTTGGTGGCACCTATTATTATGCTAAAGATAAACCAATGAACAGGTTTTTTCACAGTCATGAGCTGTGGCATGTTTTTGTAAATTTTGGAGCTTTAGCACATTTTATTTACAATTACGTTTACGTATTTAATATTTAAGTTTTGTCATTCCGAGCTTGCGAGGAATCTCTAAATTAATTGCCTTAGAGATCCTTTCTACTTCAGGAAAAAAATAGAATAAAAAAATCTATGTTTAATTTACAAAAACTTCAAAATTTCGCGGCAAACGAGATAATCCATAAAATTGTTGATTTTAATCTAACAACAGATCAATTATTATCCTTAGATTTTACAGCCAACAACAAAGAATTAACTCCAGAAATTTTAGCAGATACTGATCTTTTTTCCCTTTGGGTAAGTAACAAACTAGCAAACGCAAATGCCAAGTACGGAATTGGCGGTTACAACGAACACCGAACCATTTATAGCAGAAGCGAACATTTTGATACGTTAGAAGAGCCACGCAGGTTACATTTGGGTACAGATATTTGGGGGCCAGCCGAAACACCCATCTACAATTTTTACGATGCTACTGTACATAGTTTTAAATTTAACGACAACTATGGTGATTACGGAGCAACGATAATTTTAAAATATGAAATTGAAGATTTGAAGTTTTACGCCTTATATGGGCATTTAAGTTTAGCATCGTTATCAGGCTTAGCCGAAGGTCAATTTATCCCAGCGGGGAAACAATTTGCCACCTTTGGCGTTAAAGAAGAAAATGGTTATTGGCCACCGCATTTGCATTTTCAATTGATGTTTGATATGCAAGGTATGAAAGGCGATTATCCCGGTGTTTGTCAGTTTTCTAAACGTGATGTGTTTCTGCAGAATTGTGCAGATCCAGCTTTAATTTTAAAACATACTTTTACATCGGCTTTGCCAAAAAATACGTAAATTTAGTTATGTACAAATTAGCAGCAATAATTCTATCTTTTATCAGCATTTCGGCTTTTGCACAACAGCCAGAAATAAAGGAAGGATTGCCTAATTTTATTAAAAATAATATCATTTATCCGCCTTACTCTAAGCATAATTGCATACAAGGACTAGTTAATGTTGGCTTTAAATTAAATGCCAAAGGCGAAGTTTATTATTCTACAGTTACCTCTGGCGTTGGTACCGATTTAGATAAAGAAGCGTTGAGATTAGTTAGAATGAGCAGTAGACAATGGTCTGTTCCAGATACGCATGATACCGCTTCGCTGTTAATTGTGCCTGTAAATTTTACCTTAACTGGTTACGATTGCGATAGGAAAAGTAAAGCAGATATTGCTTTGGCCATTAAGGCTTATAAGGATGATGAAGAGCTCACCAACGTAATTACCAATTTTTATCAAAATAAAGAGAAAGGAACTTTTAATCCTGCTGATGAATTTAAAGTAAAACAAATTAAAAATCAGTTAGGAATAGATGATGAATATCTTGATGAAAGAGTAAATGCCGGATTAAAAAAACTTAAGCAAGGAGATAAACAAGGAGCTTGTGAAGAGTTTAACTTTGTGAAATACATGGGCTCTGATAAAGCTCAAGACATGCTCGATAAATACTGTAAATAAATGCGCCTACTATTACGTTCTTTCGCTCTTTTAGATGTTCTTTCTTTGGTTTTGTTAGGTATGCAGTTGTGGAACATTACACAACGTTACCAAGAAATTGTTCAGCAATCAGAAAAATTGTCTGCCTTATTAATGTTCCCCATGTTTTTATTGATTTTAGCTGGTGTGATAGGCTTATGGCTAGCTAAAAAATTCGGTTTTATATTGTACTATATTCAATTTCCTTTTAGGCTGTACTTATGGATATTTACTTTGGGATTTATCACTTTACTGCCGGAAGCTTTAGAGAATTTTGAAGATCATTGGTTTAATATTTTACTTAAAGTGTGCATGGTTGGTGAGTTTATTAGGCTTTATTTAACTGTTAAAGCTCATCTAAAAACGAGGGCCCAACAATTACACTAATTGCCTTTGGGATAATTTTTGCTTCAATACTTTTAACCCTGCCATAGTATTCTCCATCTACCTGAAAATGTACCCTGTGTTTGGCATTAATTTTTAGTTTTGAGGTTTGAAAACTTTCAATTTTTTCTGGATTCCAAGGTAATTTAGTAGCCCAAATTTTTAAAATTTCCATTACGGCGTAGTCTTTTACAATGATAACTTCAAAAAGTTCATCGTCTAACTTTCCGTCAGGATTTATTACAAAGCCTGTTCCATATTCTCTTGCATTTGCAATGGCAACCATCGCTGCTTTCTGTTTTACAGTTTTGCCATCAATTGTAAATTCAACATCCATTTTGCGGTGATACCAGAATGCATGCCATGCAGCTTTAGCGTAAGTCCACATTCCACGAGTAGGTAGCTCATCAAATTTTTTAACAATATAAGCGTTAAAACCAATATCCGCTAAGTGTATGCACAGCTCACTATTGATGGAAACAGCGTGAATTTGCTGTGGCTTGCCAGCTATGGTTAATTCCAGAGCTTCATCTAAATCTTCTGGGATGCCTAATTCTTTTGCCATGCCATTTGCAGATCCTGCCGGGATAATACCTATAGGTGTTTCAGTTCCTAACAAACATTCGGCAACTAATTTTAATGTTCCATCGCCGCCCACGGCAATTACTCGATTAGCTTTAGATTTTTCAATAGTCGATTTTATTTTGTCTATTGAACATTTCTTGGGCAGTTCAAAAATTTCTGCTGTTTCGGCTTTTTGAGCAAAGAATTTTTCTATTTCTTGCTTAAAGTTAATTTCCCCTTTACCAGAACTTGGATTGACGATAAAGAGCAATTTTTGAGCTTTAGATTTCACGTTAGTTTTATTTGTAACCCTTTACAAACAACTGATGCTCAAGTCTGTTTTAATTATAATGATTAATCCGACTTCAGTACAAGTATACCATGGCTACGGACATACACATAACTTAGTTGTTTATGGGCATGTGTTTAGTTTTAAGGCCAAAACCAAGCAAAATTTTAGCACAAATTTATTTGTAAATATTGTTCATTTGTTTAAACTTTTTGTGGTAAAGCCGGCAGCAAATACCACTGTGAGGTTATCGTTTTATGATCAGGTTATTTATCAAAAAACAGAATACGATGGTTTTTTTAAATTCGAATGGAAGGCCGATAAAGAAATTGCTGCAGGTTGGCACGATGTAAAAGTAGCTGCTTTAAATGATAACAATGAAGTTGTGGTTGCTGGCGAAGGTAAAATTTACGTACCACACAAAACGCAGTATGCTTTTATTTCTGATATTGATGATACGGTAATGGTTTCTCATTCGGCTAAAATATACCGCAGATTGCGTCAACTTTTTATCAAGAATCCACGTACCAGAAAAACCTTTCCGGCAGTAAAAAATCATTATCAAGCATTAGCAAACGCACATACACAAGCAGATCAGCCAAATCCTTTTTTTTATGTATCTAGCAGCGAATGGAATTTGTACGATTATTTAGTGGAAACTTTTAGATATAAGGAACTTCCAGAAGGTACTTTTTTATTGAACCAATTAAAAAGATGGAAAAGCTTATTTAGAACTGGTAAAACCGGGCATGAAGGGAAATTGATTAGGATTTTGAGAATTTTAGATGCCTTCCCAAATCAGAAGTTTGTTTTTTTTGGAGATAACTCTCAGCAAGATCCTGCCATTTACCAAAAGATTACAGAAAAATACCACAAAAATATTATTGCAGTTTATATCAGAAACGTTAGAAAATCTAAAGTTGAAGAAACAAATGCATTACTAGCCAAAATAGAAGCAAAACAAATTGCTACTTGTTTGTTTAAAGATAGCACGAGTGCGATAGAACACTCCAAAAAAATCGGATTAATTGATTAAATTTAACATCATGAAGAAATTAGTTTTATTATTTATGACCGCAATTGTTTTGCAAGCTTGTTCCGTAAAAACAGGTATTACCAATATTGAAGGTACAAGTTGGGTTTTAACCGAATGGCCTAATGAAACCATGCCCAATACTACGAAGAAAGCAACTTTAGTTTTTGCTGCCGATAATAAAGTAAGTGGCAAATCTTTTTGTAATGGATTTGGAGGAATAGTGGCTATAACCGGAGAAACTATAAAATTTAGCGAGTTAATTGGCACGATGATGTTTTGTGAAGATGTTGGACAAGCAGAAGGAAAGTATAAAGAAGGTTTGAGAAGCACCAATTCATTTAAAATAGTAGATGGCAAGCTTCAGCTATTAAAAGATGGAAAACTATTAATGGTTTTTAGTAAAGGATAGTAGCTTCGTGTCATCCTGAGCGTAGTCGAAGGATCTTTAAGTGAAAAATGCTAACAATATCTCTGTGTAATTATTTGCTAATTAATAGACTTACCAAAAGGAGAAAAAGCCAAGTTCATCAATTTAAAATGTTGTAAACCGAAAGGAATACCCACGATGGTGATACAAAACAACAAGCCAAATAGGAGGTGAGTTAACACAATGGTAATCCCACCGAAAATTAACCAAATGATATTCATGATGGTTGATAAGCAACCAATATTTGATGAAGTGTCTGTGATTTTAACGCCAAATGGAGCCAAACCAACAATGGCAAATTTAAAGCATTGTATGCCGAATGGAATACCTACAATGGTTAAGCACAAAACCAAACCGCCAAAAATATACTGGAAGAAAATAAATATCCCGCCGAAAATGATCCAAATGATATTGCCTAAAAAACTCATGTTTTTAAGAGTTGCTAATTACTTAATTGTTACATAAAAATTTTATTTTAAGGCTTCGTTCATACAGGTATTTGTGTAATTTGGTATACACACAAAAAACCTAAAAAAATTAATTATTTTTTCGGCTATTGCCGCATGCCTTGCTTTTTCTGAAGTTAAGGCTCAAACTGTAAATGGAGTTAGATTAAGTGAAATCCGTGCTGAGTACATCGAAATTTCCGAATTTAGGCGTTACCTAGGGGAGAAAATTTTCATCAGTTTAGAGTATGGACAAAAAGTTGAATTTCCTAGAACAGATGCAGTAATTAAAGATGATGATGGAAAAGATTTAGAGTTTAATTCTTTAATAGATTGTGTAAACAAGCTTAGGAATTATGGTTACGAACTTTTTGAAGCTTATACCCTAAAGTATGATGAAGGCAATCCAGTAAAATATTTTATCTTAAAAAAGAAGTAAACCAAGGAGGTTGTATCAGAATTGATTTTAAAGATTGCTTGGCAGAATAATATTTTTTGCGGTCGTCATTCCCGTGAAAACGGGAATCGTAATGCAATAAGAGGTTAATTCAGATCTCCCATTAAACGCATTACGATGCCCAGTCAAGCTGAGCATGACGAAACTGCCAATTTTAATTCTTTTTAAATTTTGTAGTTTTTAATTCTGATACAACCCTTATACTTGCGTCATGATTTTTAGGTTACTTGATGATGAAATCATTTTTCCGGATACCGCTTTGGCAGAGCCTGATGGTTTGTTGGCTATTGGCGGCGATTTAAGTAAAGAGCGTTTAACCTTGGCCTACCAAAGCGGCATTTTCCCTTGGTTTAGCGAAGGTGATCCGATACTTTGGTTTGCTCCGCATGAGCGTTGCGTAATCTTTCCAGCTCAGCTTAAAATAAGCAAGAGTATGCAAAAGGTTTTAAACGCTAATACCTTTCAAGTAACCGTAAATAAAGCTTTTGATAAAGTAATTGAAAATTGCGCTAAAACACCACGCATTGGTCAGAATGGTACTTGGATTACCGATGATATGCAAAAAGCCTATTTAAAAATGCATCAAAATGGTTTAGCCCACAGCGTGGAAGTTTGGCAACACAATAAACTTGTTGGTGGTTTGTATGGCATTAAAATAGGAGAAGTTTTTTGCGGAGAAAGCATGTTTAGCCATGTTAGCAATGCCTCTAAAACTGCGTTGATTCACCTAGCCAAAAACATGGGTTTTAAATTGATCGATTGCCAATTACCAAATGATCATTTAATGAGTTTAGGTGCGGTAATGATTAGCAGGGAAGAATATTTGGAGATGTTGAACCCACTAAATCCCTCAGATGCAAGATAGGGATAGCTTTGAAATGGAATTGCTTTACTTTGAGCATAGTCTCAAATCTCAAATCTCACTTCTTACATCTAATTCAACAACTCCCTAATATCATCTTTACTTAACGACTTAAAGAAACTTTCTTCGGTAGTAATTAATGAGTTGGCCAATGATTTCTTACGTCTTTGCAGTGCTAATATTTTTTCCTCAACAGTATCCTTTGAGATGAATTTATAAATAAAAACTTTCTTATCCTGGCCAATTCTATGGGTTCTGTCAATAGCTTGTTGCTCAACCGCTGGGTTCCACCATGGGTCTAAAATAAACACATAATCTGCTTGGGTTAAGTTTAAACCAACGCCACCAGCTTTAATGGAGATTAAAAAAACTTTTAAGTCTTTGTTTTCCTGAAATTCTGCTACAATTTCTCCACGGTTTTTAGTTCCTCCATCTAAATAAGCATATGGAATACCTTGTTTTTCAAAGCAATCTTTAAAAATGGACAAGTGTTTTACAAATTGAGAAAAGATCAACACTTTATGTCCGCCTTTTAAAACACTATCTAAGGTGTGCATTACATTTTCAAATTTACCAGAGTCAGAGCTGTAATCTTCATCCACCATCACAGGGTGATTTGCCAATTGCCTTAGAGCCGTTAAACCCTGTAGTAATTGAACCTGCTTTTTCGCTAATCCACCGTTTTCCATCTCTTTCATTAAATCGTTTCGGTAAGCCGATTTAACTTTTTCGTACTCTGCAGCTTGATCTTCACTCATGTCGCAATAGTAAATCTGCTCGGTTTTCGGAGGCAGCTCAGCCGCAACTTGCTCTTTTGTTCTACGCAAAACAAAAGGTTTAATAATGGCTTGGAGCTTTTTAGCTTTTTCTTCGTCTTTTCGCTTCTCTATTGCTTGTACATATTCATCATTAAAAAATGACTGTGTACCCAATAAACCTGGATTTAAGAAGGTTAATTGCGTCCATAAATCGCCTACAGAGTTTTCTACAGGCGTACCGCTCAAAACCAATTTATGGCGAGATTTAAGCATTCTTACTGCTTTAAAAGATTTTGATGAAGGATTTTTAATATTCTGACTTTCGTCTAAAATGATATAGTTAAAATAAAATTTATTAATAATTTCTGCATCAACTCTGGTAACACCATAAGTGGTAATCACTAAGTCGTATTTATCAAAAAGGCTGATGTCTTTGTTTCTAAAAGTACCTGTATGAGAATGAATTTTAAGTTTAGGCGTAAATTTTTTAGCCTCATTTAGCCAGTTGTAAATTAAAGAAGTAGGCATAATAATCAGCGATGTGCTGTGCGTATCGTTTTGCTCATCTTCTTCCTTTAACTTTTGCAGCATAGCCAAAGTTTGTATGGTTTTACCCAAGCCCATATCATCAGCCAAACAACCACCAAAATTATACTCACGTAAAAAGCTAAACCAATTGTAACCTGCTTTTTGGTAATGGCGTAAATCTCCTTTAAAATTTACAGGCATTGCGGTATCTGCAATATCTTCAAAATCGTTTAATCGTTGTAGTTTTCTATCTAAGGTTACGTTGGCTAAACTATCTTCAGCCAAATCATTTATTAAACCAATATGATGTTTTTTAAGTTTCAGGTTTTTAGTGCCATCAGCTAAACTAAATATGCTGCTGTATTGCGTAAACCATTTTTCAGGTATAATCGCAATATCGCCATCTGGCAAAACAAATTCTCTCTTTTTATGAAGGATGTGTTGTTTTAAAGCGATAAAAGGAATAGGATGTATGCCAAAGTAAACAATCGCATTTATATCAAACCAATCATTATCTTCCTTAATTTCAAAATCAATTTTATTGGCACCAAAAACAAAACGTTTATTACTTGTAGCCTGCTCAATTTCAAATCCTTTCTCTTGCAAAACCTCTATATGCTCATTTACCCAATTGATAACTGCATAGGATGGATTGTCATTTTCGCTTAAATTAGGTAATTCTAAATGATGAAAAATAGCCGAAATTTTCTTTAAACCTAAGCTTTGCAAAAAGTTAAATTTCTCTTTTTCCCAATCGCTATTTCTTTTAATGCGGGTAAAAGTGTAGTTGTCTTCATCTTTACTTAAACGAACAGTAACCTTGCTTTCATTGCCCATCGCAAAAGCATATTGTCCATATTTAAAATACAGCTGAATTTGAGAAATTCCACCATCAACATAAATCACTTTTATTACAGGTGTTGCTTCATGTTTCTCAGTTTTAATTTCAAAACCCTCTGCATATACATGGTGCTTTTCAATTAGCGGAGCTACAAATTTTTCGAAATAAGTTTCTTCAGTTGCTTTTGGTATGGCAATATATCGTTTATTTAAAAACGGAATGAATTTTTTTCCTTCAACCCCTTTTTCGAAGAAATAAAGTACATCGTTCAACAATAACCAAGCAGGCTGATTACAAACAACCTGAGCATCTTTAAACATAAAATCGATGCGTAAACCTTCATATTTTATAGTTGGAAAATACCTGGTTTCAACCTCGTTTCTTCTAAAATGGAATAGCACAGTTGCAGGTTCGGTAGCTAATTCTAGTTTTCGTTCTGCCGGCCAACCATCTTTATCCATTAAATATAAGCCATCTTTGTCCTTCAAAATTTCTAAAACCTCCGTCAGTTTTTTTTCAATTTTAGGGCGAACGTTTTCGTAAAATTTCTCATCAAAAAATTTGCTGAAAAACTCAAAAGGTCTGATGGCTTTTTTATGGTATTTTTTAATGATGTAATCTTGCTCCATCTCATCTAATATTTTGATGAGCTTAAAATCAACTTCTGTTAAATGTTTGCTGAATTCTTTAGCGGTATGTGTAAATAGGCGTTGATAAGTTAAAGAGAAATCGCCCTGCGGATTTAATTGAACAATGTGAGGTTCAATTAAATAGCCAAAAAACTCATGTTTGCACAAAGAGTATACAATTTTGCAAGGGGATGAACTGTTTACGCGTAACATTGGTTATGGGCTAAAAGAAAGAAAAGGTAAGCATCTAAAAATTTCTAAACTTACAGTATTTTGTTGAGTGTTCAAACACCTAAAGAATGTTTATGAAAATTTTGTTTGTTCAATGGTTCATTAACTAATTGGTTGATTGCTATTTTCCAAATAGTAGCTTTTGTTTTTTGTGGTTCAAAAAGCTAAATTTATTTATCAGAAAAGCAATGTAATTCGTTATAAACAAAGGTAATCTGGCTTTCCGTTAAATCTTTTTCGTGAAAAACTCAAAAGGATATCACTTCAATCCAGTTTATAGAAAAAGTGTTGTGCTGCTATTTAGGGTTGCTTGCGTAAAGTAAGACCGCCATTCTCCCACCTTCGTTTATAAGCCTGATAGTAGCGAACACGTAATGAAATGGAGTTAAGCGGATAGCAGGACAGGTTTTGCCAAGGATTACTCCTCCATTCACTTTCAAATGTTAATCTTTCTAATAAAAGCAATGATACAAATAATACAAATGAACCAATGAACCATTGAACCAATTTCTTCACCCAGTTCGTCGAATAATTACAGCCGTTGGTCGTGAGTTACTTACACGTGGTCTAAAACAGCCAAATCTGATGCAACTTTTTTAATGTGATGCAGTCTTATATACGAAACCTGCCAGCAAGGTGCTTGCAGAAAAACAAAATATAAATAACAGATTAACAATCACATAAAATATTAAAGTCATGAAAACTTCTATTAAAAATTTATTCGCAGCAGCATTATCAGTATTGGTTTTAAGTAGTTCAGCATTCGCATCTACAGATGTAAAATCTAATCAAGTTACCGTGTTAAATCAAGTAAAAAACATTAGCAAAATTGAAGTAAAAGGTAATGTTGAATTGATCTTAGTTCAAGCGCCAGTAGAGAGTGTTAAAGTGTACGATAGTTACTATGCTAAAAATGCATTGGTACAACAACAAGACGGTGTTTTACGCATTAGCTCTTTTCAGAAAGAAACTTTAACTGTTGCAGTTTATGTACGTAATCTTTCTATAATTGAAGCAGCAGATAATGTAACTATATCAACTTTAGGAAAAGTAAATTTCTTAAGTTTAAATGTGGTCTTAACCGGCAAAGCAAAAGCTGATCTTAATGCGTCAACAGTTAGCCTAACTACCGTTGTAAAAGATGATGCCATTTTAAATTTAAGCGGTTATACAACAGATTTATACGCCAGCATGGGTGCTAAAGCAAACTTAAATTTAACCCAATTTAAAGCAGATTGCTCTAACGTAAATAGTATTGCACCAGTTTATGCAAAAGCTATGCCTGCTAAAAAAATAACATTAGAAAGTATTGGTTATGCTGAAGATTTAGCGAAGTAAGTAGAAAGACCAAAGGTGAAAGACAGAAAGCAGAAAAGATAACCTGAAGCAAAAAATTATAACTCTATCATATATCCAAAACAGAGAGCGCCGAAATTAATTTCGGCGCTCTCTGTTTGCTTCATCTAGTTTTGTCATGCTCAGCTTCCCGAGATAAACTCGGGACAAGTGACTGGGTATCGTAATGCATTAACTAGACTAAAATTATATTTATTTTATCGCATTACGATTCCCGTTTTCATGGGAATGACGATAACTCAAAATCACGTTACAAATCAAACTTGATCCCTTGCGCTAACGGCAAAGTATTTGCATAATTAATCGTATTCGTTTGTCTACGCATGTAAACTTTCCAAGCATCAGAACCACTTTCTCTGCCGCCACCAGTTTCCTTTTCGCCACCAAATGCACCACCAATTTCTGCTCCAGATGTGCCTATGTTTACATTAGCAATACCGCAATCAGAACCTTGGGCAGATAAAAACTGCTCTGCCTCTCTCAAATTTAAAGTCATAATTGCTGATGACAAACCTTGAGGAACACCGTTTTGCAAGGCAATTGCTTCATCTAGTTCGTTATATTTAATCAAGTATAAAATCGGTGCAAAAGTTTCATGCTGTACAATTTTATAATCGTTTTTAACTTCTGCAATGCAAGGTTTAACATAGCAACCAGATGAATATTCATCGCCAGTTAAAACACCGCCTTCAACAATAAATTTTCCACCTTCGGCTTTGCATTTTTCTATCGAATCTAAATAATTAGCAACAGCATCTTTATCAATCAAAGGCCCAACATGGTTGTTTTGATCTAAAGGATCGCCAATTCTTAACTGTCCGTAAGCTTTAACCAATTTAGCCACAAAGTTATCGTACACACTTTCGTGGATAATTAATCTTCTTGTGGTGGTACAGCGTTGACCAGCAGTACCCACAGCGCCAAAAACAGCACCTATAATAGACATGTCTAAATCGGCATCTTTTGAAATGATAATGGCATTGTTACCACCTAATTCTAACAAGCTTTTGCCTAAACGAGCACCAACAGCAGCACTAACAGCTTTACCCATTCTTGTTGATCCAGTAGCCGAAATTAATGGCACACGGGTATCATTACTCATCAATTCGCCAATTACCCTATCGCCTATAATTAAATTACAAACACCTTCTGGTACTTCGTTGGCTTTTAAAACTTTTTCAATAATATGTTGACAGGCAATTGCTGTTAAAGGTGTTTTTTCTGACGGTTTCCAGATGCAAACATTACCACAAACCCAGGCTAAAGCTGTATTCCATGCCCAAACTGCAACAGGAAAATTAAAAGCAGAGATAATTCCCACTATTCCTATCGGATGCCATTGCTCGTACATTCTATGGTTTGGCCTTTCGCTGTGCATGGTTAAGCCGTAAAGCTGACGGGATAAGCCTACTGCAAAGTCGCAGATATCAATCATCTCTTGCACTTCGCCAAAACCTTCTTGTAAGCTTTTACCCATTTCGTATGAAACCAAAGTTCCTAATGCTTCTTTATTTTCACGTAAAGCTTCACCAAACTGACGAACCATTTCGCCGCGTTTTGGAGCAGGAATTTTGCGCCACTCTAAAAAAGCATTTTGGGCAGTTGATACTACTATATCATAATCGTTTTTAGAAGCTAAGTGTACAGATGCAATCTTTTTACCATCTACTGGAGAGTTGCTTTCGATGATTGTTTCACTATTGGTTTTGCCCCAATTACTGCCTGTGCTATATGCCTGATTAATGTCTTGAATGCCTAACTGCTCTAAAACAGCATTGATATTTGTTTTCATACGATGATTTTATGATTTAAATCGGTTCATACAAAACAACAAAAAATTAAGGAGTAAAGCCAATTATATAATTAGTCTTTGATGGATATGTATTTTACGATTTGCAATTATCTTTCCTTCTAGTATCAATTAAATAAATAATTTTCCAACCATCATCACCCTTAAAAAGTTGGAAAGAATTAACACCACAATGGCTAAACTTGTCGCCGATGTAAAACTTATAATCTGTCCAAACGCTAGCTAAATTATCATCAATTAATATTTTGGTAAATACAATTCGTTCGTCGTATTTTTCGCTATGCGGCGTGCCAACACTTTTAATAAAATTAGCTAAACTTTCTGTTCTTACCACAGCTTTACCATCTTTAGTTTTTACAATAGTTTGCATGGTATTGTTTGCTGCAAAAGCCTTTTTCAACATGGCGGTATCGGCGGTTCTCATGCCATCAAATAATAAATTTATGGTGGCTTTAACTGCTGCATCCTCATTTGGGTTTTGCGCAAAAACGACAGTTGTTGTTAGTGTGATGATGATAAAAAATATATACAACCGTTTCATGACTTGAATTTTACTGATTTATAGCTAAATATATGCTATTTTTGCAAACAATAAAAAGAACAACATCTCTGCAGACGAACAAGCCTATTTGGCATTCTCATTTAACATACCTAAAACTTTTACTAGTAGTTAATTATCCCATTGAGATGTGTGTATGTTGAAAATTATTTTCGTTAGTCGGGTTTTAATTAGTTAAAATTATAATGATTTTAAAATAATGAGGATGTTCTTTAAATTTTTTAGTACATGGAAGAAGAATTTGAATTTGATTTTAATAATGATGCACAGAATAGTGTAGAGCGTTACGAAGAGATGATCCGCAATCAGGATCAGTATTTTTTTGATGCACAAGCTTTCGAGTACATCATTGACAATTACATAGAAAAGAACGATCCTGTTAAAGCACTACAAGTTGTAGAGTATGCTTTAAATCAACATCCTTACGCTGCGGTTTTTTTAATTAAACAGGCGCAACTTTTATTATTTACCAATCAGGTAGATCAAGCTTTTTTGGCCTTAGAAAAAGCCGAAATGTTAGAAGCCTCTGAAGCTGATATTTATGTTTTGCGTGGTAATATTTACCAAAACTTAGATCGCCATGCAGAAGCCTTAGAAAATTTTGAGAAAGCATTAGGCTTGGCAGAAACAACAGATGAAATTTTGCTACAAATGGCTTATGTGTATCAAAATATGCATGATTATGAAAAAGCGATTGTTTATATCAAGCGAAGCTTAGAACAAAATATGGAAAACAAAGACGGTTTGTACGAACTTGCTTTTTGTTATGACATTTTAGATAAACAGGAAGAAAGCATTAAGTTTTATCAAGAATATATAGATAATGATCCGTATTCTTATGCGGCTTGGTACAATTTGGCCAATTCTTTTCATAAACTAGATTTATTCGAAAAAGCAATTGATGCTTACGATTACGCCATCTTGATTAAAGAAAATTTTGCTTCAGCATATTACAATAAAGGAAATGCTTTGGTGCAATTGGATAAATACCAAGAGGCTATAGATGTTTACAAACAAACTTTTGAGTACGAACCACCAAATGCAGATACCTATTGTGCTATTGGCGAGTGTTACGAGAAGTTAGAAAAGATGGATGAAGCCCGTTCTTACTATAAAAAATCGGTAAAAATGGACCCAAAAATGGCTGATGCATGGTTTGGCATTGGTGTAACTTTAAATCACGAGGAGCGTTTTTTCGAATCGTTACATTTTTATAAAAAGGCTTTAGAATTGGATGAAGAAAATCCAGATTTTTGGTTTGCTATGGCAGATGCCTATTATAAACTCGGACAAATTGAAGAATCGGTTGAGGCATATTATAAGGTTTTAGAATACAATCCGCTAGATATTGAAGCTTGGTTAGATTTTTCTACCGTTTTATACGAGCAGGGTAAATTGCTAGAAGCTTCAGAAACTATGGCTGATGCGATTAAAAATAACCCTGATGCCGCAGAATTGTATTACCGAATGGTAGCTTATTTGTTTGCTTTAGGCCAATCTAATGACGCATTAGCCTATTTAGAAACCGCTTTGGTTACAGATCCTGATAAGCATTATATCTTATTTGAATATTTGCCTCAATTACAAGATAATGGATTAATTATTAATGTAATTAATAAGTATATTAAATAGTAAAAAAGAGCGTTTAAAACTAAAATTTAAAAATAGCAGAGTTTTTATAACCTTTGCACCAAAATAGCTAAGCGCCAATTAATCTGTTATAGATTGAATTTGGTATCCATTTAAGAAATGGACAACATTAATAAAAACAAATGAATTATAAATTAAATGACATTCCAGAACGCTCAGTAAAACCAAGAGAAAAAGGTTTAACTATGGTGATGGACAAAGGATTAAGTCTGAGACAAGTTGAAGATTTTATAGAGGTTGCCGGTGTGCATACAGATATCGTTAAGTTGGGTTGGGCTACCTCTTTTGTAACCCCAAACTTAAAAGAAAAATTAGCGATTTACCGCAGTGCAGGCATTCCAACATACTTTGGCGGAACATTATTTGAGGCATTTGCAATTAGAAATCAGTTTGATGATTATCGTAGAGTTTTAGAAGAGTTTGGTATGGAGTATGCCGAAATTTCTGATGGATCTATGGATATTGAGCACGATGAAAAATGCGAATTCATTAGAAAACTTTCTACTCAGGTTACTGTAATTTCTGAAGTAGGATCAAAAGATGCGGCTAAAATATTTGCTCCTTATAAATGGATTGCTTTGATGAAAGCTGAAATTGAAGCTGGTTCTTGGAAAGTTATTGCCGAAGCTCGTGAGGGCGGAAACGTGGGGATTTATCGTGGTACTGGTGAGGTTAGAGAAGGTTTGGTTGATGAAATTTTAACGCAAATACCAGAAGAAACCATTATTTGGGAAGCGCCGCAAAAAGAGCAACAGGTTTGGTTTATCAAACTTATTGGTACCAATGTTAATTTAGGTAACATCGCACCTGCAGAAGTTATTCCTTTAGAAACTATTCGTTTAGGTTTAAGAGGCGATACCTTTGATTATTTTTTAAATAAAGGGAAGTAAAATATAGTAAATCGTAATTTCTGTCTGAGAATTTAATAGGCTTACTTCTAAAATCATAAATATCATCCTGGGCACAGTCGAAGGAATTTGTGTTAGATTAAGCAAATAAATTAGTCTTCGACTACGCTCAGACTGACATCAAACTAAAATAATTGCCGTCGACATTAGTTGGCGGTTTTTTTATAAAATATGAGAACATTCGGGTTAATAGGTTTCCCTTTATCACATTCATTTTCTAAGAAATATTTTTCTGAGAAATTTGAAAACGAAGAAATAGCTGATTGTAAATATGAATTGTATCCAGTTGTTCATGCCGATGAAATTAAAGAACTGATTGCTAACAATTCATCACTTTGTGGTTTAAATGTAACTATACCACATAAAGTAAATGTAATGCCGTTTATAGATGAGGTAGATGATGCAGCAGCAAAAATTGGGGCTGTAAATTGCATAATTATTAACCAGAGTGGAGAAAAACCATATTTAAGAGGATACAATACCGATGCTTACGGTTTTGCTGAATCGTTAAAACCGATGTTAGAAAAGCACCACAAAAAAGCATTGATTTTTGGTGATGGTGGTGCTGCCAAAGCAATTAAATATGTTTTAACCCAATTAGGTATTTCTTTTCTTTCTGTAGTTAGAAATCCGGCACCAAATGCCATTTTATATTCTGCTGTAACTCCAGCAATTTTAAGTGAGTATACGGTGTTAATTAATACCACACCATTGGGCATGTTGCCAAATTTAGATTCATATCCTGTTATTCCTTACCAATTTGTAACTGATCAGCATTTGGCTTATGATTTAGTTTACAATCCTGAAGAAACTGTTTTTTTATCAAAAGTTAAAGCGCAGGGCGGAAAAATTAAAAATGGTTTAGAGATGTTATATTTACAAGCCGAACGCTCTTGGGAGATTTGGAATAGCTAGTAAGTTGCGTCATTCCCACGCATGTGGGAATTTTAAAGCTATAGCATTACGATACCCAATCAAGTTGGGTATGACGACCATGAAACAGATGCTCTTAATATGTAGTATAAATGAGAAAAGTCATAATAATTCTTTTTGCTTTAACGTTTCTCGCCTGCTCTGGCGAAAGCACAAGTACACCCAAACCAAATGGATATTTTAGGATTAAGTTTCCTGAAAAAAAGTATCAAACTTATAACGTTAACTGTCCTTTTACTTTCGATTATCCAACATATGCAAAAATGGTGGTTGATACCGATAAAAATGCTCAACCTTGCTGGAACAATTTAAATTTTCCTCAATTTAACGGACAATTGCATTTGACATATCATGGTGTTTTTTCTGCAGAAGGATATAGCAAAATGACCGAACTAGCTAGAGAGTTGGCAATGAAACATACTGTTAAAGCAAGTGCAATTGATCAAAAATTTATCAATTATCCCGATAGGAAAGTTTATGGCGTTTATTATTCTATAGAAGGAAATACAGCATCTTCAGTACAGTTTTTTTTAACGGATAGCGTTAAACATTATTTTAGAGGAGCTTTGTATTTTAACGAACGCCCACAATATGACTCGATCCAGCCGGTTGTTAAATTCATTAAACAAGATATCGACAAATTAATAGAAACCTTTAGGTGGAAAAATTAGTTTTCATTGTAAAAAATAGACTTCGACATGATTAATTTAAAGAAATTTACCTTCAATCCTTACCAAGAAAACACTTATGTTTTATTTGATGAAACTGGGGATTGTGTAATTATTGATCCAGGTATGTATGATGGTTCAGAGCAAAACCAATTGGTAAATTTTGTTAAAGCAACCAACTTAAAACCTGTTTTACTGCTTAACACCCATTGCCACATCGATCATGTTTTGGGTAATAAATTTGTTTTCGATCAATGGGGTTTAAAGCCACAATTTCATAAGGGTGAGTTGCCTGTATTACAATCTGTAGCGAGTTACGCACCTCAAATGGGGATGCGCTACGAACTTTCGCCAGAGCCCGAGGTTTTTTTAGAAGAAACAGATATAATTAGTTTTGGGGAAAGCGAGCTAGAATTAATTTTTGCTCCAGGTCATTCGCCAGCACATTTATGTTTTTATGCTAAAAATGAGAACTTTTTAATTGGTGGAGATGTGCTATTTTACCGAAGCATTGGCCGTACCGATTTGCCTGGAGGTAATCATCAGCAACTAATTGATAGCATTAAAAATAACGTTTTTAAATTACCAGATGATTGTGAAGTTTTTCCTGGTCATGGCCCATCAACAAGCATGGGTTTTGAGAAAATGAATAACCCATTTTTGGTGTAAAGCTTTAATTCTCTACCTTTAAACCCTCCACCTTTTTTCCTTATCTTTATAGCGTGAACACCGCATTTTACATCGCCAAGAGGTATCTTTTTGCAAAAAAATCTACCAATGCCATCAATATCATCTCAGCAATTTCTGTATTGGGTGTTTTTGTGGGTAGCACGGCGTTAATCATTATCCTTTCGGTTTTTAACGGATTTGAAGAGATGGTGTTAAAAATGTTCAATACCATTACTCCGCAAATTTTAATTGCCCCTGCAGAGGGTAAATCATTTGATCCGAACACAACATATTTCCTTTCTTTAAAAAACAATAAATCCGTTTCCTCATTTACCGAGGTTTTATCAGAAAATGCTTTAATAAGGTATAATGACAAACAGCAACCCGCTTTGATAAAAGGTGTTAGTAACGACTTTTTGAAAAATAAGAGTTTAGATACGATTATGGTTGAGGGCAGTTTTGTACTTCAAAATAAAAGCGGTGCAAATGCAGTTATTGGTTCGTCGTTACAAGCATATTTAGGGGTTAATGTTGCAGATCCATTTGAGCAATTACAGGTTTATTCGCCCAAAAAAGACATTAAAGTTGGTTCAATTAATCCGTTAGATGATTTTACTGTACTAAATATTCCTCCGGCTGGTGTATTTGCAGTACAGCAAGAGTTTGATAATGTAATGATAGTACCGTTATCTTTTGCACGCAAATTATTTACGGAAGACAAAACTGTAACTGCCATTGAAATTAATGTTAAAGATGGCGTAGATGCTGAAAAACTAAAAATTGAGATTGCCGAAAATTTGGGGAATAAGTTTGTCGTACAAGGGAGGATACAGCAAAATCAGGCACTTTACAATGTTTTAGGATCAGAGAAATGGATGGTTTATATCATTTTAACCTTCATTTTAATCATAGCCATATTTAATATTATAGGCTCTTTAACTATGTTGGTAATTGATAAGTTAAAAGATATATCAATTTTACATAGTTTGGGGGCAGGTAAAAAGCTCATCAAAAAAATATTTTTGCTAGAAGGAATGATGATTACCTTATCTGGATGTATATTTGGATTATTATTTGGGTTTCTCTTCTGTTTGTTTCAGCAGCGTACAGGTTATTTTAAAATGGGAGAAGAAAATTTATTGGTTTCTAATGCATATCCAATTGCATTTAAAATAAATGATTTTGTACTCGTTTTTGTAACTGTTAGTATTTTTTCTTTCATTGCATCGGCTTTGGCATCAAATTTAAGCGTAAAGAAGATAGACCACTTAAATAAAGATCTTTAAAACATGAATACCTCTAAAAAACTATTTATTGCCTTTTTTGCTACTATCATATTATTATATGCATGTAATAATGAGAAAAAAGTTGATGAAAATAGTAAACCAACAATAGTAAAGGGATTATACAGTTTCGGCCCAGAAATTAAGTCGTTTACCGATTGTATAGAAAGTAAAGAATATTGGGTGGCAGATAGTGCAAATACTTTAGAACTTGCTTATAGTAATTTAGGCTTTGAGAAACCTTATACCCCAGTTTATATTGAGGCAGAGTGTCATTTCATAAAATCAGACACGTCAATTAATGCCGATTACGATTCTACAATGGTGGTAACAAAGGTGATTAAAATAAGCAAAGAAATTCCAGAAGGGCCTTGCTCACAATAACTAAACTACATATAAGTTCTTAGTAATTTCAGATATAACATTATTCTTCATCGCCAGTGCAAATAAAGTGTCTATTGCTTTTTTGCCGTCTGCGCCAAGCTCAATAGAGTATTTGTTTACGTATAATTCAATATGCTTATACATTACAGCCTCATCCATTTCTTGAGCATGTTCCTTAATAAATGCCAAACTCGATTTAGGATTTGCGAAAGCGTAATCAACTGATTTTTTAAGCAATCTATCCACTTTTAGCTGTATCTCAATAGGTAAATTTCTATTAATTACTATTCCTCCCAAAGGGATGGCACAACTGGTTAATTCTTCCCAAAAATGGCCTAAATCCATTATTTTGTATAAGCCCTTGTCTTGGTAGGTAAACCTATTTTCATGAATGATTAAGCCTAAATCAATCTCATCATTTAATAGCGCATCTTCAATTTCAGAAAATAACATTTCTTGTTTATCCCGCAGTTGCGGATAAGCCACGCCTAATAAAAAGTTTGCAGTTGTATATTTACCAGGGATAGCGATTTTGAGATTTGAAATTTGAGATTTGAGATTTGAGTTGATGCGATCTCTGTTCTCTTTCTTGCAAATTAACAGTGGGCCAACTCCAAAACCTAAAGCGCTACCAGCATTTAATAAAGCATACTGATTGGCTACATAAGCAAATGCATGGAAACTTAGCTTCGTAATATCTAATTCGCCATTTAAAGCTTTTTGATTTAGGGTTTCTACATCATCAAAAGATACATCGAAACTTAATCCTTCCGTATCAATTTTGCCATGTATTAAAGCATCAAAAATAAAAGTATCATTTGGGCAAGGCGAAAAACCAAGAGTAAGTTTCATAAGACAAAATTAAAGGATAAATGCTTTTAAATGGTCATTTATAAACCATTGTTTGTGATAAAGTCAATTAACCAATGGTTTAAGTTTTTTATCGCTAAACCAATTTTCCAATTTTCCTTCGCCCTTGGCTCTACATAATTAGAAATTGCTCTTATTTGTAAACAGGGCAGGTTTAGTTGCTCGCAGGCAAAAAAAACTGCTGCACCTTCCATGCTTTCGGTTTGTACCTGTAGCCTATTTTGCAGTTGCACAATACTTTGTTGGTTGCCATGTACTTTGTTTACAGTAATGGAGTTAACTGTTGGCAAAGCAGCGTATTCAAAATTCGCTTCATAGGTGCTTTTTCCAAATCCCAAATCATCAATGCTAATAAAAGCATCATTATCTTCTGCCCCTAACTCTGCAAAAGTATCACTTACAATATTTACTAAACTTCCCAATGGGATGTTTGTGTCAAACGAACCTGCAATGCCAACGTTTAGCACTAAACTGTAATCGCTATTTAGGTTTTTGCCAAGTGAGAAGGCTGTAGCAGTCATCCCAACACCAGTAATTAATAAGTCGAACTTTGGGTGTTGTACAAAGTCATTTTGAGAGATGTTAAAATGCTCATAAACAAGATTTACTTCTTTAGCTGTTGCAGCCACAATGAGGATCTTCATGCAGCTAATTTAAAAATAATGATTGATAAAATGTATTACTCTTTTTGCTTAGTGCTTAATCCGTATATTTGTTTTTTATTTGCTAACAATGATTTATATAACAAGAAAAGAGAGTTTTAATGCCGCTCATAAATTAGCCAGAAAAGATTGGAGCGACGAGAAAAATTTAGCGGTTTATGGTAAGTGCGCTAACCCAAATTGGCATGGGCATAATTATCAGCTTTATGTTACTGTTAAAGGAGAAATTAATCCAGAAACAGGCTTTTTGGTTGATTTGAAATGGCTTAAAAAGATTATAAACGAAAATGTAGTTGATAAAATAGACCATAGAAACTTAAATTTAGATGTAGATTTTATGAAAGATCAACTGGCATCTACAGAAAACTTGGCCATTGCTATTTGGGATATTTTGATGCCATTGATACAAGAAGGTGGTGCAATTTTGCACAGCATTAAACTTTACGAAACTGAAAATAATTTTGTTGAGTATTTAGGTTAATCAGCCTAAATAAGTTGATAAATTAAGATTAATAAACCCAGGTTTAGGGTATTTCTATCAATATTCGCTATTAAATGGAAAACGATAAATACAATCACGACGAAGAGGCGTTGGGCTATCAAAAAATAGAAAGTTATGACGATGCTAAAATTGCTTCTGTAGCTTCTCATTACAAAGATATTTTAACGCAATTAGGTGAAAATCCCGAACGAGAAGGTTTGTTAAAAACACCAGAAAGAGTTGCTAAAGCTTTGCAATATCTTACGCATGGTTATGATGTAGATCCAGCTCAAATTCTTCGCTCTGCAATGTTCGAAGAAGATTATAGTCAGATGGTGGTGGTAAAAGACATTGAGGTTTTTTCAATGTGCGAACATCATATGTTGCCATTTTTTGGTAAAGTTCACATCGCATACATCCCGAAAGGACATATTGTGGGTTTAAGCAAAATACCTAGGGTTGTTGATGCGTTTGCTCGCAGGTTACAGGTACAAGAGCGCTTAACCAATGAAATTAGAGATTGTATACAAAATACTTTACAGCCAGCTGGCGTAGCAGTGGTAATGGAGTGTAAGCATTTATGTATGGCAATGCGTGGTGTACAAAAACAAAATTCGGTAACTACAACATCGGCCTTTACTGGCGGATTTTTAAGTAATGATAAAACAAGAGCAGAGTTTTTAAGGTTGATAACTGCAAACTTGCATTAAATACCAAACTTCTCCGATTTAAAATTGCTATAGACTATAAAAAAAATAAATAGAAAATATGATGATTGTGATTTGGGTTTTTCTCAAATCTCAATATTCATATCTCAAATCTAAAGAATGAAAGCATATATTTTTCCGGGTCAAGGCGCCCAATTTGTAGGAATGGGTAAAGACCTTTACGAAAACCCATTAGCTAAAGAATTATTTGAAAAAGCGAACGAAATTATTGGTTTCCGCATTAGCGATATCATGTTTGGTGGAACCGATGAAGAGCTTAAACAAACTAATGTTACCCAACCAGCTATATTTTTACATTCGGTAATTTTAGCAAAGGTTTTGGGAGATGATTTTAAGCCAGAAATGGTTGCAGGACATTCATTGGGTGAGTTTTCCGCCCTTGTTGCTGCAAACGCATTATCATTTGAAGATGGTTTAAAATTGGTTATTGCACGTGCAAATGCAATGCAAAAAGCTTGTGAGTTACAACCATCTACCATGGCAGCTATATTAGGCTTAGCAGATCATGTTGTTGAAGAAATTTGTACAGACATTGAGGCGGTAGTTGTGCCAGCAAATTACAATTGTCCGGGACAATTGGTAATTTCTGGAAGTATAGAAGGTATTGATGAAGCTTGCGAAAAATTAACTGCTGCGGGAGCAAAAAGAGCATTAAAATTAAATGTTGGTGGTGCATTTCACTCGCCATTAATGGAGCCAGCAAAAATTGAGTTACAAGCAGCTATTGAAGCAACTCATATTGTTTCGCCTATTTGCCCAATTTATCAAAACGTAAATGCAAAGCCAACTACAGATGCTGCTGTAATTAAAGAAAATTTAATTGCTCAATTAACTGGCGCAGTAAGATGGACACAAACTGCTACAAATATGATTGCTGATGGAGCGAATGACTTTGTAGAAGTAGGGCCAGGAAGTGTGTTACAAGGCTTGGTTAAAAAAGTAAGTAGAGAAGTACAAACAAGTAGTGCTGCAATAGCGTTATAAACTAAAAAAATTAAAGTTGAGTGTAGGAGGTAAAATAAGGTTCTTATTACTGGTTTTAGGCATTTGCTGTATTGCAACAGCATTGTCTTTAAACAATTCGATTACCCAAAATGACCTCCTACTCCATGAAGCTCAAAATTTACAGCAAAATTTAGCGGTTAAGGAAAGAACTGTTCAAAGTTTTTTAACTGATAACCAAAAGTTAAATGAGTTAAAAACTTTTCGCAACAACGGCAATTTAGCTTTAAGTTTTATAGATAGTTACCGCAATAACGGTATCAATCTATTAATTTATAAAAACAATGAGCTGCAGTTTTGGAGTTCTGTCAAAACTTTTCCTCAAAACATCAATAGGCTAAAAGAAGGGTCTACATTTCAACCTCTCGCCAATGGGTTTTATGAGGTGATTAAGAAAACAGATAATCAATATACTTTTATCTTCTTAATTACTGTAAAGACACAATTTAGCATTGAAAATCAATACCTTAAAAATAGAATTGCACCTGAGCTCTTTAGCAATAATAGCTTAAATTTAGCTTCATTTACTGATAAAAACGCAAAAGAGATATTTAATTTAAATAAGGATTATCTTTTTGCAGTTAAGCTAAGCGATGAATTTTCAAAAAACATTTACGCTACAGTACAAGTTTGGCTTTGGGTAATTGGCCTATTTTGTATTTGTTTATTTGTTAATTCTTATGCAACGTACTTAGCAAGAAAAGGATATTTGGTTGCCGGAACTTCCGTTCTCATTATCTTTTTTTTAGCATTCAGATTATCAGATTTACAGTTCTTTTGGTTTAACCATCAATTTACGTTAGAAATCTTTAGTCCATCAATTTACGCTCAAAGTGAATTCTTACCCTCTCTAGGTGATTTGCTTTTGCATATGATTTCCATTACATGGATCTCACTTTTCATCTACGTTCATCGGTTTCAGTATACTTTTTCAAATAGGCTTAAACAGAACAAAATCTTCGCAATAGCTTGTCATATTGTCTTTTTGCTAATTTTAGCTTTAATCGCTTTTATTATTGATGATGTTTTCTTCGGGCTCATTAACAACTCAAAAATAAATTTTGACATCACCAATATCATCAATTTAGGGTTTATCAGCTGGATAAGTATATTAATACTTTGCTTATCTTGGTTTGTCTTTTACCTTATAATTAATGTTTTTTTAGAATTAAGTAAGCAGTTAAATTTAAGCCACAAAGCTAGATTACTTGTTTTTTTAAGTCTGCTTACTGTTTGCTTTGCTTATAAGTTAATTGGTGATTTTACGGTGTTTTTCTTAGTATATGCATTATTAATATTTGTAATTGCATATAACAACTACATTCAGAAACGTCAGTTTTCTATAGGTGTTTTTGCTATCCTTTTTTTATGTATTGCTTTTTTGACATCAATTAAGTACACCAAGTTTATTGATTTAAAAGAGCGAAGTACAAGAAGAGATATCGCATTAAAACTAGAAAATTCTGATGATCCGAAGGTTATTAATGCAATAAATACCTTAGAATTAGGGATTACAAGAGACTCTTTAGTTGTTGACTATTTTAAAAATCCTAGTTCATTACAAACGGTAAGTTTTCATAATTACATTAATAAGAAATATTTGGATGGCTATTTATCTCGTTTTGAATATAAGCTATATGAATATAATGCTGCAGATTTTAGTTTAAAAAGTGAAAATAATTCAGTTCCAATTACCAAATACAAAAACTTAGTAAAATCTGGCGCTATAAGAACTGCAGAAACCACTTTCTCATACCGTATAAACGATACTTTTGGCTATCAAAACTATTTCGGAATTATTCCAGTTTTTGATTCGGAGAATTATCTGGGAACATTAATTATCGAGCTCACCTCTCAATCTTATGATTATAATTCTCGTTTCCCAGAATTATTAATTGATGGAAAATTAAAGAGTGATGAAGATTTTAGCGAGTATTCTTTAGCCTTTTATAAAAACAACAAATTGTATAGCCAATCGGGTAAATTCACCTACCCAATGGTTAATACAAATGAGTATAAAGGTGCTTTAAACGATGTTGTTTTTCAAAACGAAGAGTCAAATAATATCAGTTACAGTCATGCAATAAGAAAGTATGATAACTCTAAATTAATTGTAATTAGCAAAGAAAAAATGCCCTACGTAGTTAGGTTGGCTACATTGTCTTTTTTCTTTTTGGTTTTCATACTATTTGGCATTACAATCTATATCATTTTATGGGTAGCGAAAAACTTAGAAGATAGCAAAGCTGGTTGGTTTAACATTAATAGGTATTTAATGATTAATGCTAACAAAATTCTATACAAAACGCGAATTCAGCTATCAGTAGTTTTATCGGTAGTGGCCACGCTTTTAATAGTTGGTTTTACCACCTTTTCATACATCAAAAACGAATATCAAAAGCAGCAAAAGGAATCGATTAGAGAAAAGATTAGAAAAGTACAATTATCCTATCAAAAACAGATATTAACCTCGGGCTTAAGGGTTGATGATAAAGCTGGCTATGAGTTTAATCAGTTTGCAGATGTTAACGCTGCTTACTTAAATCTTTATGATATTAACGGAAAACTCTTATTAACTTCATTACCAAAAATGTACGATTATGGTATTTTGGGGAAGCGTATGGGACCAATGGCTTACATTAATTTGAGTAAATTGCAACGTTCGGAGTTTTTAAATACAGCAGAAAAAATTGGTGATTTTACATATGCTGCTGCGTATGCTCCAATTAGAAATGCTCAAAACCAAACCGTTGCTTATATTGGCTTGCCTTATTATGAGAATGAAGCAGATTACAATGAGAAAATAGGGCTCTTCATTAATACATTGATAAATATCTACGCACTCGTTTTTGTTTTGATTGGGGTTTTGGCTGTTTTCTTAGCAAACCAAATTACAAGTCCGCTTACTTTTATTCAAGAGAATATTAAACGTACAAAGTTAGGGCAGAAGAACCAACCTATAGTTTGGCATAGGCAAGATGAAATTGGTTTGTTAATTAAGGAATATAACAAAATGATTTCTGCCTTAGAGTTAAGCGCAATTAAGCTAGCTCGTTCTGAAAGAGAAAGTGCATGGAGAGAAATGGCAAAGCAAGTAGCTCATGAAATTAAAAATCCTTTAACGCCACTTAAATTGGGTGTTCAGCTTTTAGAAAAATCTTGGAAAGAGAATGACCCTAACTTCGAGAAGAAATTTGCAAGTTTTAACAAATCATTTATTGAACAAATTGACAGCCTGGCTACCATCGCTTCTGAGTTTTCTAATTTTGCAAAAATGCCTGATACCAAGTTAGAGCATTTGGAATTGCTACCTATAATAGAACAGGCTATAGCCGTGTTCAATTCTTCAGAAAATGTAGAAATTAATGTTTTAAACCGTACCAACAGAAAGGCGATGGTTTTGGGGGATAAAGATCAGCTGCTGCGTACATTTAATAACCTTTTAAAAAATGCGATTGAAGCTAGCGAAGGCAAAGCTAAATGTGTAGTTAGAATTAAGATTATTAACGATGATAAACGCGTTTATGTTGAAGTTGAAGATAACGGAAAAGGTATTAGCGATATTTTAAAAGATAAAATCTTTGTTCCAAATTTTACTACCAAATCATCGGGTACTGGGTTAGGTTTGGCATTTGTAAAGCAGGCAATAGAGAATGCAGGAGGCTCAATTGAATTTAATTCTGTAGAAAACCAAGGAACTACTTTCTATTTAAATTTCCCCTTGGTAGGCTAAAAATGGCCTATCGTAAATCTATTTGACTTTTCCCCATAATGTATCCATCGGCATATAAAATGATAGCGTATGTGCCTTTCATAAATTCTTTAGGATTTACCCAATCGATTTTATAACTCGTGTCATCATCATTATATGAAAATTCTATAGCGCTACTATATTGCATTTGTTGGCCATCTATCTGGAAAAAGTTATTCTCATTCGCAATTAGATTTCCTGCCGGATCAAATACGCGTAGATAAACTTTATGATAGTTTTTTTCTGCTAAAGAATTGGGGACAATGCTAAATTTAACTGTTAACTTATTGGCTGTACTTGCTCTGGTTACTAAAATGTTTTTGCCACTACTTTTAACTCTATAAGCTTCTACATTTATGCCTGAAGCTTTTAATGCGGCTCCAACTTTAACTTTGGCGTTTAGATTTTCGTTCTCCTTTTCTAAATTGTCTGTTTTATCGCTATAAGCCTCCACAGTAGATTTCAGACTATCACGCTCAGATTTTAAATATGAATTTTCTCTTTCTAAACGAATGATCTGATCATTATAATTTTTAACAAAAACCTTCAGCTCTTTGATTTGCTCTTGTGCATCGTCTAAATCGCCCTGCGTTAATTTACCTTTTTGCAAAGCAAGTTTAAGTTCAGCAATTTTATCGCGGGCTAGTTTCTCTTCTTGGGTAAGGCGGTCGTTTAAATTTACATTTAAGAGTGTAACTTTATCCAGCTCGGCTTCAATCTTCTCTACCTCTAAGTTTAACCGTTCCTTTTCGGTGTTTACTGTAACAAACCTACTACTTTGCTGTTGGTCCTTTATATATAAATAGGCGTTAATTCCTAAAAGCGCAACTATTACTACAACCAGAAAATAAACTTTGTTTCTATCAACCTTATTTACAGGGCTTTGGTCTTCCATATTTAATAAAATATCTTTTTTAGCCTTAATCTAGGCTTAATAATTAAATCTTACAGAACAGCTAACATAATATAAAAAAACGAAATGTGTTAAAATTAATAGCACTTTTGTATCACAAATTGTTAATTAATGCGTTTAAACAACTAATTAAAACAACGTGAAATTTAAAATCGATAAATTTAATAAACGAATTTACGCTACATAAATTATAATGAATAAAGGCTACATCTGTACATTTTTCCTCCTTTTAACAATCTCGATTAACGCATTTGCACAAAATTCCACAAAAATTGCTCCAAAACGAGAGTTTAGAGGGGTGTGGGTAGCCACTGTAACTAATATCGATTGGCCATCGAGACAAGGCCTTACTGTAGACCAACAAAAGCAAGAATTGATAGGCATTTTAGAGCAGCATAAAAAAAGTGGTATGAATGCTATTTTGCTGCAAATAAGACCTACAGCTGATGCTTTATATGCAAAATCCAGGGAGCCTTGGAGCCATTGGTTAATGGGTAAGCAGGGTTTAGCTCCTGCGGCTGGTTACGATCCTTTAGATTTTGCCATCAAAGAATCTCATTTAAGGGGGATGGAATTACATGCTTGGTTTAATCCTTACAGAGCAACAATGTCTGCTAATCAAGTCACAAGCGAAAACCATATTACCAAAAAAAGACCCGAGCTTTTTTACCGTTATGGCGGCCAAATATTATTTGATCCGGGTTTACCCGAAGTTAAAGAATACATAACTCAAGTAATTTTAGATGTAGTAAAAGAGTATGATATAGATGGAGTGCATTTTGACGATTATTTTTATCCTTATCGAATTGCTGGCCAAACTATAAAAGACGAAGCTACATTTAATAAATATGGAGGGGAGTATAAAAATATTGCAGATTGGAGAAGAAACAACGTTGATGTATTGATTAAAATGGTTAATGATAGTGTGCACCATTACAAAAAGCACGTAAAATTTGGCGTTAGCCCTTTTGGTATTTGGAGAAATTTTAGAGAAGATACTTTAGGTTCTAAAACAAACGGATTATCAAATTACGGAGAATTATATGCAGATTCGAGAAAATGGATAAAAGAGGGTTGGGTAGATTATATTAATCCGCAAATTTATTTCACCTTTAACCGATCTGCAGCTCCATTTGGAGTGCTTTTAGACTGGTGGAGCAATAATACCTTTGGTAGGCATTTATATATCGGCCAAGCGGCTTATTTAATTAATACAAAAACCAAAGTCGATTTAACTTGGCTAAAGATTGATGAAATGCCAAAACAAATTAGATACATAAGAGCTAATAGTAGGGTACAAGGTAGTGTTTACTTTAGCTCTAAATCTTTATCAACCAATGCTAAATCTTTTACAGATAGTTTAAGAAACGATTTGTATAAATATCCGGCTTTGCCGCCACAAATGCCATGGTTAGATGATGTTATGCCAAACGTACCTCAAAACCTAAAAGCCGAAGCCAAAACAGATGGTATTCATCTTAATTGGGCAAAGCCATTGCCAGCTGCAGATGGTGAAACTGCTTCAGGATATGTTATTTATCGTTTTGAAGAAGGTGAAAAAATCGATATTTTAAATCCTAAAAATATTGTAAATATTAGCTATGTAGATTATACTTTTTACTTAGATACCAATTTTGAGAAAGGTAAGCGCTACAATTATTTAGTTACTGCACTTGATAGGCTAAAGAACGAAAGTGAAGCTAGTGGCCCAATAGGTGTACAAGCAAAATAGTAATGGATAGCTTAACTTCAAATTAAGCTATCCATTTATCGTCACCTTAAAAATGATCTATTTAAAGGGTTTTGAATTTTAATTTTGCTCAATTGGCTTAGCGCAGCTGTATTTTGATAATTAAACTGATAAACGCCATCATCTCCAGTAACAATTAATGATTTTGGACCAGCAATAACATCGTAGCTTTTGATGTTTTTTAAATGTTGCAATAGGTTTTTACTGATGGAGTTTTTATCGGTAATACTAAAGCTTTTCAAACCAAAATCGCCTTCGCATAAAAATAAATTGTTGCCGCTAACACTTAAACCATGTGGGTTTTGCATAGCGAAAACTGCCACTTGTTTAGGTTTTGTTGGATCTTCAATGTTCAATACTTCCAATTGATTTATAGCTTGTCTGCAATTTGTACCCGCTCTTAATGTAACGTAAGCATACTTACCTTGTACAACAACCGGATCGCAGGCAAATACATGTGCGTAGGTGCTTAATTTAATAGGATTTGCAGGGTCAGTAGCATTAAAAATGTGCATGCCGGTATTTGTGCCAATAAAAAGCTTTTCCTCATAAGGGAAAATAGTTTCTACGCCCCAATCTAATTTGATGGATTTAACAAAGGTTGGGTTGGCTGCAGTTTGCACATTAAACAGACTTAAATCATTAATACCAACAGTATATAAGTAATCATTTAAAAGTGTAAATCTAGCCATAGAGCCACCTTGACCGCTGCTGCCATAACTACTTGCGTTAACACTAATAAACACTGCATCTTTTTTGCTGTTGTTAGAAACGCTGGTATTAATTACAGTGTCTTTGTAGGTTAAAACTTTCGGTCCTGCAGCATATTGAATTAAAAACTGCTTAAAAACTTCTGGAGATCTTTTAACCAATTTAATATTGTTTATTGATGAAATATCAAAAGACAAGAGATCTACATAGCTATCTGCGTAAAGGATATTGTTATGAACAGCCAAATCTATATTGCCTGGTATTTGTAAAAAGCCAATGTTTACAGGGCTATTTGGATTAGTATTGTTATAAATATGAATGCCCTTGTTTGGCTCGTTGATAAAAAGATAATCATTGTAAATATAAATTTTACCTGTTTTTACAGCTGTTTGTGCTTTTGTAATCCCAACAGGTAATGATCTCATATCGGCAAGAGAAATTATCTTGGGTATTTGGATCGTTTCATATTTAGCACTTGGCGTTTTTTTGCAATGGCTAAACGTTAATATTGTTACTGTGAGTAGCAATAAGTTAAGGAGATTTTTTTTCATAATTAATTGGTTTTAAGCTCAAACGAGATAAAGTGAAATAACGCTACAATGTGCCGCAAAAAAAAGGACACTGTTATGTGTCCTTTTTTTGATAAATAAATTTCTCAAATTTTATTTCTGCGGAAGTAATATAAATTTGATAAAATTCTTCTCATTTAAATAAGTGTTCGACGCACTCTTTAAAGCTTCTGGAGTAATTGCTTTAAGTGATTCTACATAAGTTAAAACTTCTTTAGGATCTTCTTCATTTTGTGATGATCCAACAATGTTGCCTAACCAAAACTGATTTGATTTAAGTTGTGTTTCTGTAGTTCTAGTTTCTTCTGCTACAAATTTTTGGATATCAACTGCAACTGCTCCATTGGTTTTAATTTTGTTGATTTCGTCAATGGTTGATGCAATTAACTTTTCTACATTTTCTGGCGCACAACCAAATGAGATATTAAAAGAATATCTGTTTGTAGGGAACTTGCTGTATGAAGCGCTAGCATTTACACCATAAACGCCACCTTCATCTTCACGTAAGCGCTCTATCAATTTAATATTTAAAACTTCGGCTAAAGCATCTAACTGATTGTTGTTGGTTTGATTATAAGTATAATCTCCACTAAATAATAATCTAACCGTGGCTTTAGGTTCTTGCCCTTTATAAACAGTTTTTGTAATTGCGCCTGCTGGCACTCTAATACCTAAATCAACTGCTTTTTCACTGCGATTTATTGCAGGTAAAGCGCCAAGATATTGTTCAAGTAAAGGTTTAATTTTTTCGTTGTCAAAACTTCCCACAAAAGTGAAAGTAAAATCACTTGCATCAGCAAAACGCTCTTTATAAATTTCAAAAGCACGGTCTAAATTAATTTGATTCAATTTTTCTACCGATGGACCAGTTCTTCTTACGTTATAGTTTCCAATTACTGCAGAAACAGTATCGCTAAAAACACTATTAGGATCACTATCTCTATTGGCTAAATTTCCTTTTTGCTGCGAGATAATTCCTTTAAAAATTTCTGGATCTTTACGAGGTGCTGTAAAATATAGATAAGTTAACTGTAAAGCTGTTTCTAAATCTTTAGGAGTTGTAGAAGCAGAAATACCCTCACTTCTTTCGCTAATCATCGGATTAACAAAAACTCTTTTGCCATTTAGGAATTTAGGTAATTGGATAGAATTAAACTCGCCAACACCACTACGACTTACAATTGCTGCTGCATTAGAAGCCGATTGGAAATCAGCATCGCCGTACAAAGATGTTCCTCCAGGGCTGTAACCATAAAATGAAATTTCATCATTTTTAAAGTCGGTTGGCTTTAAAATAACTTTAACCCCATTTGATAATTTATATTCAGTTACACCAATTTCAGCAATTTTGCTTGTGGCTACCACTTTACCAGCGGTTGGTTTTTTAGCTAAAAGTGGTTTATCAGATACTTGGTCAACATAAGCGGCAATACTTTTATCCATTACCACACTATTAATCCATTCGTTAACTGTAGCCTCTGATGGTAATTTTTCTTTTTCCTTATCAGGAGCCATGATAATCACATCACGATTAATATCTGTAATATATTGTTTGGCTAAGGCATTTACATCGGCAACTGTAATAGTTGGTAAAGCATTTTTATAGAAGTTATATTCATATTCAATACCCGGGCTAACCGTTCCTTTTAAAAATAACTGAACGTATTCTTGTACAAAATTATCTGATGAAGTTTTGTCTTTTTCTTTAAAAGCAGATTCCTGCGACGTTAAAAAAGAAGCTTTCGCTCTTTCAAGTTCTGTTGGTGTAAAGCCAAATCTTTTAACTCTTTCTACCTCAGTAAAAGTAGTTTTTAAGCCTTTTTCAAATTCGCCCGGTTTTGCAACAATCACTGTAGTAGCTGCATCAAGCCCTGCTAAAAAGCTAGAAATATTATTGCCTGCTTGTAAAAATGGCGGGTTCGCTTGCTTGCTTAATTCACTAAAACGAGCACCCATCATTTGGTTATATAAAGAACGGATTACCGAATTTTTTAAATCACTTTTAGTTAATAATGGTTGCTCTTTATGTTTAATTAATATTTGAGCAACAGTAACAGGGAATTCTTTATCAGTAACTGTAACGAATTGATT
This sequence comes from Pedobacter sp. GW456-11-11-14-TSB4, assembly GCF_059424425.1. NCBI lineage: Bacteria > Pseudomonadati > Bacteroidota > Sphingobacteriia > Sphingobacteriales > Sphingobacteriaceae > Pedobacter > Pedobacter sp. GW456-11-11-14-TSB4. Next base: position 1,371,279 of record NZ_JBWKZK010000001.1, read on the forward strand.
TTTTCCGGTTAATTCAATATTGTATTTGGTTCTTGCTTTCGGGTTTGCCGGATTTTTTAGATCAGAAAATTTAGCTTTAATCAATTGCTCCATCTGATTTACATCGATGTCTCCAACCACAATTAAAGCCTGTAAATTTGGTCTGTACCAATCTTTGTAAAAATCTTTGATGGTTTGTGGAGTGGCATTTTTCAAAACTTCCTCTGTTCCAATTGGCAACCTGTTAGAGTAGCGAGAATTGTTAAACAACATTGGCAAATACTTGTCTTGCATACGTTGTTGAGCACCTTTGCCCAAACGTTTTTCTTCTAAAACAACTCCTCTTTCTTTATCAATTTCAACTGGATCTAAAGTAACATCTTGAGCCCAATCACGCATAATTTGCAAGCCATTCTTTACAATTTCCGGATCATCACTTGGTATAGGAAGCTGATAAACAGTTTCATCAAAACTAGTATATGCATTTAAATCTGCCCCAAACCTAACTCCAGTTTTTTGCAAATAGTTTACTAATTCATTTTTAGGGAAATTTTTAGTTCCATTAAAAGCCATGTGCTCCATTAAGTGAGCTAAACCACGTTGGTTTTCATTTTCTAAAATAGAACCAGCTTTATTGGCAAGATAAATAGTTACCCTATTTTTTGGCTCAACATTTTTACGAATATAGTACGTGAAACCATTCGGTAATTTGCCAACTTTTACAGCAGGGTCTAACGGAACTGAATTATCTACAGTTTGTGTAGTAGCTGCTTTTTTAGCTGGGGCTTTTGAAGTTTGTTTTTGTTGGGCAAGTGTTGGTTCAAATAATAACCCTAAAATTGCTGCAAATAATAACGAGTGTTTTTTCATAGAATTTTTTATTGTAAAAGCGAATTATACCTTAATAATAATGTTTTTCTTGTACATAACCCAAAGTATTACATAAAAAAATGCAATAAAGGCAATGGCGTAAGCCAAAGATGCGTTGATAGGAGAAAAATAAGGAACAAAGAATGTTTCGTAAAAAGAAGTTAACGCACCAACTTCTGTACCGTCTGTTTGCTTAATTTTAATCATATTAACCAAACGTGGCATTAAGCCCGATACAAAAAACACAGTTATAGCATTTACGCCGTAAACTACAAATGGTTTTGTAAATCGATTATATTTATTGACGTCTATTATCCAATAAGATAGGGCTAAAATAATTGTTGCCAATCCGCCAGTATAAAGCACATAAGAGCTTGTCCATAATGCTTTGTTTATTGGAAACTGTAAATCCCATATTAATCCCGCTAAGGTTGCTAAAACACCAACAGAAAACAACCAAGCTATTTTAATTGATGGCTCAATTTCTTTTCTTTTTAAGTAAACACCAACCAAAACACCAAACAAACCAGTAGCAATTGCTGGTAATGTGCTTAAAATCCCTTCCGGATCCCAAGTTTTAGCAGATTTCCACAAATGCGCTTCTGTTAAAATTGTCCTATCTAACCAAGCACCCAAATTCGTCTCTTTCTCTAGGTTTGGATAACCAACGCCAGGTACAGGTACAAATGTCATCAATGCCCAATAGGTAACCAAGATGAGAATAATGATGCGGAAAATATTTTTTTCAGAAGTTTTTAAAAAAATGATCGAAGAAATGAAGAATACAACACCGATACGTTGCAAAACGCCGGGAATTCTTAAAGTACTCAATGAATCAAATAAATTAAACGTGCTAAAATTGCGAGGAAAAATAGCCAAAAGTAAGCCTAAGCCAAATAAAGTTAATGCTCTTTTTAAAGCCTTAAGAATGGTTTTGTTATGACTGCTGTTATCAAGTTTTTTACTTCCCATGGCATAGGCAATAGAAACACCAACTATGAATAGAAAAAATGGAAACACGAGATCTGTTGGCGTGCATCCATGCCATTCTGCATGTTCAAGGGGAGCATAAATATGGCCCCAACTTCCTGGATTATTAACCAAAATCATTGCCGCTACTGTTAAGCCACGAAAAAAATCTAAAGAAAGTAAACGTTCTGGTTTATGAGTTGTCATTGGTTTATATATGGTTAAGCAAGTTATAATATTGTTTTTAGAAAAAAAATATTGAGTATAGATATCAAGTTTTAGATATTAAAAAGAAAAGCTCCCAATTTGGGAGCTTAATCTTAAAATTTATACCTTACAAAGGCTTCCATAGCTTCGTAATCTGCTAAACCTAAATCATCATAAGATTTTGCAGTTTCTCTATTTCTATCCTCAGCTCTTTGCCAAAACTCTCTGGCGTCATCACCAGGAAACACTGCTCTGTCTTTTTGTGATTGGTGTTTAAAAATTGCGAATTTCTTTCTTTCAACCTCTTGCGGACTAAGTGGTACTGCCATCTCAATTTCATGAGTTTCAAACTCTAACCAAGCGCCCCTATACATCCATAACCAGCAATCTTTTACCCAACTTTCAGTTTTTTCTAAGCGCTTTAATGCTTCTAAAATAATGTTAAAACAAACTATGTGCGTACCATGTGGATCTTCAAAATCGCCAGCAGCAAATACCTGATGTGGCTTTATTTTTTGAAGTAATTCCATCGTTAACAAAACATCAGCCTCTGTTATTGGATTTTTCTGGCTTTTGCCGCTTTCATAAAATGGCAAGGCCATAAAATGGATATGATCATCTTGTAATCCGCAGTAACGAGCACCAGCAATTGCTTCACCTTTTCTAATTAAACCTTTTACAGTTTGAATTTCTGGCGTATCAATTTGGTTTGGTTTTTTATGTTCAATAAATTGACGCATTTGGTTGTAGGTATTGGCCAAATCTGTATTCGGCATGCCCATTTTCTCAGCAAAATCTAAGTTAAACTCAACAAAACGCAAAACATCATCATCCCAAACGGCAGTATTACCAGAGGTTTGGTAGGCAACATGCACATCATGACCTTGATCTACTAAACGAATAAACGTACCACCCATAGATATCACATCATCATCTGGATGCGGAGAGAAAATCACCACACGCTTTTTATCTGGTGTAGCTCTTTCAGGTCTTTGCGTATCATCAGCATTTGGTTTACCACCTGGCCAACCTGTAATAGTATGCTGTAATTTATTAAAAATATGAATGTTAATGTTGTAAACAGGGCCTTTTTCAACAGCAAGTTGAGCCATGCCATTGTTATTAAAGTCATCTTCTGTTAACTTTAAAATTGGCTTATTTAGAGTATTAGCTAGCCAAATAACAGCTTTTCTAATCATGTTGTCTGTCCAAACACAATCCTTAACCAACCAAGGCGTATCAAATCGTGTTAATAATGATGCAGCATCTTCATCTAAAATAAATTCAACATTATCAGATAATTGCAAATAAGTTGCAGGTACATCACTAGATATTTCTCCTTCAACTGTTTTTTTAATGATTGATGCTTTTTTACCATTCCAAGCCATCAAAACAATTTCACGAGCTTTAAAAATGGTGCCAACACCCATGGTTATGGCTTTAGTTGGCACAAAAGATTTTCCACCAAAGTCGCGGGCAGCATCTCTACGTGTTAAATCATCTAAAGTAACTAATCTTGTACCCGAGTTTGGTGCAGAACCTGGTTCGTTAAAACCAATGTGTCCAGTTCTACCAATACCTAAAATTTGCATATCTAAGCCACCAACATCTGTTATTTTACGCTCGTAAGCTAAGCAAAAGGCCTGTATGTCTTCAAGTTTTAAAGTGCCATCAGGTATATGTACATTGTTTTTGTCAATGTCGATATGATCAAATAAATTTTCATTCATAAATGAAACATAGCTCTGCACATCCGTAGGTTGCATAGGGTAGTATTCATCTAAGTTAAAGGTGATTACATTTTTAAAGCTTAAGCCTTCTTCTTTATGCATCCTAACTAATTCTGCATAAACTTTAATAGGAGTTGCACCTGTTGCTAAGCCCAAAACAGCATGTTGGTTTTGCGCTTGTTTCTCTTTAATAATTTTCGCAATGCGATTTGCTACATTAATAGAAGCTTCTTGTGGATTTTTAAAAACAGTAACAGGGAGTTTTTCGAACCTCGTTTCTTCTAATAGATTTAATCTTGCCATTAATCTTTGGTTATTTAGTGAACGGAGCAGTAAATATAGGAGTATTTTTAAAAACGTAGCATAAAATTATTGTTAATAACTACCGGCTCTCTATCTTTATTGAAATTATTTATCATGAATAGAAATATTTCAAAGCTTTATCAAATTGCGCAGAAAACCGAACGTAAAATAATTGGTTTAATGTCTGGTACATCAATGGATGGTTTAGATATCGCATTATGTGCATGTAAAAATAGCGGTCCTGAAACTGAAATAAGGCTTCTTAATTTTATTACGATGCCGTTCGAAGATGATTTTAGAGCAGATGTAAAAAGTATATTTTCGAGAAAAGATGCTGATTTGGAAAAAGTGTGCCTGTTAAATGAATTGATTGGGATAAAACATGCAGAACTTATTTTACAAGCTTTAAAACTTTGGAATATTAGTGCAAACGAGATAGATATAATTGCAAGCCATGGCCAAACGATTTTTCATGCGCCAAAATCTTTGCATGGTAAAAGTGATTATCCGAATGCCACACTGCAAATAGGAGACGGAGATCATATAGCCATTAACACTGGCATTATTACACTTTCAGATTTTAGACAAAAACATTTAGCTGTAGGAGGCGAAGGGGCACCTTTGGCAGTTTATGGAGATTATTTAATTTTTAGCAAAGCTGATGAAGACCGGATCATGTTAAACATCGGCGGTATTGCTAATTTCACCTATCTGCCTGGAGATAAGGATGCCGCAAAAGTTTTTTCTACAGATGTTGGGCCGGGCAATACTTTATTAGATCAATTTATACAAAGTAAATACCCTGGAGAATATTATGATAAGGATGGGGCAAAAGCAATGTCTGGAACTTTAAATCAAGATCTGTTGGCAGCATTATTAGATAATGAATTTTTCAAAATCGATTTCCCTAAAACTACAGGGCCAGAATTATTCAATCTTAAATACCTAAATGCTGCCCAAGAAAAAAGTAACACCATAAACTTATCAAATGAGGATGTTTTAGCCACATTATGTCATTTCTCAGCTAGAGGTATTATTGATGCTATTGCAAAAACTGTTAAATTATCAGCCATGCCTAAAATCTTTATGAGTGGAGGTGGCATGCATAATCCATTATTAGTAGATATTCTTAAAAAGGCATTGCCAGAGGCATTATTTAGCACAACTCAAGAATTAGAAATTGATCCAGATGCAAAGGAGGCAGTTCTTTTTGCTGTTTTAGCGAACGAATCGTTGGCGGGAAATCCAATTGATTTTGGAAAACGAGAAGGTGTACCTTCAGTTTGTATGGGTAAGGTTAGCTTGCCGCAATAAAATGTTAATTTGTTTACAATTTTATGGAAAATTAAATATTAGCTTTGACGATATTTATTAGCGTTTTCTGAATGTGAAATGCCAGTAAATAAAATTATCAGCATAATGCTGTGTGTTTAACCAAATTAAATTTTTAACGTATGAAGAGATTTTACACTTCTCGGTGTTCAAAAATGTTAGCGCATTTTTTTACACCAATTCTTTTGCTTTTTGTATTTTCATCAGCAAATGCACAAACCAATCGCTATACTTTAAGCGGTAAGGTTACCGAAGATGTTACCAAGGCACCAATACCCGGTGCAGGTGTAAAGGTACAAGGCACTAATTTTGCAGTTGGAGCAAATAACGACGGCTCTTATTCTCTTTCCGTAAATCTTGCTCCCGGTACTTATCAGCTTTCGGTAACGTACATAGGCTTTAAAACGGTAGCTAAGCAAATTACACTAGGTGCTAATAACAATGTAGTAACCGATTTTGTATTAGCTCAAGATGCAATGGGTTTAGATGAGGTTATTGTAACAGGTACTTCGGCTGGAACCACGAGAAAACAATTGGGTAATTATATTACATCTGTTAAAGGTGATGATTTAAATAAAGCGCCTAGCGGAAACGTTTTGTCATCTTTACAAGGTAAGGTTGCAGGAGCACAAATTAGCCAAAACTCTGGCGATCCGGCAGGTGGTATGTCTGTAAAGTTACGTGGTATTAGTTCGGCAAACTCATCTACAGAGCCATTGTATATTATTGATGGTGTTATTGTTAATAATACAACTACTAGGGTAACTAATACAACAGGCAATTATGATGGTGCTAACTTTGTTGGTAGCATTGGTCAAAATAGAATGGTAGATATCAATCCAGCAGACATTGAAAGAGTTGAGGTGCTTAATGGTGCATCTGCAGCTGCTATTTATGGCTCTAGAGCAAATGCGGGTGTTATCCAGATTTTCACTAAAAAAGGTGTTGCAGGAAAAGTGCAAGTTAGTTTTAACAGTAATTTTGTGGTCAGCCAGTTACGTAAAAAAATAGAAGTAAATCAATCTCCAGTTAAGTTTGGGGGTAGCGTAGATGCTGTTACTCAAGACGTTTTAACTCCAACATTAACAACAACCTCTCCAGTAACCCGTTATGATTATCAAGATTATATCTTTAGAACTGGTTACGGAACAGATAATAACTTGTCTATTTCTGGCGGTAGCGAAAACACGAAAGTTTATTCTTCTTTTGGGTATTTCAGTAATCAAGGGATTATAAAAAATACTGATTTTAAAAAGTATAACTTTAGGACAAACCTAGATCAAAAAATAAATGATTGGGCAAGTTTATCGGCAGGCTTAAACTATATTAAAAGTGCAGCAAATGAGAAACCGGATGGAAACTCATTTTTCTCTCCAATGAACTCGGTTACGATTTTAGGTAATTTCCACGATGTTTTTAGAAGAGATGCTAGTGGTAACCTTATGGCAGTTGGCGAGAGAGGCAGGGTAAATCCAGTTTCTGTAATAGAAGATATTAAACAAAGGCAAGAGGTAGACCGTATTATAGCTAACTCTACTTTAAAATTAACTCCCATTAAAAATTTAACTGTTGATGTTACTTTAGGTGTAGATAACTCAGCTCAAAATGGTACAACTTACATTCCTCCTTATACTTACAATGTAAACCCAGATTTTTTTGGTGGTGGAACAAGCATAAATGCTACGCAAAATGGTTATGCAAGTACGGCAAGCAACAAAGCATTCTTGTTTAACAATGAAATTAATGCAACTTATCAGGCTAAAATAACTGATTTATTAACTTCGGTAACTCAAGTTGGATATTCATATCAATATGAAAAAAGCCAATATGCTTTATTGCAAGGAAGAGGTTTGGCGCCAAAAATTAGAACAGTAAATGGTGCCTCTACTCAGCTACCAAGTGTAGATGGTAGAACAGAACTTTCAATAAGCGGTGCTTATATTCAACAGAACTTTAAATACAAAGACCATTTATTTGTAACTGGTGCTTTACGTATGGATGAATCATCTGTATTTGGAGAGGATAATAGAAATCAGGTTTATGTAAAAGGTAGTATTAGTTACGTGCTTTCTTCGGCAGAGTACTGGAAAAAAACAAATCTTTCAGATTGGTGGGATACATTTAAGTTAAGAGCAGCTTACGGGCAATCGGGTAACTTAACTGGTATTGGTGCTTATGATCGTATAAATGCCTACAATGGGCAGGCATTTTTAGGTTACACTTCTTTATTTAGTAGTTTTCAGCTAGCAAATGAGAATGTAAAACCTGAGCGTCAAGATGAGTTAGAAGTCGGTATAGATTTGGGCTTCTTGAAAAACAGATTAACTTTAAGCGCTAACTACTACAATAAGAAAGTTAAAGATCTTTTATTAGCCCAAGTTATTGCTCCAAGTCAAGGTTACACTAGTTTCTTAAATAACATTGGTTCACTAAAAAATACTGGTTTTGAATTGGTTTTAGGTGGTACCCCGGTCAAAACAGATAACTTCAGCTGGAATGCAACTGCCATTTTTAACAGAAACAGAAATGAGGCATTTGATATTGGCGCTTTAAGATTATTAAGTACCAACCCAGGTGCACCAGTTGCGATTATTGATGGTGAGCCATTAGGGGTATTTTACGGAACTTATTTCGCTAGAAACGCTGATGGTAGTTTAGTTACCAATGCTGCAGGTATACCTCAACAAGCTAGAGATGGAGCTGGTAATCCTCTAAGAAAAGTTTTAGGTGATCCAAATCCAGATTACAATTGGTCTTTAGTTAACGATTTTAACTATAAAAAATTCAGCCTACGCGTTCAACTTGATGGTGTGCAAGGCGGTGATGTTTGGAATGCAGATTGGAGAACCAGGCAAGGTGTAGGTAATGGTAAAGTAGCAGAAGCAGAACAATTGGGACAATTACCTAGAGGTTATGTAGCTGGTGTTTACGCTATAGAGGAGTGGAGAATAGATAATGGTTCTTTTGTTAAACTAAGAGAGGTTTCATTAAGCTACAATGTTGGTAAAATAAAATCAATTAGTGACTTAACCTTGGTTTTAAGTGGTAGAAATTTAATTTCATGGGATAACTACAAAGGTTATGATCCAGAGTTAAACTCAGCCGGTCAATCAACTATCCTTAGAAATATAGATTTTGGTTCGGTGCCAATTCCAAGAACATTCAGTTTAGGCTTACAGGTTAAATTTTAACAGTTTAATACAAAAGTGATGAAAAATTTAAAAACAAAATCAATATATATAGCTTGTGGCCTTTTAACGGTTGCAAGTAGCATTACATCTTGTAAAAAAGATTTCGAAGACCCATCGAGAGCAAGTGTAGAGGTGGCATTAGGTTCAACACAGGCGTTATCAGCAGTTGCAGTTGGTATTCAACGTACTTATACTTTAAACAGAACAGGCGTTTTATTTAATTCTGTTGCAGCTGCCGGCTTCGCAGGTAACGAACTTAAATTGCTAAACTCAGGAAACATACCCGAGTTACAATTAAGTACAGGTGGTACTGCTGTTGATGGTACAAATACCATTTTGTTCAACATGTGGGCATCTTCATTAAAAGTAATTGATGAAAGCAATAAAGTAATTGCCGGAGCGGATGCTCTAGGAGATAAGAATTACGCTGCTGGTTTAATTGGTTATGTAACTATTTATAAAGCATTATCCTTAGGAACAATTTCTTCATTTTGGCAAAAAGTTCCAGTAACTATTGGTACAAATGTTCCATTTGTTGATAGGATAGATGGTTACAAAGCTGCAATAGCTGCAATTGATAATGCATTGGCTAAAATTACTGCCAATCCAATTTCAAGCCAATTTAATGCTACCGTACCAAACTTAAATATTGTAAATACTTTAAGAGCATTAAAGGCTAGGTATGCTTTGTTTAGCGGTCAGTATGCTTTGGCTTTAACCGAAGCTAATGCTGTAACTTTAACCCCAGGTTCTTCGTTTGCGTTTGATAATGCTAACATCAACATCTTAAACTCTATCATCGCATCAAATAACGTTTTTCAACCGATTGATGCAAATTTAGGTTTAGCAGGAGCATTTGCTCCAGATGCTGCAGATAAACGCCTACCTTTTTATACATTTTTGGCAGGTAGCCCAGCAACTATTCGTATGGGTGGTTTTGCGTTAACAACAACAACAGCGGTGCCTATCTTTTTACCGGGTGAGATGATTTTAATTAAAGCCGAGGCTTATGCACGCCAAACCACACCAGATTTAACAAATGCATTAATTGAGTTAAATAAAGTGGTAACAAAAACTACTGATGTTTTTGGTGTTGCTGCAGCTTTGCCACCATTGGCTGGGCCTTTTACGCAAGCACAAATTTTAGATTTAATTTACAAACACAGAAGCATTGAATTATATGCATCTGGTTTGAAATTAGAAGATATGCGTAGACTGGGTAGACCAGATTCTGAAATGAAACGCAGATTTATGCCTTATCCATTTCAAGAGCGAGATAACAATCCAAATACGCCAGCAAATCCGGCATTTTAGTAAAAAGGGGAGAACGAAAGTTCTTCCCTTTTTTATTTGAAGTGCAATGCTATTAACTAGATTTTTTAACTGTGTCGGTTATACTCCTGCCTGAGAAGGAGGTTTCGCTGCACTGCTACGCTAGAAGCTGCATGTTATCGCTAAATGTAATTAAGTTAAGCGTTAGTGGGGAGAATATCAATGATATTTTCTCCTGTTAGCATTCTCGTTAGTATTTTAACAATTATAACTCAAGTATAGCTCAGTACCGTTTTAAACAGTGATAATATTAACTTTGTGCTATTTACAACTAGAACAAGCCGATGTTAATTAAACCCGGTGGCAGCGACATACTTTTTGTTTTGCCATAATTCTTCGCTGCGTTATTGTGCTGCCATTTAATTATTTAGTTGCTTAAAAAACTACCGAAACAAAAAGATATAGCGAACAACGGGGCTGCTGTAAGCCAAGTGCTATTGAAAGTGATTTTCCATATAAAACAGAATAACTTAAGCGCTACAGAAGCTTTAATCCATCTACATGATATTGTGCAAGTTTTTCATCAGCAGGATTAAGTTCTGTTATCAAATAATTGATGTTTTGTAATGGAGTTACTTTTAACCTTAACGAAATATTTAATTTTTCTGAAATACATAATATTGCTGATTTTCTTGATGAACTCATCATTCTTTTTTTCAGTTGATTAATTTCCCAATCTGTATCTGTTAAGCCATCTTTAGGGTGTAAAGCACTTGTGCCTAGTAAACATAAATCGGCATTAATTTCTGAAAGCTGAGTAATTACGTGCCCGCCATAGGTAATTTGTGAATTTTTAGAAAACAATCCGCCGATTAAAATTACCTCAACTTTTGGATATTTTGCAAGCTCAACTGCTACCAATGGACTAATTGTAAAAAAGGTAGCTTGCAGGTTTTCTGGTAATTGCTTTACAAATTCTATAATGGTTGTACCTCCACCAATTAATATCACCATTCCATCTTTAATAAGTTGACTTGTTTTTTTGGCAATAATAATTTTAGCGTCTTTGGCATATACCGTACTATCATCAAAAGTTGAATGGTAAGATTTTGATAATGCACCTCCATGAACTTTATATAATAGCTTATCATCAGATAATTCTTGCAAATCTCTACGAATAGTGTCTTCAGAAACATCCAAAAGTTGTACTAAATCTGATGTTAACACCCTATTGTGTAGATTAATTTGCCTCATAATGGCGTCGTGTCTTTCTTTTTTGAGCATAATTTATAGCTTAACGGAGTACTAATATATTAAAATTAAAATATAATGCGGGTTTTCTCAGGTTTCTGCAATTATATTCGTTTTAATTTTAACGTAATAGTAAATAATTTCTTTTTTTAGTGAAAAACATTTATGATATTTACTTGACAATTAATTATATGCGTATTAGTGCGTGTTTTAAATTATTGTCGCAAACAAACAAAACTTAAATTATTAACCAAACTCATGTTTATGAAAAAAAATCTACTCATGTTGTTCTTGGGATTGTTTCTTTTTGCCATACAGACTATGGCTCAGCAGGTAACAATTACAGGTAGAATTACTTCTTCCGAAGATTCTCAACCTATTCCAGGGGCTACCGTAAAAATTAAAGGCACAACTACTGCTGTGCAAACTAGCCCAACGGGTCAGTATTTAATTAAGGCTAATTCAGGCCAAATTTTACAATTTCTTTATTTGGGTCGTGTTACGGAAGAACGTACAATTGGAACTGCAACCACTCTTAATGTTACATTAAAGGAAGATGCTAGTTCTTTAAGTGAGGTTACCATTACAACCGCATACAATGTAGAGAGAGACAAAAAAAGTATTGGTTATTCATTAACCAAAGTTGATGGGGATGAAGTTTCGCAAACAGGGCGAGAGAATTTTGTTAACGGTTTAGCTGGTCGTGTACCAGGTTTATCAATTAACCCTACAAGTGGAGATCCAGGTGCTTCTTCTCAGATTGTTTTAAGAGGTATCAATTCGTTAAGTGGCGATAACCAGCCATTAATGGTAGTAGATGGTGTGCCGATTGACAACTCGGTTGTTAATCAGATGAGTACTACTATTCAGGGAAATAACAGAAATCAAGATTACACAAACAGAGCCTCTGACATTAACCCGGCAGATATTGAAAGTTATGTAATTTTAAAAGGTCCAGAAGCAACCGCTTTATATGGTAACTTAGGTGCTGGTGGTGCAATTATCATTACTACTAAAAAAGCAAAAGCTGGTAAAGCATCTGTTTCTTATAATGGTTCGTTAAGAATTGAAACTGTAAATAATTCGCCAGAAGTACAACAGGTTTATAGCCAAGGTGATGCAAACGGAGTGTTTTTAGGAGGTTCTACAAGTTATTTTGGTCCAAAATATTTTGCTGACACCAAAATTTATGATAATGTTGGCAGTTTCTTCAGAACTGGTACTTCTCAAAAAAACAATTTAGTATTTGAAGGCGGTAAAGAATCATTTACTTATCGTTGGTCGACAGAATTTACTGATAACAGAGGTACAATTCCAACAACACAGTACAAAAGGTTTGTTACCGCGTTAGCCGGACAGGCAGCTCTATCGCCAGCAATTAAATTAACAACTCGTTTTAGCTATACCAATGCTTACAATAGAAAAGCAAATAGAGGTTTGGCTGGATATTTAATGAATTTATTGCTTTTCCCAGCTCGTTATGATATCAACAATTGGATTGATGCAAATGGTAATCGTGTTTTAACTACAGGAACAATTTATACCGAGTTTGATAATCCGTTATGGGAGCTAAACAAGAATTTATCTGATGATAGAACCAATAGCGTTTTATTAAATAACAATATAACTTTTACACCAAACAAGTGGTTAACAATGACTGCCATTGTAGGTGCAAACGTTATCAATACAGATGGTAATCTTGTATATCACACACAATCTTATTCGGGTTCTGGTAGTGCTGCTACTCCAAGAGGAGGTGTAATTAATACCTATACCAATATGGTAAGACAATTTGAAGGGTCATTTACGGCTACTGCAAAACACAAGTTTGGTAATGGTAACTTTAATAACACCTACATTTTAGGTTTAAACGGTACTGATTATAATAACACAACCAATTCGGCACGTGGTCAGAATATGTTTGATCCTAATTTTTATAGCATCAACAATACTTTGCCTACTACACAATCTGCTTTTTTAGCAATTTATAGACGTAGAAATGCTGGTGCTTTTTTACAAGCAATTATGGGCTATAAATCTTTGGTGTATCTAACTTTATCAGCTAGGGGCGATGCGGCTTCTCGTATGATGCCTAATAACCCTTATTTTGCCTACCCATCTGCAAGTTTGGCGTTTAACTTTACAGAGCTAGCTGCAGTTAAGAAATATGATTGGTTAAGCTCGGGTAAGTTAAGAGCATCATATGGTGAAACAGGTAAAGAGCCAAGTAAATATTATGCACTTGGTACAAGATTGAATACTGTTACTACTAGTGGTGGCGGATTTAAATACGACTTAGCCAATGGTGGTAATCCTGAATTGGTTCCGGAAAAAACAATCGATTATGAATTAGGAACTGAATTATCATTCTTAAAAAATAGAATTGGAGTTGATTTTACTTATTATCACAGAGAAAGTCTTGGACAAATCATTTCACCTCGTACCAGTTATGGTAGTGGTTCTGTAATTAGAATTATGAACGGTGGAAGTGTGGTAAATTATGGTTACGAAGTACAATTAAAAGGTTCTCCAATTAGAAATAATAATTTAAGTTGGGATGTAACTTTTAACTTTACTAGTAACAGAGGTATCGTAAACAGTGTTGCCGAAGACCTTCCAGAATATTACAATTCTGATACTTGGATTGCAAATGGCGCTAGAGCAGGTACAGGACCAGGCAGAAGTACTTATGCATTGGTAGGTTGGGTAAATGCAAAAAACAACAATGGCGATTTATTAATTAGTCCATCTACAGGGCTTCCAATTTTAAAAAGCAATGCTGATTTTGTATATCTAGGTGATAGAGCTCCTAAATTTACCCTTGGTTACGTGAATAATGTAAGGTACAAAAACTTTAATCTTTCATTTTTACTTGACTTAAGAGTTGGTGGTGATGTTTACAACCAAACAGAATATGAGTTGTATAGAAGAGGTTTAAGTGTTAAAACGTTAGATCGTGATCAGCCAAGAATTTTAAAAGGTGTATTGCAGGATGGTTTAGAGAATACAGCTAACCCTACAATCAATAACATCATGATTACTCCTGGGCTAAATAGTAACTACTACAATAACGTTTTAGGTGGTATTGCGCCAGAGCAGTTCTTAGAAAGAGATATTAATACGCTTAGATTAAGAGATGTAACAATTGCTTATGATTTGCCAGCTACTTGGGCAGCAAAAACCAAGTTTTTATCTAGTGCTGGTTTATTTGTAACCTTTACAGATTTATTCTTAATCACTAACTATTCTGGTGTAGATCCTGATGTTAATGGTAACACACCAGCAACAGGTGGGGTAGGTGGTTATGGTATCGATTACGGTAGCATGGGCCGTCCGCTTGGCGTAAACATTGGATTGAGAATTAAATTATAATTTAAGCTTAAAGTTTTAAAAAATGAAACATATTAAAATAACATGCATACTTGCACTTCTGTTTCTTTCAACAGGCTGCAAAAAAATGCTTGACATAAATACAGATCCAGCCGGTCCGCAAACTACTAGGCCTGAATTTTATTTGTCGTCAATCATCGCAAAAATGGGAGAAGCGTCATCTTTAGATAATGCAAACGTACAGTTTAAACTAACCCAAAATATGGGTTCTCAAGTTGCTAATGCTACTTTTGAGCGTCACGGATTTACGGCAAGTGATTCTGATGGAGGAGTATTATGGAGACATGTGTATATAGATGCAGGTGTAAACTTAGAAGACATGGTAAAGGGTGCCAAAGGATTGGGTAACAATACGCTAGCTGGTGTAGGTTTGGCTATTAAAGCTTGGGGTTTTCAACATTTAACTGATCAACATGGTCCAATTATCTTAGACCAAGCTTTTCAAGATCGTTTATATTTCAATTACCAAGATCAACCAGATGCTTATGTTAAAGTAAGAGAATGGTGTCAAGAAGCTTTGGTATTGTTAAACACACCTGATGCAGCTGATTTTAGCTCTGTTCTCACAAGAGTAGACTATATCTATGGTCAAACAAATTTTGGAAACTTAGCAACCTACAGACAGAAATGGAGAAAATTTGTTTATGCAATTCTGGCATTTCAATATAGCCGATTAATCAATAAACCAGATTTTAATTCTAAGTATGCAGATAGTGTAGTTAAATACGCTGATTTATCTTTTGGGTCTACAACATTTAACTCAAGTGAAGATGCTACAATTGGCTACGATGGTACCTTAGCCTCTAACTCTAATCCAAATAGTGTAACAAATGGTTTATTTGGGGGTGTTGCAAATAGCAGAATCGGACAGCCAATCGTTAATTATTTAACTGGTGGTGTTAGAGGAACGCCAGCGGTAAATCCTACTTCTTCTTTAGATCCACGTCTATCAAGAATGATCAACCCAATGGTAACACCAACTGCTCCGCTTACTAATAATGTATACAGAGGTGTTATAGCTACCAGAGGTGATGTACCAACTGTAAAAACAATCCCATCGATTTTAGGATCAGTTGCAGCACCATTTCCGGGTAAATATCTTTATTCAAATACAGGTGTAGGTAGATATCCACTTATGACTTATATGCAGTTGCAGTTTGCAAAAGCTGAAGCTTTATTTTTAAAAGGTGATAAAAGCGGTGCTTGGACTGCTTATGATAGAGGGATAAGAGGTCATATGGATTTTATAAATACTTATGGCAGAAATGGCTCTCCTACTGCTCCTGTAATTAGTGGTACAGAAATTACTGCCTATATGACTTCTAGTGAAGTTGCTCAAAATGGAGCTAGCTTAACTATGGCTGATATTATGGGGCAAAAATATATTGCGCAATGGGGTTGGGCTGGATACGAACAGTTTGCTGACATGAGAAAACATCACTGGAACCCATTAATATTTAGACAATGGAAGCCGTTAGAAACATCAGAGGCAAATAGAACTGTTAACGGTGCGCCAAGCTATGTGTACAGAATACGTCCTAGATTTAATTCAGAATATGTTTGGAATATAGCAGAGCTTAACGTTTGGGGCGCAAATAAACCTGAATATGTTTATCAAGAAACTTGGTTCTCTTTACCAACTAACTAAAAAATTATAAAGATGAAAAAGATTTTTTCAATTATATCACTACTATCTCTTTTAACAGTTGCCTTTATAGGCTGTAAAAAAACTGGGGGAGAAAATGTATTCTCAGAATACGATATCGTAGATGGCAATACAAAGGCATTAATTAAAATTAATTATGCTGTAGCATTTTATAATAACCCATTTGTTCAGGTTAAAATTAATGATGTTAGGGTGAGCGGACTTATTCAAAACAGAACTCCTTTTCCTGGCGGTGGTTTCAATACTTTGGGAAGTAATACTGGAGATTATTTGCCAGTTGACCCAGGTGCAAACACAAAAGTATCTATTACTATTCCTAAAAGAGGAACAAATATCGATTCAATAGATGTTTACACAACAACAATTGCAACTGCAGCTGGCAAGAGATATTCTCTACACGTAACTGATTCGCTTTCTAGAAGAAGTTTATTGGTAGATGAAGATGCCTCTGTTCCAGATTCTGGTTTTGTGAGAATGAGGTTTGTGAATTTGATGCCAACAACCCCTGCGGTAGATTTATGGGTTGGTACACAAAAAGTAGCGTCAAATATTACCTACATGTCTATCAGTGATAAATTCTTAATCCCAACTTCACAGGTGTTGGTTAATACAAACTGGTACATTAGAGTTGCTGGTACAGTTCCGGCTACTGTTGGTGCTAGTGCATTGGCTACCTATTC
This sequence comes from Pedobacter sp. GW456-11-11-14-TSB4, assembly GCF_059424425.1. Taxonomy (NCBI): domain Bacteria; kingdom Pseudomonadati; phylum Bacteroidota; class Sphingobacteriia; order Sphingobacteriales; family Sphingobacteriaceae; genus Pedobacter; species Pedobacter sp. GW456-11-11-14-TSB4. The sequence continues at coordinate 1,388,119 of NZ_JBWKZK010000001.1, forward strand.
ATCAGCAAGTACTTTTAATAACCAAAGGGTATATACCGCTTACGCAATTGGTTATCCAACCTACCCTTCTACAGGTACTGACATTCGAAAACCTTATATAGCTTTTTATTACGTTAGATAATATACCTTTGCAAAATAAAAGAGGCAGCTTTCCATTAGGAAGCTGCCTCTTTTGTTTTTAGATAAATCTGATTTTAATTAATAACAACTGGCATATATTGTAAAGCTTTGGTTGTTCTCATCAAGTACAAAATCATTATATCCTGTTGATGTGCTCACATTTTCAATCAAAGGATATCCACAAGAATTTGTACCGGCAGAAACTAAAACATAGTTGCCGTAAGGTACTTGAATTTGATCTTGCGTGTCAACTGCATTTAAGTAATAGTAAGTACTTGTACTGGTGTTTTGGATAACAGCAGAACCTCCCATTGTTTGCATGTAGCTTACTTCTAATGTAACGTACCCTACATCTTCTTTCTGTTTTAAGGATGTTAAAGTGAAGAATAACATAACTACGGTAATTTTGGTGATTAAATTTTTCATAATGGTTTAATTATTAGGTGATTAATTAATTCAATTTAACGAATAAAGCACAAAACCATCCTTAAAAAGATATTCATTTTAAGAATAAGTGCTTGTGTTTTCTTTAAAGCGGTTTTTTCTTATGCAATCGAAATCTAGTTTAAGATGATGCGTTGCTTTTTCCATTTTTTTGAATTTATTAGTCGATGTACCAATGCTGCTATAAAATTTTAGGTTGCGTCTTTTTGCGTCTTTTTGCGTTATTTTTTTGTTACATTAAGTCTATTGTTCCTAAAATCTCTTTTTTAAGCCAAATTTAATAATGATATTTACCCGTCAACTACTAGTTTGCGTATTAATGCAGGTTTATATTGCAGGGATCACAACTGGTAACAATTTTAATTACTAACCAAATTTGAACTTATGAAAAGAAAATTACTCCTGATTTTTCTAGGGGTTTTCCTGATGTGTATGCAGGTGTTTGCACAACAGGTTAATGTTACTGGAAAAGTTACTTCCTCTGATGGTCCTATTCCCGGTGTTTCTATTAAAATAAAAGGCACAAGTGTTGTTAGTCAATCTGCTAGCGATGGTAGCTACGCAATAAAAGCATCAAGTACTGATGTTTTAGTTTTTTCTTACATCGGCTTTGCCACTGTAGAAAGAAGCGTTGGAAACAATACTACCATTAATGTAACCTTAGGTGAAGATTCTAAGGTGCTAGACCAAGTAGTTGTAGTTGGTTTCGGAACACAAAAGAAAGAAAGTTTAACAGGCGCTATTACATCTGTAGATGTGGCGAAAGTATTCGGTAATCGTCCAATACCTGATTTAGGTAGAGGTTTGCAGGGTGCGGTTCCTGGTCTCTCTGTTGTTGTGCCAAGTGGCGAGGTTGGTTCAGATCCAATTATCAGAATTCGTGGACAAATAGGCTCGGTTAACGGATCAGCAAATCCATTGATCTTGGTTGATAACGTAGAGATCCCGAGTATTCAGTATGTCAACCCAAATGACATTGAAAATATAACTATTTTAAAAGATGCGGCTTCAAGTGCAATTTATGGTGCAAAAGCTGCTTTTGGTGTTGTATTAATTACTACAAAAAAAGGTGCTAAAACTGATGGAAATAAGTTCACTTATTCCAACAACTTTGTAATGCAATCTCCATTTAAACCAATTGATATTGCGGGTATTGATGGTTTGGAATATACCTTAGATGCACATGAAAACATGCGTCAACCTGGTCCGGCTGGTGGCTTTTGGCGATTAGACAGAACAAGTTTCGAAAAAATTAAAGAATGGCAAACAAAGTATGGTGATGTAGTGGGTAATAGTGATCCTGTTGTTTACGGGCGTGACTGGTTTTGGGATGGAGCTCAAAAATTCGGTTATAGAATTTATGATCCAGTTGATGCAATGATTAAGGATAATAACTTTTCTCAAATCCATAATATTGGCATGAACGGCAAAAGCGGAAATACCACTTATAATTTAAGCGTTGGGTATTTAGGGCAAGAAGGTATGATGAAGCCTGCTAAACATGATGATTATCGTAGAATAAATCCAGCACTTAATATCAATACTAAAGTTACTGATTATTTAACTTTACGTGGTGGTGCAAGATATTCTGATGGGACAAAAAGAAATCCTAATTCATTAAATGCATCAGGTTTCTCTGCTGATCCTTGGTTGTACATGTACCGTTGGAGTCGTTTATTCCCTATCGGTGTACAAGAAAATGGAGAAGACTTAATAGACCCTGCATTTTCGGCTCGTATGTCTAACGATCAAATTCGTTCAGAAAAATTCTTAAACTTAAACTTAGGTGCTACGCTTAATTTAACCAAATCTTGGGATATTCAAGCTGATTATGCCTATAGCACTCAAAATAATTTAACAACTTCATCTGTTCCATACGTACAAGGACGTACACATTGGTATGGTGTAGAAGCATTGAGAGATGCAAACGGCCAAGTATACGTTGATGAAAATGGTAACCGTACTGATGCTAGTGGCATGATGGCCTATCGTTTTCCGCTTACAGATCACACTGTAAAAGCAGATACTTATTTTTCTCAAAATAATTTCAGATCTATTAGAAACACGATAAACATCACCTCAAATTATAATTTGAATTTAAATGATCATGCTTTTAAATTTTTGGTTGGTACCCAAATCGTTTCTTTCGATTTTTCTAGTCAATATTCAACTCGTGGTAACTTGTTAAATAACGACAATCCTCAGTATAATTTTGCTGTTGGAACTGAAACTGCTGGAGGAACAGCCAACTGGGATTCTCAAGCTGGTTTTTTTGGTAAGGTTATTTATGACTACAAAGGAAAATATCTTTTTGATGGTACTTTAAGACGTGATGCTACCTCGAAATTTCCAAGTCGTTTAAGATGGAGAACTTATCCAGGTGTTTCTGCCGGTTGGGTAATATCAGCTGAAGATTTTACTTCGGGCTTAAAACCTGTATTGAGTTTTGCAAAACTTCGTGCATCATGGGGTAACATTGGCGATCAGTCGGTGGCCAACTCATTGTATTTACCAACCATGGGCATTTCTAAAAATACCTGGTTAACTAGTGGTGGCTTACCAAACTTCCAATTAGGTACACCTACTCCTGTTTCTCAAGATATATCATGGCAAGATATTGAGCACATGAACTTAGGTCTTGATTTTCGCTTTTTCGATAGTAAATTAGGAGTTACAGCAGAAGTGTTTCAAAGATTTACTAGAAATATGATTATAGCTGGTGATGCTTTGCCTGCAACTTATGGCGCAAGCGCACCACAAGGCAATTTTGGTGATTTGAGAACCAGAGGTTGGGAAATAAACTTAGACTTTAACCATAAATTTGACAATGGTTTACGTTTAACTTTCGATGCCAATTTAGCAGATGCGGTAACTTTTATTACAAAAGGCGCTGATTATCAACAGCCATGGGAGAATAGGTTGTTAAGTAATGCTTTCTCTACCGGAAGAAGATATGGTGATGTATTTGGTTTTGTAACCGATCGTTTGTATCAAGCTGGTGATTTTGTGTATGATGCTAACGGTAAATTTGTACAAACAAATATCGTATTTAACGGCACAAGTAAAACCACCAACAAGTTAGTAGGTGGCAATCCAGTGTATCAAACTTATTTCGAGGATGGTAATCAAACACTTTTGATTAGCCCAGGTGATGTGAAGTTTGTAGACTTAAATGGCGATGGTTACATCGATGCAGGTAATGGAACCAATGGAAATCCAGGCGATAGAACTGTAATTGGAAATACCACACCTAGGTATCAATATGGTTTCCGCTTAGGTGGCGAATATAAAGGATTTGATTTGTCTGTTTTCTTTCAAGGTGTAGGTGAAAGAAAGATTTGGGGAGATGGCCAATTGGCTATTCCTGGTTACTTTGCTAAAGAAGGGGCAATGCCACAAGCAATTGCTGAAGATTATTGGAAACCAAATCGTACCGATGCATTTTACCCAAGAGCATGGAATTTAAATGGAGCTAGCGAAGGCTACGTAATGAGAACCCAAACTAGGTATATGTTAAACATGGCTTATTTAAGAGTGAAAAATATTACGTTAGGTTATAACATACCAACCAACTTTTTAAGTAGAATTAAGGTTGCCAACGCTAGGGTTTATGTATCGTTAGAGAACTTTTTCACATTTGATAATTTGAGAGGCTTGCCAATTGATCCAGAAGCAATCTCAGGCTTCTCTATGTTGGGTTCTAATAGCTCAAACTATAATTTGGGTCGTACAGGTACATCAAACCCTGTGTTTAAATCGGCTTCAGCTGGTCTTCAAGTTAGTTTTTAATTTTAAGGAAGAAAGAAATGAAAATAGCATTTAAAATAATATTCGTTTGTATAGTGGTTGTGTTTGCGGGGTGTAAGAAATTTTTAGACCGCCCACCTTTAACTACCGAAACAGACGAAACAGCTTGGACGAGCGAAGAAAAGCTACGTCTTTACGCAAATAAATATTACACCGATTTTTTCGACGGCTATGGAAATGGTTTCACTACAACTGGTGCACCTTTAGTTGGTTTTACAAATACTGATGACATGGTTGTACAGGGAAATCAACCTAATTTTACTCGTGCGGTTCCTAACAGTGCTATCTGGAGCTACGCTACCATTCGTTCTATTAATATCATGTTAGATAGAATTGAAACAAGAATGTCTACTGTTTTAGCGCCTGCTGCTAAAGCTCACTGGACAGGTATTGGTCGCTTTTTTAGAGGTTATAGGTATTCAGAATTGGTACAAGCTTACGGCGATGTTCCTTATTATGCCAAAGAGGTTTTTAATAATGAGTTAGCAGAATTGTATAAGCCTAGAACGCCTCGTAATGAAGTAATGGATGCAGTTTATGACGATTTTAAATTTGCATTGCAGAATGTTCGTTTAGATGATGGAGATCAAAATGTGAACAGATACATTGTAGCAGGTTTTATCTCTAGGTTGGCATTAACAGAAGGTACTTGGCAAAAGTATTATTACAGAAATGATGCTCAAGCTAAAAAGTTTTTAGATTTAGCTGTAGAGGCAGCAGATTTGGTAATGTCTAGTAATAAATATGATATCGTAACCGATTACAAAACACTTTTCACTTCTAAAGAATTAAGAGGAAATAGAGATTGTGTACTGTATAGAAATTACGATCCTGCTGCAGGTGTTACCCATGCTATTGCATCATACAGCAATTTAGCAGAGTCTACACTTAACGGTCCAACTTCAGATTTACTTAAATCATATCTACTTTCTAATGGTCAAGTATGGCAAAATGCTACTCCAGCCAATGCTTCATTCAATTTAGATAATATGATTGTAACTCGCGACTCTAGGTTTGAAGCTACTTTTTACAGTAAGCCAAGTGCATTAAATAGAGGTTCGTATTATTACATCACTAAATATTTACCACGTGAAGTAGAAAAACGTACTCAGGTTGATTTATTGGGTATGCCTCCAGAGTTTACTGGCGATAAAAATGAAACAGATGCTCCAGTTTTGAGATATGCAGAGGTATTGTTAAACTGGATAGAGGCTAAAGTGGAATTAGAAAGTTTAGGTGGAAGTATAATATCGCAAAACGATATTGATAGATCAATCAATAAGATAAGAAACAGACCATTGGCGCCAGAAGCTGTAGCCAAAGGTGTAGCCAAAACTGCAGCGTTAAGTTTAGCAGCTATTCCATCAGATCCAAGTAGAGATCCACAAGTTTCTGCTTTATTATGGGAAGTAAGAAGAGAACGTAGAATGGAGTTTGCTTTTGAAACATTCCGTTTAGCGGATCTGAAAAGATGGTCTAAATTAGAATATATGGATAATAACCTAAACACAGATTTAATTACTGGCGGATGGGTTAATTTTCAAACGCAATTGCCTAGCCAACTAACAGCAGCAAATATTGGTAAAATAGCTGTAGTAAGCACAACAGGAACCGAGGTTGTTTACAACGGAACAAACGCTGCGGCTATGACAGGGTTTTACAAAAACACGGCTAACGTTGGTCGTTTACCTTTTCTTAATCAGGCCAACATCAATCCTTATTTAGCGCCAGTTGGTTTAGTACAAATCGACGATTATGCAGCCAGAGGGTTCAAATTGCAGCAAACTCAAGGCTGGCCACAAAACTAAAGTTTAATACATATTTATAATAATAGACAGATATAATATGAAACTAAAATATATAACATCAAAAGTAATGCTATTGGCAGCCTTTATGGGTTTGTTAACTTTAGCTTCTTGCAAGGATGATTTTCCTCAAGCGCCTGATTCATCTGCCAATATCACCGTTTTAAACTCTATTAAAATTGTTAACGCTGGGGCAAATGGAGCAACAATATTGCAAGGCACTGTAGATGAAGAAGCCAAAACAGTATCATTTCCAAGAATAGAGCCTACTACAGATTTTTCTAAACTAAAATTTGAAGCGGTAACTTCAGATGGTGCTAAATTAGACAAGGAAACATATTCAGTTACTTTTGAAGATGGTCAATCTGAAAAGGTAATTGTAATTAAAGTTCAAAATGCTCCACGTTTTCGCGAGTACTTAGTTAGATTAAGATTAAAAGTGCCAGTTTTTGGTGCTGATTTTGAAAAAGGTACCACTTATGACTTTACCAGTAACCCGCTAGGTAGCCCTATATACGATTCATTTACAGGTGCATTAACAAGAGGGAGTGGTTTTGATGGTGAAAAAGTTTTAGTTGTTAGAAGAGAAGCACCGCATGTGTTAAATGTTTCAGAACTCAAAGCAGGCACAATAAATAAAATTCCGTTAAATATGACAGGGGTTTCACAAGGTACATTTATTACCAATATGGGTGCGCAAATAAATGGCCATACGTATATTGCAAATTTATCTGGTAATACTGCTGCAAGCCCATTAAAAGTTTATCATTGGACAAACCCAAGTGTAGCTCCGCAAGTAATTGCTAATATTAATGTCGGCACAATTGCAAATGCAGGGGTTAGACATGGCGACAATTTTTCGGCTACGTTAGATGATCAAGGTAATGGTTTCTTCTTTTTTGGTGATAATGCAGGTACTAAAGTTTTAAGGTTTAGTGTGGCAAATTATACAACGGTTTCAAACCCAACTGTTTTTGCTATACCCGTAGCTGGTGCGGGATCTTGGACTTCATTTAGTCGTATTGGCAACTCGAGTGAATACTTGTTTACAGGTCATGATGCTCCTGTTGCTCTAGTGTCTGATGGAGGTACATCATCTTTTACTATGAGTAGAACAATTATTCCAGTTAGAGGCTCAGACGCCCGTATTGTAAATTTTAACAGCGAACGTTATTTGATTATTACGACCGCTGCCAGAACAGGTGCAGAAGCCACTAATTTTATGGTTTACGACATTACAAAAGGTAGTACTGTAAAAGATGCTCTAACAAATTTAAATAACTTACCTACAGCTACACCTGTGTTTAATTATTCATTAATGGGTCCTGTTAATACATCTCCTTCATCTCAAACAGGGTTTTTTGTTAAAAAAGATGCAGCTGGTAATGATGAGTCGCTAATGCTTTACTCTGGAGCAAACGATACAGGCTTCGTGTTTTTTGAATTTGGTAAAAAAGTAGCTTTAGATTAATATATCTAAATACAATAGGTATTAAAGTTAAATAAGATAGCATATAATTAAATCAATGAAAAGAATTTCTTTAAAGCTAATGACAGTATTGCTGGGTGTAGTACTTCTTAATGCCTGTAAAAAAGGCGGAAGCGAACCATTGCCAGAACCAACAAAACCTCCAGTAGAAAGCGGTGCCCCTATCTTCCCTAAAAAAGAGATGAGAGCGGTGTGGCTAGCTTCAGTTTTTGGGCTTGATTGGCCTCAAAGTGTTTATAGCATGGAAGCTCAAAAACAGCAATACATCAACTATCTTGACAAGTTTAAAGCATTAAACATTAATGCAATTTATTTTCAAGTTAAAGGTATGGGTGATGCTTTTTATAATTCGAGTTATGAACCATGGAGTGCAGCTATAACTGGAACAAGAGGTTTAAACCCCGGTTATGATGTGCTTAAATTTATGATTGATGAGGCTCATGCCAGAGATATCGAGTTTCATGCTTGGATGAATCCCTACCGTATTGCAACGCGTTCGGGCATTAGCAGTTCATTTCCAGCGCTACATCCTTCTGTTAATTCAAGTTGGGTGTTAGATTTTCCAACCATACAGATTTATAATCCGGCGCTGCCAGAAGTTAGACAACGTTTGGTAGATATCGTAAAAGAAACCATTACAAAATATGATGTTGATGGGATTCATTTCGACGATTATTTTTATCCAGAAGGACAAACATTCTCTGATCAAGCAGATTATCAAAGATATGGGGCTGGTTTAAATTCTATTCAAGATTTTAGACGTGACAATGTAAACAAAGCCATCAAAGGAGTACATGATGCGATTGTAGCTACCAAACCTAGTGTTGTATTTTCTGTTTCTCCAGCGCCAGATATTAATAAAAATTTTACAACTTTATATGCAGATGTGAAAAAATGGAACCAAGAAGGATGGATCGATGTAGTTATCCCTCAATTATACCAAGAGATTGGAAATCAATTTAATGATTTTCAATTGCGACTTTCTGAATGGAGCCAAAACAATTTTAAAGCTGCATTAATGGTTGGTTATGGTTTTTATAAGTTCGGTGATCCCACAATGCCTTCAGCTTTCCAGTCGTCTGGCGAATTGCAAAGACAATTTGATCTTACCAAACTTAACAGCAAAGTTGTGGGCAGTGTAATGTATAGTGCTAAATACCTTAATTCAAATAAGGTTGGTATAACCGATAAATTGGCATCTATTTATAAAGATCCTGCAGTAATGCCATTTGTTGGTCGTGCTATAGCTGCTACACCAACACCGGCAACTAATGTTAGATTCGAAAATGGCGAATTAAAATGGGATGCTGCCGGAAATGCAAAATCTGTAGTCTATTATTTTGCCGATAAAAAGAAGGAAGGAAAAGTTTTGGCAATAACTAAAACGAATACGATTTCAACTAACACGGTTGGCTTTTATGCTGTATCTACATTAAATGTTGATAATCAAGAGAGCAAACCATCTGATTTAGTAGAGAAGAAATAGATGGAAGATTCATAAAATTCTTTCAGATTATAATTAACTCAGAAAGGCTGCCTTCAACAGGTAGCCTTTTTTATGACGCAATTAAAGGTAGAATCTGTTTTAGTTATTTTAAAAAGGGATATCTTGTTATTTGCGGTAGTTCTTTTTTATGAATGGAAATTTTATACTTTTGTAGCAAAGAAAAAATAAAAATGGCAAGCTTCACACTTACACCTGAAACCTGGGAAAGAGTTAAAATTAAATTTTTAAGAAAATACCGTGATTTAACTCAGGCTGAACTTTCTTTTACTCCTGGTCAAGAAGATCAGTTGGTACAACAATTAATGACATTGGTAAAACGTGATCAGAATTACATTGAATTTACCATTAAGAAGGCATTAGCTGATCCAGAAGGCAACCGACTGTAATCACATTTTAAATCGTTTGGCTTTTTTTGTAGTTTTACCATAATTAAGGGTAAATAATGAAAAAGTTCAAGTTTATACTATTATTGGCAGTGGTGGGGTTAGGTACTTTAACCCTTTCTTTTCGCGAAGATTTATTTCAGGTTTCTAAAAACTTAGATATTTTCGCATCCCTTTACAAAGAAATCAACATCAATTACGTTGAAGAAACTAATCCTTCAGATTTAATGCGTAACAGCATCGATGCCATGTTGGGAGGTTTAGATCCTTATACAGAGTACATTCCAGAATCTGAAATAGAAGATTACAAATTAAAATATGTGAGCACGCAGTACGGAGGTATTGGAGCTGGCACTTTGTTTATAAATGGTAAATTATTTGTTAACGAAGTTAGCGAAGGCAATCCGGCGCACAAACAAGATATTAAGCCAGGTGATGAGATTTTAAAAATCAACGATATAGTTATAAAAGGTAAGGATAGATCTGAAATCAGTCAATTATTAAGAGGTCCAAAAGGATCATCTCTAACCATGGTAATCTCAAGAGATGAAAAGGAGATTAAAAAATCTTTAGTAAGAGAAGAAATCAAACAACCTAATGTAAGTTATTCTGGTATGCTTGATGACCAAATTGGCTATATTAAGCTCGATAAATTTTTAGAAAATTCTGGTAACGAAGTTAAAGAAGCTTTAACGGGTTTATTAAAGAATAATCCCAAAGGGATTGTATTAGATCTAAGAAATAACGGTGGAGGGATTTTGCAAGAAGCGGTAAAGATTGTTAACCTTTTTGTAGACAAGGGAGTTTTGGTTGTTGTGCAAAAAGGGCGTAACCCCGAAAAAACAGTTTCCTATCAAACCCAAAATCAACCAATTGCTCCTTCTACGCCAGTAGTTGTTCTAATCAACGGGACATCAGCATCTGCTTCAGAAATAGTAGCGGGCGCCTTGCAAGATTTGGATAGGGCAGTGGTAATAGGCCAACGTAGTTACGGAAAGGGCTTGGTGCAGCAAACTTTTAATCTGCCTTATAATAGTTTGGTTAAAGTTACCGTGGCAAAATATTTCACGCCATCTGGGCGATGCATACAAGCGATGGACTATGCTCATAAAAATGAAGATGGACAATCAGTAAAATTTGCTGATTCTGTGATGAAACCATTTACAACCAAAGCAGGAAGAACAGTATATAATGGCAATGGTGTTTATCCAGATTTATTTGTAGAACCAGCAACTTACAGTCCAATTACAATTTCTATAGTAAATAAAAATTTGTTTTTCGATTATGCAAATGCCTACAAAAAGGCTCATCCTGCATTGCAAAATTCAAAAACGTTTCAGTTAAGTGATGTTGATTACGCTCAATTTGTAAGCAGCTTAGCGGGCAAGGATTATAGCTATATATCCAATACCGAAAAAATGTTAACAGATTTAAGAGCAGAGGCAGAGAAAGAAAACAAATCAGAGTCATTAAAAGAAGAGTTGCAAAACTTGTCTTCAAAATTAGCTAATGCTAAAAAAAATGATCTAAATATTCATAAACAAGAAATAAAAAAGGTTTTGGAAACCCAAATTGTAAGTAGATATGCTTTTGAAAAAGGAAAAATTGAACATTCTTTCCAATATGATCAAGAAATATCGAAATCCAAACAATTATTTCAAAATCAGGCCCAAGTGAATTCTATTTTAAGTGGTAATGGATCATATAAAGTTATCGGTATTCCAAAAATCATTAAGTAGTTGAATCAGAAACTAAAATCTTTTTACAATTATTTGTAACTAACAGTTAAGTTATTCATCTAATCTTTACTTTAAGTACAAATTATTTGAGTACAACGAAAAGTGTTAAAAAGTGTTAAATTTTAAACAGCTAATAATCAATTAGTTATGTTTTTGATAATTTTTTTTAACAGTTCAAAATTTTGATTTAGGTTAAGTTATTATCATATTAGGAGAATAATTAACTATTAACTAACCTAAATTTATTAATTTATGAAAAAACTTGTACAAAGTTTGTTCGTGCTTATGATTGTAGTGTCTAGTGCATTTGCGCAAGATCGTACAATAAGTGGTACAGTTGTCGACAAGACTGAGGGTAAGCCTATCCCAGGAGTAACTGTAAGAGTTAGAGGCGCCCAAGGAGCTACTCAAACAGAATCTAACGGTAGGTATTCTATAAAAGTTGGGCCAGGTGCTACTTCATTAGAATTCTCTTCATTAGGATTTGTTACTTTCACTGCACCTCTTGGTGCCGCAAATTCAATCAATGTAACATTAGAAAATGACTCGAAGGCACTAAACGAGATTGTTGTAACTGGTTACACTACTACTACTAAAAGAGAGGCAACTGGTTCAATTGCATCTGTATCAGGTAAACAAATTGAAAATTTACCTGTTCAAACCTTTGATAGAGCTTTACAAGGTAGAGCAGCTGGTGTACAGGTAACTACAAATAGTGGCCAGCCAGGTTCTGGTGTATCTATTCGTGTACGTGGTGTAGGTACTATTAATGGTGGTGTAGAGCCTCTATATATTATAGATGGTGTGCAAGTTGTTGCTGGTGGTTTATCAACTGTAACTACTCAGAACGTGTTAGCAGCTATTAACCCTAACGATATCGAATCTATTCAGGTATTAAAGGATGCTGCATCAGCTTCTATCTATGGTTCACAAGCTGCGAACGGTGTTGTTATTGTAACAACAAAACGTGGTAAAGCAGGTAAAACTGCAATTAAAGCATCAGTACAAAGAGGTGTTAACACGCAGATCAATCCTTATGATGTATTAAATTCACAAGAATATTATGCTTTAAGACGAGAAGCGGTTGTAAATCGTGCGCTTCGTTTAGGTAACCCTGTTGCTACTGCAATAACAAACTACAATACTGCAGCTTATGGTTCAGCTACTGTAGATCCTAATTCATTGCCTACTGTAAACTGGTATGATGCTGTATTCCGTGATGCAAATTATGGAGAGTATAACTTATCACTAAGCGGTGGTAATGATAAAACTAGATTTTTCATATCTTCAGTATTTAATGATACTGAGGGTGTAGCTGTTTCATCAACCTTTAAAAAAGGTGGTATTAGAGCAAATCTTGATCACCAAGTTTCTGATAAATTCTCATTTGAATCAAACATCAACTTGTCTTTTGCAAAATCTGAGGGTCCTGGAACTAATGCTGGTTTCTTTACAAATACTCCATTTACAGGAGCTTTGTTCATTCCTCCATACAATACAATTTACATGCCAGATGGTTCTTACAGAAATGGTTTAGATTTACGTAATGGACAAAATGTTAACATTGTACAAAGTGTAATCGAAGAGTTAAGAAATACACAAAGTTTCCAAACTATCAGTAATATTGCTTTAAATTATAAAGTATTACCTGATTTAAGATTGAGAGCTTATGCAGGTGTTGATTTCGCTGATGCAAAAAACTATACTTTTAGACCATCAACTATTCCAATTTATGCTGCAACAGGTGGTTCGGGTTCTGAAGGTTTAATCAGAAACATCAACTATAATACTAGTATTTCTGCAAACTATGCTAAGTTGTTTGGAAATGATCATAATTTCTCTGCTACAGGTATTTTCGAATACAGATCTAATCAGCAGGAATCTATTGGTGCATCAGCACAAGGTTTTCCAAGCCCATTATTCACTTTAATTAGTAGTGCTGCTACTCCACTAAGTACAACTTCAACTTTTACTCAATTTAAAATCGCCAGTTTAATTGGTAACGTTAAATATGATTATAAAGGTAAATACCTAATTTCTGGTAACATTCGTTACGATGGATCTTCTAGATTTGGTGCTGATTATAAATTTGGATTATTTGGTGGTGTATCTGCTGGTTGGAGAATTACTGAAGAAAACTTCATGAAATCTGCAGAGTTTGTAAGTGATTTGAAATTAAGAGCTAGTTATGGTGTTGTGGGTGTTCAACCTACTTCAGATTTCGGTGCAATTAGTTTATACACTTCTCCTGGTGCTGCTGGTGCTTATAACGGTGCTGCTAGTATTAGACCATCACAGTTGGCTAACCCATTATTAACTTGGGAAGAAACAGCTCAAACTGGTTTAGGATTAGATTTCGGTTTCTTTAATAACAGAATTACCGGTGCTATTGATATCTACAAGAAAAAAGTTACTAAACTTCTTTTAGATAGAACTTTACCTCTAAACTCTGGTTTTACAACTATTAGAGAAAACGGTGGTAGATTAGATGGTAAAGGTTTAGATTTTGAATTAACTACTATCAACGTTGATACAGAAGGTGGCTTTAAATGGTCAACTACTTTTAACATTGCTTTCTACAGAAATAAATTAATTGAATTAAACGCTGGTGCTCAAAGAATTGGTAATACTCACATTGTTGGTAAACCTACAAACATTCTATACACGTTTGCTTATGCAGGTGTTAACCCAGCAGATGGTAGACCAATGTTTTATGATGCAAACAACAACATAACTTATGTACCAGTTGCTGGTAGAGATGATAGGATTATTGGTTATGGTAACCCTTCTTCTTTCGGTGGTTTTGGTAATAACTTCTCTTATAAAGGCTTAACCTTAGATGTTTTATTCCAGTACCAATATGGTAATGCTTCATATTTGCAAACAGGTCAAATCTTAGAAGCATCAGGTATGGCTAACGAAAATCAAGTTAGAAGTCAGTTAGATAGATGGACTACTCCTGGTCAAATCACAGCTGTTCCACGTGCTTACGATGGTTACACTGAACCAGGTGGTTACGATCCAACTAACTTATCTGATAGATATGTTCAAAAAGCTTCATACATCCGTTTAAAACAAATTACTTTAAACTATAAGCTTCCAACAGCTTGGACTTCAAAAATTGGTGTTCCAGGTGTGAGTGTTTTTGTTCAAGGATTGAACTTAGCAACTATTACCAACTATCGTGGAGAAGATCCAGAGAATACTGGTAATAACTTAAATGCTTATCCTCAACCTAAAACCTTCGCTGGAGGTTTAACTATTGACTTATAATCCTATTAAAATGAAAAAGAAATTTATAATATTTACAATGGCATTGGGCTTATTTATGAGCTCTTGCGAGAAAATGGTAGAGGTTGAGCCAAAGAATCAAATTTCTACGGAAGCTGCCCTAAGTACAGTAGGAGGATACGAATCTTTATTGAACTCTGCATATGTAAGGCTAATTGGTTTTGGATATAGAGGTAGAGATTTTAACTTATTAGGAGACGTAATGGCCGACAATATTTACACTGAGTTAAGTGTAGCTAATGGAAGATACATTGCACAAAATTCAAATAATACGGGTGCTCATTTCAATATCTGGACAGCAGCTTATCAGGCAATCAATGATGCTAATACCATTATTGATAATATTGATGCGCTAAATGATCCTGCTGGACAGTCTAGAAAAGCAGCTTTAAAAGCTGAAGCATTAGCTTTAAGAGCATTGGTATATTTTGATTTGGCTCGTGTTTATGGTTACGAACCTACAAACATTGCTACTTCAGGTAATGGTTTTAATTTAAGTGTGCCTTTGCGTTTAAAATCAACAGCTGGATTGCCAGATGCTGAGCAAGTACCAAGAGCAACAGTTGCTCAGGTTTATGCAGCTATTGAAGCTGATTTAAAAGCAGCTATTGCGATATTTCCTTCAGGTGCTACTGCATCAAGAACTCGTTTAAATAAAGGTGCTGCTTATGCTTTATTAGCTAAGACTTATTTATACGCTGGCCGTTGGGCTGAGGCTGTGACTGCTGCAGATGATGCAATGAATACAGCTAACACTGGTGCTCGTTTAGCAGCAGCAGGTACTTATGTAAATGCGTTTAAAGCAAGTCCTAATACAGAATCTTTCTTTGAATTGGTAATTAACCCAACTACACAATTAGGTGGAGTAACTGGTTCAAATGATTCAATGTATTCATATACTCACCCAAGTGGTTATAATGGTTTCAGTACTTTTGGTGGACAAACAGTTTCTGACGAGTTATTCGCTTTATTTGCTGCTGGCGATGATAGACGTGCAATGATCTTCCAATTTGGCGGAACAGCTGCATCAGCATCACCTGTATTCAATTGGTCTGATAAGTATAGTGGTGCTAGAGGTGCTTACGCTGATAATCCTAAAGTTATTAGATTTGCAGATGTGTTATTGATCAAAGCAGAAGCATTAGCAGAACAAAATCAATTTGTTGCTGCAGCAGCAATTGTAACTCAATTACGTGCAAACAGAAATGCTGGTGCTTTAGTTGTGCCAACTGATATTAATATCAAAAGCTTTATTCAGGATGAAAGAAGAAGAGAGTTGTTCTTTGAAGGTGAGCGTTGGTTTGATTTAAAACGTAAAGGTTCTGCAATAACTAAACCAGCTAAAACTGGTATTGGATCTATTCCAGCTACTGATTTTAGATTATTGGCTCCTATTCCTAACGCAGAGTTTTTATTAGGATTAGAAAGAAATCCAGGTTATTAATACTTAAATTTTAAAACATGAAAAAAATATTCATATACGGACTGTCAATTTTAACATTGGGAACTGTAGTTTTCGGTTGTATGCCTAAGGATGACTTAACATACCAAGGTCCTACAGTAGTTGAAGTTAAAAATCATTTATTCAGCAGGATTGCTGCAAGACAACCAGCTGGTGTAACAGCAAATACATTCTTATCTAGAACTGTTAGTGTAAACACTCGTGTTACAGATACTGTTTATGTACAGTTAGTTGGCGCACAAATACCTGCTGCAACTGAGATACCATTTACTGTAACTGGAACTGCAGTTGCAGGTACACATTACAATTTTAGACCAGTGGGAACTAATAAAATAACTATTCCTGCAAACTCTTCAGTGGGATTCTTATTAGTTGACATGATTCCAGGTTCTGTAACAGGTACTGCTACTTTCCCATTAAACATTACCTTAGGTGGAAATGGTCAAGTTGCAGTAAGTGAAAATTATAAAACATTTACACTTACTTTACGTAACTAAAAGTATCAATACTTCAAAAGAGGGTGTCGAAATATTCGGTCACCCTCTTTTTTTATACATTTAAATATATTTTTACGTTTAATCTATATAAAATTATCCTTATGAAAAATCTACGTCTCATTTGTTTGTTTACAAGCTTTGTTTTATTCACTGCCAGCAGCTACGCTCAATTTGTAAGTGATATTGGTGGTAGACCTTTATTAGAAAAAAAATATACTAATGTTAAGGGTACTCCATTTTTTAATGATGACTATTTAAAGGGATTAGTTAAGCTTAAAGATAACGTGAAATATATAGATGTGCTTTTAAAATACGATATAGTAGCTCAGTCTATCATCGTAAAAAAAGACAATGCTGCTACACCCATGGAGTTAACTGAAAAGGTTGATGAATTTAAAGTTATTAGCGCACTTAATGATACTACAACTTTTAAGAGTATTGCAGGTGAAGAAGGTTATTTTGAAGTAATTTATGCTGGTAAGATAGCTCTTCTAAAAAAGTCTAAAAAACGAATTGATGAAGTAACTAGTTATAACTCGGCTACCGTTGAAAAAACAATCAATACCACCTTTAACTATTTTGTTTTAAATGCTAATAAGGAATTGGTGCCAATTAAACTGGATAAAAAATCATTCATTAATTTAAATCCCGCTCAGTCGAAAGCTGTTGAAGATTATATCAGCAAGGAGAAGATTAATTTTAAATCTAATGATGATTTAAGAAAGTTGATGAAATTTATTAACCAATAATTAATTTTTTAATCCATCGCATGCAACCTCACCTTAAGTCCATCCATTGATGGATTTAGTTGAAGTTGGCAAGCCAACCTAGAGTTTGGTAAAAGATCTGGCAAAGTATCGAGCATAGCGTATTCGTCATCGCTCATTTCATTTAGTTTTTCTAAACCTTCCATAACATCTACACAACACGTTGCGCAAAGAGCCATTCCGCCGCAGGTTGCCAATACATCGTACTCGCTAGCCTTTAAGAACTCCATTAAACTTAAGCCCATATCTGTTGGCGCTACCAGTTCCGAAGTATTTCCTTCTCTATCTTCTACAACAATATTAATATCACTCATTATAAAATATTTTCTTCCCCATTTGGGGTTAGGGCTTTAAAATTCGGTTACACCATTAACGGTTGTATATTTCATAGTGTATTTAACACCTGGGTTCATGTATTGGTAAGCACTGTGGCTCATTAAAGCCGCCTCATGAAAACCACATAAAATTAGTTTAAGCTTATTTGTATAGGTATTAATGTCGCCAATAGCATATATACCCGGTATATTTGTGCTGTAATCTTCTGTATTAACTTCTATAGCGCTTTTACTGATGTTTAAGTTCCATTGCTCTATAGGCCCTAATTTTGGGCTCAATCCAAATAAAGGAATTAAATGATCTGCTTTATAAACAGATTTTTCCATGGTGCGGTTATGGATCACCTCAACTTCTTCTAATTTACCTTCTCCAGAAACAGAGTTTAGATTACTGTTTAGCACTAAATTGATTTTGCCACTTTCGGCCAACTCCATTATTTTATTTACTGAATCTGGTGCGCCACGGAAGCTTTCGCTACGGTGTACCAATGTTAATTCTGAAACAACATCTGCTAAGAATATAGTCCAATCTAATGCAGAGTCTCCACCACCGGCTATAACCATTTTTTGTCCGCGGTATTTCTCCGGGTCTAAAATCATATAATTTACACCACGGCCGTTTTCAAACTGCTCCAAACCAGCAACAGCAGGTTTACGCGGTTCGAAACAACCCAAGCCACCTGCAATAACAACAACTTTAGCTTCTATTATAGTACCCATGTTTGTGGTTAATACAAAATCTGCTTCGCCACGTTTTTCTAAACCTTCAATTCTTTCGCCTAAAGTATAGCCTGGGTGAAAAGGTTCAGCCTGTTTTACCAAGTTGTCTACTAATTCTTGAGCTAAAACAGTAGGATAGCCAGGGATATCATAAATTGGTTTTTTAGGATATATTTCTGAAAGCTGACCACCAACCTGTGGTAAGTAATCTATTAAATGACAACGCATTTTTAATAAACCTGCTTCGAAAATGGCAAAAAGACCAACTGGTCCGGCGCCAATTATGGCTATATCAGTAGAGATCATGCAAAAAAATTTGATGCAAAGTTACGAAATCATACCTAAAATTAGACAGATTCTAAACTAAAATAATATAATCTATTAAAATGGTAGCTTATGAGATTTTTAGTTACAAAGTGTAGTTAACAAATAATAATATTCGGTGTTTACGGTTGTAAGCCAAATTGTAATGTTTATGATAATTGGAAATGAAATATAGCAGTAGTCTTATTAATGTAATTTTTAGTTTTGGGTATTAATAAAGCAACTTCAAACTTTGAGGTTTTTAAATTACCTTTGGGCAAGAGATGACAAAGCATATTTATTTCGCATCAGACTTTCATTTGGGTTCGCCAAACTATGAGGAAAGTAGAATGAGAGAAGCCCATATTGTTAATTGGTTAAATTTTATTGAGCCAAATGCTAGTGAGCTTTTTTTAATGGGCGATGTTTTTGATTTTTGGTTCGAATATGCAAAAGTTGTACCTAAAGGTTTTGTAAGGTTACAAGGCAAATTAGCCCAAATGACTGATGCCGGTATTAAAATTTATTTTTTTAAAGGCAATCACGATATGTGGGTAAACGATTATTTTACCAAAGAAATAGGCTTAACAATTATAAGTGATGAATTAGTTATAGAACGAAATAATAAAAAGTTCTATTTACATCATGGAGATGGTTTGGGACCTGGTGATGCTAAGTATAAGTTTTTGAGAAAAATTTTTAGAAACCCGATTTGCCAGTGGTTATTTTCGATTTTACCACCTCGTATCGGGATGGGGATAGCAATGGGTTGGAGCGGCAGCAGCAGAGTTGCGAATGATAAAAAAGAAGTTTTTTTAGGTGAGGATAAAGAATGGCTTGCCATTTACGCTAAAGAACAATTACAAAAGGAGCATTACGATTATTTCATTTTTGGGCATAGGCATTTGCCATTAGATATTAAACTAAATGAAAACTCGCGATATGTAAATATTGGTGAGTGGATTAATTACAGCTCTTACGGCGTTTTTGATGGCGAAGATTTGAGGTTGGAGTATTTTAGAGGAGTATCGAGTAGCTAGTATCGAGTATCAAGTATTTAGGATCGAGTGTCAAGTATCTGTATCTAGTGTTAAGAATGGCTTTATCCCTAAACTGTGAACTGAAAACTAAAAACTGAAGATTTTTTGCTTATTTTTGCAGGCTGCAATTGCACAGGTTTTTGTTTACTAAACCCGATTGTAGTGGAAAACGTAATTTTTACGTAGCGTAGCGAAGTATTAAAAATTACTTTGTAACGAAAAGCGGGAGTAACATTGTGTTGTGCAGTGTTGTGCCTTTTCAAAATTATTTATTGTTATGTTAGAAAAATTAGAAGCGATTAAACTGCGTTGGGAAGATGTAGAAGAGCAATTGAGCAATCCGGATACGATGCAGGATATGAAGCGTTTTGCTGCTTTAAACAAAGAATATAAAGACTTGGGCAAAATTGTAGATGAGTACAAAATCTACAAAAATGTGATGAGTAATATTGATGCCAATAAGGATATTTTGAGCAATGAGAAGGATCAGGAGTTGAGAGAGATGGCCAAAGAGGAGTTGGAGATGTTATTGGTGCAACAGGAGAAAATGGAAGAAGATATTCGTTTGATGCTGATTCCGAAAGACCCCGAAGATGCTAAAAACGCGGTATTCGAGATTAGAGGTGGTACTGGTGGTGATGAAGCAGCTCTTTTTGCTGGAGATTTGTACCGCATGTATAGCCGCTATTTTGAGACTAAAGGTTGGCGTGTTGAAACAGTTGATGTAACTGAAGGTACAGCTGGTGGATATAAAGAGGTGATTTTAAAAGTTACTGGTGATGATGTTTATGGGCAGCTAAAATACGAATCGGGAGTGCACCGTGTACAACGTGTGCCTGATACAGAAACGCAAGGTAGGGTACATACATCTGCAGCATCTGTGGCGGTTTTGCCAGAGGCGGAGGAGATTGATTTATATGTTAACCCGGCGGATATTGACTTACAGACATCGAGATCTGGAGGTGCAGGTGGACAAAACGTTAACAAGGTTGAAACCAAAGTACAATTAACACACAGACCATCGGGAATTGTGGTTGTTTGTCAGCAAGAGCGTTCGCAGTTGGGTAACCGAGTTATTGCGATGGAGATGTTGCGAAGCAAGCTTTATGATATAGAATTGCAGAAAAAGAATGGCGACATTGCTGCAAGACGTAAAACGATGGTGTCGACAGGAGATAGATCGGCAAAGATTAGAACCTATAATTACCCACAGGGAAGGGTAACCGACCACCGTATTGGTTTAACGCTTTATAACCTAAATAATGTGATGGATGGTAACGTACAGGAATTGATAGATGCTTTACAATTTGCAGAAAATGCAGAGAAAATGAAAGAGGGAGCGGTTGTTTAGGGTTAGAGACTAACGTGAACTTGTTGTTAAGATGATTTTTTGAGACTGAAAAGCAACGAGTTACGATTATTTTAAATTTTTTGTTGTAAAATAAATTAAAGACACTATATTTGCAATCCCGAAACGAAAGAGATTTTGTTTTAGGAAAACGGACCGGTAGTTCAGCTGGTTAGAATGCCGCCCTGTCACGGCGGAGGTCGCGGGTTCGAGTCCCGTCCGGTCCGCAGAAGCCTTAACGAAAGTTGAGGCTTTTTTTGTTTATGGGCTTTTTCGTTTATATTATTAGGAGTGATTTTGATCACAGTTACTACAAAGGATTTTCTGAAAGGCCTTTCGATAGGCTGTTAGAACATAACTCTGGTATGAGCAATTACACATCTAACAAAGTGCCTTGGCAATTGGTTTATGTTGAAGAGCTGGCAAGCAAGCGGGAAGCGCTGGTAAGAGAAAGGGCATTAAAAAAATATAGCCATCAGCAGATAGAAAAGCTAATTCTTTCGGCAAAAAATGTTTTACCTCAATTGCAGTGAATGGATGCCCTGTCACGGTCCCGACCAATGGTTGGGACGGGTTCGAGTCCCGTCCGGTCCGCAAAAGCCTTAACGAAAGTTGAGGCTTTTTTGTTTGAAAAAATCTGGTATTCGCTCTAAGTTTACACTATCTTAGATAGTATGAAAAAATTTATTTTATTGCTGTTAATAGCAATCGGAACATTTGCTCAGGTACAAGCTCAATCGATAATTACTGGTGCATGGAAATTAACTGATGGTATAAATGAGCATCATCTTTTTTTTCAGGATGGTTTCTTTTTCCATACCCAGCACAATGGCAATCAATTTGTAATGACAAGAGGTGGTCATTTTAAAATTGAAGGAGATAAAATTAATGTTTTGGTATTGTTTAATAGTGCTGACACATTGGAAGTAAATAAAAAGAAATCTATTCCGTTTTCAATTGAGAATAATCTTCTTGCATTCAATTTAGGGGAAAAAAATACAAAGTTCGAAAGGGTTGATGATGGTAAGGCTCCATTAGCTGGTGTTTGGCAAATCTCTGGTAGAATGGCCGATGATGGGAAATTAATCGAAATACATCAAACAGGAACTCGTCAGACTTATAAGATGCTTACGAGTAAAAAATTTCAGTGGGTAGCTATTGATCCAGCCAAAAAACAATTTATGGGTACTGGTGGTGGGACTTATTCTTTTAAAGATGGGAAATACACTGAAAATATTGAATTTTTTAGTCGCGATAATGCTCGTGTAGGGGCAGCGTTAATTTTCGATGGCAAACTGGAAGAGGGCAAATGGCATCATAGCGGCTTAAGTAGTAAAGGTGCTAAAATATATGAAGTATGGAGTAAGGTCAAAGCTTCGCCAACTTTTTGATATTATCGTTAGTTAAATTGATATAACTTAGAGCTACATTAAAAATTTATAAAATATAAATAATGGATAATAAATTTTCTTTAGCGGGTAAAGTAATCGTTGTTACAGGCGGAACTGGGATAATAGGCAAATCTTTTATAAAAGGAATTACTGAAGCTGGCGGTACCGTAGGGATATTGGGTAGAAACGAAACTGTAGCCAACGAAAGGGCAGAGGAAGTGATTAAAAATGGAGGTAAAGCCATTGCATTAATTGCTGATGTATTAGATGAAAATGCGGTTGAGTTTGCTAAAGATCGAATTTTAACTGCTTTTGGAAAAATAGATGGTTTGGTTAATGCTGCCGGTGGTAACATAGCAGAGGCTGTGATACAAAAAGACGCTGATTTATTTGCTTTAAACATGGAGGGCATGCGCAAAGCGATGGATTTGAATTTATGGGGAACCTTAATACCCACTCAGGTTTTTGGAAAGGCGATGGCAGCTACTGGAAAAGGTAGTATAGTTAATATATCTTCAATGAGCTCTAAAAGAGCTGTTACTAAGGTTTTGGGTTATAGCATGGGCAAAGCTGCTATTGATTGTTATACGCAATGGTTTGCTGTAGAGTTGGCCAATCGTTATGGAGATCAAATTAGGATGAATGCAATTGCTCCAGGGTTTTTCTTAACCGAGCAAAACAGAACCTTATTAACAAATACAGATGGTTCTTATACCGAAAGAGGTAATTTAGTCATCAATCAAACTCCGTTTAAACGATTTGGTGATACTGATGAATTGATTGGTGCTTTGCAATGGTTATTGAGTGATGCTTCGGCGTTTGTAACTGGTACAGTAATTAACGTTGATGGTGGGTTTATGGTCAATAGCGGTGTTTAAACTGACCCTTTAAAATATATTTTTTTTCTTTTTTTAGTATGAGGGTAGTCGAAGACCTTTTAACACACTTCGACTACCCTCAGTCTACATGCTATAAAATTAAATTAGCGCTTTCGTCATGCTAAGTTTCATTGAGCATCATCATACAATAAAATATTTGGTAATTTTTGTCTTTGTAATTCATTAGGATTCCCGTTTTCACGCGAATGACGACTGTTCGAATAATCTGCCAAAAGGATTTGAAGTTCAATTATACTATAGCTTTTTTTATACCTAAACGTTTTAAATGGTTGCAATAATCGTAGCCAATACGGCTAAAAATACAGTTCGCTATTTAGCTATTAACTATTCAAAAATCCAATAATTTTCTTTGTAGAATTTAAGTTTAGAAATTAAGATAACTTAACATAGCATTCATATTGTGCCGATAGTTTTGTCGCGTTAATAGCCCGTGTGGCTTTACTAAAACATTTTAGTTGACAAAATAAATCAAACACAATGAAAAAAACTTTACGATTAAGGCGCAAACTTTTTAAGGGTGTATCTTTTGCATTCTTACTTACTAGTGCGCTCAATTTTTCTGCATGGTCTTCTGCAGGGCATGCTTCATCTTTTTCTTTTGTTAAAAAAGTGCAAGATCCAAGCAACATCAACGGAAAGATAGTTGATGAAAAAGGGGAACCATTGCCTTTTGCAAATGTGGTAGTTAAAGAATTAAATAAATCTACGCAAAGTAATGTAGATGGCGCGTACAGCATAAATGTGCCAGCTGGTAATTACACCGTTGTAGTAAGCTATATTTCATACACTAGTGTAACTTTAAATAAGGTTGTTGTTAAGGCAGGCGAAAAAACATCCTTAAACATTACCCTTAAAGGAGAAACGGGTTCATTAAATGAAGTTTTGGTTGTTGGTTATGGAACGCAAAAGAGAGAAAATGCGACTGGTGCAGTAGACCAGGTTACTGCTAAAAGTATCGAAAATAGGCCAATTACAAACCTTACTCAAGGTTTGCAAGGTTTAATACCCAATTTAAATCTTAAAATGATGGATGGCAAACCAACGCAATCGCCTAGTTACAACATTAGGGGTACAACTTCTATTGGGCAAGGTGGCAATGCGTTAATATTAATTGATGGTTTTGAAGGTGATCCAAGTTTACTTAACCCAAATGATGTTGAAAGTGTAACTGTACTTAAAGATGCAGCTTCGGCAGCAATTTACGGCGCAAGAGGTGTATTCGGTGTGGTATTAATTACTACAAAAAAAGCTGATAAAGGGCGTACAAGTGTAAATTACTCTACCAATTATGCCCTAAAAAGCCCTTTACAAGTGCCAGATTTTGTTACCGATGGCTACACTTGGGCAAAAATGTTTGCTGAAGCTTTTATAAATGGAGATGGAGCTTTTCCTCAAAATGCCAATAAAACGCAGAAATTTTCGCAGGCTTATTTAGATGAATTTAAAAGAAGAGCAGAATCTGGTCAGCCTTACAATACTGTAGAAATTAACCCAGCTACTGGTGAGTATGTGTATTATGGCAGTACAGATTATTATGCAGAATTATATAAAAAGAATACAGCTGCATTCGAGAACAATTTATCTGTAAGTGGTGGTAGTGATAAAGTATCGTTTTTATTATCAGGAAGATTTTTAGAGCAAGACGGCTTGTTTAGATATAACTCAGATGATTACGATATGAAAAACATTCGTGCTAGAGGAACAGTACAAGTTTTTCCGTGGTTAAGTATAGATAACAATGCCGATTACTCTATCATGAATTACCATAACCCTATTAACGTGGGTGAAGGTGGTGGTATTTGGAGAAATATTGCTGATGAAGGCAAACCAACTGTACCACTCCGCAATCCCGATGGTTCATTAACTTTTGCATCTGCTTATACCATTGGAGATTTTATGTACGGTAAAAATGGTATCGATACCAAAAGAGCAGTTTTTAGAAATGTAACCGGGATCCGTACCAATTTCTTCGACAATAAGTTTCGTGTAAATGCAGATTTTACTTTCCGTAATACCAATAATGATAGAACGCAAAAAAGAGTACAAGTACCTTACAGCAATGCGCCTGGTGTTATTGGTTATGTTGGTACTACTACTAACGATTTACTTTCTGATTTGAGAGAAACCAATTACTTGGCTACAAATATTTTTGCGGAGTACGAAAATCGTTTTGGTGCCAATCATTACCTAAAAGCAATGGTGGGCTATAATTATGAGCAATCAACCTATAATCGTATTGCAGTACAGCGTAACGGATTAATTTTTGAAGATGCAAACGATTTAAATTTAGCGCTTGGTCAATCGATTACAACTGGTGGCGGTTATGAGCAATGGGCAATTTTAGGTGGTTTTTCTAGATTGAATTATTCATTTAAAGATCGTTATTTAATAGAAGTTAATGCTCGTTATGATGGCTCATCAAAATTCCCCGCAGATCAGCGTTATGGTTTTTTCCCTTCTGTTTCTGCAGGTTGGAGAATCAATAAGGAACCGTTCTGGAAAGTTTCAAACAACTTGGTTTCAGACTTAAAATTAAGAGCTTCTTATGGTTCATTGGGAAATGGTAATATCGCATCGTATGCTTTTCAGGAAATTTTCAATATCAACCAATCTGGGATTATTCTTAATGGTGCAAGGCCGCAAACTACAGGTATCCCGGCTGTTTTGCCAGAGGGCTTAACTTGGGAAACCTCTACTACAAGTAATTTAGGTTTAGACCTTACGATGTTTGCTGGCAAACTGAATTTTAGTGGTGATGCTTATATCCGTAAAACAACAGATATGTTTACTACAGGTTTAACTCCGCCAGCAGTTTTTGGAGCAGCGGTACCAAAAGGTAATTATGCAGATTTAACCACCAGAGGCTGGGAAATATCTTTAGGCTGGAATGATACTTTTGGAAACAAAACCAAACCAATTAGCTATAATGTAAGGTTAACCTTATCAGATAATAAAACGAAAATAGACAAGTATAATAATCCTAATAAGTTATTGAGTGATTATTACGAAGGTCAAACATTGGGCGAGATTTGGGGTTACGAAACCGAAGGTTTTTTTATTGATGATGCTGATATCGCCGCACATGCTAAGCAAGATCCGCAAATGCGTGCTTCTCCTACCGGAAAATGGTTTGCTGGTGACATTAAGTTGAGAGATTTAAATGGTGATGGTTTTATCAACGTTGGCGAAAATAGGGTAGGTAACTCTGGCGATAGAAGAATTATCGGTAATTCTGCTCCAAGATATATTTATGGTATTAATTTCGGCTCAAGCTGGAATAATATTTCGTTCTCTGTTTTCTTCCAAGGTGTAGGTAAACAACAATGGTATCCAAGTACAGAAACAGAAATGTTTTGGGGCCAGTATAATAGACCTTACAACAATATTCCAACTTTTCATTTAGGCAACATGTGGACACCAGATAACACAAACGCCTATTTCCCGAGAACAATGTCTAGAGCTGCATCAAGCAATACCAACAGAACTTTAGGTGTAGCACAAACGCGTTATTTACAAAATGTGGCTTATTTAAGAATGAAAAATATACAAGTAGGTTATAATCTTCCGGCAAAATTAATTAATAGGGTGGGTGCTCGCAGTGCGAAAATATTCTTCTCCGGAGAAAATCTATTCACTTACTCGCCAATGTATAAAATTGTTAAAAATACAATTGATGTAGAGAATGCAGTTCCATCAGATCAAGATTTAAACGGTAACAGTACCAATGGTGATGGATACAATTATCCATTAATGAAATCTTTCTCTTTAGGATTAAATATTGGATTTTAAGTTTTATAGTATAGCAATCAATCAAGATGAAAAAACAAATCATATTAATTTTACTGAGCTGCTTAAGCATAGTGGCTTGTAAAAAATTGGATCAAGAACCGCAATCTACGGCTTCCAAGAAAGCTGTTTTCGGCTCAGAAAACGGACTTAAATTATATACCAACTCTTTTTATAACATGGGATTTTTACCAAGAAACTCCATCAGCTTAGATGCAATGACCGATTATTTGGCTGTAAGAAGCGTACCTGATTTTATTAGAGTTGGTGGTTTCGCTGCCAACAATAGCTCTGGCTGGTCATGGAATGATTTAAGAAACATTAATTATTTTATCGAAAACTGTAATGATCCGGCAGTACCTGAAGATGTACGCAGAAACTATTTAGGTTTAGCCCGCTATTTTAGAGCCTATTTTTACGTGGAAAAGGTAAAACGCTTTGGCGATGTGCCATGGATTGGCAAACCTTTAGCGATAGATGATCCGGCATTAAACGCAGGTAGAGATAAGAGAGAATTGGTAATGGATTCTGTTTTGGCCGATATTAATTATGCTTGTGAGAACATCAAAGCTACTAACGATCCTAGTCGCACAACAGTTACCAAATGGGTTGCCTATGCTTACAAATCTAGGTTGTGTTTATTTGAAGGAACTTTTAGAAAATACCATACCAATTTAAACTTGGCAGGTACGGCAAATAGATGGCTAACAGAAGCTGCAGCAGCTGCTGATGAAATCATCAAAAAAGGAGGTTTTTCTCTAAATACTACAGGTGGGGCAGGCTCATCTTATCGCCAGGTTTTTACGAGCAACGCACCTTTAATAAACGAGGTGTTACAAGCCAATGTATCTGATGTAAATTTAGGAGTATTAAATGATGCAAACTGGTGGTGGACAAGTGGAACTTATGGAGCTAAGGCAAGTTTTACCCGTAGGTTCATTAATACTTATCTTAAATTGGATGGTTCTCCTTATACCAATGATCCGGCTTACACCACCATGCTTTTTAAAGATGAAGTGAAAAACAGGGATTTAAGATTGAAGCAAACCATCCGTTTAGGTGATTATAAGAGAATTAGTAATGGTCAGCCAGTAGCAGCGCCACCACTTTTTTCTTACACTTTTACAGGTTATCAGCCAATAAAATTAACCTTAGATGATATGGCTTTAGATGCAGGGGCGCTTAATACAAATGCTGTTATTTTATTTCGCTATGCGGAGGTTTTATTAAATTATGCCGAAGCAAAAGCAGAGTTGGGAACATTAACTGATGCAGACTGGGCTTTAACTATTGGGGCATTACGTGCCAGAGCGGGTATTACAGGAGGCTTGGCCTTAAAACCTGTTACTTTAGATCCCTATATGGTGGCTAATTATTATCCTTCTGTCACCAATGCATCTATCATGGAAATTAGGAGAGATCGTGGTATTGAGTTGAGCTTAGAAGGGTTTCGCTTTGCGGATATTTTAAGATGGAAAGCTGGAGATTTAATGGAAAAAGAATGGAATGGTTTTTATGTGCCAGCCTTAAACACACCAATGGATTTAAATGAAGATGGAGTTTTTGATGTTGCATTTTATCAGGGAACAAGGCCAAATTTAGGAGCAAATTTAACTTATGTTGATGTTTCTCCAAGAATTGGTAATGCGGTAAACTCTCAGATTTTAAAAAACGGTACATCGGGTGAATTAACGTGGATGAATGAAATCCCTAGAAAATGGAATGAGCGCAATTATTATTATCCAATTCCATTAAATGATTTACAACGTAATCCAAATTTGAAACAAAACCTTGGATGGGAATAAAATGGTAAATTCTACTTTGACAATCTTTTTTTAGATTGTCAAAGTTTGAGATAATTAAAAGCCTTAAAGTTTATAACTTAAAAATTAAAGTTAAAATGAAAATAAAATTAGCATTGCTTGCATTATTTTTAAGTGTTAGCACAATTTATAGCAAAGCGCAGCAAATTACCATTGGCACATTTAATATTCGTTTTGACAATCCGAAAGATAGTGGAAACCTATGGAAAGACAGATCAGCAATTGTTTCAAACCTAATCAGGTTTCATGAGTTTGATGTTTTGGGTGTCCAAGAAGCGCTTCAAAATCAATTGTCTGATATTTCTTCGGCCTTGCCAGAATATGCTGTTTATGGCAAAGGAAGAGATGATGGTAAAAGTGGAGGTGAACACTCTGCAATTTTTTACAAAAAAGATCGATTTCAATTGCTAAAGAGCGGTGATTTTTGGCTATCAGAAACACCAGATATTGCTGGTAAAGGATGGGATGCTACTTGCTGCAACAGGATTTGCTCTTGGATATTTTTAAAAGATTTAATTTCTAAAAAGGAATTTTATGTATTTAATGTGCACTTTGATCATCAAGGTGTTGTTGCTCGTAAAGAAAGCAGTGTGCTGATGCTTAAAAAAATCAATCAAATTGCAGGAAACTCTCCGGTTTTGCTAACAGGCGATTTTAATGGAGGAAGAAATAGTGAATGGTACCAAACACTCGCAAATTCTACGGTAATTAGCGATGTACACAAAAGCGTGAAACATCCTTATGCCAATAACTCTTCATCAAATGGTTTTAGAGTGCCAAGAGGCGAAGCTGTTATCGATCATATTTTTATGAGTAAGCAGTTTAGCGCAAATAAATGGGGTATTTTAACAGATACTTATTTTGGCAAATTTCCATCAGATCATTTTCCTGTTTTAGCTAGAGTTACTTTAAATAAATAGCGCTGTAAACAAAATAGAGGTTGTATCAATAATAAATAGACCAATGAATTTTTAAAAAATTATAATTGGCGGTTTCGTCATTCCCGCGAACGCGGGAATCGTAAAGCGAAATAATTTGTTTATTACTTGCATTACGATGCCCAGTCAAGCTGAGCATGACGACCTTTCAAAATATCAGTTTTGATACAACCTCTTATTTCTATTGAAGAAAATTATCTACTTCTCTATAAGCCGAAATTACGGCTAATTCGCCGGCTTTATCTGGTTTGGAGTTTCCATGCTCCATTCCCATAACGCCTTTATAACCTTTTTTGTGAAGGTGTTTAAATATATTTTTATAATTAATTTCTCCGGTGGTTGGTTCTTTTCTCCCAGGGTTATCGCCAATCTGGATATAGGCAATTTCATCCCAACAACGATCTATGGTTTTAATTAAATCACCTTCGGTGCGTTGCATGTGATAAATATCGTACAATATTTTACATGATGGACTTTGAACAGCTTTGCAAACGGCATAAGTTTCATTGGTTTTTTGTAGAAATAATTCTGGTGTATCACTCAATGTTTCTAGAACCATAATTAAACCATGCGGTTCAAATATTTCGGCACCAGCACGCATTGCATCTATTACATTCGCAAACTGATTTCCATAAGGCAAATTTCGCTCATAAAAACCTGGTACAACGGTTAGCCATTTGGCATTACATCTTTTAGCAGCTTCTACAGATTTTTTACAGGTTTCTACAAACTTGTCCTTAAATTCTTTTTTGCCTGTTGTTAAGGATGTTTTCCAATTATCGCCACCATCTACAACAAAAACACCCATGCGCATGCCTAATTTGGCTAATAAGGCTCCAATTTTTTCTTGCTCTTCGATGCTGCGGTTTAAGTAACCATTGTCTTCAATAGACCGAAAACCCCTATCGTACATGAATTGAATTTGGTCAAGCATACTTTTTCCTGCGTGGTTAGCAAACATGCCTTGGTGAGGCGCATAATCCATATTAAAAGTTTTGTCGGATAATGTATTGTGCTTTTTTTCTGCTGCATAACTGCTGCTTATTCCTGTTCCAGTAGTGATAATGCCAGCAGTAAGTAAACTAGATTTTATAAATTCGCTTCTTTTCATCTTGTTGTTGGTTGTTACAATTGGGAAAAAGATTTTTGGGAATATACAAAATTTGGTTTCAAAATTTTAGTCTTTTTAATTGATAAAACTATAGTTTGTCATTTGAGGATTAACAAAGTAATTACAATCTAAATAGTTAACTTTAGTAAATCAGCAATTCGAATTATAATGAGACACGTCATTAATAGAGTAAAAGATTATTGGCATTCTGATACCAGCTTTATTACGCTTTTAGTCATGCTGATATTTATGGTGTTTGTTATGCCTATTTTGGTTGATGGGGGGATTGTGAATGTTTTATTTTTAAACCTCCTATTTCTTACTCTTTATTTTATAGGCATTTTTTCTAGCGAAGATAAATGGAATATTTATGTATCCTCATTCTTATTTATTGCCCATATCATATTGTTGTTAATTAGATTTGATGATACCCCAAATGAATTTTATTTGCTAGAGCGCTTGGTAGGCTTGGTAAATATGAGTTTGTTCATATTCATTAATGTTAGATTATTATTTAGAAATGCTGAGCGCAATGTTTATAGAGTTATAGGTGCAGTTAATGTTTATTTATTATTTGCTTTGATGGGTGCTTTTGCTTTCGAAATTTTAAAAATCTATAGCGGAAAATCTATAGCTGGAAACATCGTGTTAAACAATAACGATAAAGATTATGCAACCTATGTTTATTATAGTTTAGTATCGTTAACTACAGTCGGTTATGGTGATATTTATCCTGATGGTATGGCTGCACGAATGCTTTCTGTTTTACTCTCGGCAATTGGCATTTTATACCCCGCAGTTGTTATTGCCAGATTGGTATCTCAAACCATTGTTGATCACAAAGTGAAATAAATAAATAAATGCGTTTTAACTTTTAATGTGGTAGTTTTTCCCTAATTAAACCATATACCCAAGTACCGGCAATAGCACTTAACAAGGTTACTACAATTACTGTTGCTCCTGTTCCTATTTGAGCAAAAAGTGGTCCCGGACAAGCACCTGTGATAGACCAGCCTAAGCCAAATAACAAGCCTCCATATATTTGACCTTTGTTAAACGTTTTTGGGTGAAATTCGATAGTTTCGCCATAAATGGTTTTGATCTTGAATTTTTTGATCAACCATACTGATACCATACCTACTACAACTGCACTACCAATAATGCCGTACATGTGAAAAGACTGTAAACGGAACATTTCTTGGATCCGAAACCAACTGACAACTTCTGATTTTACGAAAATAATACCAAATAAAACCCCAACAATTAAGTATTTAGTGTTATGATACCATTTATGTTCTAAATGACTTTCGTTTACACACATCGCATCTAAAGAGCGTACTTCAAAATCTGTATTTTCTTTGTTTTTCATTTTGTTAAAGTGCTAAAATGTGAGGTAAAATTAAATTGGCCATAATAAAACCACCAATCATAAAACAAACAGTGGCTACTAAAGAAGGCCATTGTAAATTAGATAAGCCCATAATGGCATGGCCGCTGGTGCATCCGCCTGCATAACGTGTGCCAAAGCCTACCAAAAATCCGCCGAAAACCATTAGCAAGAAACCTTTTAGGGTTAATAGCGCTGGCCAATTCATGATGTCTTGTGGTATTAAGTTATCGTAATTGGTAATACCATAACCAGCTAATTCTGTAGCTAATTTGGGGTTTACCTCAATAGGGTTGGGGTTTGATAATAAATTAATAGCAATAGCTCCACCTATCAAAATTCCGAACACAAAAAATAAGTTCCATGCTTCCTTTTTCCAATCGTATTTAAAAAAAGGAATGTTAGCTGGTAAACAAGCTGCGCAAATGTGCCTTAATGATGAGCTGATGCCAAACGATTTATTACCCAATATTAAAAGTGCAGGTACGGTTAATCCAATGAGCGGTCCGGCGATATACCAAGGCCAAGGTTGCTTTAAAAATTCTAGCATATTAATCTAAGGTGTTTTTGTATGCTGCAAAAATGCAACATCTAAAATTGTAGAACGGTTACTTTGGTTACATAAGCAAAAATTACTTCAACTTTTTACGTACCGAAGCTTCATCAATAAAACCCAAATTATCCCAAATCATCTTTTCGTTTTTGTAGAGTTTAAGTACAGGAAGTGCATTAATTTTTAAAGTTTTGCAGAGTTCTGTATTTGCATCTGCATCGATGCGAATTATTACCACTTTATCTGCCATATCTTTCGAAATTTTGTCTAGATAGGGTTTCATTTCTTTGCATGGCGCACACCAATCGGCGTAAAAATCTACGAGTACCAATTTATCTGATTTTGTTAAGGCTTTATATTGAGCTAAGCTTAATCCTTTTGCCTTACTAGCATTTGTATCTTTGGTTTCGGGCAAATTTTTAGCCCTCCATTCCATCATCCCGCCAGGCATTTCTGTTACATTTTTAAAACCTGCATCACGTAATTGTTTTATCGCTGCATTGCTTCTGCCGCCACTCAAACAGTATACAAAAACAGGTTTATCTCTGTTTAATGAAGCAATTTGGGTATTAAAATTATCATCATTAATGTTCACATTAACAGCATTAGACACATGTCCGTTTTTAAATTCACTAGGTGTGCGTACGTCAAGTAGCTGAATGTTTGGGTCTTTTTTAAGTTGATCTGCAACTTCTGTTGCCGTAAGGCGATTGATTGCCGACTTAGTTTGCGCATTGCTACAGCTGCTTAAAATGATAACAGCAATGAAAATGAAAATACCTTTATACATACAATTAAACGTTCTCGTTTATTAATCTTTCTAAATCTGAAACTGGTATTACACCAGATTGACGCCAACGGATTTCGCCTTTTTTAAACAAAATAAGCGTAGGTACGCCACTAACTCGATAAGCAGCAGCCGCTTTTTGGTTTTTGTCTACATCTATTTTAATGATGCTCGCTTTATCGCCTACACGTTTTTTCAGGTCATCCAACATTGGCGCCATCATTTTGCATGGTCCACACCATTCGGCAAAAAAATCTATTAAAACTGGTTTATCTTGGTTAATGATTTCTTGAAAAGTCATGCTATTTATTTTTTAACAAAGTTGATAAAAACTTCTGTGTTTGCTCTAGGTTTAATGCTGTTGTAGCAATTTTCCAATTTTTTAACAATAAAATGATTTTCGAATAGTTGCTCATATTCGCTAGTGTTTCCCCCAAAAGGTGGACCAGCTTTGTCAAATGTGGTATTAAAAAGCACGCCGATAATTTTTCCGCCAGGTTTAAGCAGTGCTGATGATTGTGCCACATAATTGGAACGCAGATTTGGATGGATGGCACAGAAAAAGGTTTGCTCAATGATGAGGTTATATTGTCCTTGATGCTCAAAAAAGTCGCCTAGTATCACTTTCACTTCTGGATGCTTTGAATGATTGTTTTTAAGCATCTCCACTGCTTTTGGAGCGATATCTATCAGACTAATATTGGTAAAGCCATTTAGTAGCAACCATTCGGCTTCATGGGCATTTCCACAACCAGGTATTAAAATTGCCGCATCTTTATGATGATATTGTGCCATGTAAGTAGTAATAGCAGGTGATGCTATACCAATGTCCCAACCAGTTTGTTGGTTTTCCCAACGGTTATTCCAAAAATATTGATCGAGTTGATTTGCTTGCATGCACAAATTTAGAGATTATCTACAAGCTTATTTACATTTCGCCACGTACCACCATCTATTACATTTTGAAATCCACTTTTTGCTAAAATGTTTTTAGCCATGCTGCTTCTGTTTCCGCTGCGGCAAAAAACAATTATATTTTGTTTTCCCTTAAATTTAGCTAATTGCTGCTGCAAATTATCCAGAGGGATATTCACTGCGCCATTTACGCTACCCGAAGCAAACTCTCCATGACTACGCACATCAACCAAAAATGCACCTTGATTAATCGCTTCTATTAATTTAGTATGATCGGCCTTGCCAAACAATGCTGAAAAAAATCTCATAATTAAACTGTTTTGCCTCCATTAGCTAACCATTCCTTCATTCCGCCCGAATAATTTTTAACATTTTCGAAACCATTTCTTCTTAAAAGCGAATAGGCAGTTGCGGCACGGTCGCCTCCTTGACAGTGAATAACTACTTGTTTATCTCTGCTAATTTTATCTAAATTATCCTGTAAAGTGCCAACAAAAACATGTTCAGCACCTTCGATATGTCCATCTTGATATTCGCTTAAGCCCCGCACATCAACAATTTGTGCATCATCTTTTCCTATATAAGTTTTAAAAGTTTGCAATTCAATAACATCGGCAGTTTGAAGTGTTATGCCTAAATTATTAACATCACTAACAAAACCGTATATATTGTCTAAGCCAATGCGCATCAATTTTCTAGTAATTTCTTCCATTTCATCTGCGTTAGCCACCAAAATAAATTGCTCTTGATAGTTTAAAATCCATCCTGCCCAAGTAGCCAAACTATTATTGTGTTGGATATTAATGCTGCCGGGAATAAATCCTTTTGCAAAATCTATTTTATTACGAGTATCAATAACTTTTATGCCATCGCTTTGCGCTTGTAAAAATTGTGCTTTGCTTAGTTCCTGATGCTGTGGTATTTCTACCAATAAAGGTCTTTCAACTTTGTTCAGGTGTTTCATCATGGCAAAATATTTTGGAGGCTCTGGTTGTCCCGCCAATAAATTGTTTACAAAACCATTTTCATCATCTTGATATTGAAAAGCCCAATTTCTAATTTTTTCGTAACCTACGGTTGAGCTCGGTACAGCGCCCAAAGCTTTACCGCAAGCAGAACCCGCACCATGGCCTGGCCAAACTTGTACAAAAGGAGGTAGTGTTGCAAAACGCTGAATAGATGAGTACATCTGCTTTGCGCCAATTTGTTGCGTGCCAACTAAACCTGCTGCTTTTTCTAATAAATCTGGTCGGCCAATATCGCCAACAAAAACACAATCTCCGGTAAAAATCATTACAGGCTCATTAGTAGCCGGATGATCTGTTAACAAGAAACTGATGCTTTCTGGTGTGTGACCAGGCGTATGCAAAACCTCTAAGGTTAAATTGCCAACTTTAATTACATCGCCATGCTTTAAGCCCACATGGTCAAACTGATATTGCCAGTCGGCGCCACCCTCATCTGATAAGTAAAGCTTAGCCCCAGTAACAGCAGCTAATTCTCTAGAACCTGATAAAAAATCGGCATGGATATGCGTTTCGGTGATATGGGTAATTTTAAGATTGTTTTGTGCTGCAATTTTAAGATATACATCCATATCACGTTGCGCATCAATTACAATGGCTTCGCCTTTGGCTTGGCAACCTATTAAATAGCTGGCTTGAGCTAAACTTTTATCATAAACGTGTTGAAAAAACATAAGATTTTATTTTTAATTGATGATACAAAGTTGTGGCAAATAACATTGTTAAACAGTTACTTTAGTTACACAACTCAAATTATTTTAATATAGTTTCTTTAATTAAAATATAAACGCCCATAACCAGCACAAACCAACCAAAAGCAGGCTTTAATTTTTCACCTTCTATTTTGGTTGATAAATAAATGCCGATGAAAATGCCAAAAATGGCTATGAATGTTATGGTAAGTAAAAACGACCATTCAATGTGGTTATGACTCAGAGAAAAACCAAATCCGGTTAATGAGTTTACAGCAATAATAATTAACGACGTTCCAATAGCAGTTTTTATTGGGAGTTTAAGCAAGTTAACTAAAGCAGGTATAATTAAAAAACCGCCGCCAGCACCAATTAATCCTGTAACTATACCTACCATTAAACCTTGTACAATCACCCAAATGTTGTTGGTAGATTTACCATCGATAGCAATATCTTCTGCCTCTTTTTTAATCATGCTGTAAGAGGCGAAAACCATTAGCACTGCAAAAAACACCATCAGTAATACAGATCTACTCAATTCAAAACTTCCAAAATTTGTAATGTGGTTTGGAATGGCGGGAAGAATGTAATGTCGGGTAAAAAAAACAGCAGCAACAGATGGTAAACCGAAAAGTACTGCTGTTTTAATGTCGATTAATCCTTTTTTAAAATAGGAGAATGATCCTACTAAACTTGTAGATCCCACTACAAAAAGAGAATATGTTGTGGCTAAAACGGTATCAACAGCAAATAGGTAAACCATCACCGGTACGGTTAAAATACTGCCTCCACCACCAATTAAGCCCAATGAAATGCCAATAAGAATTGATGCAAAGTAACCTGTAAACTCCATTATTAAGATTTGATACTACAAAAGTAGGCTATCCTAACATCGCTTACAGTTACTTTAGTTACACAAGAATAATTTTGTTTCTACCCAATTTTACCGTTCCTTGATCTTCCAATTGCTTGAGTAAACGAGAAACAACCACACGTGCTGTTCCTAACTCATTTGCCAATTGCTCATGAGTTATTGCAATTATTTTATTATCGGTTAGTTCTGCTTTTTTATAGAGCAGGTTCAGTAAACGCTCATCTACTTTTTTAAAGGCAATTGCATTTACAATTTCTAATAATTCTTCGAAACGTTTATGGTACAAGCGAAAAATATAATCTAACCATTGCGGATATTCCTTAATGAAAAGTGAAACCTTATCAATCGGTAAAAATAAAATTTCTGCATCTTCTTCTACTTCTGCTTTTACCTTACTTGTTTCATTGTGCATGCCACCTAAAAAAGACATGATACAGCTTTCTCCAGCTTTAATGTAATACAATAAAATCTCTCTACCATCCTCTTCGGTTCGGATAACTTTCATGCTCCCTTTAGTTACAATAGGGATAGCCCTGATGTGTGAATTTTCATTCAAAATAATGCTCCCAGCTTCATAATTTTTCATGATGCTATTGGCGTATAGTTTGGCAATCAATTCTGGTGATGATTTTAACTCTTCAACTTGATCGAGGTTTTGCATGAAGTAAAGTTAGGGAAATAAGTTTAAGGTTTGGCGTTTAAGGAATAGCGTTTGGCACTCTGCAGCCTTCCAGCTTTCCAATCTAAATCTAAGCTGCTGGCTTTGGCTTGTAAGTTGTAATCTGCTTAGCCATTCCTTTAAAAAGTACCAAATGAAAAGGAAACATGGCGTACCAGTAGACCCTGCCCCATAAACCATGTGGCCTAAATGTAGCAATTTGCGAAAGGTAAGATTTACCGTGAAATTGAATAATTTTAAGCTCCAACCAAGCTTCTCCAGGTACTTTCATTTCTGCGTAAAGCAGTAAACGATGATGCTCTTTATCGGCTAGTAAAACCCTCCAAAAATCTAAAACATCTCCGGCTTGCAAAGATGTGTTACTGGTTCTACCTCGTCTGGTGCCTACACCGCCAAACATTTTATCTAAAAAGCCGCGTAAGCTCCAAAGCCAATCTAAATAATACCAACCGCGGTTGCCG
Source organism: Pedobacter sp. GW456-11-11-14-TSB4 (assembly GCF_059424425.1). Classification (NCBI taxonomy): domain Bacteria; kingdom Pseudomonadati; phylum Bacteroidota; class Sphingobacteriia; order Sphingobacteriales; family Sphingobacteriaceae; genus Pedobacter; species Pedobacter sp. GW456-11-11-14-TSB4. Next base: position 1,426,497 of record NZ_JBWKZK010000001.1, read on the forward strand.
CCAATACCCCAAATGTTTTCGAAAACTTCTTCCGCTTTGCGCTCAAAAGGCATTTTTACTTTGTATTCAACCGTACCATTTTGTGGCACTTTAACTTGATCCATAAACGAAGTTTCTAAGTAGCCTCTGTTTAGGGCATCTTTCCAACTGCTTACGATCGAGTTTTGTTCAATTTTTTCGAATGCTAATGCCAATGCTTCCCGATAGGTAATGCATTTTTTAGGGACTACATTTTTTATATTATCATTGCTGCAAATTACCTCATTTTTCATGCTATCAACCAAACTTCTGGCTAATGAATAAGGTACTGCAGTTACCATGTTTAACCAAAGGGATGAAAGTTTTGGCGTTAAAACCGGAACGGTTAAAATCCATCTTTTTAAACCTCTTGATTCTGCATATTGCAAAATCATTTGTTTGTAGGTTAAAATATCTGGTCCGCCGATATCAAAAACTTGATCATAGGCTTTTTCATTACCTAAAACTCCACATAAGTATTCTAAAACATCTCTTATGGCAATGGGTTGGCATCTGGTTTTTACCCATTTTGGCGCTACCATAACCGGTAGTTTTTCTGCTAAATCTCTAATAATTTCGAATGATGCAGAGCCAGAACCAATAATAATCGCAGCTCTTAAAATGGTGTATGCAATTCCAGAATTCTTTAATTCATCTTCTACGGCTAAACGAGAACTTAAGTGTTTAGATAATTGTTCATCGTTCACAATTCCTGTTAAGTAAATGATTTGCTTACAGTTACTTTGCTTAATTTGAGTAACAAAATTTTGTGCTGATTGTAATTCTAAATCTGCAAAATCTGCGCCTTGGCCAGACATGGAATGCACCAAATAATAAGCTGCTTCTATATCGTTCGGAATATTTTTTAAACTCTCAGGATTTAATAAATCGCCAGTTATGATTTGTACTTTTTCGCCAAAATCACTTTCTAAAGCAAACCTTCGCGGATCGCGAACCATGCAAACAATCTCATGGCCTTGATCTAATAAAACCGGTAATAATCTTGTGCCGATATAGCCATTGGCGCCTGTAAGGAGAATTTTCATAATATTCAAATTAGTCGTCCGATGAATATTGGCAACTGTTTATATTCATCGGATGACTAACAAACAATCAACTTTGTTAAATTGTTATTTGCTTTTTAACTGAGGCTTAAAAGTATCCGTTTTAACGGTTGCCTTTAACTCATGCAAAATGTTGTATAAACCAAAATTAGTACGGTTAATATAAATAAAGTGCTTAACCCCACGAGCTTGTTTAAATTCTGGCATCTTGGCAATTTTTTCGCCATAACTGTATAAAGCTTCAAAAAATTCGTTCTCACTAAAATCGAATGTTGGTGTTACATAAGGTTTAGCAAAAAGTGAAATCATTTCTTTATAAGCTTTGTAATAAAACTCAATTTGCGCTGGCGTATCATTTGGCAAAATCATTTCTAACGCTCTAAAAGCCTTTATAGTTTCTTCTTTATTTTCGAATAAATCTGTAGAAGTAAGAGAGAAAAACGGCTCGTAAAAATCATCAGGCATTTCTTTAATGCAGCCAAAATCTATCGCCCCTAATTTTTCGTCTTTAGTAATTAAAAAGTTGCCAGGATGCGGGTCTGCATGTACTTTCCGCAATTCGTGCTGTTGAAAATTGTAAAAATCCCACAGCGCTTGGCCAATTTTATTTTTTAATTCTTGAGAAGGATTGGTAGCTAAAAACTCTTTTAAATGTTGTCCTTCTATCCAATCCATGGTAATAATTCTATTGCTAGAAAGTGCTGGATAATAATTAGGGAAAATCACATTGTCTAAGTTGTTGCATGCTTCAGCAAATTCGATAGAGCTCCTCACTTCACGCTCATAATCGGTTTCTTCTAGCAAACGTTCCTCCACTTCTTTAATGTAGATGTTCAGTTCTTTTTCGCTCATGCCCAATAAGCGAAACGCAAAAGGTTTTACCAGTTTTAAATCTGATGAAATGCTATCACCAACCCCTGGATACTGAATTTTTACAGCGAGTTTTTTGCCATTTAACTCGGCTTCGTGCACTTGGCCAATAGAAGCGGCATGGGTAGATTTGATGTTGAATTTATCGTAAATCTTCTCAGGCGTTTTACCGAAACTTTTGGTAAAAGTGCGTACAATAAGTGGTCCAGATAAAGGTGGTGCATTATATTGCGATTGCGTAAACTTATCTACATAAGCTCTTGGCAGGATGTTTTTATCCATGCTTAGCATTTGTGCAACTTTTAGCGCAGAACCCTTCAATTCACTTAATGAGTTGTAAATATCTGATGCATTATCCTCATTCAATTCATCTCTACTTAAACTAGGGTTGAAAATCTTTTTAGAATAATGTTTAATATAATTTCCGCCGATCTGGAAACCTGTTTTTACAAATTTAGCAGAACGCTCTACCTTGGTGGTAGGCATTGTTTCTTGCGTATTCATGCGTTGTTTTCTTTTTTATTGGTGTAGGAGGTTAGCGTTGATACATGCAATCAACAGCTGTTTAAAAGGAATTAATCCAGATTTAAAACCCCATTTTTTCTTTTAACTTTCCGTTTTGGCTTAAGAATTTACCGTATTCGAAAAGGTTATCAATTGGCGAACGCTGAAATAAATCGAAGGTAACTTGAATGCCTCGCTCGATTGCTTCATCAGTTTTTTCAAAACCATTGCTGTCATCATCTATCCAAAAATTAAGGATAAAAGCATACTGTACCCACAGCGCATCTTTGTAGCGTTTGGCAAAAAACTTACGATCAGCCAATTCGCCACTGGCTAATCCATCATTGATGATTTCTTCGGCAAAGTTTTCGAATATTGGCTTAACACCAGATAAAACCGCTGGCGTACCTAATTTTTTAGGCTGCTTTTTTAGACTGTAAATTACAAAACTCCTTTGGCTTTTTAGCAATTCTACATAGCTGTAAAAGAAAGATAACATTTTCTCACGAGATGAATACTGCTCCCAAAGTTCTTGTTTTTTAACTTCATCTATGGCTTCTACCGTAAGACCAAACCAAATATTCTTCTCAATGCTATCGAAAGAAGCGTAAAAAGCATAAAATTCGGCCTCTGTAATTTTTAACTTTTTAACAAAACTATAGACTGATTTTGGTTGCTCATCGTTTGTTAAAACATAGTCGATATAACCTTTTTTGATCTGTTCTTGAGTTGCCATTTTCTTTTTATTTAAAAACGTAAAAAATGTGGTGTTGGTTTGTGAAACCACTCAAAATTAAGACTTTATTTATCACGGATTTGCAATAAAAATTGTGTGGAATTGTTCTTTATAACAACTAAATCTCCCCAATTCGCTTATTCAAATAATTAGAAAACCTACTGTTTTTAGTTTCGCCAATTACCTGTTTGCCGTAGATACCCGTATGTCCTGAAAGCAGATAAGAAACCGTACAAGCAATGGCTACATAAACACCACATTCGCTGCCAAATAATTCAATAGCCATTAAAGTACAAGCAATAGGGGTATTGGTTGCTCCGGCGAAAACGGCTACAAAACCCATTCCGGCTAAAAGTGCTACTGGTAAAGGTAAAAACAGCGATAACGCACTGCCCAATGTAGCGCCAATAAAGAATAGTGGCGTAACTTCGCCACCTTTAAACCCTGCCGACAAAGTAAGTATCGTTAAACCCATCTTAATCGCAAAACTGTATGTTGGCATTTGTTGGTTAAAAGAATCTACAATAGTTGGTATACCCAAACCAATGTATTTTGTGGTACCAGAAAAGTAAATTATTACAACTAAAATTAGCCCTCCAATAAACGGTCGCAGTGGCGGATAGTTAATTTTGCTTTTAAAAATTGAGCTAGCAGAGCGTAAAGTTCTGCTAAAAGTTGCCGCACATAGGCCAAAAGCTGCACCCGCTAAAATGGCATAACCCAGGTTTAAGAACGAGATGCTTGGAACTAAATCAATATGGTAATGGGTATGTGGCGTGTTCCAAAGTTTGGTTACAATATCTGCAATAATGGCTGCGGCAAATGCCGGAAAAATAGAATTATATTTTACTCTGCCAATGAGGAAAACTTCCATCCCGAAAACTGCACCCGCCAATGGAGTTCCAAAAACAGAACCGAAACCTGCTGCAATTGCGGCAATAATTAACGTTTTCCTATCTTCTGAGTTAAGTTTAAAAGGTTTGCTAAACTGATCGGCAATGGCTCCAGCCATTTGTAAAGCGGTGCCTTCTCGCCCTGCAGAACCGCCAAATAAATGGGTTGCAATCGTACCAATATATACAAAGGGCATCATTTTAAACGGGATGGTTTGCTTTGGCTCATGAATGGTATCGATTAGTAAATTGTTGCCCGCATCAACATCCTTACCATAATAATGATAAAGTAAGCCAATACCTAACCCTGCAACAGGGAGCAATGCGATGATCCATAAATTAGCTTCACGGTAGTTGGTAACCCAATTTAATGACTGCAAAAATCCAGCAGATGCTGTACCAATTAAAGCCCCAATAATTAAACTAATGCAGAGCCATTTAATAATGTATGGCACAGTAGGATACTTTCTAAAAAAGTCGAAAGTGTTGATTTTAATTTTTTGCTTGCTTGATTTTTTCTTTTTTACTGACATAGCTTTCCTGATTAAATGTTTTGCATTTATAACCAGGCGTCATCAGCTTTTTGAGGGCGGTTCGAATAGGAAGACACCATTTCCTTGTGAACAAATTTAGGAATTATTTAGAAGAGTAGAATGTATTCTGAAAATTTTATTAGTCTGAGCTTGTCGAAGACCTTTTGTCAATCCTTCGGCCACACTCAGGATTGTACTCAACGATAGTCATCCGATGAATATCTGCAAAATGTATATATTCATTGGATGACTAACTATTTTTTGAATTAGCCCTCAAGCTTATACATGTTATCTCACTTCTCATATCTTATTTCAACCCCAACCTATGTTTTCTCAAAGTATCTTTTGCAATATCATAACCTGCATCTGCATGGCGAATTACACCCATAGCTGGGTCGTTATGCAAAACGCGTTTTATTCTAGCAGCTGCATCATCAGTTCCATCGGCAACAATTACCATTCCGGCGTGTATAGAATAGCCAATGCCCACACCGCCACCGTGGTGTAAAGAAACCCAACTTGCACCACCAGCAGTATTAATCAATGCATTTAAAATCGGCCAATCTGCTACTGCGTCAGAACCATCGAGCATTGCTTCAGTTTCTCTATTTGGAGAAGCTACTGAACCGGTATCCAAGTGATCTCTACCAATTACAATTGGCGCTTTTACTTTTCCTTCGGCTACCAATTTATTAAAAGCTAAACCAGCTTTTTCTCGTTCGCCTTGCCCTAGCCAACAAATTCTAGCCGGTAAACCCTGAAAAGCAATGCGTTCTTGTGCCATCATAATCCAGCGTTTTAAGCTCTCGTTTTCTGGAAAAAGTTCTAAAATCAATTTATCCGTTTCGTAAATATCTTGTGGGTCGCCACTTAAAGCTGCCCAACGAAAAGGACCTTTGCCTTCGCAAAATAACGGTCGAATGTATGCAGGTACAAATCCAGGGAAATCGAAGGCATCCTTAACGCCAACTTCTAATGCTCTTCCACGTAAATTATTGCCGTAATCAAAAGTAATTGCGCCACGTTTTTGCAATGCTAACATTTGCTGTACATGCTTTGCCATTGTAGCGTAAGAACGTCTGGTATATTCTTCTGGATTTTCAGCTCTTAATTTATTGGCTTCGGTGTTAGAAATTCCCTCTGGCAAATAGCCAATTAATGGGTCGTGTGCCGAAGTCTGGTCGGTTAACGTATCTGGAGTAATATTTCTATCGATTAATCTTTGTAAAAGTTCTACAGCATTACAAACTACACCAATCGAAATCGCTTTGTGCTCATTTTTGTATTGTAATGCTTTATCAATCGCTTCATCAATATCATAAGCAATCTCATCAATATATTTAGTTTCTAAACGTTTTTTGATACGCCATTCTTCAACATCAGCTGCTAAACAAACACCATTATTCATGGTAATTGCTAACGGTTGTGCACCACCCATGCCACCCAAACCGGCAGTAACATTTAAGGTTCCAGCCAGATTTCCATCGAAATGTTTTTTGGCCAGAGCGGCATATGTTTCATACGTTCCCTGTACAATTCCTTGTGAGCCAATGTAAATCCACGAACCTGCCGTCATCTGTCCGTACATTATTAAACCTTTATCTTCTAACTCATCAAAATGTTGTTGAGTAGCCCATTTGGGTACCAATTGAGAATTAGAGATTAAAACTCTCGGTGCATCTTTATGGGTTGGTAAAACACCAACAGGTTTGCCAGATTGGATGAGTAAAGTTTCATCATTTTCTAAGGTTTGAAGCGCTTTGATGATCAGCTCAAGAGCTTCTTTATTCCTGGCGGCCTTACCTCTTCCACCGTATACAATTAAGTCTTCTGGTCGCTCAGCAACCTCTGGATCTAAGTTGTTTAATAACATTCTTAAGGCAGCTTCTTGTACCCAACCTTTGCAGGTTAAGTTATTTCCCGTTGGTGTGTTCTTAATTTTAAGGTTTAAACCTTCGTTTATATTTGTGGTCATATCAAGGCAATGTTACAACTCAAATGTAAAAAAATATTGTTATTTGTTTAGGTTTGCATCAGAATTGAAAAAGCGACGTTTACATATTCAACAGATTTTAACCTTTGCACTGCTTTGGGTGTTTACGCTTGCCATAACGCCATGGAGTTCGCTACACCATCATGAGCAGCAGGTAACAGTTGTAGAAAAACATTGTACACACCACCTACATCTTAAAACAACGCAAGAAACTTGTTTAATTTGTAAGGCTCATTTCGAGAAAAACTATACCATTGATAAAACTACATTTATTACCTATCTAGAAGGTAACATATTTCATTTTACTGCAACAAATATCACGAGCTCTTATGCAGAGCTCGTATTAACTTCGTTAAGAGGGCCACCCGTTTTTTCGTAAATTTATATCCTATTACTTTAATAAAAATCTACAGCTATCTAAATCGTATGTCATAGTTTATCATTTGAACTTTGACAAAATAGCTAATCACATAGATTTTTGTAAAAGTAGAATTACACAAAACCATTACTAATCGTGATAAACGTATTTGCTTTTGCGATGATGTTTATCTCTAAAAATATTATTATGAAAAAGTTAGGCCTATTATTGGCTTTTTTGAGCGTGTTCTTTACGCTTCCGGCAGTTGCCGATTCGTTAGCGTCATTTAAAGGAAAAGTTATTGATGCTTCAACACAACAACCTTTAGTTGGTGCAACGGTTTATATCTCAGATTTAAAGGCCACCACAGTTACCAACGCCAACGGCGAATTTAGTTTTAATAACGTTCCATCAAGAGGCAAGTTTTTAATAGAAGTTAGGTATTTAGGTTATAAAACTGCATCGCAAATTGTAGATTTAGCATCAACACAAAACATTAATTTTTCCCTTCAAGCATCTGTTATAGAAAGTGCAGAGGTAGTAATTACCGGTACGCCATTTAGTGCAAATAACAAAACCAATAGTTTAGCCGTTGTTTCACTTAGCCGTGAAAAGTTAGCACAATCTGCTGGTACAAATATCATTGATGCATTGGCAAAGGTGCCTGGTATATCGCAGATTACTACGGGTGGTGCTATTTCTAAGCCAACCATTAGAGGTTTAGGTTACAATAGAGTTTTAACCATTGTTGATGGTGCGAGAGAAGAAGGCCAACAATGGGGTGATGAACATGGTGTGCAAGCAGATCAATTTGCAGCAGCAAGAATTGAGATATTAAAAGGTCCGGCAAGTTTGTTATATGGCTCTGATGCATTGGGTGGCGTGATCAATATTATTGAAGATTTGGTGCCAGCAGAAGGTGAGTTTAATGGAAATTTTACGACAAGTTATGGCGCAAATAATGGCTTAACAGCATCTTCACTAATGTTGCAAGGTAATGATAACGGTTTCGTTTATAGAGGTAGAGTTTCTTACAAAAATGCTTACGGCTATAGATATAAAGGTTTTAACGTGCCTAATTCTGGTTTTAATGAAACGAATTTTAGCGGGATGCTTGGGTTAAATAAAACTTGGGGATATGCGCATTTAAACTTGTCTCGCTTTAATACTAATGTTGGTTTAGTTGAGGAAGGACCTGATGCTGGTGGTAGTTATTTTGATGAAGATGGAAATGTGATTTCAAATCGTGACGCTCGAAAAAGAGAAATTGCCTTGCCTTTCCAAAACATCAATCATTATCGTGCTGCATTAAATAGTAACATCCTTTTAGGTGGCGGACAGTTAAAAAGTACGTTAGCTTTTCAGCGTAACATCCGTAAAGAGTTTGAAGAAAGTGCCGATGAGCCGGGCTTAAATTTAGGCTTGAATTCTTACACTTATGATGTGAAATATATTTTCCCTAACAAGGGAGTTTGGGAGCCAACGGTTGGTGTGCAAGGCATGTATCAAACCAATGTAAACGCTGGTGATGAATTCTTAATTCCAGATTATACTAGCAATAATATTGGTGCCTTTGTTTATTTAAAACGTAATTTTAAAAACGGTGCCATTAATGCAGGTGTGCGTTACGATTATAAAACAGTTGATGGTAAAGATTTATTTGAAGACGGTAATCAGGTTTTTACAGCATTTAATAACAACTTCTCTAACGTTTCTGGGTCTTTAGGTTTTGCTTTTGAGTTGGCTAAAAATCTAAACTTAAAAGGAAATGTGGGCTCTGGCTTTAGATCTCCAAATATTGCAGAATTAGGCGCAAACGGTAAACACGAAGGCACTTTCAGATATGAAATTGGTAATAGCGATTTAAAACAAGAAACCAGTTTACAATTCGATTTAGGTTTAGAGTATAACGCAGAAAAGGTAACTTTCGGTTTAAATGCTTACAGCAATCGCATTTACAATTATATTTATCCAGGTAATTTTAGCAGCGAAACTATTCCTTATGATGAAGAAGACGGTACAGTTAGTATTTTACCAGTTTATCGTTACGTGCAAACAGATGCGCAATTAGTAGGTGGTGAAGCTTCTGTAGATTTCCATCTAATCAAAGCCCTACATTTTGAAAATACTTTTGCTTACGTAAGAGGCAAAAACTTAGCAGATGATTCTGCTTTACCTTTTATACCAGCTGCAACATTGAATAATGAGTTACGTTTTGAACCGAACATTAAAGGTTTAAAAGACAGCTACATCAAAATTGGTTTAACAAATGTTTTTAAACAAGATCGTTTTGATGAATTTGAAACCCAAACTGATGGTTATACCTTGTTAGATGCTGGTTTTGGTACCTCATTAAAAATGAAAAATAGCAAAATTAATGTTTGGGTAACCGGACAAAACTTAACCAATAAACTATATTACAATCACCTAAGTAGATATAAATTAGCTAATATTTTTAACCCAGGTAGAAACGTTACTTTGGGTGTAAGTATTCCTATAAATTAGTTTACTGGTTCGTTAGTTCATTGGTGATGATTTTTCACTGGTTAACAATTAGAATAAGTAAGGGGTAGCAACCTAATTAAAAAGCTACAGTTTACAGATTTTTGCTGTACAGCTGTGGCTTTTTTGAAAATTTGTCAGTCTGAGCGTAGTCGAAGACTATTTAATTCAGATAAAATTATATTAAACCTTCCGCTATACTTAGGATGGTATCTTTAGCCAAAGTTTTGGAACAAAACATAATCTTTAGATTTTTTGAAAAGCAATTGCTGTAGCTTTTATCAACGTTAGTCGGGCTCTGCACTTCAATCTTTTACCCTAAATGTCCGCCGTGGCGGACATCTAGTAAAAGGATTTTCGCTACGATCCCGTTTATAAAACTTGGGCAATGCTGCTATTTGCTAAATGCCTAACCATAAATAGGAGCAAAAGCCTTTATTTTTAAACCCGGTTGTAGTGGAAATCTGAGCCTTGCAAAGAATGGATATGAGTTAACAAATATTGCAAGTCTGAGCGTAGTCGAAGACTATTTAATTCAGATAAAATTATATTAAACCTTCCGCTATACTTAGGATGGTATCTT
>NZ_JBWKZK010000001.1:1436649-1646523 GCF_059424425.1 Pedobacter sp. GW456-11-11-14-TSB4
ACGTTAGTCGGGCTCTGCACTTCAATCTTTTACCCTAAATGTCCGCCGTGGCGGACATCTAGTAAAAGGATTTTCGCTGCGATCCCGTTTATAAAACTTGGGTAATTACTCCTATTTGCAGCTGCTTTATGCCTAGCCATAAATAGGAGTATAAACTTTTGTTCTTAAACCCGGTTGAAGTGGAAATCTCCCGATTTTTCATCGGGAATTGTAACGGAAAACGGGACAACAATTTCCTAAGAATTACTGCACATGCTTTTCAAAATAATTATGTCGCTTATTGTTTCTATCAAAATTCAATACCTATTTTACCTTAACTATCAACCATCAAGCAAAAAATAAATCACAAATAATTTGGAGGTTTAAAAAATCTACCATACTTTAGTGTATTATTTAACTAATACAGTAGCTAATGATTAAAATTAACGACCTAAATTTTGGATACAACAAGCACAAATTGTTATTCAAAAACTTGAGCATGCAATTGAGCAATGGTCACATTTATGGTTTATTAGGTAAAAACGGTGCTGGTAAATCAACCTTGTTAAAAAATTTGGCGGGTTTGGTTTATGCACAAAGTGGAACATTAGATGTTTTGGGCTATAATCCTGCCAAACGCCAACCCGCTTTATTGCAGCAAATCTGTTTTATCCCCGAAGAGTTTTATTTGCCATCGGTTAAAATTGATGCTTATGTAAAAGCAAATGCAGCTTTTTATCACCACTTTGATCATGCTTATTTTAGCACGCTACTAGCGGAATTTGATATCCCGGTAGGGCAGAAGTTGATAAACATGAGTTATGGGCAGAAGAAAAAATTAATCATCGCCTTTGGCTTAGCAACTAATGCCAAATTGATTATTATGGATGAGCCAACCAATGGATTAGATATTCCATCGAAAGCACAGTTTCGTAAAATTATGGCTTCTGCATTAACAGAAGATCGATGCATTATCATTTCAACACATCAGGTTAGAGATTTAGATAATTTAATTGATACGGTAATTATGGTAGATGAAAATAGCATTGCCTTAAAAGCATCAGTAGAAGAAATTACCAATAAACTTTGCTTTAAACGTGTTAAAGAAATGGATGACACTATAATTTATGCAGAGCCAAGTATGGCGGGTTACAACGCAGTGATGCCAAATTTTCATCAGGAAGATAGCAAGCTAGATTTAGAGTTGTTGTTTAACGCAGTGTTGGCAGAAAAAAATAAACTAAAACCAATTTTTAACTAAACCTAAACAAACATGAACAACACATATACTATACAACGTTTTGGGCTTTTGTTAAAGAGACAATGGCTAGAATTTGGCAAAATTTACTTAATTACATTAGGCGTTGCTGCAGGTGTAATTATTGCTTTTTATGGTTTCGCTTTGGTAGGTGTATTTACCGGTGAATATGCTTTTACAGCAAGATCATTCAGTTTTAGAGAGCCATTATTTTTGATCTTTGGCTTTCTATTTATAACGATAATTGCAAGTAACTATTTTGCCCATTTAGGTCAAAAACCAAAGGCGATTATTGATTTGCTGATACCGGCATCAACTTTTGAGAAATTTTTAACAGGTGTGTTCTTTGCTGGATTGCTGAGTACAATATGTTTTATTGCTATTTTTTATCTTACAGATTTAGCCTTTGTAGCAAAGGTTAAAACCCTTTCAGAAAACTCAAATTTAACAGCTTTGTATTTTTTCGAAAAAAATAATAGTGGCACAAGTTTCCTTCCATTATATGCTACACCTTTATTATTTACAAGCATATTTTTATTGGGGTCTATTTACTTTAATAAGTTCCACTACATTAAAACTGCAATTTCAGTAATGATCTTTTCTGGTTTATGGGCTTATCTTATTTATAAAGCTGGTGATACTTTATTTAGCAATAAGGTTTCTACAGTTAGTATGAACATGAATAGCAATACTAAGGATAATGTTGGAGTGTATATTTTTCTTTTATTAATGGCGCTAACAATTGTTTTTTGGACAATTACTTACGTTCGCCTTAAAGAAAAGGAAGTTTAATTTAATTGGTATAGATATGGAATTTAGAGACAATAAGGCAATATACCTTCAAATAGCTGAGTACGTTTGCGAGCATATTTTGCTTGGCAAATGGAAAACCGACGATAAAGTGCCATCGGTAAGGGAATTGGCAGTTGAATTAGAAGTAAACCCCAACACAGTGATGCGTACTTACGAACTGTTGCAAAATAAAAACATCATTACCAATAAAAGAGGGATCGGTTTTTTTGTTGCGGATGATGCCATAACACAGGTAAAAGCTTACCGAAAAACACAATTTATGGATGATGAGCTACCCGTAGTTTTTAGAAATGTGTATTTATTAAACATCAAGTTTGATGAACTGGAAGCTCGTTACAACACGTTTGTTAAAGAAAATTTTAATCCTTAAAGAAAATGAAGACAAGTAATAAAATATTAATAAGCTTTGCAGCAGCGCTTATTTTAATCCCAATTTTGGGCATGGTTTACACTTCTAAAGTATATTATAAAGATAGCAAAGATGTTAACCGTGTTGCTTATGAGAATAACACATTTAAATCACCTTCTGAAAATCTTTTAAGTACACCAATTTCTAAATCTTTTAATGCGGTTAACGTACAAGATGCTAAAGGTTATTTTTTAAATATCCGTTTAGTTGAGGACAAAGATTACGGTGTAAAAGTGCAGGAGAATTTAAAAAACACATTTACTTTTAATGTTGATGAGAATGGAACGTTACAGATCAGCGCTGCAGATAAAAAAAATGATGACAATAACTATGGTTGGATTATAATTTATGCGCCAAAAATTAATAATATAGCTGTAGCAAAAGCCGATGGAGTTGAATTAAGAGCAAACCAAGATTCATTAAATTTTAATGTTTCGAAATCAGGTAGGGTTAATTTTTCTTCAGATATGCAAGTGAGTAGCATAAATGTAAATGCCACAGATGTAAAGCTGATTAACATAGATAAAGACATAAAAAACGTGACTTTTACTTTAGCTAAAACTCCGCTATATTCTTCATTTGCTTCATTTGAAAACCTAAGTATTACGTCAGATTCTGAAGTAGAATTATTCGGCTCAGATAAAGAAGAAGCAAAATACAGCATCAAAAAATTAGTGATAAATACCAAAGGTGATGCAAACTTTAAAGTTGAAAATATTGCTATAGATAAATGCTCAGGTAGTTTCTCTGACCAGACCAAAGTGCAAATGCCAGCAGTAAATTTAAACCAAATGTATAAGAAGTAATAAGTTAACTCGTCATTGCGAACGCAGTGAAGCAATCTCCTGCTTGATGCAAAATAAACTTTAATAAGGAGATTGCCACAGCTAATGAAAAATTGGCTTCGCAATGACGATCACTAAAAATAATTCAAAATGATTTACTTAATAATAATTGCACTCATTTGTCTAATTTTTAATTGAGTTTTCTCAATGATTAATCTATATAGATGTTCTCTATACTTTAGCCTAATGATTATTTAAATCTCCGTATTTCGGATAAATTCAATGCTTGCTTTAATGTCCTTTGATAAAATCCGATCCGCATCATTAAATGAAACTACCTTTCGGTAATCGGCAATTAAATTTTCTATCAAAGGTGATGATTGCTCTGGTTTACGTAAATCTAATGCTTGGGCTGCAGTTAATAACTCAATCGCTAAAATTCGTTCTACATTATCGCAAATGCGTAAACATTTAGTAGCTGCATTTGCCCCCATGCTTACATGATCTTCTTGTCCGTTGCTACTTACAATGCTATCTACAGATGCTGGCGTACACAACTGCTTATTCTCACTTGCAATAGAAGCTGCGGTATATTGCGTAATCATTAAGCCAGAATTTAAGCCTGCATTTTTCACTAAAAACGGAGGCAAACCTCTTGTTCCAGAAATCAATTGAAAAGTTCTTCTTTCTGAAATAGAACCCAATTCGGCCAATGCAATACACAAAAAATCTAAGGTTATTGCCAATGGTTGTCCGTGAAAATTACCTGCAGAGATAATCAAATCCTCATCTGGGAAAACATTTGGATTATCAGTAACAGCATTCATTTCTATCTCAAAAACCGATTTGATATAGTTGATGCTATCTTTGCTGGCGCCATGCACTTGTGGTACGCATCTAAAAGAATATGGATCTTGAGTTTGTTTCCCTTTTCTCTCCATTAATTCACTTCCTTTTAGCCAATCAAAAACCTTAGCTGCGGTATCAATTTGGCCTGTATGTGGTCTAATCGCATGACTTAATGGTAAAAATGGGTCAATCCTACAATCAAAAGCATCTATTGAAATGGCTGAAATTGCATCGGCCCATGCCGAAAATTGTTGTGCTTTTAACAAACAGTAAGTTCCATAAGCGCTCATAAACTGTGTGCCATTAATTAAGGCCAAACCTTCTTTACTTTTTAAGGTTAAAGGTTGCCAATTTAATATTTCGTACAATTTAGCACTGCTGATTTTTTTGTTTTCGTACCAAACTTCTCCTTTGCCAATTAGCGGTAAAGCTAAGTGAGCTAAAGGAGCCAAATCTCCAGACGCACCTAAAGAACCCTGTATGTAAATTACCGGCAAAATATCAAGGTTATAAAATTCGATTAATCGTTCTACTGTGCTTAAAGCAATTGCAGAATGGCCATAACTTAATGATTGGATCTTCAACAAAATCATCAGCTTTACAATCTCTTTTGGCACCTCATTTCCTGTTCCACATGCGTGCGATAACAATAAGTTATGCTGCAGCTGGCTCAAATTTTCTGCTTCAATTTTTACATGCTGTAGATAGCCAAAGCCAGTATTAATACCGTAAATCGGGTTTTCATTTTCACTTAATTTATCATCTAAATACTTTCGGCACTTTATAATGCGTTCAATAGCTAGTGTAGATAAAGAAAGTTGTTTTTTCTCTGTTATAATTTGCTTAATTACACTAAGTGATAATTGGTAAGAACCAATTTGATAGTCTTTCATAAGATATATTTGGTCTCCAAAAGTATAAATAATGCTCAAATTTAACACAATCAGTTGTAACGATTGTTTGTAATGTTCACTATCCGATTTAATAATGACGAAATATATTGTTTTAGTTTTTGCTTTATTTGCCTTCCAATTTGCATTAAAGGCACAACAAATAGATACACTATCTATTACTTTAGAAAATGTAAAGTATGCCTATCCAGTTCAGTTTTTAAATTTAGTAGCCGACGGTGAGGATATTAGAATGGCCTATATGGATGTAAAGCCAATCGCAAAAAATAATGGCAAAACGGTAATGTTATTTCATGGCAAAAACTTTGGAGGTTATTATTGGTCGGAAGTGATTAAATCACTTTCTGCCGATGGTTATCGGGTAATTGTGCCAGATCAGATTGGTTTTGGTAAATCATCAAAACCATTTATACATTACAGTTTCCATCAATTAGCTACATGGAATAAAAAGCTATTAGATACTTTGGGCGTGCAAAAGGCAGCTGTTTTAGGGCATTCAATGGGTGGAATGTTGGCTACACGTTTCGCTTTGCTTTATCCAGAAAAAACAGAAAAATTGCTGTTAGAAAATCCGATAGGTTTAGAAGATTACAAAACTTTTGTGCCATATGTAAATACGCAGCAGCAGTATCAAACAGAGTTAAAAGCTACAGCAGAAAGTATTCAAAAATATTATCAAAGTTCTTATTTCACAGTGTGGAAAACAGCATACGATGAGTTGGTAAGAATTGCAGCTGGGGTAACTTTTAGTGCAGATTTTCCACGTTATGCAAAAGTGGCGGCCATGACCTTTACCATGATTTATGAGCAGCCTGTAGTATATGAATTTCAGAATATTAAAGTGCCAACTGTTTTGTTTATCGGTACAGAAGATAGAACGATTGTTGGTAAGGGTTTGTTAACACCAGATCAGCAAGCTATACATGGGCAATACCAATTATTGGGTAAACAAACTGCCGCCAAGATTTATGGTGCTAAATTAATTGAATTGGAGGGTATCGGACATATCCCGCATATTGAAAACCCTACAGAATTTTTGATTTTGTTGAAAGGCAGTTTGTTGTAATATCGGTGGTAATTCGCGTATAAACGTGAATCGTTATGCTATAAAACGTTAGCCTACTTCCGCTTTAAGATGCCCAGTCGAGCTGAGCATGACGAGACGTCAAAAGTTACTTTTTTAAAAGAAAATTTTATTGTACGGAACTTTTTTTCGTTGCCGTCATTTTGAGTGTGCTGGAAGACTTTCATTATTAATACTTCGACAAGCTCAGGATGACTCTTATTTGTTGTAATTTAATTATTTTCCAAAATCTCCAATTGTGTTAAAATATCATCTTCGGTTATCGGATATTGAATATCATTCACTATATTTTGATAAACCGCTTCAAAAATTGCTGGATAATTGCCTTTTTCAGATTCTACTAATTGAGTAACCCTACCGCCATCTTCAGTAACCAATGTCAATTTTCCAGAATCCGCTGGATTTTCAATGCCATAACCTTCATCTGTTGGTTTCATGTTTTTTAGGAGTTGAGCTTCTTGAACATCAGCATGGTTTTTGCTAAACGAACCCATCATCCCATTCACTACAAAAGCATCTTTAACATCAGCTACCAACATACTCGCCGTTAAAAAAACAGTCAATTCATTTGGGTAACTTAATTGAATGGCAAAATAATCATCCACTTTTGTGTTAACACGATTTTTGCTCAATATTTTATTGAATTTTAAAGGCTTGCCAAAAAGTGCTATTGCTTGGTCTAACAGATGTGGGCCCAAATCATACTGTAAGCCCGTGGCTTCAACTAATTCTTCTTTAAAAGCTTTTACACCAATCTCATTTCTGTATCGATCGTAACGGAAATGAACTTCAACTAGTTTGCCCAATTGTCCACTTTCAATTACCTTTTTAGTCGCATTAAAACCGCTATCATATCTCCTGTTTTGATAAACTAACGCTTTTTTGCCAACACTTTTTGCTAATGCAAATAGTTCTTTAGCTTGTTTCGTTGTTGCAGTAAATGGTTTCTCTACTAAAATATGTTTACCTGCATTTAAAGCTTGCTTGGCATATTCATAATGGGTATTGTTTGGGGTGTTGATGATCACCAAATCTATACTATCGTCTGCAATCAATTCGTCAACACTGTTGTAGCTTATAATATGCGGATAATCATTTTTAGCCAGCTTTTTAGTCCTTTCTACAATCCCTTTTAAATTAAAGCCGGGGTGTGTAGCAATAAATGGTGCGTGAAAAACTTTGCCCGACATGCCATAGGCCAATATTCCAGTGTTTATTTGAGGTTCCATATCACAAAGCTAAAAATTTGACTTATATGTGCGTTAAACTCTTTGTCATAAAACTATATTTGTATTATGAAGCCAGCAGAAATACATGCCAAATGGAAAGAACTACAGACAAAAATTTCTCAAGAATTTGATTCTGATACGCCAGATTTAAAGGTTATTCTGTTTTTAATTGGTGTTCAAGAGCTTGGTAAAGGCCCTGGTAAATATAGTAAAAGGCAAAAAGAGGAGTTGATGCACATTGCCACTTGTCGTTTGTTAAGCGAAATGGGTTTTTACGAATTGGAAGGATTAGACCAAGATGGTTGGCCACATTGGAAACTGGTAAAACCAGTTCCATCATATGCCTTAATGGAGCAAGAGTTGCTGCTTAAAGGTTTAGCAATAACTTATTTCGAAGATATCTATTCATAATTAATCTATTATCTCTCGATTTATAATCTATTTTAGATTTTTGGAATAGATTTCAGCTGAGCAGAGTCTGAAATAAATTCAGGGTGACCAAGATGTGGGTGCTTTGTCATGCTGAATTTATGTCAGCATCAACTTTATCACTTTGTTATAACAAGATATTAATAACACTTCAATTATTATCATCGCGTATACTCACCAAATACAACTTGTGTTTTTTCCATTGTGATTACTTTATAAAAAAAAAACCCTGAAGCAAATTAATGCAACAGGATTTGTTATTTATATAGGTAGATATAAATTTTTATTATTTGCCTTGTGTGGCAGCTTCTTTTTTCAATTGATCGTTTGCAACGATAACAATCTCAACTCTTCTGTTTTCTGCTCTACCAGCATCAGTAGCATTATCGCCAATTGGCTCAGCAAAACCTTTACCAATAGTAATTAAACGAGATGCAGGTACACCTTGAGAAACTGCGTAAGCTTTTACAGCAGCAGCTCTTTTTTCAGATAAGCCCATGTTATATTGCTCAGTACCGCGGCTATCAGTATGTCCAATAACTTTAATGTCAGTTCCTGGATATTGATTTAATGAACTTGCTAAAGATTGAATGTTTGTTTTAGCAGCATCTTTTAATGCAAACTTATCGAAGTCGAAAAGAATACCACTATCAAATTTTACAATGATACCTTCACCTTCGCGGATAACTTCAGCATTAGGAATCGCAGTTTGAATTTCTGCAGCTTGTTTATCCATACGTTTACCGATAAAACCACCTGCTGTACCACCAACTGCTGCGCCCAAAATAGCACCAACTGCTGTGTTTCCAGCTTTTTTGCCAATTAAACCACCAATTACGCCACCTGCTGCAGCACCAATTCCAGCTCCTTTTTGTGTATTAGTTAAACTATCGCAACCAGTAAAAGTCATTGCACCTACCGATAAAGCTATACTTAACGTTGCTATTTTAATTTTTGAAGTCATCATTTTATTCTTATTTAGTTAATGTTTACCTGTATTCAAACGTAGTGCCAATTGTTACAATTGATCATAATTAAAAATAATTAGCCTTTCAGAGCTCTATTCCTACTTTTAAATTAAAAGATTTATCTGCTTTAAATTAAAAATGGTCAATCAGATACCACAATTTGGGTACCTCATTGACCATAATTCTATACATTTATCTTTTAATACTTCTACTAGGGAAGAGCCGAGTATGAAAGTTTACTCAGAAAAATAGGCTTCTAATTCTTTTAACGAATTTTCATCAGTATAAAAATCTTTAATCACTATACCTTTTTCAAGCAATATAATTCTATCACAAACATCGGTTACGTGATTTAAATCATGACTAGAAATTAATGTTGTTAAACGCTGAGATGATTTCAAAGATTTAATATGAGATTTTAACCTAATCTGAGTAGTTGGATCTAAGTTTGCAAAAGGTTCATCTAATACCAATAACTCTGGCTTTTGCATTAGCGCTGCAGCAATACCCACTTTGTTTTGGTTACCCTTACTAAAATCGCGAATGTATTTGCCTCTATTTAGAATTTCTCCATTAAAAAATTCTTCGTACTGTTTTAAGTATTCATTTACATCAGCTATGCTTAAATTATTTAAGCTGCCAATAAAAATAAAATACTCTTCTGGCGTAAGGTAATCAATCAAAAAACCTTCATCTAAATATGAAGCAGTATAATTTTTCCACTCGCTGCTGCCTGCAACATTCACATCTTTAGATAAAATTTCGCCACTATCTGGCCTAATTAGATCTAATAACATTCTAAACATGGTGGTTTTACCAGCACCATTATTGCCCACTAAGCCAATGGTTTCACCAGCTTCAATCTTTAGGTCTTTGATATCTACAACGGTTCTGCCCGCGTATGATTTTTTTAGTTCTTTAAATGCTAACATCATATTATTCTCTAAAGCCTTCGGCTATTTTATATCGTTGTTTTTCAAATTTTTTAACAATTAAATCTATCCAGAAATTTCTCATCAACAAGGTTATTAAACCAAAGGCGCCAAGTGCTGTTAAACCCCAATAAGGTTTATCTAAAAAGGTAAATGGTAAGTAAATCGCAAATGGAATCAATAATAATGGGAAACCTAAAATCCACTGTGTGGCTCCAACTCCTTGCCAATTGAAACTAGCGCTTTTGGTAATGTCCAGTCGTTTGTAATTCATGGTGGCAAAATAAAGTACAATTACTGTGGCAAAGCCGATGTTATATAAATAGGCAGCCAAGTGCAAAAGCAACAATTTATAGCTCATAAAACCATAAAAACTTGCTAACAAGGTAATGATTGTACAGCTGATTGTAAAGAGTAAGAATTTAGCTTTAATGAAATTTTTAATATCTATTTTGTTAATTAACAAACCATCAAAGTGGGTACTCTGCCAAGCAAACATGAACTGACCATAAGTAATTACCGTTATACCTGTCATAAAAACTGCTGCAAAAAGCATCATGCCAAACTGGTTACCATTTATTAAAGGCATGCGGTAAAAGAAGAGCCCATAAAATAAAAACATAAAGCCCATCACTACCGAACCACGAGAACGTTTGTGCCTTAAAATTAATTTTAATTCTAATGCAGCCAACTCTCCAACTTTACCAAAACGATTTAAAAACGCATAATCTGTACTTACTTTTTTATCATCTTTAGTGCTTAACTCTTCGGTATATAGGTTAGAGCGAAGATAAATGGAGTTGATGTAGAAAATGGCTAAGGCTGCAATCGTAAAAACTAAACCTAATAAAGGTAATTTTACAACTGCCATAAAAATATAGTTAGAGGCAGCTCTAACAGAAACAATATTGTAATAATCTAATGCTGCAAAAATGGCTACAAAACCAATAATGCTGGCAAAATACGCGATATTATTGATAGCCTTGCGCTTTAAGTAAAGCACCAAATAATTGTTAAATACGGTGAGTGAAATTATGGAGACAACATACATTAAACTTGTTAAAGCACCATATGTACCGCCTATTTTAATAATACTAAAAGGAATAAAGATAAATAATGGTAAAAAGTTAAAAAACGTAAATAACGATTTGATGTTAAGGAAATTAACAAGGGTGCTTTTTTTGATCTTTAAGTGTAAGTAAGGTACAATACTTAACGTAGGTAAATCTTGCATTTGTGTTCTTATGGCTAAATCGAAAAGAAAATAATACAGAATAAAACCATTAAAAATTTGAACTACATCTCTACCGGGAAAAAATTTATCGATCATAAAGGGCATTCCAAATCCAACTGCAATGGCCACTACCAAAAAGTAGAGCATAAAAAATCCGAGGACAAGCTGTGCAACTATGCTACCCGCTTTGTTCCGGCTTCGCCAAAAATCTTTCCATTGGTGACTTAAAAATGTACTTAGCATATTAATAATTGTATTTGTTTTTCCAATTCTGTTTCAATTTTTCTCTTAATTTATCCTCTGCCGGATTTTTACCCGGATCATATAGTTTCGTGCCACCTAAACCCTCAGGAAAATATTCCTGTTCAGAGAAATTACCCTCATATCCATGCGCATATTGGTAATCTTTTCCATAGCCTATGTTTTTCATCAACTTTGTTGGCGCATTACGTATATGCAATGGGACTGGTAAATTGCCAGTTTGTTTCACCAAAGCCTGTGCTTTATTTATAGCCTCATAACTTGCGTTGCTCTTAACGCTTGATGCCAAGTAGGTTACGCATTGCGAAAGAATTATCCTAGATTCAGGAAAACCGATTACATTAACCGCTGTAAAACAATTGTTAGCTAATAACAACGCGTTAGGATTGGCGTTTCCTATATCCTCTGATGCTAAAATTAACAACCTTCGGGCAATAAATAAAGGGTCTTCTCCACCTTCAATCATCCTCGCTAACCAATAAACCGCTGCATTTGGGTCGCTACCGCGAATAGATTTTATAAATGCCGAAATGATATCATAATGCTGCTCTCCAGCTTTGTCATAAAGTGCTAAATTCTGCTGTGCATGGGCGAGAACATTCTCATTGGTTAGTTCAATTTTATTACCACCAATGCCATTTATAGCAATTTCTAAAACATTTAACAGCTTACGAGCATCTCCGCCAGATAATCGAATTAATGCTTCGTGTTCCTTAATTTTTATTTGCTTCTCTTTTAAAACAACATCTTTTTCAATCGCAGTTTGTAATAAGCCCGCTAATTCATCTTCAGTTAAATTCTGTAAAATGTAAACTTGGCATCGCGATAGCAAAGCGGAAATGACTTCGAAACTTGGGTTTTCTGTAGTCGCACCAATTAAAGTAACTAAACCTCTTTCTACTGCACCTAATAAGCTGTCTTGCTGCGATTTGCTGAAACGGTGGATCTCATCGATAAACAATATTGGTAAGCCTAAAAAACTGTCTTTTAATGCGGCGGCTTTATCAATTACCTCACGAATATCCTTAACACCAGAATTTATGGCACTTAAGTTAAAAAATGGTCTGTCTAAATTCGTAGAAATGATAGTGGCTAAAGTAGTTTTGCCTACTCCGGGTGGGCCCCAAAATATCATTGACGGTAACTGACTACTCTCAATCGCCTTGCGCAAAACCGCATCTGGGCCAACCAAATGCTTTTGTCCAACATATTCGTCCAGATTTTGAGGGCGCATCCGTTCTGCTAATGGCGGTAGGTTTTGCATAAGATAAAGATAGGGATTTTAGGGAAACCGCAAAGAAGCTAAGAATGCAAAGAAATAGCGGCAAGTTTAAAACTGTCATGCTGAGTGTAGTCGAAGCTCAAACAAAGTCTTCTACTACTCTCATACTGACAAAAAGAAAAAAATAAAATCTTCTGCCTAAATTCGTAACCCAATCAATCTAAATCTTCAACTTTAGAACTTTACCTATCGGCTGGTGTCTCACCTGCCGAAATTTATTGCCTTGGTTCGTGTCTCCACAAACCAAAATTTTAATATCAATCACCCAACACTAGGTTTAGGCTTCTTTTTAAAAAACTTTCTTTTCTTAACATGAGGTTTTTTCTCTACATCAACAACACCTTCTTTCGGCGCTTCGCCTAAATGTTCTGGCAAAGCGATACGATCTATTTGGCGCTCAATTAATTTCTCAATATTGGCCAATTTGCGTTTGTCTTTGTTGTTCACAAAAGTAATTGCAGTTCCGGTTGTGGCAGCTCTAGCCGTTCTACCAATTCTATGGATATAATCTTCTGGGTCTTGAGGCGCATCAAAGTTGATCACCAAATCAATTCCCGTAACATCAATACCTCTACTTAAAACATCAGTACCAATCAAAACATCAAGCTTGCTATTTTTAAAATCTAGCATAATTGCTTCACGTTCCTTTTGCTCCAAATCGCTATGAAAAGCAGCAACTTTCTGACCTAATTTTTTAAAAACCTTACCAAGCTCTTTTACCTTTTCTTTTCGCCCTGCAAAAACAATAATACGTTTGTAAGTTGCTGGTTTTAAAATTTCGGTTAGTAAAGGCACTTTTTGCTCATCATGCACCATATAAACTTGCTGGTTAATTCCTTCAGCAGGTTTAGAAATGGCCAAACTAATATTTTCAGGTTCGTTTAATAATTTAGCAGCCAGCGTCCTAATTTTTGGTGGCATTGTAGCCGAAAACATTACCGTTTGGCGTTCTTTAGGCAAATATCCAACAATTTTCATGATGTCTTCGTAAAAGCCCATATCCAGCATTCGGTCTGCCTCATCTAAAACCAAATATTTTAGTTTATCCATTTTCAACACACCCGATGAAAGATGAGCAATCAATCTTCCCGGAGTTGCAATGATAATATCTACTCCTTCACGCATCGAGCGCTTTTGTTGTTCGTAAGCAATGCCATCGCCACCGCCAAAAACCGTTAACGA
Organism: Pedobacter sp. GW456-11-11-14-TSB4; assembly: GCF_059424425.1. Classification (NCBI taxonomy): domain Bacteria; kingdom Pseudomonadati; phylum Bacteroidota; class Sphingobacteriia; order Sphingobacteriales; family Sphingobacteriaceae; genus Pedobacter; species Pedobacter sp. GW456-11-11-14-TSB4. The sequence continues at coordinate 1,450,255 of NZ_JBWKZK010000001.1, forward strand.
ACTAATGTTAGTAAAATATGAAAGCGCTTCAACCTGTAAATCAATCTGTTGTGCGAGTTCACGCGTTGGTGTTAAAATTAAAGTGGTGTTATGTCTATCATCATCTGCCGTTAGCATATTCATAATAGGCAATAAAAAAGCGCCAGTTTTTCCGGTACCCGTTTGGGCACAGGCAATTAAATCTTTATGAGCTAAAATTAGCGGAATTGCCTGTTGTTGTATAGGCGTAGCGTTTTTAAAACCCATTGCCAATAAACCCTCTAAAAGTTCGGGGTTAAAATTAAAATCTTTGAAATCCAATATGTTGTCTTGTAAATAATGGTGTAAATTACCTTAATTTACGAGTAAAAGCAAATTACGTATTTAAGTTAATGGATTTGAAAAGCAATTTCACAACTTTTATTAATGTTAGTCCTGCTCTCACTCCAATCTTTTAGCCCCAATTGCTCCTTTCCATCCCTGGTAAAAGTATTTCCGTTAAATCAGGTTTAGTTAACTTACGCTTGTTTAAGTAACCACGTATTCTTACCAAATGCCAAAAAAACACAAATCATGCTATTGATAAAGTTTTTTTATCCGATGAATATTACAGCTTTATAAGTTTCATCGGATGACTAAGGAGAATATTAACCTTATTTCGATTATTATTAATTTTTTAAAATCTTGTTCTATTGCATCTATACTTAGCCATCCCGTCATGCTGAATTTATTTCAGCATCTTTCATGCAATAAAGACCCTGAAATAAATTCAGGGTGACGACCGTGTTAGCTTAAAGTATATTAATGGCATAAACAAGTATTTATTAATCGAACTCCTCAGGTTATTAGCTATTTTATGATTCTCGCATATGCGGGAATGACGGAGCCTCCGATTTATCTTTATAATTTATCTCTTTTTCGTATCAGCATAACCGAATACCTTTTGCAATAAGCCGGTACTTCTAGCGCTAATGTTATCTCTAATTTTTAACTCTTCTTGTGCAACTTGTATAAACATGCCTTCAATTGCTTTCTGAGCAACATAATTAGATAAATCTGTATTAACAGGTTTTACAAAAGGTACTTTATTGTATGCGGTGGCAGCATCAGTCCAATATCGTGTTGCGCCAACTTTGCTCAAGCTATTGGTAATAACTGGAGAGAATTTTTGCATCAGCTCTGCTGTAGTAACTCTTTTAAAATATTGTGTTGCGGCATCTTTATTACCTAAAAGAATGTTTGTTGCATCAGTAATGGTCATTTGTTTAATTGCAGCTACAAAAATCGGCTTTGCTTCTTTTGCTGCATCTTCTGCTGCACGATTGATGCTTAAAATCACATTATCTGCAAGAGAATTTAAACCTACACTTCGTAGTGTTTTTTCTACTTTTTGTGCTTCAGTAGGGAAGAGAATTTTAACTGCCATGTTGCCAAAAAAACCATCCTTTGCCGATAGTTTAGCCGCACCTTGTGAAGTGCCAATTTCTAAAGCCTGTTTAATTCCTTGTCCAATTTCTAAGCTTGTTGGTGTGCCGCCAGCTGGTATTTGCTTTAAAATATTGCCAATCGTGTTCTGACTTTGAACATCGCAACTGCTTAAACAAATCAAGGCAAAAGCGCTAAAATATAATCCAATTCTATTCATCTGTGTTTTAATTTTATTGAGGTTTAAATTTCCTAATACAATTATACGCAAATCTGCTGCCACTAATTTAAGCTTGAGCTATTTTAACATTATCGAGCTTTTGCCACGTCTTATCAAAAAATATTTTTTATACTTGAAGAACATTTAGCCGATTACCGAATTTTGAAGTTTATAAAGAACAGCTCTAAAATAAATGAGCAAGACGATCTTACGCTCATTGCCGCTTATCAAAAAAGTGGCGATTTAGGATTGTTAGGTACGCTTTACAATAAATATATGCATTTGGTGTTTGGTGTTTGTTTTAATTACTTTAAAGATGAGGAGCAGAGCAAAGATGCTGTAATGCAAATTTTTGAAGAATTGGTGGTGAAACTTAAAGTTCATCAGGTGCAAAACTTTAAAAGTTGGCTGCATGTATTGTCTCGAAACCATTGTTTAATGGCCTTACGCAAGTCGGCAAAAAACCCGACAGTAGCCATGGAAGATAATTTTGTGGAAAATGGAGATTTTGTGCATCTTGATATCGACGATACAAAAGAAACGCAATTAACCATAATGGAAAAATGCATGGAAACCTTAACTGAAGAGCAAAGGAGAAGTGTAGATTTATTTTATTTGCAAGAAAAGTGTTATAAGGAAGTAGCCGATATAACGGGTTATGATATGCTTAAAGTAAAAAGTTATATCCAGAACGGGAAGAGGAATTTAAAAATTTGTATTGAAAAAAACAGTGAGCTATAACGAGTGGTTAGATATTGATGTGTTAGAAGATTACCTTGATGGTAAACTTGATGCCAAAGCTATGCACCGAGTTGAAAAACTTTCGCTCGAAGATCCATTCGTGGCCGAGGCTCTGGCTGGTTTAAGTCAATCGCCCAAAAGAACGCAAACATTATCGCTTTTACAGAAACAACTGGCAGAACGAATTGCGCAAAAACCAATTGTAAAGAAAAGGTGGGCAATTACATCTCAACGTTTGAGCATTGCTTCTGCTGCTGCAGTACTTTTTATTGCGGTATGTATTTTATTTTGGATGAAAGGTAGCAAGCGACAACAAATGCTAGCTGCAAATGAATCTAAAAAGGTGGATGTTACGATTGCTCCACAAGTTGCTAAAGAAAAAACAGATACAAATTCTGTTATTACCGAGGAAACTATTGTTGCAAAACCAATTATTGCTAAATCAATCCCAAAAAAAGAAGCGGATAAGACTGAATTGATTAAAAATGCTCCAATTGTTGCTGCAACTGATCAGCCAATTGTAGCCAGTGCACCTGTTGCGTCTCGTATAGCCGAGCAAAAAGCTGCTAATCAAGAGTTAGAAGAAATTACGGTATCTAAAGAAAAGAAACAAGTACAAACAAGGGCCGCGGTAACAGCTTTACCTAGCAAAGCCGAAGGAATTATGCCAGGTCAGTTTACGGGTAAGGTAGTTTCGAAGGATACGGGCATGCCTATACAAGGTGCCATTGTAAGATTAGAAGGCGCTGATAGAGGAACTACAACAGATAGAAATGGAGAATTTAAATTAGTAGCAGATAGTTCACAAAACCAAAAATTAACAGTAGGTTTTTCTGGCTTTTCTACAACAGAAGTAGGTGCAAAATCTAATCAGCCTGTTAATGTTATTTTAGAGGTTAATAAAAATTCTTTAATTACAATCGTTGCCTCAAAAAATAATGTTTCACCATTGGGCGGATGGGATAATTATCAAAAATATTTAAAAGCCAATCATAAATTTTTAAAACTTACAACAGCAAAAACTGAAATAGAACTTAGTTTTTCAATTAAAAAGGATGGCTCAGTTAGCTCGATAAAAGTTATTCAATCAGCAGATAAAGCGAAAGATAAAGAAGCTATCCGCTTGCTAAAAGATGGCCCTAAATGGATTTTTTTACCTAATACTGCAAATTTAGGCCAAATTAAATTTAGCTTTTAAACAAAAAGGGATGTACAAATTTTGCACATCCCTTTTTTATTTATGTTTAGGTTAAATTATAAATCAAAAGCAGATTTTACTTTCTCTACAAAGTCTAATTTCTCCCAAGTAAATAATTCTACAGTAACTGTTTTTTCTTCGCCATTTGGGGTTCTAAAAGTTTTAGTAACTGTTTCAGGCTTACGTCCCATGTGTCCATAAGCAGCAGTTTCGCTGTAAATTGGGTTTCTTAATTTTAAACGTTGCTCAATAAAATACGGACGCATATCAAAAAGATCTTCTACAATTCTAGCAATCTCGCCGTCGGTTTTATTTACTTTACCCGTTCCATAAGTGTTAATGTAAATACCCATTGGTTTTGCAACACCTATAGCGTAAGAAACCTGAACTAAAATTTCATCAGCTAGGCCAGCAGCTACTAAATTTTTAGCTATATGACGTGTAGCATAAGCCGCACTTCTATCTACCTTACTTGGATCTTTACCTGAAAACGCACCACCACCATGAGCACCTTTACCTCCGTAAGTATCAACAATGATTTTTCTTCCAGTTAAACCTGTATCGCCATGTGGGCCACCAATTACAAATTTACCAGTAGGGTTAATGTGGTACTGAATTTTATCGTTAAACAAATGCGCATATTGCGGATTGTTTTTAATAATTCTTGGAATAAGAATGCTTACTAAATCTTGCTTAATTTTAGCTAACATTTTGCCTTCTTCATCAAAATCATCATGTTGAGTAGAAATTACAATGGCATCAATACGAACTGGTTTATTGTTATCATCATATTCTAAAGTAACTTGAGATTTTGCATCAGGACGTAAATAAGTAATTTCATTATTTTCACGTCTTAATACAGCAAGTTCTTGCAATAATTTGTGCGAAAGATCTAAAGCCAAAGGCATATAGTCATCGGTTTCATTAGTTGCGTAACCAAACATCATACCTTGGTCGCCAGCACCTTGCTCTTCTTTAGTAGTTCTATCTACACCTTGGTTAATGTCTTGAGATTGCTCATGTATAGCAGATAAAATTCCGCAAGAGTTAGCCTCAAACATGTATTCGCTTTTAGTGTAACCAATTTTTTTGATTACATCTCTAGCAATTTGCTGTACATCTAAGTAAGTTTTCGATTTTACCTCACCAGCTAAAATTACTTGTCCGGTAGTTACCAAAGTTTCGCAAGCCACCTTTGATTCGGTATCGAACGCTAAGAAATTATCAATTAGTGCGTCTGAGATTTGATCTGCAATTTTATCAGGGTGACCTTCTGAAACAGATTCTGATGTAAATAAATATGACATTTTAAATATTTAATTTAATGATAATTAAAATGCAATCTGATCCTAAAAACAGGCGGTAAAAGGAAGTGTTGTAAGGTTAGCACTTTTTTTTACGTGGTTGCAATCCAGCTATAATTCAATAGCAACGCAAATCAGTCCACTTTAACGCTGCAAAATTACTATATATATTATTAATAGTCAAAAAATATCGATTATTTTGTGAATTCATAAATCAAGGCAAATTGTTAAAGGCAAACATTTTATTTATTATCAATCCGATTTCTGGCGGTAAAAAAAAGTATAAGATACCTTCGGTAATAGATATCTATCTAGATAAAGATAAATTTAATGCTAATTTTAGCTTTACGGAGTATATAGGCCATGCATCAGAAATTGCCGAAGAGGCTGCTAACAAGAATTTCGATATCATAGTTGCAGTTGGTGGAGACGGAACTATTAATGAAGTTGCACCTATTGTAATGAAGCTAAACAAAACCCTTGGCATTATTCCTTTTGGTTCGGGTAATGGCTTAGCAAGGTATCTGAAAATACCTATGGATACCAAAAAAGCCATCCAGGTTATCAATACATTTAATACCCAGGTAATAGATGCTGCTAAACTTAATAACCGTTATTTCTTTAACATGGCAGGGATGGGTTTCGATGCACACATCAGTTCTGTTTTTGCGGGTAAAAAGGGGAGAGGTTTAAAAGGATATATTGAAATGTTTTTAAAGGAAATGAATTCTTACAAACCTCAAAACTATCAAATTGAGATAGATGGAAAATATTTAGAAAGAAAAGCTTACGTAATAAGTGTTGCAAATTCTTCTCAATATGGAAATAATGTTCACATCTCTCCAAAATCATCTTTAACAGACGGATTATTGGATTTATGTATTGTAAAACCATTCCCCCTATATAAATTGCCTATTTTAGCTTACCAAATGATTCGTAAAACCACAGATCAGCATGATATGGTAGAAATTATTAGAGGAAAAAAAATTACAATAACACGCCAAGCAGAAGATTCTATCCACCTTGATGGTGAGCCCTTTATAATGGGGCAAAAAATTGAAATAGAGGTAATGCCGGCAGCCTTAACAATTATTACAAAGTAGAAAATTCGTATAGTGATGAAAAACCCAAAGAAAAAAGTTATAAATGATTTTGGTGGAATAATGTATTCTACAGATCCAACTTTCGAATATCAAGATGATACACTATCTACTGATGAAAAATTACCAAATAACCAGCAAGATTTACGCGTAACGCTAGATAGAAAAAATAGAGGCGGTAAAGCAGTTACCTTAATAACCGGTTTTAGAGGTAGTGATGACGATTTGCAAGTATTGGCTAAAATGCTAAAAACTAAATGTGGTGTTGGTGGCGCAGCTAAAGATAACGAAATTTTAATTCAAGGTGATTTTAGAGATAAAGTGATTTTAATGCTACAAAAAGAAGGCTTCAAAGTAAAAAAATCTGGCGGTTAAATAGTATATTAATCATCTGTATTTCAATTAATTAACTGTTAGTGTATTTGCCACAATAAGTAAAATTTTTCCTCAAAAATGATGTTTTTTGCGTTAATATCTGCTTAGCTTTGCAGCATATTAAACCAAATATATGAGCAGTATGAATGTAACGCAGCCAGATTTAAGTTATTTAAATTTGAGTGCTAAAACAGTTAAGTACCAACTTAGTGTACCCGAATTAGTTGAAGAGGCCTTGAAAAATGGCGAAGGAACTTTAGCAGATAGTGGCGCATTAGCGGTTGATACTGGTAAATTTACCGGTCGTTCTCCAAAAGATCGTTTCATCGTTTGCGATGAAGTTACAGAAAATGCAGTTTGGTGGGGCGATATCAATATAAAAATAACACCAATACATTTTGATTCATTATTCGAAAAAATTACAACCCATTTAAGCACAAAGCAAATTTACGTTCGTGATGCTTATGCTTGTGCGGATGAAAATTATAAAACAACCATTAGAGTTGTTACTGAACATGCCTTTCAAAATCTTTTTGCTAATAATTTATTTTTAAGGTTCAATGACCAAGAACTAACTGCTAAACCAGAGTGGACTATTATTGCAGCGCCATCTTTTTTAGCTAATCCGGCTACAGACGGCACAAGACAACCTAATTTCTCGGTTATCAATTTCTCAAAAAAAATGATTTTGATTGGAGGAACAGCTTACACTGGTGAAATTAAAAAAGGAATTTTTTCTGTTTTAAACTTCATATTACCTGAACAAAAAAATACTTTATCAATGCATTGTTCAGCAAATGTAGGTGTTGATGGTGATACTGCTATCTTTTTCGGGTTATCGGGAACAGGAAAGACAACGTTATCTGCAGATCCGCAGAGAGCCTTAATTGGTGATGATGAACATGGATGGGGTGAAAACTCAGTATTTAATTTTGAGGGCGGATGTTATGCAAAATGTGTTGATCTAACTGCCGAAAAGGAACCTCAAATATTTGAAGCGATAAAATTTGGTTCACTTTTAGAAAACACTAACTATTTTCCATTTACACGTAATGTTGATTTTTCTAATATCGAAAAAACTGAAAATACTAGGGTAGCTTATCCGATCAACTATATTTCAAATGCCTTAGAACCTTCTGTAGCAGAGGGCCCCAAAAATATCTTTTTCTTAACCGCCGATGCATTTGGCGTACTTCCGCCAATATCAAAATTAACACCAAGTCAGGCTATGTTTCATTTCATTTCTGGCTATACCGCTAAAGTTGCAGGTACAGAAGCAGGTGTAACAGAGCCTCAATTAACATTTTCGGCTTGTTTCGGCAAAGCATTTTTACCATTGCATCCTGCTAAGTATGCAAAACTATTAGGCGATAAAATGAAGAAGCATAACGTAAATGTTTGGCTGGTTAATACCGGATGGAGTGGAGGACCTTATGGTACCGGAAATAGAATGAAATTAAGTTACACGAGAGCAATGATTACAGCTGCATTAGACGGTAGTTTAGCAGATGAAAATTTTATTGAGCATCCAATTTTTGGGTTGTTGATGCCGATAAATTGCAAAAATGTTCCTTCAGAAATATTAAATCCTCGAAATACATGGGGAGATATGCACGCATATGACCAAAAAGCAAGCGAATTGGCTCAGGCTTTTATCAACAACTTTAAACAATTTGCAGATATAGCTGATGAACAAATACTAAATGCACTACCAAAAGTTGTGGAAAATGCGATTTAAAGTATTTTTTTTGCTTAAAATTTGCTTTTAATTAATTTTTTAGTTTTAATTGTGGAAGATTGTCTAAACAATAGGCAATCTTTTTTTAGTTATATACCCAGCGCATTTGAAAAAGTGTTGAACGTAACGAATTAATTGTGTAACGATTATTTAATTTGTAATTTAAAATCAATTTATAAATTTGTTAACGCAACATTTAGTTTGAAGAAACGTTGTGTGTAATACTATTAAATATTTTAACTAATTTTATCTAAAGTTTAAAAACAAGTACTAAAACTAAAAACTAAAAAAAAATGGCAAACGCACCAAAACCAACAACAGTTAAAAAAGAAAGCTCTTCGTCATCAGCTTCAAATTTATTCGCTACTTTAGTTATTCCAATTTGTATAGCTATTGGAGTATGTATCTTCATCTTTTTATTAGGAGATGCTAGCAACTTTATCGATAACAACAAAGAAAACCTTCCTAAACAAGGTAACTATGCTGGTATGGCTTATAAAGGTGGTCCAATTGTAGCAATATTAATAGGCTTACTTTTAATGGTAATCGTTTTCTCAGTAGAGCGTTTAATTGTAATTGGTAAAGCAACAGGAAAAGGCGGGTTAGATACTTTCATCAAAAAAATCCAAGGTTATTTAAACACAAACAACATCGAAGCTGCAACTGCAGAATGCGATAAACAAGAAGGTTCTGTAGCAAACGTAATCAAATCTGGTTTAAAAAAATACAGAGAGATGGAAGTTGAAGCTAATATGGATACTGACCAAAAATGTTTAGCTATCCAAAAAGATATCGAAGAAGCTACAACTTTAGAGATGCCAATGTTAGAACAAAACTTAACTGTAATCGCAACATTAGTATCAATCGGTACATTAACAGGTTTGTTAGGTACAGTAACAGGTATGATCAAGGCCTTCGCTGGTTTAGCTAACTCTGGTGCTCCAGATCAAGCAGCATTAGCGGTAGGTATTTCTGAAGCGTTAATGTGTACTGCAACTGGTATCGGTACTTCTACATTAGCAATTATCATGTATAACGTATTAACTTCTAAAATTGACAAGTTAACTTACGCTATCGATGAGGCTGGTTTCAGTATCATCCAAACTTATGCAAGTACTCATAAATAAAAATTATTTTAATTTTTTTTTACCGGCTTTATGGAAAACCGGAAAAATTAACATCATTAATTAAAATATTATAATTTTTATATTATGCCAAGAGCAAAAGTTCAAAGAAAGAGTACGGCTATTGATATGACGGCGATGTGTGATGTGTCTTTCTTGTTGTTAACATTCTTTATCTTAACAGCAACAGCACGTCAACCAGATCCTCTTGATATTAGCATTCCTTCTTCTACGGTAGCATTTAAAGTTCCAGATAGAGATATCTCGATCTTATCTATCGGAAAAGGAAAAGTATTCATGGAAATTGTTGGTCAAGATGTAAAGAGATTGACCTTAGAAAAAATGGCAGAGCAATATAGCTTAACCTTTAACGAATTAGAAAAAAAGCGTTTCATGGTTATGCCAGTTGTAACAGTGCCAATTGAAAACTTAAAGCAGTACATTAACATGTCTGGTGATGAACGTACTAAATTTGAGAAACAATTTAACGGGATCCCAGTAGACAGTACAAAAACTAACCAGCTTTTCAAGTGGATTGAGCAAGCTCGTCGTGCAACTGCAGAATTACACCAAGTTGATATGCGTATCAGTATTAAAGGTGATGCAGAAGAAGAGTATGAAACTGTTAGAAAAATAGTTGATGTGCTTCAAAGTCAAAAAGTGAACAAATTTAGTTTAATCACATCAGCCGAAGCTGTTAAATAAAATATAAGCCATGGCAGAATTAGATACCTCCGGGGGCGGAGCTAAAGGAAAAAAAGTAAGAAGTAAAAAACAGTCTACGAAAGTGGATTTAACCGCGATGGTTGATTTAGCTTTCTTGTTAATTACGTTCTTTATGTTAACTACATCTTTATCTAAACCGCTAGCAATGGATATTGCAAAGCCTGATAAGGATGAAAAAAATGATGATAATAAACTTGAATTAAGAGCATCACAAACCATGACTATTTTGTTGGGTAAAGACAATAAAGTTGCTTGGTATATGGGTGAAGCTGGAAAATCTACTCCTACAATTGAAGGTTTTAGAGATTTGAGAAGTTCATTATTAAAGAATAAACAATTAGTAAAAGATACATTCGGTGGTAAGGATATCATTGTAATTGTTAAACCGGCTAAAGGATCTACTTATAAAAACTTTGTAGATGTAATGGATGAGTTGAATATTACAAAAACCAACATTAGTGCTCCGGCAATTGATGATGATCCTAAACACTTATTAGATAGTGAAATTCAGGCCATGCAACAGGGTGGAATTTACTAATTAGTATTAACAAATTTAAATAACAAAGCAATGTTTGGATCTAAGATAGATTTATTAAAAAGAGAATGGCTTGATGTTGTTTTTGCAAAGAAGAACAAAGAATATGGTGCTTATGTTCTTCGCCAAAATAATGGTTCAAATACTACAAAATCGTTGTTTTTTACATCGATAGTGTTTATCCTAATTTTTATGGCGCCAAAAATTTACGCCTTGATCTCAGGTATGTTGCCAGAACCACCGCCAGAAAAAGTGGTTGAAGTGGTAATGCAATCGCCGCCACCAATTGACCCGGAAGTTAAAACTCCACCACCGGTAGAGCCACCACCTCCAAAACAGGATCAGATTAAATTCCCTCCTCCAATTGTAAAACCAGATAATGAGGTTCGTGATGAAGAACCACCAAAAATGGAAGATTTGAAGAAGGCAGATCCTGGTCAGAAAACAATTGAAGGTGACCCAACGGCAGAAATCGTTCAGATTGCAGCTGCTGGTGAAGGACCAAAACAAGCCGCTATAGTAGAGGATAATACTGTATATAATTTCGTAAGTATGGAAAACCCACCAAATTATCCAGGTGGTATGGAGAAATTCTATGAGTACTTAGGTAAGAATATTAAATATCCACCTATGGCTGCTGAGAATAATATCTCAGGTAACGTGTTCGTATCTTTTACAGTAGAAAAAGATGGATCAATTACTGATGCAAAAGTAGATAGAAAACTTGGTTACGGTACCGATGAGGAAGCTTTAAGGGTATTAAGATTAAGTAAAAGATGGAATCCTGGTATGCAAAATGGTAAGCCAGTACGTGTGAAATATAACATTCCAATTAAATTCAACTTACAACAATAACACATAGATGTTTAGTTTGAATCAATTTAAACAGAAATCGCCTCAACAGCGATTTCTGTTTATTTTAGGGCTTTTCATGATTTTGATTTTTTTATCAATTGGAATCATATTAGTGTTCTTTAGCGATATGCTAAATTTAGATCCGGATAAATTTCCAACAAAATACAGGATCGCTTTTGCCATCGTTCTTGTAGTTTATTCGGCAATTAGATTTGGCAGAATAATGAATCAAAAAGATACATAGTAAATGAGATACATTACACTAATTATGGTTTTATGCGTTTTAATTTCTTGCAAAAGAAAAGTTAAAACCGATGATAATTCACAAACACGAACTGCAGGTACTGCAGAGCTTTTGGTAGATGAGTCGTTTGCTCGTATACTAGATGATCAAATTGAAGTATTTGAAGGAGACTATCCTGATGCTAAGGTTAAAACAACTTTAGGAAACGAGAATAAGATTATACCTGCATTTTTAAATGGTAAGGTAAAATTAATTATCCTTTCTAGAATGTTAAAACCTGCCGAAGAAAATTATTACAAGCAAAGACAAACACCTATTTATGTAGATAGATTTGCCGTGGATGGAATTGCATTAATAACCAATTCATCAAATATTGATACTAATGTAACCGTTGATGAAGTATTTAACATCATGAAGGGCACTTCAACAAATAGTAAAAAATTAGTTTTTGATAATGCCTATTCTAGTACTGTAAGATATTTCTTAGATTCGGCTAAAGTAAAAACGCTTCCTAAAAGTGGTGTTTATACTTTAAACAACAATAATGACGTTATCAAATTCGTTGCAGAGAATAAAGATTACATTGGTGTTGTAGGAATAAACTGGCTATTAGAGAATAATAATGACATCGTGTCATATTTGCCTAAAGTTAAGTTGATGAGTGTTAAAGGTAAAAAGGTTAATGATTCATATTATAAACCAACCCAGAACAACCTTATCAATGGTGTTTATCCGCTTTTGCGTAATGTTTATGTAATTAATGCGACAGGTAACAATGGTTTAGGCACAGGATTTGCAAATTGGTTATGTAGCCCACGTGGTCAGTTAATTGTACTCAAATCAGGACTAGGTCCTCATAAGATGGTGTCAAGAGACTTTAATTTAAGAAAAACGAACTAAAAATTAACATTTCAACTAAGAAGAAGAACATTGCTGATGCAGAACCAATAATAAGCACAGGAAAAGTTATTTTCGATTAAAACAAATGAAGACGATGAAAACGATTAAGAAAACAATAACCTTAAGTTTAGGTTTAGTAATGATGGGTGCTGCCTCATTTGCTCAAAGTTTAGCCGATGCTAAAAAGGCGATAGATGCCGAGCAGTATCAAAAGGCTACTTCAATGCTTAAAACATTGGTTGCAAGTAATGCAAAAGAAGGAGATAATTATTTTAATCTTGGTACTGTTTATTTATTATCAGACGAGATTGACTCAGCGAGAGCTACTTTTACAAGTGGTACAACCGCAGACCCTAAAAATCCATTAAACTATGTGGGTTTAGGGCATGCAGATTTGCAATCAAATAATGCAACAAATGCTAAAACAAATTTTGATAAAGCTTTGTCTTTTGGTGCAAAAAATTATCAAACTTACTTAGAAATTGGTAAAGCTTACCTAGCACAAGAAAAACCAGATTATACAGCAGCTTTGCCTAATTTAACTAAGGCAGACGAATTAGACTCTAAAGATAAAGATCCTGAAACTTTCTTGGCACTTGCAGATTTTTATGCTATGCAAAAGAAAAATACTGAGGCTTATCCTTTGTTTTTAAGAGCATTAGACATTAATCCTACTTTATATCGTGCAAACGTTCAAATTGCTAGCATGTATAGAGGTGCATATGCATTTCCAGAGGCAGAAACTGAATTAAAAAAGGTAATTGAAGCTGACCCAAATTACGGCCCAGCTTACCGTGAGTACGCTGAGTTATTGTTACAGTGGTCTTACCAAGATCCAAAAAATGGTGTTGCTAAAAGAACAGATGCATTAACCAACATGAGAAAATATTTAGATTTAACTGATAAATCTTTTGACTCTCGTTTACGTTATGCGCAATTCTTAGTTTATGCCAATGATTTTGCTACATTGGGTCAGGAAGTTGCTACCTTAACAGCACCTGATGCAAATAATCCTAAAAACTTTGTTGTGAAACGTATGCAAGGTTATTCGGCAGTTGAGAATAAAGATTATGCTAAAGGTGTTCAGTACATGAATGAATTGTTTGCAAGAACTCAGGATACTGCACGTATTGTAGGTTCAGATTATCTTTACTTAGGATTAGCACAAAAAAATACAGGTAATGATAGTTTAGCGTTAATGAACATCACGAAAGCTGTAAAATTAGACTCGACAAGAGTTGATACTTTAGCAGCTATGGGATTAAAGTATTATTCAACCAAAAATTACGATAAGGCTATTGAAGTTTTCAACACTGTAGTTAATGCTAACTCTGCTAGCCCTAGTTTAGTCACTAATCTTTATTACTTAGGTAGAGCTAACTATTTTAACTATGCGGCAGACGTAAGTGCAAACAGACCTTTAAGAAGAGAGCTTTTAGTTAATGCCGACTCAGCTTTTGCTAGAGTTAATAAATTAGCTCCAGAGTATGCAGGTGCATATTTAGACAGGGCAAGAGCTAATAGACAATTAGATAACCTTGATAACAAAGATGCTTTAAAAGGTTTAATGGTTCCGTTTTATGAGCAATATGTAGAACTTGTAACTGTAAAAAAACCAGACCAGGCGGTAAATTCAAAAGCTGGTCTAATTGAAGCTTATAATAATTTAGGTTCTTATGCTGCTTTAACAGATGTAGCTAAAGCTAAAGAATATTTCAACAAAACTTTATCACTTGATCCGGCTAATGCAAATGCAACTGAGAACTTAAAAGTTCTGTCAAGTCCTGCTAAAACTGGTGGTAAGTAATTCTCATATAAATTAAATAGAAGGCAGGGTTTGTAATCCTGCCTTTTTCTTTTAATTTTGCCTAAAATAATATACATGGAAACTACAAGTACAGCTCAAGATTTTTTACCTATCATATTTCAAGTAATTGTTGCTTTAGGCTTTGTTGTTGTAACCTTGGTAGCAACACACTTTTTAGGTCCACGCCGCAAAACAAAAGATAAGTTAACAACATTCGAAGCAGGTGTTAAGTCTGTAGGTAATGCTCGTCAACCATTTTCTATCAAGTATTTCTTAGTCGCTATTTTATTCGTTTTGTTTGATGTAGAGGTTATTTTCATGTATCCTTGGGCAGTAAATTTTAAAGAATTAGGTTGGAATGGTGTAATTGAGATGTTCATTTTTATGGGTGCCTTACTATTAGGTTTTATTTATATCATCAAGAAAAAAGCATTAGACTGGGCATAGTCAGTTATCTGTATTCAGTTTTTAGTTATCAAACCTTTATCAATTGGCAAGTTGAAAATTCTTTTATTTAGAAAGGTTCTAAATGCCAATCGATTAATCTAATTGCTTTTAAAATATTGTAAATTTGTTGCTCATTCTGTATAATAGGATGAGCATTTTTTGTTTAAGACATGAGTGAAATCAATATAGTAGATGCTCCGCCAGGAATAGAAGGCTCAGGCTTTTTTGCTACTTCCTTAGATAAGGTTGTAGGTTTGGCACGTTCACATTCGTTATGGCCTTTGCCATTTGCAACTTCTTGTTGTGGTATCGAATTCATGGCAACCATGGGTTCTCATTACGATTTCGGTCGTTTTGGATCAGAAAGACTAAGTTTTTCTCCACGTCAGGCAGATTTGTTAATGGTAATGGGCACCATCGCAAAAAAAATGGGTCCGGTTCTAAAGCAGGTTTATTTACAAATGGCCGAACCTCGTTGGGTAATTGCTGTAGGTGCTTGCGCATCAAGCGGAGGTATTTTTGATACCTATTCTGTTTTGCAGGGTATTGATGAAATTATTCCGGTAGATGTTTATGTTCCGGGTTGCCCTCCACGTCCAGAAGCAATTTTGGATGGTTTTGGAAAAATCCAAGAATTGGTAAAAAATGAATCGAGCAGAAGAAGACACTCTGATCAGTATAAAGAAATGTTAGCTTCTTACGGAATAGATTAATGGCAAAAGCAACGAATACAGAAATTATTGATTTGCTTGGCGAAAAATTTGGCGAGCAACTTTTTGATGTTACCGAACCTTATGGATTGCTAACATTTTCTACAACTAAGGATAGAATTATTGATGTTTTATCTTTTATAAAAGAAAATGGTAAAATTGATTTTAACTTCTTAACTGATATTACAGCTGTTCATTACCCAGAAACTAATCAGATTGCGGTAGTATATCATGTACATAGCATGGTAAGTGGAGTAAGGGTAAGGATTAAGGTTTTTCTAAAAGAGAACGACCCTACTATTCCTACCGCATCCACTTTGTGGAATGCTGCAAATTGGATGGAGAGAGAAACTTACGATTTCTTTGGAGTTAAGTTTGAGGGTCACCCAGATTTAAGAAGAATATTGAACATGGATGAATTAGGCGTTCATCCGATGTTAAAACAATATCCTTTAGAAGATCCAAACAGAGTTGATAAAAAAGACGAATACTTTGGTAGATAAACCTATATGAAGCACAATCAACCAGTATATACAGATAATGATCCTCAGAGCGAATTGGTAACCTTAAATTTAGGTCCAACTCACCCTGCAACACACGGTGTTTTTCAAAACGTTTTGCAACTAGATGGCGAGCGTATTGTAAGCGGTGTTTCAACTATTGGATACATCCATAGAGCATTTGAAAAAATTGCTGAACATCGTCCATTTTATCAGATTACACCATTAACAGACCGTTTAAATTATTGTTCATCGCCAATTAATAATATGGGATGGCACATGACGGTTGAAAAGTTATTAAATATTCAAATTCCTAAACGTGTAGATTATTTACGCGTTATCATCATGGAATTATCTAGAATAGCCGACCATATCATTTGCAACACAATTATTGCTCAAGATACTGGTGCAACTACAACATTCCTTTATTTATTTCAGTTTAGAGAGCATATTTACGAAATTTACGAAGAGGTTTGTGGTGCTCGTTTAACTACAAATATTGGTCGTATTGGTGGTTTAGAAAGAGACTTTAATGATATCGCTTTTGCGAAGATTAACAAATTCTTGAAAGAGTTTCCAGTTGCTTTAAAAGAATTCGAAAGCTTATTAAATCGTAACCGTATTTTTGTTGATCGTACTGCAGGCGTTGCCGAAGTAACTCAAGAAAATGCGTTAAGTTTCGGTTGGACTGGCCCACTTTTACGTGCAACAGGAGTTGATTATGATGTTCGTACTAGCGAGCCCTATTCATCTTATCAGGATTTTGATTTTGAAATCCCGGTAGGTACAAGTGGTGATATTTACGATCGTTATTTGGTTCGTAACGAAGAAATGTGGCAAAGTGTTCGCATTATTGAGCAAGCATTAGAAAAAATTAAGGCCGAGCGAAAAGGAATTTTCCATGCAGATGTGCCTGAATTTTACTTGCCAGGAAAAGAAGAAGTTTACAACAATATGGAAGCATTAATCTTTCACTTTAAAATTGTGATGGGCGAAATTGATGCACCAAAAGCAGAAGTTTACCACGCTGTAGAAGGTGGTAATGGAGAACTTGGATTTTATTTAATTAATGATGGAGGCAGAACTCCTTATCGTTTACACTTTAGAAGACCAAGTTTTATTAATTATTCGATGTTTGCAAAAATGAGTGAAGGTATGTTGTTATCAGATGCCATCATTAACATGAGTAGCATGAATATTATTGCAGGAGAATTAGATGCTTAAAGTAGAAGAACAACAACCTGTAGAATTTTCGTCGGCTTTGGTAGAGAAGTTTGACGAGATTGTTAGCCGTTATCCTGCTGGGAAACAGAAATCAGCTTTGCTGCCAATTTTACATTTGGTACAGGCAGAATTTGGTTGGACTAGCGTTGCTGGAATGGATAAAGTTGCTGAATACTTAAATATTGAGCCAATTGAAGTGTATGAAGTTGCTTCTTTTTATAGTATGTACTTTTTACAACCGAAAGGAAAATATGTATTGGAAGTTTGTCGCACCGGACCTTGTTGCTTAGTTGGTGCAGAAAAAATAATGGATCATATTGAGCATAAACTTGGTGTAAAAGAAGGTGAAGTTACTGCAGACGGCTTATTTAGCTGGAGAGGTGTTGAATGTTTAGCAGCTTGTGGCTATGCTCCTGTATTACAAATTGGTCCAGAATATACTTTCTATGAGAACTTAACCGAGCAATCGGTTGATCAATTGATAGACGATTTACGCAAAAAATAATGGGACGTAAACTATTACTAGAACATATTAACGTACCAGGCATTAACACCTTAGAGGTATATCGCCAAAAAGGTGGTTACCGTGCCGTAGAAAAAGCCCTTAAGACTTTAACACCTGATGAAGTGGTGGAAGAAGTTAAGAAATCAGGCTTACGCGGTCGTGGTGGTGCAGGTTTCCCTACAGGGATGAAATGGAGTTTTTTGGCAAAGCCAGAAGGTGTTGCACGTTATTTGGTATGCAACGCTGATGAGTCTGAGCCTGGAACATTTAAAGACAGGTATTTGATGACCCACATTCCTCATGCATTAATTGAAGGAATGATTGTTTCGAGTTTTGCACTTGGAGCTAACACCTCTTATATCTACGTTCGTGGAGAAATGATGCCTCAAATTCGCATTTTAGAAAAAGCAATTGCTGAAGCTAAAGCTGCTGGATTTTTAGGTAAAAATATATTAGGTTCTGGTTACGATTTAGAGCTTTATGTACAGCCAGGTGGTGGTGCTTATATTTGCGGTGAAGAAACTGCATTGTTAGAGTCATTAGAAGGTAAAAGAGGTAATCCTCGTATTAAACCACCTTTTCCGGCTATCGCTGGTTTATATGGTTGTCCAACGGTGGTAAATAATGTTGAATCTATTGCTGCTGTTGTGCCAATTATTAACGATGGGGGAGATGAATATGCAAAAGTTGGTATCGGTAGAAGTACAGGTACTAAATTGATATCAGCCTCTGGTAATTTGGTAAAACCTGGAGTTTATGAAATTGAATTAGGTTTGCCAGTTGAAGAATTTATTTATTCTGATGAATATTGTGGTGGTATTGCAAATGGCAAAAGACTAAAAGCTACAGTAGCTGGAGGTTCATCTGTGCCAATTTTACCAGCAAACTTAACTTTAAAATATGCGAATGGCGAACCTCGTTTAATGAGTTATGAGTCTTTGTCTGAAGGTGGTTTTGCAACTGGTACAATGTTAGGCTCTGGTGGTTTCATCGCCTTTGATGAGGATCAATGTATTGTTAGAAATACTTGGAATTTTGCCCGTTTCTATCACCATGAAAGTTGCGGACAATGCTCACCTTGCCGCGAAGGAACAGGTTGGTTAGAAAAAGTATTACACAGATTAGAATACGGACACGGAAAAATGAGTGATATAGACTTGTTAGTTGATGTGTCTAAAAAGATAGAAGGAAATACAATTTGTCCGTTGGGCGATGCAGCGGCTTGGCCAGTTGCAAGTGCGATTAGACATTTTAGAGATGAGTTTGAATGGCACGTAAAAGAGCCAGTAAAAAGCTTAAGCAGTAATTACGGCCTAGCCAATTACGCTGTTCCGATAGAGAAAAAAGTTGAAGAAGTTAAACAGGATAATTCTTAATCATGGCTGATTTAATGAAAGTTACCATAGATGGGATCACGGTAGAAGTTGCACCGGGTACAAGTATTCTTAATGCTGCTAGGCAAATTGGGGGTGATATTGTTCCACCTGCAATGTGCTATTACTCTAAATTAGAGGGTAGTGGTGGTAAATGCCGTACTTGTATTGTTAAAGTAACCAAAGGTTCTGAAAAAGATCCTCGCCCTATGCCAAAATTGGTTGCATCTTGCCGTACAACAGTGATGGATGGTATGGAAGTGCAAAACATTACATCGCCAGAAGTTTTAGAAGCAAGAAGTGGTGTTGTTGAGATTTTGTTGATTAATCACCCGTTAGATTGCCCAGTTTGCGATCAGGCTGGTGAATGTGATTTACAAGATCTAGGTTACGAACACGGCTTGCAAAAAACCAGATACGAATTTGAACGCCGTACTTTCGAGAGAATTGATATTGGCGATAAAATTCAGCTACACATGAACCGTTGTATTTTATGCTATCGTTGTGTTTTCACTGCAGATCAAATTACCAACAAACGTGTTCATGGTATTTTAAACCGTGGTGATCACTCAGAGATTTCTACTTACATACAAACTGCAGTTGATAACGATTTCTCTGGAAACGTAATTGATGTTTGTCCGGTAGGAGCGTTAACTGATAAAACATTTAGATTTAAAAACAGAGTTTGGTTTACTAAGCCTGTTGATGCGCATAGAAATTGTACACATGAAAAATGTAATGGTAAAGTAACACTTTGGTACAAAGGTGAAGATGTTTTACGTGTAACTGCTCGTAAAGATCAGTTTGGCGAAGTAGAAGAATTTATTTGTAACGAATGCCGTTTTGATAAAAAAGCAACTTCAGATTGGACAATTGAGCATCCAACTCACATTCCAGACACTTCTGTAATTGCTTCAAACCATTACGAAACATTTAAGCCTTTGCCAGTTATTAAAGATAATCCTGCTTTGCAGCAAGCAAATAAAGTTGAACTAGAAAAAACCAGTAAATTCTAATGGAAATAAGTTTTGTAATAGAAAAAATTGCACTGGTAACTGTTTTATTTGCCATAAGCTTACTAATTGCGATGTATTCTACATATGCAGAGCGAAAAGTAGCAGCGTTTTTGCAAGATCGTTTGGGTCCAGATAGAGCTGGTCCATTTGGTATTTTACAACCATTAGCAGATGGTGTAAAAATGTTTATGAAAGAAGAAATTGTGCCAGCAAATTCTAGTAAATGGTTATTTATGGTTGGTCCTGGTTTGGCTATGCTTTGTGCTTGCATTGGTACAGCAGTCATTCCTTGGGGGCAAGATTTGAATATTGATGGAAGGATTATCCCTTTACAAGTAACCGATATTAACGTTGGGGTATTGTATATTTTTGGTGTAGTTTCTTTAGGTGTTTATGGCGTGATGATTGGCGGTTGGGCTTCGAATAACAAATACTCTTTATTGAGTGCAATTAGAGCAGCATCTCAAAATATCAGTTACGAAGTTGCAATGGGTTTATCAATTATCGCATTGCTTTTGTTAACAAACACTTTAAGTTTAAGAGAAATCGTTGAAGGTCAACATGGTTGGAGATGGAATGTCTTATATCAACCACTTGGATTTTTAATATTTATGGTTTGTTCTTTTGCTGAGACCAACCGTGCACCATTCGATTTACCTGAGTGTGAAACTGAGTTAATCGGTGGATACCATACTGAGTATTCATCAATGAAGTTAGGTTTTTATTTATTTGCAGAATACATTAACATGTTTGTTTCATCTGCAGTAATGGCAACTTTATATTTTGGTGGCTATAATTATCCTGGTATGGATTGGGTAGCAGCCCATGTTGGTCCAGTTGCCGCACCACTAATTGGAACAGCAGTATTGTTTTTGAAAATATTCTTATTTATCTTTTTCTTTATGTGGGTACGATGGACAATCCCTCGTTTCCGTTATGATCAATTGATGAATTTAGGATGGAAAGTTTTAATCCCTTTGGCTATAGCTAATATTATAATTACGGGTATTGTAATCGCAGTAATTAAATTTTAAGGAGCACACATGGAATCATTAAGTAATAAGAAAAAAGTACTAGAACAAAAACCATTAAACTTTGCAGAACGCATGTACTTGCCTGCAATTGGAAAAGGTTTAGTTACTACAATGAGCCACTTTTTTAAGAAAAGTTCTACCATCAGATATCCTGAAGTTGAAAGAGAATTTTCTATCAACTGGAGAGGAATGCACTCTTTAAAAAGAGACGAAGAAGGTAAAGAGCGTTGTACGGCTTGTGGTCTATGTGCATTATCATGCCCTGCAGAAGCAATTACCATGATTGCTGCTGAACGTAAGCCAGAAGAAAAAGCATTGTACCGTGAAGAGAAATATGCTGCAGTTTACGAAATAAACATGTTGCGTTGCATTTTCTGTGGTTTGTGCGAAGAGGCTTGTCCGAAAGAAGCAATTTATTTAGATGGGCCAATAGTTCCTTCTGATTATTTGCGTAAAGATTTTATTTACGGAAAAGATAAGTTGGTAGAAGCTCCATTGAAGAAATAATTTGTCATTCAGAGCGTAGCGAAGAATCTCTATTAACGTGCTTCGACAAGCTCAGCATGACAGTTGATAATAATAAACTAAACAAAAATAAAATTAATGGGTACATCAGTATTCTATTTCGTAGCAACATTAAGCATCATATTTTCACTGATGGTTATCTTTTCGAAGAATCCAATTCACAGTGTTTTATACTTAATACTCACTTTTTTTACATTTACAGTTCACTATGTGCTATTAAATGCACAGTTTTTAGCTGTCGTAAATTTCATCGTTTACATGGGTGCAATTATGGTATTATTCCTGTTTGTATTGATGCTTTTAAACTTGAATAAAGAGAACGAACCAAATAAAACTGCATTTGTAAAGATTTTAGGAGTAATTGCTGGCGGATGTTTGATTGTAACCTTAGTTGGTTCATTAAAAGCGGTAGCTATTAACAGTCCTCTAGTCTTAAAAGATCCAAATTTGGGTTTAGTTAAAAACTTGGGTAAAGAATTATTTGGGCCCTTTATGTTGCCATTTGAATTGTCATCAATTTTATTGCTAGTTGCAATGGTTGGAGCAGTATTACTAACTAAAAAAGAAGAAAAAGCGAATGGATAATTTAACTTCAAGCATGCAAGCTGTTCCGCTTAACCATTACATTTGGTTATGTTCAATTATTTTTACAATTGGTGTAATAGGGGTTTTAACCCGTAGAAATGCAATTGTGATCTTTATGTCGGTAGAATTGATGTTAAATTCTGTAAACTTATTGTTAACAGCTTTTTCGGTACATCATAACGATCCATCAGGACAAGTTTTTGTATTTTTTATTATGGCTTTAGCAGCTGCTGAAGTTGCAGTAGGTTTGGCCATTATTGTAATGGTTTACAGAAATACGCAATCAATAGATATTAATGTGTTAAATCGCCTTAAGTGGTAATTATATAGAAGATGATAAATAGTTTACTTTGGTTAATTCCCTTGCTTCCGCTTTTAGGCTTTGTAATTAATGGCCTAGGCAGAAATACGTTAAGCAAAAGCCTTGTTGGTTTAATCGGCAGTGGTGTAATTTTAGCTTCTTTTGTATTAAGTGTAATTATGTTTTTTGAGTTGAGTGGTAGCGCTCAAAAACAATTTCCTGTTGAGCTTTTTGATTGGATCAGTGTAGCGAATTTACATATCCCACTTTCGTTTTTGTATGATCCGCTAAGTGCAATAATGCTGTTGATCATCACAGGAGTTGGATTTTTAATTCATATCTACTCTGTAGGATATATGCATGATGATGCTGGTTTTGCTAAATTCTTTGCTTACTTAAACCTGTTTATCTTCTTTATGTTGATATTGGTTTTAGGCTCAAACTACATCGTAATGTTTATTGGATGGGAAGGTGTTGGTTTATGTTCTTATCTGTTAATCGGTTTTTGGTTTACAAATAGCAGTTATGCAAGTGCTGCAAAAAAAGCATTTGTAATGAACAGAATAGGAGATTTAGGCTTCCTTTTAGGTGTGTTTTTAATCTTCGATACTTTTGGAAGTGTAGAATTTGCAAAAATTTTCCCTCAGGCTGCTTCAATGATGCCTGGAGCTGGAATGATCACATTGATTACCATTTTACTATTTGTAGGGGCTTGTGGCAAATCGGCACAATTGCCATTATTTACATGGTTACCAGATGCAATGGCTGGTCCGACACCAGTTTCTGCATTAATACATGCTGCAACAATGGTAACAGCTGGTATTTATATGATTGCCCGTTCTAGCGTTTTATTTGATTTAGCGCCAGATACACAAACAGTAATAGCAATTGTGGGTACAGCTACAGCATTAATTGCAGCAATTATCGCTTTAACCCAAACAGACATTAAAAAAGTATTGGCTTATTCAACTGTTTCACAATTGGGATACATGTTTTTAGGTTTAGGAGTTGGTGCTTATACAGGATCATTTTTCCATGTTTTAACCCACGCATTTTTTAAAGCGTTGTTATTCTTAGGAGCAGGTTCTGTAATCCATGCCATGCATCATGAACAAGATATGCGTCACATGGGTGGATTAAAAGCTAAATTGAAAACTACTTTTGCTACCATGATGATTGGTACAATTGCCATTGCTGGTTTGCCACCTTTCTCAGGTTTCTTCTCTAAGGATGAAATTTTAGCTCATGCATATCAAGAGAATAAAGTGCTTTGGGCAATAGGTTTGTTAACCGCGTTCTTAACTGCTTTTTACATGTTCAGAATGATGTTTTTAACTTTCTTTGGCGAATACCGAGGAACACATCATGCTGAAGAAAAAGTACATGAATCGCCAAGTACAATGACATTACCATTAATCGTGTTAGCGGTATTGGCTGCAATTGGTGGGTTAATTAATATTCCAGCTGTTTTTGGTGGCAATGAATGGTTAGCGCATTGGTTAGAAGGAGCAGGTATTAAACATCATGCCTTAACTTTAGATCACTCAACAGAGTATGCTTTAATGGGGGTATCGGTTCTAGCAGCAGTTGTTGCATTAATTTTTGCTTACAGTAGATACGTTAAAAATGCGCATGTACCAGTTGCCGATGAAGCTCATCGTTCTACGTTAGCTAAATTATCATATCATAAGTTTTATCTAGATGAAATTTATGATGCGATCATTAGAAAGCCATTAGATGCTTTCTCTAAATTTTTCTATCGAATTATCGATAAAAAATTAATTGATGGTTTAGTTAATGGCTTAGGCTGGACAGCTACCGAAGGAAGTAAAGGTTTACGTTTACTACAATCGGGTAACGTGGGCTTCTATATTTTTATGATGGTATTTGGTATCGTCGCTTTGTTATTGTATACTTTTTTATCTATCGCTTAATCGGTTCAACAAATATAAATGGAACTTTTACTACTCATATTTTTACCGCTAGCAGGAGCAATCATTACCTCTTTTATTAAAGGAGGTGCTGCTAAAATTAGCGCATTAGGATTTGCACTTGCATCGCTTTGCGTTACCATCGGATTATTAACACAATTTACTCCAGATGCAACAACGCAGTTTGCTATAAATTACCCTTGGATAAAGCAACTAGGAATTAACTTCCATGTAGGTGTTGATGGAATTAGCATGATTACGGTTATTTTAACCAACGTTTTAATGCCATTAATTATCCTATCTGGCTTTAAACACGAATACAAAAATGCCAATGCTTTTTATGCATTAGTGCTATTTATGCAAAGTGGATTGATTTTGGTATTCACAGCACTAGATGGATTTTTGTTTTACATCGGTTGGGAAGCGGCTTTAATTCCAATCTATTTTATTTGCGCCATGTGGGGCGGAAAAGACCGTATCAAAGTAAACATGAAGTTTTTTGTTTACACTATTGCAGGTTCACTTTTCATGTTGTTAGGTATTATTTACCTGTATTTACAAAACCCTGCAAATAACTTTGATATCAATGCTTTTTACAACTTAAACTTAGATGCCTATCAGCAAGGTTGGGTTTTTTGGGCTTTCTTTATTGCTTTTGCTATTAAAATGCCAATATTCCCATTCCATACATGGCAACCAGATACCTATACAGAAGCTCCGGCTCCAGGTACAATGTTGTTATCAGGTATCATGTTAAAAATGGGTATTTATGGTGTAATTAGATGGTTGTTGCCAATTGTACCTCAAGGTGTAAATGATTGGATTTGTGTAGCGATGATACTTTCGGTAATTGGTATTGTTTATGCATCACTAATTGCTTTCACACAAAAAGACGCTAAAAGATTGGTGGCTTATTCATCTATTGCTCACGTTGGTTTAATTGCTGCTGGTATTTTTACTTTAAATACGCAAGGCATGCAAGGTGTAATGGTACAAATGCTAAGTCACGGTATTAATGTTGTGGGTTTGTTTTTTGTATTAGATATTATTTCTTCGCGTTTAAAAACCAATAAAATTGATGAGTTAGGTGGATTAGCAAAAGTGGCCCCTCAATTAGCTATAGGGTTCTTAATTATCCTTTTAGGTACAGTAGCTTTGCCAGGAACCAATGGGTTTATTGGCGAGTTTTTATTGCTATATAGTGTTTATAATTACAATATTTGGTTAGGTGCAATTGCTGGTTTAACCATCATATTTGGTGCGGTTTATATGCTTAGGATGTATCAAAAAGTGATGTTAGGACAAACCAATGAACTTACTATAACTTTTAAAGATATAAAAGGGACAGAGAAAATTGTGTTGTACACTATTTGTGCGTTGGTAATTGTAATGGGAGTTTATCCTAAACCAATATTGCATATTTCTGAAGCAGCAGTACAACAATTATTAGAACAAGTAAATCAAAAATTAACAGGGGTAAACTAGACATGAATATTATAATAACCATAGTTATAGCAGCTTTTTTAGTGCTTTATGCAGGTTTGTTCAAGGCTAAAAAAGCTTTGTTACCCTTAACTTTACTTGGCCTTTTGGTGGCTTTAGGTTTTGCAGTTGCTTCATGGAATAATAACACCATTTATTTTGGTATGATGAAGATGGACAACTTTGCATTGGCTTTTTCAGCTATTTCAATTGTTGGTACGTTTTTTATATTTCTGCTTACACAAAAGTATTTTGCAGAAGGTAGCGATAACATTGCTGAGTATTTTACCTTGATATTATTCGCTCTTAGCGGTATAGTGATCATGGTTTCTTACCAAAATCTTTCTATGTTATTTATTGGCTTAGAGATCATGTCGGTAAGTTTATACATCTTAGCAGGTATTCGAAAACTAAATTTCGCCTCAAATGAAGCTTCATTAAAATACTTTTTAATGGGTGCTTTTTCTACAGGGTTTTTATTGTTTGGTATAACTTTGATATATGGAGCAACTGGTTCATTTGATATAGATGTGATCCAACAGTATTTGGTAAACAATGTAAAAGCGGTTTCGCCATTATTCTATCCTGGTATCATTTTAATTATGATCGGCTTGTGTTTTAAAGTTGGTGCAGCTCCTTTTCATTTCTGGACACCAGATGTTTATGAAGGTTCTCCATCATTAATCACTGCTTTCATGTCAACAGTGGTTAAAACCGCTGGTTTTGCTGCGTTTTTAAGATTATTTGCAGGCGCTTTCGAGCCACTGCATGATTTTTGGACACCTGCCTTAATGGTTATCGTAATCATCACCTTATGCGTAGGTAACATTACAGCTTTATACCAAAAGAACTTTAAAAGAATGCTTGCTTACTCAAGTATTTCTCATGCAGGATATCTACTTTTCTCTTTAGTAGTGTTAACTGCAAATTCGGCAAGTAACGTATTGGTTTATGCTGCTGCGTATACTTTTGCTAGTATTATTGCTTTTGCGGTGCTAATTTTAGTTAAACAAAAAACTGGTAGTGATAATATTGATAGCTTCAACGGTTTAGGAAAGAGAAATCCTTTAGCAGCGTTTACACTTACGGTAGCTATGCTATCATTAGCAGGTATACCCTTAACAGCTGGTTTTATTGGTAAATATGTGATGTTTTTAAATGTAATGGAAAACTATCATGTTGCTTTAGTTGTAATTGCTATTGTTAATGCACTAATTGGATTTTATTATTATTTCAAAGTAATCATCGCAATTTGGTTTAAAGACGGGCATGAGGTTGAAATACAAATGCCAATTCAATATAAAGTGGTTTTAGTGCTATCTGTAATAGTAACCTTATTTTTAGGGGTTTATCCAAATCTTATTTTAAATTTGATATAAACTAACGATATAGATTATTATTTGTAGTTTTACGAATAATTGAACTATGCAAGAATTCTGGAATTCATTACAGCATTTTATTGACCCCGAAAAATTACTTAAAGAGGGTGGTTTCTATGTTGTTTTGTTTGTAATTTTTGCGGAAACTGGTTTGTTTTTCGGTTTCTTTTTACCAGGTGATTATCTTTTATTTTTAGCGGGAATGTTCGTTGCTACTGGCAAACTAGATGTCAATATTTATATATTGATTTTAGGTTTGATTATAGCCGCTGTTTCAGGAAATTTTACGGGATATTGGTTTGGTCGTAAAACAGGCCCAGTATTATACAAAAGAAAAGATTCGTTTTTTTTTAAAAAGAAATACTTATTAGCCGCAGAGCGATATTATAGAAAACAAGGTGCCTTTGCTTTAATCATGGGTAGGTTTGTTCCAATTGTTAGAACTTTTGCGCCAATTTTTGCAGGTGTAGTAAAATTAGAGTTTAAAAAGTTTGCATTTTATAACATTGTAGGCGCTATTATTTGGATAGCATCATTAACTTTGCTTGGTTATTTTTTGGGCAAAAGTTTTGCTCAACAAATTGAAGAATATTTGGTTTATATTATATTAGGTTTTATCCTTATCACTACAATTCCTTTAATCATCACATTTGTGAAGAAAAAAGTGAATAGAAACGATGAAGAAGACTTAGATTTTGAAGAAGAAGAAAAAAATGATTAAAGACGTTCACCATCCGTGGCACAGTGTATCTCCAGGCGAAAATTTGCCTGAAACAGTTAATGCAATTATAGAAATCCCAAAAGGTTCTAAAGCAAAATACGAAATAGATAAGGATTCTAATTTGATAAAATTAGATCGTGTATTATTTTCATCAGTGATGTATCCTGCTAATTATGGTTTTATTCCGCAAACTTATTGCGATGACAATGATCCATTAGATATTTTAGTTTTATGTTCAGTGGATGTTTATCCGATGACCATTATAGAGGCTAAAGTGATTGGTGTAATGCACATGGTTGATAACGGCGAGCAAGATGACAAAATTATCGCGGTAGCTAAAAACGACATGTCTGTAAATTACATTAACGATTTACATGAATTGCCGCCACATACCATGAAAGAAATTGTGAAATTCTTTCAAGATTATAAGGCTTTGGAAGAGAAACAAGTTACCATTGAACATTTGTTAGGTGTTCGCTATGCCCACAAAGTTATACAAGAAAGTATAGAACTTTACGATAAGAAATTTAGAGTTTAAAATGATTTACGATTCCATTTGCTCGTTGGCATTTACCTCATTTGCAGGTTATTTACCAACACCCATTTTAGCCTTAGCAACTCCAGCAGACGCTGAACCGAGTTCTATTGGATGGCGATTAATTTTCGCGTTGTTTTTGGTTTTTTTAAATGGATTTTTTGTTGCTGCAGAGTTCGCAATTGTAAAGGTTCGAGCCTCTCAAATAGAAATAAAGGCAAAAACTGGAAGCAGGGTTGGCAAAATGGCCAAAAATATTTTGCATCACTTAGATGGTTATCTGGCGGCAACGCAATTGGGTATAACCTTAGCATCACTAGGTTTGGGTGTGGTTGGAGAAAAAGTAATGCATGAAATTATTCATGATTCTTTAGCTAATTTTGGCGTTGGAGAAGCTTTAATTACAACTATCTCAACAGCAATTGCATTTTCTGTAATTACAATTATGCACATTGTTTTCGGTGAGCTAGCTCCAAAGTCATTAGCAATTCAACGCCCTGTAGCTACTACGTTATTTGTAGCCATTCCACTGCAGTTGTTTTACATTATTTTTAGACCATTTATTTGGGCTTTAAACGGTTTGGCAACAATTATTTTAAAACCTTTCGGGATAAATGCAGCAGCTGGTCATGAATCTTTGCATAGTAACGAAGAGCTTCAATATCTGTTAGATCAGGGTAAAGAAAGTGGTGCTTTAGAAGATAACGAACATGAGTTAATTAAAAACGTGTTCGATTTTAATGAGCGTGTGGTTAAAAATATTATGGTGCCACGTACAAAAATTTCGGGAATTGAACTTGATACACCAAAGGATGAGGTAATCAACAAAATTATCTCTGAAGGTTATTCTCGTATGCCGGTTTTTGATGACGTGATTGATAAAATCATCGGAGTAGTTCATGCTAAAGATGTTTTACCTTTGTTAGCTGATAAAAAAGAATGGACATTGAATGATATTATTCGTAAGCCTTATTTTGTACCAGAGACTAAAAAAATAAATGATTTATTAAGTGAGCTACAGCAAAAGCGAATTCAAATTGCTATTGTGATTGATGAGTTTGGCGGTACTGCTGGTATGGTTACATTAGAAGATATTGTAGAAGAAATTGTAGGTGAAATTCAGGATGAATATGATGAGGAAAAACCTACTGTTGAAAAAATTTCTGATACTGAATTTGTGATTAATGCATATGCTACGGTATATGATGTAAACGAGCATTTGCCACATGATTTGCCAGAAGATGAAGATTTTGATACCGTTGGCGGCTTAGTATCTCATGCCTTTGGAAAAATACCTGAGGTTGGTGATAGTGAAGAATGTTATGGCTATTTATTTACCATCTTAAAGAAAACTGAGCAAAACATCGAAACCATTAAATTAGAGTTAGTGATCAACGAAAGTGATATGGTTGATGTCCATTAATTCTTTTTCAAATGCATGTTTTTTATACTCCCGATATCTCATCAAACATTTACACATTAAATGAAGAGGAAAGTAAGCATTGCAGTAAAGTGCTTCGCTTAACTAAGGGAGATAAAGTCCATTTGATTGATGGTAGAGGCGGATTATACAAAGCAGAAATTATTGAAGCTGGCAAAAAACATGTTCAGCTTCAAGTTTTAGAAACTAAACTAGAATTTGGCAAACGTAATCATCATTTACACATCGCAATAGCTCCCACAAAAAATATTGATAGATTAGAGTGGTTTCTGGAGAAAGCTACTGAAATTGGTATCGATGAAATCACACCAATAGTTTGCGAAAGATCCGAGCGAAAAATAATAAAGGATGATCGATTAGAGAAAGTCATTACCTCTGCTGTAAAGCAATCTCTAACGGCTTATCATCCTAAACTAAATCAAGCTATTTCCTACCAAAATTTCATTAAACAAAACTTACAAGGCGATAAGCTGATTGCGCATTGCATGGATGGAGAAAAATCTTTTATCAGTAAGTATGTTACTCCTCAACAATCTTACATCATATTAATTGGCCCAGAGGGAGATTTTAGTCCCGAAGAACTTAACATCGCTTTGCATAATGGTTACAAACCCGTAACTTTAGGTAATACCAGGTTGAGAACCGAAACTGCAGCATTAGCAGGTTGTTTTGAGGTTAATTATATCAATAGATGAAGTTAATTTGCGATTTTAGATTTACGATTTTAGATTTAGGATTAAGCCTAAAGAGTTCATTCTTTCGGAGGTTTGCCGCATTCTTTAGTCTTTTTGCACTATTGTCTTTAGCAAGCTTTACAGCACCAACTTATAAAATGGGTAAACTAAAGTATAGTGGTGGGGGCGATTGGTATGGAAATAGAACTGCTTTGCCTAACCTTATCGACTTTTGTAACCAAAATTTAGCAACAAACTTTGCAGCTGATGAAACTATAGTTGAGGTAGGAAGTGCACAATTATTTTCATTTCCATTTGTATATATGACTGGACATGGTAACGTGGTTTTTAACGATCAAGAAGCTGCAAATTTGCGAAAATATTTAATCGGTGGTGGCTTTTTACATATTGACGATAATTATGGTTTAGATAAATTTATTAGACCACAAATGAAAAAGGTTTTTCCGGAGTTAAATTTTGTAGAATTGCCGGCTAATCATAAAATATACAATCAGAAGTTCAAGTTCCCTCAAGGTTTACCAAAAGTGCATGAGCATGATGGTAAAAGGCCGCAAGGTTTAGCACTTATTTATAAAGGTAGAGTTGTTTGCTACTACACTTATGAAAGCGATTTGGGCAATGGTTGGGAAGATTTTGGAACTTATCCTTCAGACAGTCAAGAAAGCAGGAATAAAGCGTTAAAAATGGGCGCTAATTTAGTTCAGTACGCTTTAACACAATAATATGTATCAAATTAAAGTAAATGATAAATTTGATTTTGAGATTAGCTCAGATCAAAAACCAAAGGTTAACGGTGAAGTTGTAGAATTGGATATTACTACCTTGGGCGTTAATAAAATGAATATCATACACCATAGCCAATCGCATAATGTTGAAGTTATAGAACTTAATCAGGTTGAAAAACTTGCCATAGTTAAAGTAAATGGTAATATTTATTCGCTAACAATCAAAGATCAGTTTGATCAGTTATTGGCTCAATTAGGAATGGATAACCTAGCAACGAATAAAGTGTTGCAAGTTAAAGCGCCAATGCCTGGTTTGGTCCTTAGCGTTTTGGTTGCCGAGGGTGTTGAAGTTAAAAAAGGAGATAGTTTACTTGTTTTAGAAGCCATGAAAATGGAAAACATGATTAAATCTCCATCTGATGGCACAGTAAAGAAAATAGAAATTAAACAAGGCGAAAAGGTTGAAAAGAATCAAGTGCTAATAAGTTTTGGATAAATAAAAAAGGAGGCAATTGCCTCCTTTTTTATTTTCCTAATATTTTATATTACTTCATTTTAAACTGCGGCTTTCCTGCAGATCTAATTTCTGAAGAACCAAGCATAGTCATTGCACATCTAAAGCCAATATCTGCTGTAGATTCATCTTCTTGTATATGTCTTCTAGTAGCTGGATTTAACCATTGAGCCTGATCATCCCAAGAACCACCTTTATAAACTCTAGATTTATCATTAACTAAAGTTGTAACGCCGTATAAACTTGTTTGCTCGTCACGGTATCCACGCTGATCTGGATTATAAGGTACAGCACTGTTTCCAGCTGCTTTGTAGGCTTGTAGTTCTTCCCAAGTTTGTTTTTTACCAGAGTTTGCTTTAATCATTTCTGGTTTGCCGAATTTATCTTTTTTCAATTGTCCAGTAGCAGGGTCTCTATCTTTATTTTGGTATTGGTTACCCCTAAACGGATTTAAGGCATCAGCTTGTTCATAAGTAGCAGCACGATATACATCTGCAGTCCACTCGTTTACGTTACCAGCCATGTTATACAATCCAAAGTCGTTTGGTGCATAAGATTTAACATCTTGGGTAAACGCAGCTTTATCATTTAATGATCCACCAACACCCATATAGTCGCCTTTGGCTCTTTTAAAGTTAGCCAGAATTAAACCTCTAGTGCTTTTTTTAGCAGATGTAATGCCTAAGCCATTCCAAGGATATATTTTTTTATCGTTCACATTTTCATATTGGGTATTGCCAATTAAAGCCATTGCAGCATATTCCCATTCTGCTTCTGTAGGTAATCTAAAAGGTTGTAAAATTACGCCATCTTCTAAACGTACGTTTCTAGTTGGTCCAGTACCTCTTCTGCCCGTTGTTGTACCTGCCGCAGCAGCACCAGAAGCAGCAGGATTTAAATCTTGCATTGCTTTAGGGCCTTTGTCATCAATTTGACCATTTAAATATATTTCTGTGTTAAATGGTTGTGCTGGTCTACTCACAGGAGTTGCATTTGCTGCTGATCTTCTGCCAGATGCTACGCCATTAATGGCTGCAAAGCTATTCATATAGCCAGCATCTCTAAGCAATTTTTCGTTTACCATGTCTGTTCTCCAAGCACAATATCTTTCAGCTTGCAAAGCAGATACGCCTACAACAGGGTAATCTTTGTATGCCGGATGTCTTAAGTAGTTATTAACGTAAGGTTCGTTAAATGACAATGGTCTTCTCCAAACTAAAGTATCTGGCAATTCTTCATAATAATACTGAGCATCATTTGGATAATTGCGTTTAATCCAATTTAAATATTCTAACCAGTTTGTATTAGAAACCTCGGTTTCATCCATATAAAATGAACTAACTGTTACTTCTCTTTTGTAGTTAAGGTTGCTCATATCCTGTCCAGGTATATCAACAGCACTACCGCCCATAATAAATTGACCGCCTTCTATTTCTATTAGACCATATTCATTAGTTGCATTACTACGTTTGTACTTACTTGCTACTTCAAAGCCGCCATTTTCTCTTTTGTTGTAGGCATAACCTGTTTTAGTAGAAACATCGGTTTTGCTTTTTTTACATGCCGTAAAAGACGTTGCAGTAAATAGAGTTATAATAAAATATAAGTATGTTTTTTTCATAAAATGTGCCCTATAACACTTAAAAGTTAAAAATACGTAAAAAAAGGACTTTGAACCAAAAAAAATGATTTTAAATTTTTGTGCTTTAGATCAGTCTTTATTTAATTTCTAATACAAACGTAAAAAATGATTAGCATAAATTGATGAAACGAAGAGACCGCATTAATATTGTGGCTAAAAATAAATATAATTTTTAATCTGTTTTTAGTTGATATTAAATAGATTAAGTAAATTTTTGTAGCATGTTTAGAAATTATTAAAAATAAAATATAGCTAAAATGTGTGCTTTGAAAATAGCCAACACTATGCTAACTTGCATGCTTAATAATGTATCTTTAACTAATGATTGTGAAGTACTTTGGTGCAACGGTTTTTACTGTATTTACTTTTGCTGTATTAAGCAGTAAAAATTTGCAGGCTCAAGTGGTGCAACCTGGTACGCAAACAAATGGTAGTCAATCTAACAACGTTAGAACTGCGGTTCCGTTTTTATTAATTACTCCCGATGCAAGAAGCGGTAGTATGGGAGATGCTGGCGTAGCCGTACAACCAGACGCAAACGCAATGAGTATTAACCCTGCCAAGCTTGCCTTTTTAGAAATGCCTTACGGCTTTGCAGCATCATACAGCCCATGGTTAAAAAGCTTAGTGCCTGATATTAATTTAGCCTACTTAAGCGGATTTTATAAACTTAATGATCAAAGTAATTTAGGCGCTTCATTACGTTACTTTTCACTTGGGCAAATACAACTTACCGATATCAACAAAAATGATTTAGGAATTTACAGCCCTAATGAATTTGCTTTTGATTTAACTTATGCAAAGCGATTTGGTAATGAACTTTCGCTAGCAACAACAGGTAGGTTTATTTATAGTAATTTAACTGCTGGTCAGTTTTCTGCTGGGCAGCAAACTACTGCCGGTAAAGCATTCGCGGTAGATGTTTCGGCTTTTTATACTAAGCAAACAGTATTATTTAGCAAAGATGCGATACTTTCTGCAGGTGCAAATTTTTCTAACATCGGAACCAAAATTGGATACGTTGAAGGTGCCGTTAAACAATTTTTGCCTACAAACATGAAAATTGGGGCGGCGTCTACTTTTATTATAGATGATTATAATCAGTTTACTTTTGCCTTAGATTTTAATAAGTTAATGGTGCCAACACAGCCCATTAGAAGTGGAAATGGAGAAATAGTGTCAGGCAAAGATCCAGATCGATCAATTCCTTCGGGGATTTTAGGCTCTTTTAGCGATGCGCCAGGAGGTTTTAGTGAGGAGTTAAAAGAAGTAAGCATTGCAACCGGAGCTGAATACTGGTATAACCAACAGTTTGCCTTACGAGCAGGTTATTTTTACGAATCTCCGTTAAAAGGCGATAGAAGATACATGACTTTGGGAGCTGGCTTAAAGTATAATATTTTTAATATAGATTTTGCCTATTTATTGGCAAATCCACAAAAAAGTCCGTTAGCTAATACTTTAAGATTTAGCTTATTATTTAACTTTGGCAGTAATAACAACAATTAATGAAAATTAAAGTAGGTTTTGGTTTTGATGTTCACCAATTAAAAGACAATCATCCGTTTTATGTTGGTGGTGTAAATTTGCAACACCACAAAGGAGCTTTTGGGCATTCGGATGCTGATGTTTTATTACATGCCATATGCGATGCACTTTTAGGCGCAGCAAATTTACGAGATATCGGTTTTCATTTTAAAAATACCGATCCGCAGTGGAAAGGCATAAGCAGTATTATTTTATTACAGGAAACCGTAAAACTGGTTAAACAAAAAGGTTTTGAGGTGGGTAATATCGATGCAATGTTATGTTTAGAAGCGCCAAAAATTAATCCGCATATACCACAAATGCAAAAAAATATTGCTGCAGCAATTGGTATTGATGTTGATGATATTTCTATAAAAGCAACAACCAATGAAACAATGGGGTTTATTGGTAGGCAAGAAGGCGTAGTTGCTTACGCGGTTTGTTTAATACAAAAATAATAGTTGTTCAGCTTTCGGTTTTATTAAAATTAGAAAAGCAATTCCGGTAGTTCTTCGGTTGCTTGCAGTCCCGTTTTTCGTTACAATCTTTTTTGTGGTTTATTAAAGTTATCCGATGAATGTTGTACTGGTGGCTATATTGATCGGATGACGGGTGTGGCTAATAAAAAAGTATTTACACTACAACCGGGTTTAAAAAACAAATAATTCTACAACTATTTAAGTTGGCACCTAGCAACCTCAAATAGAATTACTGGATAATTTTTTATAAACGGGATGGAAACGAAAATCCTTTTACCAAGTCTCCGCCGCGGCGGTGATTTAGGGGTAAAAGATTGTAGTGTACAGCCCGGCCACCATTGCCAAATGCTACCAATTTGCTTTTCAAAAAACAAGCCGACTACAATTACTATAGCCGACTTGCACAAAAAATGGATGATTTCTGTTATTCTAAATAGCCAAATTTGCCTTCGTTGTAATCTGCCAAGGCTTGTTGTATTTCTTGTTGTGTATTCATTAAAAACGGGCCGTAAGAAACAATCGGTTCATTTATTGGTTCGCCACTTAAAATAAGGATCACGCAATCTTCCAGCGCTTCAATTTCAATTTTTTCACCTTCATTTTTAAAGTGAATAAATTGATTGGTTTTAGCTATTTCATCATCGTTAACTTTAATGCTTCCTTCAATAATTACAAAACCTGTATTGTAAGTTTCTGGAAAGCTGAACTGAGCTTTGCCAGCTTTGTTAAGACGAACATTGTACATTTCTATTGGTGTAAAGGTAGAAACGCTACCTGTTGAGCCTTGAAAATTACCAGCTATAACTTCTATCACTCCGCCATTATTGGGTAAATTAACTTTTTGAATATCTTCATGTTTTACGCCTTGGTATTTTGGGATACTCATTTTGTCTTTAGCCGGAAGATTGATCCAAAGTTGTACCATTTGAAACAATCCACCTTTTTTGCTAAAGTTTTCTTCGTGATATTCTTTATGTAAAATTCCTCTTGCTGCAGTCATCCATTGTACATCGCCAGGAAAAATAATGCCACTGTTGCCAGCACTATCGTGATGAGCAACCGCACCGTGATAAGCAATTGTTACGGTTTCAAAGCCACGATGTGGGTGAACGCCTACGCCACGAGGTTCATTCCGGGCTGAAAACTCAATTTTTGCATTGTAATCAAGCATATAAAATGGGCTCATGTTTAACTTATTGCCACTCGGAAAAAAGTTGTGAACTCTAAATCCATCGCCAACCATGTGTGGTGCTGGTGGATTTAATATTGCTGATACTTGTTTAGTTTGCATAGATATGAGATTTGAGAACTGTATAGGAACTGAAAGCAAAAACTGATGATCGAAAACTGATTAAGCTTGTTTAATGAATTGCAATTCGCCTAAAATTTTAACTTCTTCGCTAACCATTACACCACCAGTTTCTAAAGCTGCATTCCAAGTTAATCCAAAATCTGTACGGTTAATTTTGCCGCTTAAAGTAAAACCAGCTTTAGTTTGTCCCCAAGGATCTGTAGCAATACCACCAAACTCTGCAGTTAATTTAACTTGTTTAGTTACGCCTTTTATTGTTAAATCGCCAATAACAGCATAATCATCGCCATCTTTTTCTACCGATGTTGATTTAAATTCGATGTGAGCAAATTTTTCTGCATCAAAAAAATCAGCTGCTTTTAAGTGGTTATCACGATCTGTATTACCTGTATCTATTGAAGAAATCTCACCTTTAAATGAAATATCTGCATCAGCAAATTCATCACCTTCTGAAGTTAACTCTGCAGAAAATGATTTTAAGCTACCAGTAACAGTAGTAATCATTAAGTGTTTTACTTTAAACTGCAATTCGCTGTGTGTTGGGTCTAAAGCCCATTTAGTAGTTGCCATAGTATTTTAATTTTTGTGATTGTTTAAATTTTATAACACAAAGGTATGGTCAGCTACTTGTTTAAACATTGATGTATGTTAAGAAAAAATGATTGATGGATTGAATGATTTAGGCATAGAATAAGCATTCAATAAATCAAAATTCTCATATTTAGAATTAAAACTTACCTAAAATGTTTCTTCGCCAAATCTTTTCTAACTCTGCTTAACGATTCTGGCGTAACCCCTAAATAAGAGGCAATCATCCATTGTGGTACACGCAAAGTTAAGTTTGGATATAATTTAATAAAATCTAAATATCTTTCTTCGGCAGTGGCCGATAAAAGCATATTTAAACGTTTTTGCATAAAGCGAATAGAGTTATGCAACATTAAAATATTAAGTTCTAAAATTTCGGGAACGATGTTTTTAATAGCTGGGAAGAAGTCTTTTTTTACGACAACGACTTCGCTATCTTCAATTGCATCTATATAAAATACAGCCGGCTCATTAAATACAGAGGTGTCACGATCTGATAACATCCAATCTTCTGGAGCAAATTGAATGATGTGTTCCTTGCCTTTTTCGTCGATAGAAAAATATCTTAATAAGCCACTGTTTACAAAATAGGCTTCAGATTTTAAATCGCCAGCACTTAATAAAACTTGTCCTTTTTTAACAGTTTTTGTTTTCAAACAGCTTACCGCTTCAGCAGCTTGTTCTTCTGTAATCGCTAATCTTTTATTAAGGTAGGCGGCAAATTTATCAAGCATTGGAGCTTATTTTTTCAGATTAGGGATGTTATCAAAATTTGCAGCACATTTGCCACAGCCTGTTCCACATCCATCATTTTTTGGCGAAACCGATCTATAAATCAATCTGCCAACATAAAATAATGCGGCGATAAAAATGATAATCATTAAAATGAATTGGATATCCATATTGCAAAATTACGATTTATAGTATATTAGGGTTCAGATTAGTGTAAAAATTTGTCGATTTCGATTTAAGACGTCACCCTGAATTTATTTCAGGGTCTGCCTAATATTAATTAATCAATCTCATAAAATAAATCATCCCAATTAGGATTAAAGCTATTGATCAAGTTAATTTTCCATTCCCTTCTCCAATTTTTTAATCTTTTTTCTTCTGCAATAGCTTCTTCTATATTCATAAATTGATTAAAATAAACTAATTTAAATAGGTTGTATTCGCTGAAAATGATTTAATACAGAATTTCTCTCGATGTTCTTTTGCTCTGAAGAATAACTCAGACGTTACACCAATGTACAAAACAGTGTTTTCAAAATTTGTTAAGATATAAATACATCCACCTCTTTCCATTTTTTTAGCTGATGCTGAAATAAATTCAGCATGACGACCTCTTAATTATTTCATTAACCCAACAGTTCCTCCAACCCAATCAAAATCTGCATTATAACGCACACCTATCATTTTTCCTCTACTTAATCTGCCTAAATTGATGCAAAGCTGGGGCTCGCCACCTTCAGGCCATAAATACATCATTCTTATTTCTGCTTTTACGCCAGCATCTGGAGCTTCAATAACAGGCTCATAAGTAACTTTTCGTTGTAAAATCCAATTTTCGGGATCTTTAATTGAATTGATATCTTCCTCGGTAACATCAATGATTACACCCATGCCAGCAAAGCTGAAAAGCGGTTTGAGCACATAATTCTCTAAATCTGTAGGGATACTTTCAATTGTATTTAAAAAACGAGTTTCAGGGACAAATTCACTATCTAAAAACGGCATCGTATATTTACTGATACGGTAAAACCAGTTTGGATGGGTAATCCACTCTATATCTAATTCCTCTCTAGGATCAAAACTGTTTTTAAAGATCTCCCTATTTTCGCCAATTTCATCAAAAATCAATCGGTTATAAACACGTTTTAGCTTTATCTTTTCACCATTTTCATTATAAAACAATGATTTGCCTTCTTTAAAGATATCTTCTAATGCTAAAATTTTAATGCCTAAATGTTTCGCTGTTACAAAAAAGTCGATAGCTGTTTTTTGGTTTGGCGCATCAACATCCATTAAGGCAACTTCATGTGGCTGATGATTTCCAACAATTACATTCTTTAATAATTCAAAGTAGCTTTTCTCGTCCAAATCATTAAAAAATGGAGTTAGGTTATCTTCTAAATTATATATTTTTTTAAAACTATCAGCTAAATGAGCCTGAAATCCGTACAGAGATGGAAAACCTTGCATCTCAATAAGCATCGGCACTACTTCGCCAATATCATTTTTACACAAACCATAATCAAAGGTTAAGAAATGAGGATGATCTGTTTCATTAGGAACATTCCATTGTGGCGGAATGGCAGCTTGAGTTAGTGACTTAAAATTATCTTGTTTAATTAAAGCTATAATTTGTTCGCCTGCTGCAATCAGTTTTGATTTTAAATCATCAGTTATAAAGATGGGAGTTTCTGCAACTCTAAATGGTATTTCAGGAAACCCTGCCTGCAGTTCCTGTAAAAAATGCTGGTATTTTTCTTCAGAAAAGTGATTATTAAAAGCTTTGCGGTATTTTTCAATCATGGTAGATGAATTATAATTTTAACACATACGTACATAGTTCACATATAAAATCAACCTATGAGCCTATGTGGTATTAATAACTATAGGTTATGCTTTTTGCAAAGCGCTAATAGCTTCAGTCAAAAAATTAGGTAAAATCACACTTTGTGTTAACGTGATACGATTTTGGTCTTCTAAACTATCCAGCATGTCGAAATATTTCTCTTCACCATGGTTTTTAATAATAGCCGATTTTTTATCTTCTTGCAACAAATACATTTTCATTCCAATAGGATCTGCTTCTGGATGAAATTGAGTGCCAATAATTTGATCAGAAAAACGGATTGCCATTAAACAACGCTCTAAAGCAACATGTGGGCGCTCTTTTTCGATAGCCAAAATTTTTGCGCCTTTCGCTTCAAAATCATCTTCATTAGGCTGTATCACTTGCCAATCTCTACTATCTACCGAAAAGAAGGGGTTTGGTAACCCATTAAACACAGTTTCCACTTCTCCGTTATCAGTTAAACTTATAGGGAAAATACCAAAAGCGTTAGATTTTCGCTGAGTTACGGTTCCTAATCCAAATTTGCGGCATGCCAATTGAAACGAGTGACAGATTAAAAATGCATGTTTCTTTTGCACGTTTGTAGCGTTAAATTCTTCAATTTCATCTAACAGGAAAAAAAAATCATCCTCCCATTTATGCCCTTCGCCATCAAACGGACTACCTGGCCCTCCGCTAGAAATAAAAATATCGTAACTTAAATCTGGTATTTCTCCTTTTTGTCGTAAATCAAATAAATCAAAAGTTAGGTTTGGCGCAATGTTCGCTTTATAATTATTTAAAAGCTCTTGAATTCCCCTCATTCCTTGATTAGGGAAGCCATTATTCATGTCGATAACGGCTACCTTAATTTGTTTTCCTTCGCTCATTTATCCTGCCCCAATTAATGTTTGTGTGGTAATGTAATCTACTACAGACTCAAAACTTCCAGTTTTTTCGTAAACTGCCAATTGTCTATCGGCTCCGGTTCCATTTGCTAAAATTTGATGTACATAGTTGATTTCATTTCTGCTGCCTAAGTCATCGACAACATCATCTATAAAATCCAACAACTCGAGTATCAAATTTCTACAGTTTACTTCCATTTCCTTTCCAAAATCAATCAAATTTCCATCAATTCCGTAACGAGCAGCACGCCATTTATTCTCATTAATTAATGCTCTAGAATAACTGATAAACTCCATGTTTTGCAAACGAAGTTTGTATAATTTAGCACATAATGCTTGGAACAAAGCTGTAAATGCCATCGTTTCATCTATTAGCATTGGGCAATCGCAAATGCGAAACTCTACCGTATCAAAAAACGGATGTACACGAATATCCCACCAAATCTTTTTGGCATTATCCATGCAGTTTGTTTTAATCAATAGTTTAACGTAGTTATCGTAATCTTCAATGCTATTAAAAATATCAGGGATACCAGTACGCGGAAACTTATCAAAAACCTTAGTTCTAAAAGATTTGTAACCAGTGTTTCTACTTTCCCAAAAAGGAGAGTTGGTAGAAAGCGCAAAAACGTGTGGTAGAAAATACCTAACTTGGTTTGCAATGTGTATAGCCAATTCTCTAGATTGGAAACCGACATGAACATGAAGGCCAAAAATTAAGTTAGATCTTGCAGCCTCCTGTAATTCATTAACAATTTCGTTATAACGCGGATGTTCAGTTATCAATTGTTTTTCCCAATGGGAGAAAGGGTGTGTACCGGCAGCGCCGATTCGTAAACCCTGTTCTCCAGCTAACTGAGAAACTGTGTATCGCAGTTGCGAAATTTCTTTCCTGGCTTGGTCGGTGTTATGGCAAATGCCTGTACCAACTTCAACCACTGCTTGGTGCATTTCAGCTTTTACTTGATCCTTATGGATTTTTTGAGCAGATTCTACAATTTTTTGATCGTGCGAGGTTAGTTCTCTGGTAACGGGATCAACTACCATGTACTCTTCCTCAATGCCGAGCGTAAATTCATTCATCATTTTATTCCCAATTTAGATTATCCCAATTATTTTTTCGGAGCGGCTTTTTTAGTTGCAGCAGCTTTTGCTTTTGCAGGAGCTTTGGTTTTGGTTGCAGCATCAGCCTTAGGTGCCGATTTAGGTTTAACTTCTTTAATGGCAGTACTAGCTTTTACACCTTTTGGCAAGTTTTCGCTGATTAAAGCTGTACCATTAGCGCCAGCTTTAACAAATTTACCCCAAGTTAAATTATCCTGACCATCTTTTTGAGCTTTAGCTCTTTCAATTGCGTAATTTGCAGTAGTTTCTACAACCCAATCAAAGTTTTCTTGCCCAACGCTTTTAATATCCGCATCTGGAGCTGGGTTACAGAAATCGATAGCAATAGGCACACCATCACGAACTGCAAATTCTACTGTGTTAAAATCATAACCTAAATAGCTGCAAAGTTTAATCGTATAATCTTCTATTGTTTTTAACAATGCTGCGCTGGATGGTTCTTTGCCAACTTCATAACGTAAATGATGCGGATTGCGTGGCTCATATTGCATAATGCGAACATGTTTGCCACCAATGCAATAACATCTAAAATATTCTTCGAAAATAATTTCCTCTTGTAGAAGCATTACCAATTGCTCAGTGCCATTGTGCTTGTTAAAGAAATCTTCTTTATCGTGTAGCTTATAAACATCTTTCCATCCGCCACCATCAAAAGGTTTCATGTAAGCCGGAAAGCCAGTATATTCAAAAATTGCATCCCAATCTAAAGGCATCGCCAAGTTAGAAAACGATTCTCCTGTTGTACCTGTTGGATGCTGACGGGATGGTATTAAAGCCGTTTTAGGAACCGGCACACCAATTTGTTCTGCCAATGCATTATTAAAGAATTTCTCATCAGCACTCCACCAAAATGGATTATTGATAACAGCCGTACCTGTGATAGCAGCATTTTTTAATGATGCACGATAAAATGGAACATCTTGAGAAATACGATCTATAATTACCGAATAACCTAAAGGCGCATTTTGAAACATTTTATCGATTTTTACTGCTTCAGCAGTGATATCTTTTTCACCTTTTTCGTTAATTCTCTTAATTACTGCTTCTGGAAACGAGCGCTCTTGCCCATATAAAATTCCTATTTTCTTCATAAGTATTGATGTATATTAATGTTGTAATTAAATGTTGTATTTGCACTTGAAGTTTAACATTGCTGCTTTTAAGCCTATTTTACAATTGCGATAAGTATTCTGGTAGCATAGTTCGCCAAATTGGCCAATCATGGTCTGCATTTTGTCTAATATCTAGCCAATGGTTAATCCCTTTTCTATTTAGAATTTCTGATAAACGCTCGTTATCGCCTTTGCACATATCTCTGTCAGTTGTACCTAAAACAATTTTCATCTGCCAAAGTTCTTGGTTCATGTCATTTGGCACAAAATCTACAGGGTTGTTAAAATAAGCTTCGTCGTTGTAAAAGCCATCTAACTGGCTCGAAATATCAAAAGCGCCGCTCATGCTAAATAAATGACTTACCGTCCATGGGTGGCGAAAGGCAAAGTTTGCAGCATGGTAACCACCAAAACTACAACCAGCCGTAATAACTTTATGATGCCCGGTTTCATGTTTGGCTAACGGAACAAGTTCTTCCAATAAAAATTTATCATACCAAACATGATTTTTTACTCGGTCTGCCGGATGAACTCCTTTGTTATACCAACTTAATTTATCAATTCCGTCTGGACAGTATACTTTTACTTTGCCGTCATTGATAAATCCCGATATCGCCTCTATTAACTTAAAGTCTTTATTTTCATAATAACTTCCCATGCTGGTCGGGAAAAGGATAATTGGATATCCACTATGCCCAAAAATTAGGGTTTTAATATCCATATTTAGGTTTGGGCTATACCATTCTTTTAATTCTTCTTTCACG
Organism: Pedobacter sp. GW456-11-11-14-TSB4; assembly: GCF_059424425.1. NCBI lineage: Bacteria > Pseudomonadati > Bacteroidota > Sphingobacteriia > Sphingobacteriales > Sphingobacteriaceae > Pedobacter > Pedobacter sp. GW456-11-11-14-TSB4. The sequence continues at coordinate 1,494,186 of NZ_JBWKZK010000001.1, forward strand.
GGCTTAATAATTAGATGCTTTAAGGTATAAAAATCTAAATCAAACACAAAGAAATAATGATATTTATTTGCTTTAAATCTGTGGTTTATGTAAAAAATGAAGCTTCTTGACTAATCTTTTTAACAAGATTTATACCTTTGTTGCAGATTTGTGAGAAAGCTTATGTACAACACTTTAACATTACCTGCCGTTATTAAAACCATCCGCCATATTAAATCTGCCCATTTAAAACGAGACGTAGAAATAGAAATTTTTACTCCTGAACACTTATTGGGTAATGAGCAAGTTAACCTTTTGTTATTAAATGATGGGCAAGACTTGGCTCAAATGGATCTTGAAGAGATGATGGCAACCTTATATGCAAAATGGACAATTGAGCCAACTGTTGTAATTGGCATAAAGGCCAGCAGTGAACGCATTTTAGAATATGGTATTTCCGGAAAACCAGATTTTAAAAAACGTGGATCAAAGGCTGCTGCATATACCGATTTTGTGATCAAAGAATTAATACCTTATGTGCAAAGCGAAGTTGATGTTGTAATAAATGGCAAACGTGCATTTGCTGGTTTTTCTTTAGGAGGTATCACTGCTTTTGATATAGCTTGGAACCATGATAACTATTTTGATGCCGTTGGAGTTTTTTCTGGTTCTTTCTGGTGGAGAAAAAAAGATTTAAGTGCAGGCTATACTGATGATGACCGCATTGTACATCAAATGATCAAAGATACACCTCAAAAACCATCCCTTAAATTTTGGTTAATGACTGGTACTAATGATGAAACTGCAGACCGGAATCATAATTTTATTATCGATTCTATTGATGATACCATTGATGTTGTTAAAGAATTGATGAAAAAAGGGTTCCAAAGACCAAATGATATTTTTTACTATGAAATGGTTGGAGGTAAACACGACGTGCCAACTTGGGCTAAAGCAATGCCTAAATTTTTAGAATGGGCCTTCCCAAAAACTAAATCCAATATTATACTTTAATTTTTTAAGCAGCTGATTATTAGCTTATTTTATTAATTTGGTTTATTAAAAAAATAGGCCGATGAAAATATTAATGGCATTATCATTTGTTATTCTTACTAGCTTTGCTGTAAATGCCCAAGAAAAATCTAAAGATCAAAAAGAAATAGAGCAAACTATTCTAAGCTTTTTCGATGCAATATCAGCTTTAGATTTCGAAAAAATGAAGTCTCATACAAAGGCTATCAAATTTGTTGAGTATGGAGAAGTTTGGGATTTAGACATTTTAATTGATCAATTAAAACCAAATGTTGGTAAAGCTGTTAAAAGAACAAATATTCTAAAGTTTCTTAAAATTGAAGTTTACCAGAATGCTGCATATGTAATCTATAACAATAAAGCAGATTTTGTTGAAAACAATGGCAGAAAAAAACGTGTAAAATGGATAGAAAGTGTAGTGATGACCAAAGATCAAGGTAAATGGAAAATGACACTTTTACACTCCACAGAATTGCCAGACAAAAAATAATGATAGTTCCTTAAACTTGCTACAATACATATGGATAAATTGAGAGAAAAAGTTAAGGAAATAATTTTTGGTCACGATACCAAGGCAGGAAAACTTTTTGATGTTATTTTACTTTGGGTTATTCTAATAAGTGTACTCATTGTTATATTAGAAAGCATTCCTTCGCTTCATATTAACTATTACAGGTATTTCTATTATATTGAATGGCTTATTACAATTGTTTTCACCTTAGAATATGTTGTTAGAATTTGGAGTACTAAAACACCACTAAGGTATATTTTTAGTTTTTGGGGGATAATTGATTTGCTTTCTATATTACCCACTTATTTAGAGCTCTTTAACTTTGGTTTCCATTATTTATTAGCGATTAGAATTTTTAGATTGCTACGCGTATTTAGAATTTTGAAGCTAGTTAGATTTAACCAAGAAGCGCAAAAACTATTACTAGCTCTTAGAGCTAGCGGCCACAAAATTGGGGTATTTCTGATGGCGGTAATTTCTATAATGGTACTTCTAGGTACGTTAATGTATGTTATAGAGGGTGGCGAAAATGGTTTTACAAGCATTCCGCAAAGTATTTATTGGGCTATTGTTACAGTTACTACCGTAGGTTTTGGAGATATAGTGCCGCAAACAGTTTTGGGTAAAATCCTTTCATCTATTGCCATGATTATGGGTTATGCCATTATCGCTGTGCCAACAGGCATAATAACTGTAGAGTTAGCAAGTAAAAAATCTGAAGATAAAGTTTGTGAAGATTGTAAACACGATAATCCAGATAATGCGAACTATTGCAACCAATGTGGCTTAAAGTTTTAAGCTATCAATTATAATGATGCAGCGATTGAAAATAATGATTTTCTCTAGCTTCTTATTAGCTGTAACTTCACGGCATGATTAAAGGATTATTTGAAACTCATCTTTTTGTAGAAAATTTGGAACGCTCAATAGATTTCTACAAAAATGTATTAGGATTAACGGAATGCAATTACCAAGATGATAGGAGAGTTGCCTTTTTCTGGATTGGCCAACCTAAATGTGCAATGCTTGGTTTATGGGAGAAGCCAAAAGAACAAATAGATATTAGGCATTTTGCTTTTAAGTGTGATGTTGATGATGTACTAAACAAATCTGTAGCTTTTTTAAAAGCTAAAAACATAAAACCCTATAACTTTTTAAAAGATGGTAAAGAAAAACCAATGGTTTTTGCTTGGATGCCTGCTATAGCCGTCTATTTTAAAGATCCAGATGGCCATGATTTAGAATTTATAGCCATGTTAGAAGGTGAAGGAAAACCTGAGCTTGGTGTTGTGAGTTACGAAGAATGGATAAAACTTAAATATTAATGGATTTGCATCTTATTTGATAAAATGATTTTTTTGAAGCCATTAGCTTAAAATGTTGTTTTTAGAATGTTTAGTTTTTCACCTTTTAAAGTTTCTATAACTAGGTCTTTATTTCCTGCTTGTTCTTGGCGCCAAATAATAAAGCTACATTCATCAGCAAATGAGGATGCGGTTTTACCATTTACTGCTTTAATTTCATCGCCAACCTTAAGTGATTTTGCAGTACTATTTTCGCTTAAATTTCTGCCTACAATTTGTAATTTGCCATCAATTAAGTAGTAATCGGCATCAAATCCTAAATCTGATTTGATAGGTTTATCTAATTTTTGTAACCAATATTTTTTATCGGTATTGTTAAGTATAATAGATGATAGATTGTCTTTAAAGAATTTTAGTCCAATTTTTTTGTCGACATTATCTTTTACATTAACCTTGATATTTTTAAATATAGCTTTTCCTAAAGCAACTGAGTCTGCAAAAAAAGTACTCACCTCTTTGCCAACAACCATGCTGCTTAAACCCATTGAGGTAGATTGAGATCGCAATACAAGAGATTGACTGTCCTTTTGCTTTTTTATTTTAGTAAAGTTTACTTCGTTTTCTGGAGCATCAAGTATTCCTGCAAAGCCAAAGTCTATTAAATATTTAACCATTTTACCGTTAACCTCTAAATCTGCAAAGTGTCTGTTATTTATAAATTGTACAGGCAAAGCAGTCATGTCAGCTGTAGGCATAAATGCCGTTTTAGATAGGTAAGCAATATTATTCTTGAAATCAAATTTCCAATTTAATTTGTTAATCACATCACCACCTAATAAATATAACTCGTTACAGCTAAGAAATGGCATATCGAAAATTACGCTCTCTATATTTTCAAAAGAAAAAGAACCAATAGAGATTTCGTTTATTTTACCTCTGCCCATTTTTTTGTTTTTATTGTTGCTATCGCGAACCGATTTATTTCCGGCATTGGTGATGTTATTGGCTGCAACTTGTTTGCTATTTAAAACACCAGCATAAGCACCAGTATCAAAAGCAAAGAGCGTTTCTTTGCCATTAATAGCTCCTTTGATTACCAATAGGCTAGATTTCATACTGAAACTTAGGGTGTCTATGCGGTTATCTTGAGCTAGGCATTTTGAATTAAAAATTAAAAATGATATTAACAGCGAAAGCAATATGTGGTTTTTCATAGCGAAATGGTATGTTTAGTAGATGCTTGTTTTAGATAAATAGTTGCACAACATAGTAAATAATCCAATTGCATAACTTAAATGTGAATATCTAAGTTAATTTATGATTTAGCAAAATTAATTGAGTTTTGTTCATCATACGGTTTTTAATTTATAGGTTTTTTGCAAATGCTGATGCGTTAGGGATTGAAGCGGCATCCCCCGATTTTTCATCGGGGATATAGCGTAAAGCCCGCCCGAACGCCCAAATTTAATTTACAACTTACAGTAAGCAGTTTCACTACGCATTTAGGTAAATCTAAAATCGTAAACTTAAAATCGTAAATCATTTGTACTTTTGCAGCCGAACATTAAAAATATAAAGATGAGTACTACAAGAGGACCGATATCGAAATTTATGGAGACTAACTATCTTCATTTTAATGCTGCCGCGATGATGGATGCAGCTAAAGGTTACGAAACCCACTTAGATGAAGGCGGAAAAATGATGATTACCCTTGCTGGCGCAATGAGTACTGCAGAGTTAGGTATCTCATTAGCAGAAATGATTAGACAAGATAAAGTTTCAATTATTTCTTGTACTGGTGCTAATTTAGAAGAGGATATCATGAATTTGGTAGCACATTCTCATTATAAACGTGTTCCTAACTATCGTGATTTAAGTCCGCAGGATGAATGGGATTTGTTAGAAAACCATTACAACCGTGTTACAGATACTTGCATACCAGAGGAGGAAGCTTTCCGTCGCTTGCAAAAACATATCCATAAAATTTGGAAAGATGCTGATACAGCTGGTGAAAGATATTTTCCGCATGAGTTTATGTACAAAATGCTTTTGAGCGGCGATTTGGAGCAGTATTACGAGATTGATCCAAAAAATTCGTGGATGTTGGCTGCGGCAGAAAAAAACTTGCCAATTGTTGTACCTGGATGGGAAGATAGTACAATGGGTAATATTTTTGCTTCTTATGTAATGAAAAGTGAATTAAAAGCAAGCACCATGAAAAGCGGTATTGAATACATGGGTTGGTTGGCTGATTGGTACATTGCAAATTCAGATGGTAAAGGAATAGGTTTCTTTCAGATAGGCGGTGGTATAGCTGGCGATTTTCCGATTTGTGTAGTACCAATGTTATATCAAGATATGGAAATGGAAAATATTCCTTTCTGGAGCTATTTTTGCCAAATCTCAGATTCAACAACATCTTATGGTTCTTATTCTGGCGCAGTGCCGAATGAAAAAATTACTTGGGGAAAATTAGATATACATACACCAAAATTCATTGTAGAGTCTGATGCAACTATTGTTTGCCCATTAATTTTTGCTTGGATATTGAAAATGTAATATAATCTGATATTGTATTAACTTTAATTTTTTAGGTTTTGTTATTGCTAAATAGTGCAATAAACAGCTGATTTATAGCAAATAGGTTGGTGTCAAATAAAGAAATTTGCTTATCAGATTAATTAATTAAAGGTTTGCATACTTGCAAATTAAGTTGCAAATAATTTTTAAAAAAATATGCTTCAAGAATCCTGATAATTACAAAATCGTTGATTTTTGGAGCATATAAGCAGAAAATGCAATTGTTTAGAATGATTATAAATTGTATTTCAATGTCAGTATTATGTCACTGGTAACTTAATAAATTTTACTTTTGTTCAAATCTTTTAGAGGCGGTTAACACCACATTCAATTAAAGGTTTAAATTTTTTTTCAAAAAACAGCATAAAATACTCATTATGAGGAATATCTCATTCATTTTTAAGAAAGTTTGGAAGTCGACATTCGTTTTGGCAGCTCTATCTTTTTTAATTTTAACTGGAGCGCAAGCACAAGATGACTTAGTAGAAGGTAAAACTTTGTTCAAATCTAAGTGTGCTTCTTGTCACGCACTTGATTACGACGGAACTGGTCCGGCATTAACAGCAGGTGTAAACAAGCACGATGACTCTTTTCTAATTCCTTGGATTAGAAACAACGCGGCTTTAATAGCTTCTGGTAATAAGGAGGCGATTGAGACGTCTAAATTGAAAACATCGGAAATGACTGCTTTTCCGACTTTAACCGATGAGCAAATTTTAAACATTGTTGCTTATGCTAAAGCTGGTGAACCTAAGTCAGATCCTGCTGTAGGCGGAGGTGCTGCTGCTGTAGATGAAGGTGCTTCTGGTCTTTCAATTGCAGGTGTTGTTGCAATCATCATTCTATCAATTATTGTATTGGTTGTATTAGGCCGTGCAGTAAAAATGTTAGAGCGCTTAATTTTAGAGAAACAAGGCATTACCGTAGCTGAAGAAGAAAACGTCTCATTAGTTGCTGGTGTACGTGGTTTATTCAAAAACAAAAAATTTGTTTTCTTTACTGTGTTATGTTTGGTAATGGTATTGGGTTCATTCGGTTGGATGGGCATGTGGGAAACTGGTGTTCATACAGGTTACCAGCCAGCTCAACCAATTAAATTCTCTCACGAGTTACACGCTGGTATCAATCAAATCGATTGTCAATATTGCCACACTAGTGCATTTAAATCTAAAAACTCAACTATTCCTTCTTTAAACGTTTGTATGAATTGTCATAAAAACGTACAAGCTAGAACAGAAGATGGTGCGGTTTCACCAGAAATTCAGAAAATTTATAATGCCTTGGGTTATGACGCAGATAGTCAGACTTATGATAAAACTAAAGAGAAACCAATTGAGTGGGTACGTGTACACAACTTGCCAGATTTTGCTTATTTCAATCACTCTCAACACGTAGTTGTAGGAGAAGAAGCAATTCGTAAAGAAAAAGGTTTAAAACCTACAGATCCAGTATGTTTTGCATGCCACGGTCCGGTTAATACAATGGAAGAAGTATATCAGTACTCTCCATTAACCATGAAATGGTGTATTGATTGTCACAGAAATGCAGATATCTCTAGTAAAAAAGATGATGCTTTCTATACTAATATCATCAAAGCACACGAGAAAATTAAAAAAGGCGAAAAAATCACTCCAGCATTATTAGGTGGTTTAGAGTGTGGTAAATGCCATTATTAATAAATAGAATTTATAAAGAACGTTCGATAAACAGTAATATAGCTTAAATGGAAAGCAATAAAAAATACTGGAAAGGCCTAGAGGAGTATAAAAACACTCCCGATTTTGTTGAGAATAACAAAAACGAATTTGCTGAGCCTATTCCAATTGAAGATGTTTTAAGTGAAGCAGGATTAAGTACAGTTACACCACGCCGCGACTTTTTAAAAGCCCTTGGTTTTGGTTTAGGAGCTGTTACTTTAGCGGCTTGTCAGAAAGCGCCTGTACACAAATCAATTCCTTATTTAATTAGACCAGAGGAAGTTGTTCCTGGTATACCAAACTATTATGTTTCTACCTTCAAAGGTCAAAGCGTATTGGTTAAAACGGTAGTAGGTCGTCCTATTAAAATCGAAGTTAATCCAAATGCAGGTGTATTTAGTACCGGTACTGATGCGCAAGCGCAGGCTTCAGTTTTAGATTTATATGATGTATCTAAACTTAAAAATCCTTTACTTAAAAAGGATGAAGTAACATCGTGGGCTGACATTGATACCTTTGTTAAAGGTGAATTGAATAAAGTTCAAGCATCTGGTAAAAAAATCCGTATTGTATCTTCTAGCTTAAACAGTCCATCGGCTAAAGCTGTAATTACAGATTTTACTGCAAAATACCCAACTACCAAACATGTACAATATGATGCCGTTTCTTATACAGGTATCATTAAAGCAAATGAAAATAGTTTCGGTAAAGCAGTATTGCCTAAATACAATTTCGATAAAGCAGATTTAATTGTAAGTTTTGGTGCAGATTTTTTAGGTACCTGGATTAGCGGAGAAGAATATACTGCACAATATGTATCTAACAGAAACTATAAATCTTTAGAGAACAAAAAAATGTCTCGTCATTTTCAGTTTGAAAGTGGAATGAGCTTAACTGGTACAAATGCTGATACACGTGTGCCAATTAAATTATCTGAAGAAGGACCAGCATTAATTGCACTTTATAATGCAGTTACTGGCGGAAGTTTAGCAGGTGGTACTTTAGGAAACAATGTTACTGCAGATAAAGCAGTGAAATTAGTTGCTAAAGAATTATTACAAAACAAAGGAAAATCAATAGTAGTTTCTGGCTCTAATGATGTTTCTACACAAATATTAGTTAATGCCATTAATGCTGCTATTGGTAGTTACGGTACAACTATCGATTTAGATAATGCTTGCAAACGTTACGAAGGTAATGATGCAGAATTTGCTGAATTGATTAATGAAATGACTAGAGGTGAAGTTGGAGCTGTATTCTTCTTAGATTCAAATCCAGCTTATGATTCGGTTAATGCTAAAGCGTTTACAGATGCATTATCAAAAGTAGGCTTAAAAGTTTCTTTTGCTAATAGAGTTGATGAAACTTCGGATCTATGTGATGTAGTTGCAATTACTCCTAACTATTTAGAATCATGGGGTGATGCGAATACCTACGAAGGTTTCTATTCTATCGTTCAACCTACAATTAATCCTGTTTTCAATTCTCGTCAAGCAGAGCAAAGTTTATTGATTTGGTCTGATGCAGCTGTACAAGATTACTATCAATACGTTCGCAATAACTGGGAGAAAAGTGTATTGCCAAGCGTTGGTAAAACATGGAATGATGTGTTGCAAACTGGAGTAATTTCTGCCGCTGCAAAAACAGCAGGAGCTTATTCTTTCAGCATGTCATTAGATGCTGTTGCATCTTCAATTGCTACAAGCAGTAAAGCATTAGCAAAAGGAAACGGTAAAGATATTTTAGAATTACATATTTATGAAAGCGTTGCTATACGTGATGGTAAATATGCTAATAATGCATTCTTACAAGAATTACCAGATCCAGTTTCTAAAGTAACTTGGGATAACTATATCGCTTTAGCGCCTAAACAAGCAGAAGCTTCAGGTTATAAAGAATTTGATATCGTAACCATTAAAAACGATCAAGGTGTTTCGATTGACTTACCTGTTCTAATTCAGCCAGGTCAAGCAATGGGTACAGCTTCTGTAGCATTAGGTTATGGTCGTACTAAAGTTGGTAAAGCAGGTGATAATGTAGGTAAAAACGCATTCCCATTTGTAACTTTTAGTAACGGTACATTAAAATATGCTACTACTGCTACTCTTTCTGCTACTGGCGGAAGAGAAGAATTGGCTCAAACACAAACACATTATTCTTTCGAAGGAAGAAATATCATTCGCGAGGCTACTTTAAAAGATTACTTAAAAGATCCAGCTGCTGGTTCAGGAAATCATCATAAACATAAAGTTTACGATTTATGGACAACAGATAAGCATGAAATGGTTGGAAACAACTGGGTAATGGCAATCGATTTAAATGCTTGTACTGGTTGCGGATCATGTATTGTTGCTTGTAATGTTGAAAATAATATTCCTGTAGTTGGTAAAGATGAAGTTCGTAAACGTAGAGAAATGCACTGGTTGCGTATCGATCGTTATTACAGCTACAATCAAGAGCCTTCTGCAAAAGCTGATGATCATGCTGGTCATGGTTCTGGAACAGGTGCTGTAACTAAAGAAAAAGAAATTGCGCACTTAGAAGCAGATCAAATGAACAACGTTTCTGTTGTTCACCAACCAATGATGTGTCAACACTGTGATCACGCTCCATGCGAAACAGTTTGTCCGGTATTGGCAACAGTACACTCATCTGATGGTTTAAACCACATGGCTTATAACCGTTGTGTTGGTACACGTTATTGTGCAAACAACTGTCCATACAAAGTTCGTCGCTTCAACTGGTTTAACTACTGGAATGATTCACGTTTCGATAACTATTTAAACAATGAATTTACTCAATTGGTGTTAAATCCAGATGTTACTACACGTTCACGCGGAGTAATGGAAAAATGCTCAATGTGTATTCAACGTATCCAAACTGGTAAACTAGCAGCTAAAATAGATAAACGTCCTTTAAAAGATGGCGATATCAAAATGGCTTGTCAACAAGCTTGTTCTGCTAATGCGATTATCTTTGGTGACAAAAATGATCCAAATTCAGAAGTTTCAAAAGCATTAAAGAGCGAACGTATCTACTATGTTTTAGAAGAGATAAACGTAGAACCAGGTATTGGTTACATGACAAAAATTAGAAATATAGATTCAGAAACTAAAGAAGTACACGCGTAAGCCGTACTTAGCAATATAAATTATGTCAGGACATAACGAATCAATTTTAAGAGAACCATTAATTACTGGTAAAGATATCACGTATGCACAAATTACTGATGATATCTTACTACCAGTAGAGAGCAAGCCGAATAAGGCTTGGTGGATTGGCTTTATTCTTTCACTTTGCGGAGCAACACTGTGGGTTGTTGCCGTAGGCTATACCTTCTGGTTCGGTATCGGAGCTTGGGGTTTAAATAAGACAGTTGGCTGGGCTTGGGATATCACAGGTTTCGTATGGTGGGTAGGTATTGGTCACGCCGGAACATTAATTTCTGCGGTATTATTACTCTTCCGTCAGAATTGGAGAAATTCAATTAACCGATCTGCGGAGGCTATGACAATCTTCGCTGTTATCTGTGCCGCTACTTACGTTGTATCTCACATGGGTCGTCCATGGTTAGCGTATTGGGTATTACCATTGCCAAACCAATTTGGTTCACTTTGGGTAAACTTTAACTCTCCATTGGTATGGGATATGTTTGCAATCTCAACCTACTTTTCGGTATCATTATTATTCTGGTACACAGGTTTATTGCCAGATATTGCAACAATTAGAGATAGAGCTGCAGGAATGCGTAAAAAAGTATATACTGTTCTTTCTTTCGGATGGAATGGTAACGTAAAAACTTGGCAACGTTTTGAGGCCGTATCATTAATCTTGGCAGGTATTTCAACACCACTTGTACTTTCTGTACACACAATTGTATCAATGGACTTTGCAACATCTGTAATTCCAGGATGGCACACCACAATCTTCCCTCCATATTTTGTGGCTGGAGCGATTTTCTCTGGTTTTGCAATGGTATTAACATTATTGTTAGTGGCACGTAAAGTATTAGGTTTAGAGAACTATATCACTATGTTCCACATCGAATCGATGAATAAAATTATCATTCTTACTGGTTCAATTGTGGGTGTAGCTTACTTAACAGAATTTTTCATCGCTTGGTACTCTGGTTCAGAGTATGAGCAATATGCGTTCATTAACCGTGCTACTGGTCCTTACTGGTGGGCATATTGGATGATGATGACTTGTAACGTAATTTCTCCGCAGTTGTTGTGGTTTAAGAAAGTAAGAACAAGCATTGCAGCTACTTGGATTTTATCAATCGTAGTAAATATCGGTATGTGGTTTGAGCGTTTCGTAATTATCGTTACCTCATTACACAGAGATTATTTACCATCAAGTTGGACAATGTTTACACCAACCTGGGTTGATGTAAGTGTATTTGTTGGCTCAATCGGATTATTCTTTACTTTATTCTTATTGTTCTTAAGGGTGTTACCTTCAATTGCAATAGCTGAGGTAAAATTATTATTGAAGAGTGCAAGTGAGCAAGCAAAATTAGAACTGATCAAAGATGGTCACTTAGATAAAGAACAAGTTGCAGAATATGTAGAGTCTTTAGATAAGTTTGATAGTGTTAAACAAGAAGAATACGCAAAAATATAACAATGAGTAATATCAAATATATTTTAGGTAGTTTCGGCGATCCAGACGAAATGATGCATGGCATCGAGAAGTTGCAGGAAAATAACATCAAGATACATGATGTATATACGCCAATGCCTATTCACGGTATCGAAGCAAAATTAGGTGTTAAAAGATCAAGATTAGACATCGCAGCGTTCTTTTTCGGTATCACCGGAACATTAACAATGCTAACAGGTGTTTATTTGGCAACAGTTGTAGATTGGCCTATAAACATTGGAGGTAAAACGCATTTTGCACTTCCAGATTTTATTCCAATTACATTCGAGTTAACAATCTTGTTTTGTGCATTCGGTTTAGTAGGATCATATTATGCATCTACACATTTATTTCCTGGTAGAGCACCAAGAGTAATGGATATCAGAGCAACGAATGATCGTTTTATTATTGCTGTTGATGCAAAAGAAAACACTGAACACACCAAAATTGACGAACTATTAAAAGGTGCAGGTGCTTTAGAAGTAAAGTACAATGAAAGGAAGTACATTAGCTATGAATAAGAATATAGTATACGCTGCATTTACGGTGCTAGTTGCTGTTGTAATGCTTTCGGCCTGTAAAGATAAAAGAAGCACAGGTTTAGAGTATGCAAGAAATATGTATGATCCAATTGCTTACAATCAGGATCAACCAAACAAAAACTTTGCAAATGGAGCTACTTCACAAACTCCGCCAGCAAATACAGATCCAATAGGATTTGTGAAGTTTGAATACGCAAATACTAAAGAAGGATACGAAGCTTCATCTGTAGTGGTTAATCCATTACAATTGACAGAAAAGAACCTTTTAGAAGGCAAGCACTTTTACAAGGTATTTTGTTCTCCATGTCACGGTGAAAAAGGAGATGGCCAAGGACATATCGTAAAATTAGATAAAGGTATTTCAGGCGTTCCAGCTTATTACGGAGCTGATGCAGTTTCATCACGAGGTGGTGCAATGGCAAGCTTATCAGCTGGTAAAATCTATCATACAATTACCTACGGATTAAACGCTATGGGATCTCATGCTTCACAACTTACTCCTACAGAAAGATGGAAAGTGGTGTTGTATGTACAACAATTACAAAAAACTAAATAAGAAAAGCAGATATAAATGGCAACTCATCATTATAATTTAAGTGAACAATTTGAGTTTACAGGAAAAGCTAAAACACTAAGTATGGTAGGCATCGTTTTAGGTGCAATAGCTATAGTTTATGGTTTTATGAGTGGTGCACACGAGCGTACTTTCGCAAACCTGTTACTTATGGCATATTACTTTGCGTGTGTTTGTATGTCTGGTGCTTTCTTTTTAGCCGTGCAATATGTTGCTCAGGCTGGTTGGTCTGCATCGATATTAAGAGTACCACAAGCAATGGCAAAAACACTTCCAATAGCTGTAGTAATTTTATTAGCTGTTATTGGTGCGGGTCTTTTTACCCATAATCTTTATCACCATTGGGCAGATCCTGAACTTTTAGTTGAAGGCGGTCCTAAATATGATAAACTAATTGCAGGTAAATCTGCATTCTTAAATATCCCTTTCTTCATGTCAAGACAGATAATTTTTCTGTCAATTTACAGTTTCTTTGCTGTTAAATTAGCACAGTGGTCTGCACAAGAGGATTTAGTTGGTGGTTTAAATTACTATCGTAAAAGTTTTAAAAATGCTTGTATTTTCTTAGTTATTTATGGATTTACAACTCCAATATTTGCTTTCGATACGATCATGTCATTAGAGGCTCATTGGTTCTCTACTATGTTCGGTTGGTATAACTTTGCAGCAATGTGGGTTAGTAGTTTAGCAACTATCGCTCTAATCATTATTCTTTTGAGAAAAGCTGGTTACATGAGCTGGGTAAACAATAGCCACCTACATAACTTAGGACAGTTTATTTTTGGTTTCTCAATTTTTTGGACTTACGTATGGTTCGCTCAGTTTTTATTGATTTACTATGCAAACATGTCTGAAGAAACTGTTTATTTTTACAAGCGTTTTAATAACTATGAAGCTTGGTTCTACATCAATTTGATTTTAAACTTCTTAACGCCATTACTACTTTTAATGGATCGTGATAACAAAAGAAGTGAAAACATTTTGATGGTGGTATGTATATTGGTTCTTTGTGGTCACTGGGTTGATTACTACCAAATGATTATGCCAGGTATTTTCGAATTTGGAACTAAAGTAATTGATGGTAAACCGGGTAGTGGTTTCGGGATTATTGAGATAGGAACTGCTTTAGGTTTTGTGGGACTATTTACTTTTAGTGTACTGAGTTCACTAAGTAAAAAGCCTCTAATTGCGAAAAACCATCCGTTTTTACAAGAAAGTTTAAACCACCATCTATAATAGAAGAAGGTTTAAAGGTTTATAAATTAATATAAAAGTACATCGTACTGCTTTTAAGAAAATGAGTTTAAGAAAAATAATAAGTGATAAAACAATGTCGGCATTTGCAGTAATATTATCTGTATTTGCAAGTACAAGTGTGTTTGCCCAAGAGGCTGCCGCTACCGCGAAACCAATAGACATGGCTCCGATTTATAAATCAACCTTGTTCTATGTATTGTTGTTTTTGCTATTGTGTTTATTCATCGCGATAGTTGGTAAGGCATTAAGGGTTTATGAGTTAACTCGTGAAACACAAGGTAAGCCAGAGGGTATTAACTGGGATACTGTAAACGGTGTGCTGTTTGCTCTATTTTTAGTTGTTGGTTTATATGGTGTGTATTGGGAATATACAGTACATGGAGAAATGATTTTGCCAGAAGCAGCATCAGAACATGGTAAACGAATTGATGAAATGTTTAATTTAACATTAATCATAACTACTATTGTTTTCATCCTTACTCATATCGTATTATTTGCATTCGCCTATTTTTACAAAAGCAGTGGCAATAGAAAAGCATATTACTACCCTCACAACAACTCTTTAGAGCGTATTTGGACTATTGTTCCAGCTTTAGTTTTAACTGTGTTAGTTTTAATGGGATTTTTAACATGGAGATCTATATTCTATAAAATCGAAGATCCTAATAATAAACCATTAAGTATTGAAGTTACTTCTTCTCAATTCCAGTGGGATATCCGTTATCCAGGAGCTGATGGTGTCGTAGGTTTAAAGAATTATAAAAAAATTACAGCTATTAATGCGTTAGGTATTGATTTTAGCAAGAAAGAAAGTCTTGACGATCAAATGGCTGAGGAAATTGTTTTGCCAGTTAATAAACCAGTTCGCTTTATCTTAACAAGTAAGGATGTATTGCATAGTTTTTACATGCCACATTTTAGAGTGCAGTTAAACACTGTTCCAGGTATGACTTCTTATTTCGAATTCACGCCAACTATTACAACTGACGAAATGAAAGTTAAAACTAACGATCCTTCATTTAGTTACTTGTTACTTTGTGCAAAAATTTGTGGATCTAACCACTACAATATGCAAAAACCTGTTAGAGTTGTATCTCAAGCAGAGTATGATGAATGGGTTGCTAAGCAAACACCATATTTAACTGATGATTTGAGAAAGGTATTTAATTTACCTGTACCTGTAGCTCCAGCGGCACCTGCTAAAACTACTGATACAACTGCAAAAGATTCAACAGCAATAACAAATCAAATAGCTTTAAAAAAATAATAATACTGGAGAGCCCTTATTATGTCAACTATATCACTTCAAGATACACACCACCACGATAACCATGATGATCATGCTCATGGACATCACCATGAAACGTTCTTAACTAAATATGTATTTAGTCAAGATCACAAAATGATTGCCAAGCAATTTTTAATTACTGGTATCATTATGGCTGTTATTGCCATGGGATTATCTATTTTATTTAGATTACAATTGGCATGGCCTGATAAAAGTTTCCCCTTGTTGGAATCGTTTTTAGGTAAATGGGCTGAAGGTGGAAGAATAAAACCAGATTTTTATTTGGCCTTAGTTACCATCCACGGTACTATCATGGTATTCTTTGTGTTAACCGCTGGTTTAAGCGGTACTTTTAGTAACTTATTAATACCATTACAATTAGGAGCTAGAGATATGGCATCGCCATTCTTAAATATGTTATCTTATTGGTTCTTCTTTTCTGCTTGTGTAATAATGATGAGTTCATTCTTTATACAAACTGGTCCTGCAAGTGCGGGTTGGACAATTTATCCTCCGTTATCAGCAATTCCAAAAGCAATTGATGGTTCTGCGATGGGGATGACACTTTGGTTGATAAGTATGGTAATGTTCGTAGCTTCATCTCTTATGGGTGGTATTAACTACGTGACTACTGTATTAAACATGCGTACCAAAGGCATGGATTTGTGGAAAATGCCATTAACAATTTGGGCGTTTTTCTTAACCGCGATTTTAGGTATTTTGTCTTTCCCAGTTTTAGTAGCTGGCGTGGTATTGTTAATCTTCGATCGTAGTTTTGGTACAAGTTTCTATTTATCAGATATCGTAATGGGTACTCAAGTATTACCTAACGAAGGTGGTTCTCCAATTCTATGGCAACACTTATTCTGGTTCTTAGGTCACCCAGAGGTATACATTGTAATTATGCCTGCTTTGGGTATTTCATCAGAGATTATCTCTATCAATTCTAGAAAGCCGATTTTTGGTTACCACGCGATGATTTATTCATTAATTGGTATTACAACCTTGTCGTTTATTGTATGGGGTCACCATATGTTCGTAACAGGTATGAACCCATTATTAGGTGGGGTATTCATGATTACAACGTTAATTATTGCAGTACCATCAGCAGTAAAAACATTTAACTATTTAGCTACATTGTGGAGAGGTAACATCAGATTTACTCCAGCCATGCTATTTGCCATTGGTTTAGTTTCATTCTTTATATCTGGTGGTTTAACTGGTATTTTCTTAGGTAATGCGGCTTTAGATATTAACCTTCACGATACTTACTTCGTAGTTGCTCACTTTCACTTGGTAATGGGATCAGCTGCTATTTTTGGTATGCTCGCAGGTGTATATCACTGGTTCCCTAAAATGTTTGGTAAAATGATGAGTGCTAAATTGGGATATTTACATTTCTGGTTGACATTTATCTGTGCATATTTGGTATTCTTCCCATTACACTTTTTAGGTTTAGATGGTGTTCCACGTCGTTATTATGCATTTACTGAATTTGAATTCATGAACAAGTGGTTAACAGTTAACGTATTTGTAACATGGGCTGCTATTATTGCTGCATTGGCTCAAGTAGCTTTCTTATTCAATTTCTTCTACTCAATATTTAAAGGTAAAAAAGCTCCTCAAAATCCTTGGGAAGCAAATACTTTAGAGTGGACAACTCCAGTTGAACATTTACATGGTAACTGGCCAGGAGAAATTCCAACCGTATATCGTTGGCCATATGATTACAGTAAGCCTGGTGCAGAAACTGATTTTATTCCTCAGACAGTTCCTTTCTCTCAAACGATGAGTTCTAATTTACCGCATGATTTTGAAGGAAATACAGAAGCTGAAGAAATTCAGAAGACTTGGGAAGTTAAAAATAAACCAGCATCTACTGAAGCAGAATAAACTACATCGCTAGTTTACATATAAAATAAGGTATCTGCGGAAGTAAATAAGCTTGCAACAGATACCTTATTTTTTTAATCTACTAACCTCATGATTGCGAAATCTGAAAGAAGATTTGTAAGAATAAACTTTATTACCATAGCTGTAACATTGCTAGTCATTTTGGCTGGAGGAATTGTTCGCAGCACTGGTTCCGGTATGGGTTGTCCAGATTGGCCAAAGTGCTTTGATCAATATATTCCACCAACGGATATATCTCAGCTACCTGCTAACTATAAAGATAAATATGTTGAAGGTAGATTAAAAAAGAATGAAAAATTTGCCAAGTACTTAGAAAGTATGGGCAAAAATGAGCTGGCCGATAGCATTAGACATGATAAAAGCATTGTTGTACCGGAAGAATTTAATGTGTCAAAAACCTGGACAGAATATATAAATAGATTAGCTGGCGTAGCATTAGGGTTATTTCTAATTATCACTGCTATTCTCTCTTTTACTTATAGGAAGTCTGCAAAAAGAATAGTTGTCTTAAGCTTACTAAATATATTGATAGTAGGATATCAGGGTTGGTTAGGTTCGATAGTGGTATCAACTAACCTAACACAATGGGTAGTAACAGTTCATATGCTTTTGGCATTAATCATTTTAGGGATATTAATTTATACCTACAATTATGCTGTAATGTTGCATAAAGAAAAAAGTGTGATTATGTATCGCATTATGTGGCTAAAAGGATTTTTAGCTTTTACAATAGTGATATCAATTATTCAGATTATTCTGGGTACAGAAGTAAGAGAAAGCATAGATTCTATTTCAAAATCATTAAATTTCAGTGGTAGAGATAGTTGGGTTGCTAAAGTAGGGTCGGTTTTTGTATGGCACAGAGATTTAGCCATACTTGTAGCAATAAGTAATTTAATTGTATATAAAATGGTAATAGATAGATTTAGTGGAAAAGCTTGGTCATTGCTAACTGCAAATTATATTATTATTGTTTTAGTTATTCAAATAGCAACTGGATTTTTACTTTCTTATTTTTCATTACCACCATACGCTCAAGCTTTGCATATATTTTTTGCAACAGTATTATTTACATTGCAATATTACCTGTATCTATTGGTTTATAGAACAGAAACTTACAAACCAAATTAATCAAAAAATTGAAACAGTTTTTTTCAGATTTCTCGAAACTAATTAAATTCAGACTTACCTTTTTGGTTGTTTTTTCTGCATCTGTTACTTTTTTAATCGGATCGAAAATACAAATTGATAGAGGAATTGCTCCAGGAATTAATTGGACAAACTGGTTGATTTTGATAGTTGGAGGATTTTTAGTTACTGCAGCCGCAAATTGTTTTAATGAAATTATTGAAAAGGATTTAGATAAGTTGATGGATAGGACAAAAGATCGTCCGATGCCAGCTGGAACAATGACTACTGGTCAGGGTTTGGTTTTAGGCCTAATCATGGGTATTGCCGGAACATGGCTTTTAGGTAAATTAAATTTGGAAACAGGATTGATATCTGTATTCTCAATTCTGCTGTATGCTTTTGCTTATACTCCATTAAAGCAGAAATCGCCAATAGCGGTTTTCGTTGGAGCCATTCCAGGTGCTTTACCTCCACTAATTGGATATATAGCAGCAATAGGTGGGCAATCTGAAATAGGATATGTTCCGGTTGATTATTTAATTGCAATCATACTTTTTTCAATTCAGTTTGTTTGGCAATTTCCTCATTTTTGGGCAATTGCTTGGGTTTTAGATGATGATTATAAAAAGGCTGGATTTAGATTGTTACCTACAAAGAAAAGAGACAAAGTAAGTGCTGTAATGACATTTATAAGCACTTTGATATTAATTCCGGTAAGCTTATTGCCAACTTTCTTTGGCTTTGGTGGATATTACATTGCAGCAGTTTCAATTCTTGCAGGTTTGCTTTTCAGTTATTACGCTTATCAATTAATGGTTAAAATGGATTTACCGAGTTCTAAGAAAGTGATGTTTTGTTCATTTTTTTACATCCCATTGGTACAGGTAGTTTTATTATTTGATTTAATAGTTTAAAATATTAAAAATGGTACAGACAATAACACAACAAGATTTAAATTTTAACGCCAAACCTAAAAAGTTTGTGGTTTGGTTATTTGTTGTTTCATCAACCATTATGTTTGGGGGATGGACAAGTTATTATATTGTTTTCGCTGCATCCAAGGGTAAAGGACATGGTTTAGTTTTGCCTGATGTATTTACTTATAGTACAGTGGTTTTATTATTAAGTAGTGTGATGCTTTATTTGGCTTCAAGATCGCTAAGAAATAACAATAGAAAACAGCAACAAATGTTTTTGTGGTTAACTATGGCTTTAGGCTTAGTGTTCGGTTATCTACAATTTCAGGGATGGAGTAGCTTATACAACAGTGGGGCAGCGCTAATCAATAATAATGCGGCAATATCAATGATATATATCGTGTCAGGTTTTCACTTGCTACACATTTTTGCAGGAGTTTGTTTTGTATTAAATGCTTTGGTTGGCTCTTACAAGCAGTTGCCACTAGAAAAGGCGACCTATCGCCAAGATATTACTGCTATTTTTTGGCATTTTATAGATATTTTATGGATATATCTGTATGTTTTTTTACTTTTGAACAATTAGATTTTTTAACAAACTAATATACTATTACTAAATGGATTCATTATCGAAGTTAGACCAAGTAAAAACCACTCCATGGGCCGGTGGCCGTTCACCTTGGAATTTGGAATATGGTAAAATAATGATGTGGTTTTTCTTATTATCAGATGCCTTTACATTCTCATCATTATTGGTTTATTATGGCGCTCAGCGTTTTACTAAAGCTACATGGCCATCGCCAGATTTAGTATTTCAATCAATTCCGGGTATAACTGATACAGGTGCTCCACTTGTATTTGTGGGTATCATGACCTTCATTCTAATTATGAGTTCGGTAACTATGGTTTTAGCAGTAGAAGCTGGACATAGAAGAGCTAAGAAAGAAGTGATTTGGTGGATGGTAGCTACTATTATTGGTGGTTTCATGTTCTTAGGCTGTCAGGCAATTGAGTGGACACACTTACACCATGAAGGTTTCTGGTGGGGAGAAATCCCAACTGCAGAAGAATTGACCCATTTCTTTAATGGACCAGTTTCAACCATTGCGGCTCAACAATTTGCAAACTTGTTTTTTACAATTACTGGTTTCCACGGTTTCCACGTATTTAGTGGTGTAGTCATCAATATCATCATCTTAATCATGACTATAAACGGTACTTTCGAGAAACGTGGTCATTATTTAATGGTAGAAAAAGTTGGTTTATACTGGCACTTTGTAGATTTAGTTTGGGTGTTTGTATTTACATTCTTCTATTTAGTTTAATTATTACTATTCTTTAAAAATATTATTATGTCTGAACATAACAACTTGCATACATCAGAAGACCACGCTCATGGAGATCATGAGGGAATGTCTAAAGGAAGAATTTGGAAAGTATTCTTCATTTTATTATTCATTACTGTAATAGAATTTATTATTGCATTATGGATTAAACCAGCGGGATACTTTGGTAATCATGCAATTTTAATTGGTAACACACTTTATATTGCTTTAACACTTTTAAAAGCTTATTATATTGTTGCCTTTTTTATGCACTTGAAATTTGAAAAACTTGGATTACAATTAGCTCTTTCAGTTTCTTTTATTTTCATCATTTATTTTATTGTTCTGATGCTTATTGAAGGCGGTTATTTGCATGACCACATGCCAAATATTTAATGAAATATCATCCATTAAAAAAAATATTAATCCTGGTAGCCATTTTAGCGGTACCGGGATTTTTATATTATTTACTACAAGAAAAGGGTAAAAATAGATACAGACCTTTAGCTATTTATGGCGAAAAAGTAGTAGCTAAAACTTTTCATAGCGTAAGAGGAAAAGATATACCGGATACCATTTATCATGAGATTGATGATTTTAATTTAATCAATCAGCAAGATAAAGCTGTCAATTGGGATACCTACAAGGGAAAGGTTGTTTTGTTAAACCTATTTTATACTACTGGTAAAAATTTCGGAGTAGATTATGCCAATAAGGCCATGGCTGGATTTGCTAATCTTTACGAAAACAACAAGATGATGCATTTTGTAAGTTTAAGCATCGATCCTGAAAATGACAAACCTGGTGTTTTAGCAGGTTACTCAAAAAGGCTTCAAGCAAATTCATTAAAGTGGGATTTACTTACTGGTGATAGTACAGCTGTAAATAAGTTCATTAAAAACGGCCTTTTACTAGATGCTTTAAAAAGTGCAAAAAACGGAGAGCCAGTTTTTACCTATAGTAATATGTTTGTACTTGTCGATTCACAACACAGAATAAGAGGTTTTTACGAAGCAACTAGCCAAGAAGCATTATCGAAATTAGATGATGAGATTAAGGTTTTAATTGCCGAAGAGTTGCGGAATATGCGTGACGGCAGATAGTACCATTAAATTTTTATTAAATTGAATATGAAATCGTCGGTTGAAAAAAAATACAATATTTGGATTATCATTTTATCTATTGCAATTCCTTTGGTTGTAGCCATTTTATTTGGCGTAAACTTAAGGGATTTAGGCTATGACGTAAAACCCTTAACCTTTTTACCGCCAATTTATGCAACAACTAATGGACTAACCGCTATTGTATTGGTGTTAGCAGTAAATGCCATTAAAAATGGCAAAAGAAAGCTTCATGAAAATTTAATGAAGTTTGCCATTTTACTCTCTATCCTTTTTTTGGGAATGTACGTTGCTTATCACATGACATCAGATTCAACAAAATTTGGAGGTGAAGGTGCTATAAAATATATCTACTACTTTATATTGATAACTCATATTCTATTATCAATCATTATTATACCATTTGTATTAATAACTTATGTAAGAGCGTTAGCAGAGCGATTTGATAAGCACAAAAAGCTGGCTAGAATTACTTTCCCAATGTGGTTATATGTTGCAGTTACTGGCGTTATTGTGTATTTGATGATCTCACCGTATTATATTTGAAATTCAAGTATAAATATCAATTTGTAAAATTCTCTTTACTGTAAAACGTTTAATGTCTATATTAGGCTCAAGTAATTTGAGCTTTAGAGGTGGATATAATAACAGGAAAAGATTTATTGCAGCTAATAGATAATGGTCATATAAAGGCTTTTACTAACTTTTATAATCAATTTTTTAAAAAATTACTTATAATCGCAGATAAGTATGTAAGGGATACTCCCGCTGCTGAAGAAATAGTACAAGATGTATTTTTAAAAATTTGGGAAAGTCCTGATAATCTTGATAAAATAGCTTCCATTAAATCTTACTTATATAGGTGTGTGATTAATGCATCTATAAATTATGTGAATAGGCAAAAAAACATTGTTGAGCATCACAAAAAACTGGCAACTACTATATCTGATGAATATTTAATAGAATTGGATGAAGAGAATGAACTGGTTATACTATTGCATCAAGAGATAGAAAAGCTACCTCCACAATGCAAGAGGATATTTAAACTAAATCGGTTTGAACATTTAAAGTACAAAGAAATTGCAGTTTTACTTCAATTGTCTGAGAGAACAGTTGAAAATCATATTGCAAACGCATTAAAAATCCTCCGCAAATCACTTTTGGAACAGAAAAACATTAAGAAATCATCTAAAGGATACAACTTAGTGCTGGTTTTATATCTTTATTAGATTTTTTTAAAACAAACTAGGGGTTTTATTGTTTCCGGTTGTCTTATTGATAACCTAAACAAACTACAATGCTCCAAAACAATGAATCTCTGGTTTTAATAGCTAGATATTTAAACAATCCAGATGACTTGGATTCGCAATTATTTGTCGAAAAATTTAGATCATCATCATCAGAAAACAATAAATATTTTTTAGAAATTGAAAGGGTTTGGAAACTTTCGCAGTCTGCAGCAGTATTTGAAACGGCCAATCAAAAGCAGTCCGTTGAAAATATACGCAAGGCTTTAATGGTGAACTCAGCAAAAGGATTTGCATTGTGGAAAGGAGTTGCAGCATCATTATTTGTGTTGATTGTTGGTTATTGGATTTATAGCCAAGCCACAAAAGTTAATTATATCACCAAAACAACTTCACGAAACGAAATTGATTCAGTTAAATTGGTAGATGGCTCTATCATTATTCTTGCAGAGAATAGTTCGTTTACCTATCCTGATAAGTTCGGAGGAAATAGAGAAATATCTTTAAGTAAAGGGCAGGCGTTTTTTAAGGTAGCAAGTGATCCAACAAATCCTTTTAAGGTGATGATAAATCAATCTAGCGTTACGGTTTTAGGTACCTCCTTTAATATTAAAATTTCGGATTCTAAAATTGATCTGGGTGTAATTACGGGTAAAGTTTTTTTTAGCCCTTATCCAAATGGCACCACATCTATTCTTACTGCGGGACAAGCATTAAGCTACGAGGTGTCAAAAAAGCAATTTATCGCTAAGAATTCTCAAAATTCAGACTCATGGTTAACCAAGGAATTGGTTTTTATAGACACACCCCTAGAAGAAGTTTGTAGACAACTTACGGCTTATTATGGTACTGAAATAAAATTGAAAGACAATAGAGTTACTCAAAAGAAGCTAAACGCTAATTTTAAAGATCAAAGTTTAGAACAAGTACTTGATATTTTGAATGAAACCTATAATATAAAAATAAACAAAGAAAATAACCAAATCAACTTAATAACACCTTAAACAAATAATTAATTAACCAAACAAACTATGAAGAAAAACTTCTACAAAAGAAAAGCCGGAATGAGTATATGCCGAATGGTATTGCTTGTTTGTGCCATCTTTTGGTCTTTCCTAGCTAAAGCTGATGCGCAGCAGGGCAAGGTTAAACCAGAAAGATTAGAAAATTATCTTAAAAAATTAGAACTGACTTACAAAATCAGTTTTGTTTATGATGCCTCAGAAATTAACAAAACTATGTTATTGGATGTCCCTGATAAATTGGGATCAATAACGGAGTCATTAGAACAATTGAAACAAAAAAACATTGGTTACAGACAGGTTGGTAATCAAGTAATTTTGAAAGTACAAGAAACTATTGTTACTACTCCAATTAAAAAAGACGTTGTAGTAAAAGGTGTAGTTAAAGATAAATCTGACGGGGAGCCAGTTCCTGGTGTGAGTGTTTTCGTAAAAGGAACATCTAATGTTGTTTCAACCAATGAAAAGGGAGAATTTCAAATATCAGTTAAAGATGCTACAAGTATTTTAGTATTTAGATATTTAGGTTACAAAACTGTAGAGAGGATTGTGGGCTCCAACAAAACAATAAATGTAGACCTAGAGGAGGATGCAAGTCAGTTGAAAGAAGTTAATATAGTATCAACAGGATATCAAAATCTTGATCGTAAACTTTTCACTGGTTCTACTACAAAAATTAGTGCTAAAGATTCTGAAAGAAGTGGGGTTCCTGATATCTCACGTATGTTAGAAGGTCAGGCCGCGGGTGTTTCTGTTCAAAATGTTTCAGGTACTTTCGGAGCTGCACCAAAAATTCGTGTGCGTGGTGCTACATCATTATCAGGTGATAATAAGCCATTATGGGTTATTGATGGTATTATTTTAGAAGATGTTGTAAACATTTCTAATGAAGCACTTTCTACTGGTGATGCTAGCACTTTGATTGGTTCTTCTGTTGCGGGCATAAATCCAGATGATATCGAATCTTTCACCATCTTAAAAGATGCAGCTGCAACAGCGATGTATGGTGCTAGAGCAATGAACGGGGTAATTGTTGTAACTACAAAGAAAGGGAGAAATACTGAAGGAAAGGCAAACATCAATTATTCAGGAACTTATACCACTTACTTGAAACCATCCTATGATAACTTTGATATCATGAACTCGGCAGAGCAAATGTCTGTTCTTTTAGAGATGGAGAATAAAGGATATTATTCTCACAGTTCATTGGCTAATTCTGCAAATGGTGGTGTTTTTAATAAAATGTATAATCAAATGTATGAGTATAATCCATCAACAGATTCATTTTCATTAAATAATAATACACAAAGTCGTCTTAGCTTTTTAACAAGATATGCTAATGCAAATACTGATTGGTTTGATGTTTTATTTAAAAATTCATTACTACAAGAACATTCATTGAGCGTAAGTAGTGGAACCGCCAGAGCTCAGAACTATTTTTCTACAAGTTATACTCATGATAGCGGACAAACACTTGGAGATAATGTTAAACGTTTTACAGCTAACTTGCGTACCAATTTTCAAGTTAATGATAGGTTAAGCGCAGAATTATTGGTGAATGGATCAATTCGCGATCAAAGATCACCAGGCACATTAACTCGTCAATCAGATCCAGTTTTTGGACAATATTCTAGAGATTTTGATATTAACCCATATTCTTATGCGTTAAATACAAGTCGCGTATTAACTCCTTACAATCAGGATGGTAGTTTGGAATATTTTACGCGTAGTTATGCGCCTTTTAATATTATTAATGAATTAGATAATAACTACCTCACCTTGAATATGCTTGATTTAAAAGTTCAAGCTGGGGTGAAATATAAGATAATTCCAAAATTAACATATTCTGTTGATGGAGCTTATAGATATGCAAGATCTGAAAGACAACATTACATTTTAGATAACTCTAACATGGCTCAAGCATTTAGGGCAAATCAAAACCCAGGAGTAAATGATGCAAATATTTTATTGTATCCAGATCCTGATTTCCCAAATGACCCATCTGTTGTTGTTTTACCTGAAGGCGGTTTCTTTAACACCACAAATAACAACATTCTAAATTATTATCTTAGAAATAACCTAGAATATGATTCGAAATTCGGTACAGACCACAGATTGAATGTTTTCGCATCTTATGAAATGAGATATACTGATAGGCAAAACAGTGATTTCGATGGAGTTGGTTATCAATATGATAATGGTGGATTAGTCAATCCAAATTACAGATATTTCAAAAAAGCAATTGAAGGTGGCGATCCATATTTTTCTATGGGGTTAGGATATGATAGATTTTTAGCTATGATGGCAAGAGCTGCTTATTCATTTAAAGAAAAATATAGTATCAATGCTACTGTTCGTAATGATGGGTCTAATTTAATGGGTAAATCTAAAGTTGCTCGCTGGTTACCAACTTGGAATATTTCTGGCGCATGGGATATTGATCAAGAGAAATTTTTTGTTGGAGCTAAGCCCTATATTTCTGGTGCTAGGATAAGAGGTACCTATGGTTTAGTAGCTAGTTTGGGTGCTGCAAATAATTCATCAGCCGTATTTTTCAATAGAATAGCTTATAGGCCATATGAAAACGAGAAAGAATCTCAAATTTATACAAGTAGTTTAGAAAATTCTGAATTAACTTGGGAAAAATTATATGAACTTAATATTGGTACAGATTTAACACTATTTGATAATAAAGTTAATTTAACGTTCGATTATTATAAGAGAAATATTTTTGATCTTATTGGAGCAATAAGAACATCAGGTATTGGAGGCCAGTTTACAAAATTTGCCAACTATGGCGAAATGAAAGCACATGGTTATGAGTTAACAATTTCTGGTAGTCCGGTGAAAACTGCAAGTGGTTTTAAATGGAGAACTCAGTTTAACTTTGGTTTCAATAAAAATGAAGTTACAAGGTTAGATGTTGACCAAAATATTTGGACTTTAGTTAGAGCAGAAGGAGCTCCAAAACAAGGTTTTGCACAACGAGGATTATTTTCGCTTCAATTTGACGGGTTAAATCCGCAATACGGTTATCCAACATTTGTTGGCGTAAATGGAGTTAGAAATGAAACCAACATAAATCTTCAGGACACAAATGTTGAAAGCTTAACTTATCATGGCCCAGTCGACCCAACTTTAACAGGTGGTTTTTGGAATCAGTTCTCTTATAAAAACTTTACATTATCAGCATTATTCACTTTCTCCACTGGTAATTATGTAAGGTTACAACCTACAGTAAGTGCTACATATAATGATATGACAGCTATGTCTAGAGATGTGTTGAATAGATGGATTAAGCCTGGAGACGAAGCTTTTACCAATATCCCTTCGATCTTAGACAGGTTTACCGCAGCAGCTAGAGTTACTAAAGCAGATGGAACAACAGTTGTTAGTGCAGTTTATCCGTATAATGCCTACAATTATTCTACAGAGCGTGTTGCGAAGGGTGATTTTGTTAGGTTAAAAAATATAAGTATAGCTTATGCATTACCTTCTAAATTAACATCTAAAGTGGGTTTATCTAATGCACAAATTTCGTTGGTAGGTAATAATGTAGCGTTATTGTATTCAGATAAAAAATTAAATGGAGCAGATCCAGAGTTCTTTAATAATGGCGGTGTTGCAATGCCAATTCCACAGCAATACACGCTTTCACTAAAGGTTGGATTTTAAAAAATTGAATTATGAAATTTAGTAATAAATATATATTAGCCCTAATCGGGATATCATTGTCTCTAGGTTCTTGTAAAAAATACTTAGACAAAAACCCCGATATGAGAGCAGAAATCAACACTGTTGACAAGGTAGCTCAATTATTAGTGTCAGCTTATCCTAAAAATAATTATTTAGCAATGGCCGAAACTTATTCTGACAATGTAGTAGATAAGGGTTTTGGCGTAGGTCATATCAATGAGCCATTTGTAAGCTTATACAATTGGCAGGATATTGAAGATTCAGGAAATAATACACCAACTCAATATTGGAATGCTTGTTATGCAGCAATTAATAATGCAAATCAAGCATTGGATGCTATTGCAAAAAATAACTTTGGCACCACCGTTAATCCGTATAAAGGTGAAGCATTAGTTGCTAGAGCTTATGCCCATTTTATGTTGGTTACTTTTTTTGCAAAGGAATATACAATTGGTACAGCAAATGACTCGCCAGGTATTCCTTATGTTTTAGCTCCAGAAACAACTACTTTACCACAATACAATAGAGGTACCGTTGCATCAGTTTATGCACAAATTGAAAAAGATTTAGAAGAAGGGTTACCTTTATTAGATGGTGGAACTTGGAAAGTGCCAAAGTATCATTTCACTCCTGCTGCTGCCCATGCTTTTGCATCAAGATTTTATCTGTTTAAAGGTAATTGGGACAAAGTAATTGAGCATTCAAACTTAGTTGTTCCTAACGGTAACTATTTAAACAACCAACGTCCTTGGAATACTACACTTGTAAATTATACGTCTGAAGAATTCAGAACAGAAATTACCAAAGCAGATAAAAATTACAATATTCTATTGGGTGAGACTTATTCTACCTATCAAAGAAGTTCAGTAGGTGGAACAACCCGTTATGGTTTTGGAACATCTATTTTTACAAACATTTATAATGGTTTAACTGTAACTGGCGCAAGATTTATCAATAAAGGTTTAAGATGGTCAGACAATAATTACGTAACCTATACTTTAAATGAATATTTTTATTACACTAATGTTACTGCAGGGATAGGTTTTCCTTACATTATGCAACCACTATTCTTAGCAGAAGAAGGCTTAACTAATCGTGCTGAAGCTTATATACAGAAGGGAAATTTCGATGCGGCAATTGCAGACTTAAATACCTTTGCATCTGCCCGTATAGCAAATTATAATGCTACAACTCATGGGGTAACTTTAGCCAAAGCAAAAACATTTTTTAATGTAACTGATGATAAAGATGCTTTGTTGAAAACAGTGCTACAGTTTAAGCAAATTGGATGGATGAGCGAAGGAATGCGTTGGATGGATATTGTAAGACATCATTTGCCAGTTAGACATAATTTTTTAGCACCTGATGGTACAGAAACCTTTAAAACTTTATCGCCAACAGATAATAGAAGGATGTTTCAAATACCAAAAGAAGCTCAATTGGCTGGTGTATCATTAAATCCTAGATAATTAGATCATGAAAAATATTATAAATAAATTAACCCTACTTTTAATTGCATTAGCAATATTCTCTTGTAATAAAAAAGAGAATTTAGATGTAGATTTAACTCAATTCAATACCGATAACTATGTTAAAGGTGATATTGATAAGTGGTTAATCACAAATTTAGAGCAACCTTACAACATATCTACAGTTTACAGATTCGAGAGAAATTTAACTGATGTAAATAGAGATTTATCTCCTGTCGAATTGAATAAGGTGCAGCCAATGATGAATGCCGTATTAACTTCGTTTTTACAACCTTTTGAAAAAATAGCAGGCAAAGCTTTCATTAAAACATATACTCCAAAACAATTTGTGCTTTATGGATCGCCATCTTATAACACCAATGGCTCTATTACATTAGGTTCTGCAGATGCGGGAAGAACAGTAATACTATACGAATTGAATAGCTTAAACTTTGCAAGTGCAAATGATGTAAAAAGAAAAATTAGAACCATACATCATGAGTTTACTCATATTTTAAACCAAAATATCATTATCCCACCAGCCTTTGAACAGGTATCAAAAGCAGATTATACAGCAGATTGGACTGGTTCAGCAAACACAGATGCCGTCGCTAAAGAGTTAGGTTTTATTTCTAGATATTCTAGAAGTTCATTTGGTGAAGATTTCGCGGAAATGGTAGCTTTTTTATTAGTTGAAGGGCAGGTTTATTTTGAGAACTATCTGGCAACAACAAATACCAATGCGGCTGCTAAACTTAGAGAAAAGGAGAAGTTAGTTTACGGTTATTACAAAGATTATTATAATATCGATTTTAAGTCACTTCAGAATGAAGTACAAAGGGTTTTAAAAACTAATTATGGTGCTACAGATCCAGCAGATATTACGCAAACATTTCCTATTATGCTAAAAAATAATAGAATAAATACATTGCTTTACGATCCAGCTGCATCTCATTATACTACTTATGGATTTTCAACAGCCTTTAACACATTGTTTAATAACTACAAGGCAATGATTGTAGCTCCAAGAGTTTTACAAAATTTCCAATTTATTTTTACTAGTGCTTCTACAATGACTTTTAGGATAGTGTACGTTAGTGGAACGAGTACATTAAATGCTGACTATAATTTTAGCTATACCGTAAATTCGACCACGGGTGAGGTAATATTCTCAAAAGTTATTCCAGAGGGAGTTGGTACAAACTATACCAATGGACAAAATCCGGCCACTTTGCCAGCGTTTGAAACCTATATGTTACCATATTTAACCAATAGAACATTTATTGCATCTTGGCTTCCAACTGGCATTACAGCAACCAATCCATTGTATAGAACTTTTGCTGGCTTTTCGGTAAGTGGCACGCCAACAAATTATTTTTACGGACCAATAACTTTGAAATAGGATATGAAAAAATTATTTATATTATTTACAGCACTTATTGCTTTTGGTAGCTGTAAAAAGTCTTCAGATCCAGTTTTTGAACAGAAACCTGAAGAGAGATTAAAAGAATCGATTACTGAAGTAAGAGCCAAATTATTAAGTTCGCCAAGTGGTTGGATTGCAACATTGCCAACTTTCGCCGGTGGCGGTTATGGTTTTTACATGTCTTTCGATGAGGCTGAAAATGTTAAAATGATGGGAGATTTAAATAATACATCTATCGTAACACCAGCTACATCAACATATAGGTTAAAAACCGTTTTAGGTACCGAGTTGATTTTTGATACCTTTAACTACATTTCATTATTGGTAGACCCTGTACCTTCTGTATTTGGTGGTGCTGCTGCTACTGGTTACAAAAGTGACATAGAATTTGTGCATAACAGATCAACCGCTGATAGTTTATTTTTTACAGGTAAAAAGTACGGACAGCCGTTGGTAATGGTTAAAGCAACTGCTGCACAAAAAGCGCTTTATGAGGCTGGCGATTATAAAACGGCAATTGATAAATTTAAAGCTTTTTTTAGCAATACCAGAAATCCTTATATTGAGTATACCTCTGGTAATGCTACGCTTAGAGCAGGCATGTCTTTAGATTTTAATAACACACTTGCAACTGGTAAAAGAGTTAATTTTACAGGTGTTTTGGCTGATGGAGTTAGCACAGCAGCAGGTACAGCCAAGTTTGCATTAAAATTAGATGGAGCAGATTTATTAGGTGGTGGCTTGGTTTTTAACGGAATTACTTTTGTAAAGATTTTATGGAAAGATGCTACTACTTTGGCAGTTTATGATAAAACGGGTAAAGAGTATATCATTAAAAGTAATCCGACACCACTTACCCCATTAAATTTATTGTTAAAATATAATGGCACTTACAGAAGGATTTCTGTGGGTTCTTCATTGCCAACTGGCGTAAACTCTAAGTTTAATGCTATTTATCAAGCTTTGGCAACAAGGTTGGCTGCTGTAACTAGTGGAGGGGCAAGAACTATTGTTTCTATTTCATTTACACTTACAAATTCTACCACAGCTACACTATCTATTAGTCCAAGAAATGCTACAACCACATTTGTTGCAAATGCAACATTTAATTATACCATTAATAACGATGTAATTACCTTAAGTAATCCAGCATACGATGGTAACTGGACCGCGAGAGGAACAGAATATGATGGGGTTAGAGATTTCTTTTTAAGTGGTCCGTTCAAAATAGATTGGGTAACATCAACAGATCCTGCAAATGCCTTAACTATGGGCGGCTTATATCGCGTAGCAGACCCAACATCCTATTTTTATGGTGGTTTAACTTTTTAAAAAGAACTCCATAAATAAAAAAACCTTCACCGTTAAAGTGAGGGTTTTTTTATGACACAAATTTTAAAACTCTCCTTAAATTTTATCATTACCTTTGTGTTAATGTTTAAGAAAATTCTATTTATCTTATTTATTTTGGTAGCTACCACCGCAGTAGCGCCAGAGGTAAAAGCACAATGTTCTATGTGTACCATTAGTGCAGAGCAAGGCACAAAAAATGGCAATACACAAAGTAAGGGCTTAAATTCGGGTATCATCTATCTTTTGGCAATTCCTTATCTATTAATTACTGGCATTGGCGTGTTGTGGTATAGAAATTACCGTAAAAAGGCATCATCATTAACTGCCAATAGTTAGTACCATTCTATATATTGTCATACTATGCAGAAAACATCTAAATTGTATGCAATTGTAAAAGGTAAATGTCCGCACTGTAGAAGAGGAGATATTTTTACCGGCAATACTTACGGTTTTAATATTCAGCGTACCAATAACAAATGTGGGCACTGTAACCAAAGGTTTGAGATAGAACCGGGCTACTTTTATGCCGCAATGTATGTGAGTTATGCTATGAATATGATTGAAATGATCAGCATGGGTTTTGTAACATATTATTTATCTGGCGGAAGATTAGATTTCGACTCTGTTTGGCTGTATGTTGGCGTTATATTTTTAACCTCATTGTTGTTATCGCCTTTTAATTATCGATATTCACGCATCATTTTATTGCATTTATTGTCTCCAAAAATTAAATATAATGCAGCTTATGATAAAATAGCTTCCAGTTAGCAATTTTTAATAAAACAATACGCCATGTTAAAAAAAGAAACCATCAATTTTTTAAATCTCGTTGCGGCAAATAACAATAGAGAATGGTTTGCCGCAAATAAACATTTATATGAAGAAGCAAAGGCAGATTTGTTTCCTTTCATCGCAAAGCTGATTAAAGAACTTTCTGCAATTGACCCTCAATACTCATCAGATACTGAGCCCAAAAAAGCATTAATGCGTATTTACAGAGATGTTCGGTTTAGTAAAAATAAAGATCCTTACAAAAAAAATTACGGAATTGCTTTTGATGTAAAGGGTTATGGTCCAAATACGCCAAGTTATTATTTACACATACAACCGGGCAACTGTTTTTTTGGGGTAGGTTTTTGGCAACCAGAAGCAGCAGTACTTAAAAAAATTAGAGAAGAGATAGATTATAGTACGGATGAGTTTTTGGAAATTGTAAACGATACAAAGTTTAAACAAACTTATAAACTTAGTGAAGAAGATAAACTTAAAAAAGCACCAAAGGGATATGAAATTGACCATCCGCAAATAGAATTTTTAAAGTTAAAAAGCTTTATAGCTACTTTTCCGATAGCTGATTCTGAATTTTTAAAACCAACAATAGTTGATAAGTTGATAACTGCATTTGTTACCATACAACCATTTGTGCTATTTTTGAGAAAAGCTACCGATGCCAATGTGGATTAATCTAAAATCGATTAAAAATATTAGCAAGCTTTATTCGTTACTCAATTAATAAAAACCAATAAACTTTAACAAGCCATACATGAAAAACCTCTTCATTGCCTTTACAGTTTTCTTATTTGCTGCATCAATTAGTTCTTGCGTAATTTTATCTCCCAAAAAATATAAAGCATTATTGGCCAAACAAGATTCATTAAACACAGGGTGGAATGAATCTCAGTTAAACAATGAAAGTTTAGAAACAAGAATAGCTCGTTTAAGAACAGACACTGCAAACTTAAATAGTCAATTAGTTGATTTGAGAGAGAAATATGAAACAATGGACGCGAATTACGCCAAATTGAGAAGTAATAGTTCTACAGAAATTAACAAATTATCTGAAGATTTAAAGAAACGAGAACAACGTTTAAATGAGGTTGAAGAGATTTTGAGGAAAAGAGATGCGGCAACCAATCAGCTTAAAGCCAAATTGCAAGATGCTTTATTGGGCTTTACCAAAAACGGATTAACAGTTGAAATTAAAAACGGAAAGGTATATGTTTCACTTACCGATAAATTGCTTTTCCCATCAGGTAGTATTATTATTGATGAAAAAGGAAAACAGGCTTTAACGCAGTTGGCGACTGTTTTAAAACAACAACCAGAAATAAATATTGCGGTAGAAGGGCATACAGATTCTCAAAAAATAAACAATTTGGGGCAAATCAAGGATAATTGGGATTTGAGTGTTTTACGTTCTACATCAGTGGTTCGTTTTTTAACTGATGAACAAAAAGTAGAAAGTGTAAGAATGACAGCTACAGGTAAAGGACAGTTTCAGCCATTAGGCGAAAATACTAGCGTCGAAGGAAGAAGCAAAAACCGTAGAATTGAAATTGTACTTTCACCTAAATTAGATGAATTATACGATTTGATAAAGCAATAAGCACATCGTTATTCACAAATTACGAAGCAATCAAAAACGATATCTTAACGTATGTTTATCGTAAAATTGCTTCGTAATATATAATGTCAGGAAATCAAAAAGGGCTTTTAAGTGTTTTAAAATCACCCAAAAGCAGATCTTTTTCTGATAATAAAAACTCATTTTCACTTACTGTTTCAGACCAGTTGATGTTCAAATCAGGGTCATTCCACATGATGCCTATTTCAGAGTTTTTATCGTAATAGTTGGTTACTTTATAGGTAAATATGGTGTTGTTTTCTAAAGTAACAAAGCCATGTAAAAAACCAGGGGGCATCCAAAGTTGCTTATGGTTTTTGCCTGTTAATTCTATAGTAAAATGCTGACCATAAGTTTTAGAGTTTTTTCTAATATCAACAGCAACATCTAAAACCGCACCTTGTATAACTCTAACTAATTTGCCTTGTGCAAAAGGTGGCGCTTGTGCATGTAAGCCGCGTAAGGTGCCTTTTTGAGAAAATGACTGGTTATCTTGCACAAATTTTGCATGTATGTTAGCGTTCTCAAAGGCTTTATCACTGTAGCTTTCGTAAAAATATCCTCGGCTATCTTCCCAAACTTTTGGCTCGATAACTAAAAGTCCTTCAATTGGAGTTTCTATAATATTCATTAGTCAATAAATTCCATCAATGTTCTAAAAGTAACTAATCTGTTTTCAAATTTGCTTTGTAAATCTGCTTGTAATTTTGGAGCAAAGTTTTGCTGGTAATCATTATATGCAGTTAAATTTTCAGCAACATATTGTATGCAATAAGTAACACCTTCATTCGGAGAATCTAAAACTTTTAACATGCGATTAGAAACAAATTTATCAGTAGCCATAACTTCTGGCATGTGTGTTTCTCTCATCCATTGCAGCCATTCATCAGCAGCTGCTTCTTCTATAATAACAGTAACGTTGTATAATAACATGCCACAAAGATAAATTTATTTTTTTAAGCCTTTAACGTTTAAATGCCCAAACTGTCTCCTCTAATATTTCTGAATCTTTTGCGAGCTTCTGCATTAAACATACTTCCCGGAAAGTCTGTCATTAATTTTTGATATAGATTTTTGGCTTCTTCTGTATTGTTTAATTTTTTCTCCATCAAATCGGCCAAAGTAAATAAGGCATCATCTATCCAAATACTTTCAGGGTGATTGGCAATAATTTCCTTTAACATTTTAGTGCCCATTTCAATTTCACTTAACTTAAGGTAAATTTTAGATTTTGCCATTAAAATATCATCTGCTAAACTATTGTTTGGATGTACGATATTTATACTATCTAATTTTGTTAAAGCTTGTTTAGATAAGTTCATGAATTGTTGCATCTCGGCATCTGCATACATTTTAAGAGCTAAGCTATCATTTGTGTTTTGTAAATTGTCTGAAATTAGAAGGCTCAAATTAATAGCATCATTTGCGATGAGCTGCGTTGTTGCCGCTTTAAGTACATCTGCTTGAGATTTAGCATATTCAAAGTTGCCTTGATAAAATGATAATTTTGCAGATTTAAATTTGGCCTCATTGCCAATTGCTTGGTTTTCGAATTGTTTGGCAACCTGCTCATAGGTTAATATTGCTTCCCAAGGTTGTTTAGTCAATATATAGATGTCTCCTAGCTCTAGTTTAATTTGTCCGATATCATTTGGTGAAATTTGGGGCACCAACAAAGCTTGCTCTAAAGTTAATTCCGCTTTTTTTAAATCGTTAAGATGATATGCTTTTAAGTAAGCAAGTTTTCTTAAAGCAAAAAGGGTCTGTCTATTCTTTCCATATTGTGTTAAAATAGCCTCGTAATCATTAGCTAGTTGCTCAATTTGCTGTTGTTCAAATTTTCCAGAGATAGCCAACTCATATTTTACATTAACCAATTGAGCTTTAGAAGGTAAAAATAATTCGTTATCCTCACCTTTAGTTAAAATATACTCGTATGCTTTTATAGCGGTTGGATATGCCTTGTTTGCTACAAAAATATTGGCAGTATTATATAAAGAATTGCCATCACCCTTGGTGCGTTTATCTTGTGCAATTAGTTGCCTTAAAGCCATTTCATATTCTTGCTGCTGTATAAATTGCCATGTCAATAGTTCATTATACACTTCAATTTCGGGGGTTTTTTGTATTTTTTTTAGCAAAGCTGATTGTAGTAATAGATAATCATTTTTGTCTTCAAAAATAGAAGCAAAAACATTTTGAGCCTGTGGTAAAAGTATCGGTTCATCTGCTAATGCGTTAATGTATTCCTGTATTAAGGCTTGTTTATCTTTTCTAAATCTATAAATACTCAGTAACTCGTAAACGAACATTTTTTCATCATCGAAAAGTTTTCTGGCTTGCAAAAAAACCAAGATGGCCTTATCGTAAGCTTCAATTCTGTAAAAATTATTGGCAAGTTCTCTAAACGTGTTTTCGTCTTTTGGCGTGCTGTTAATTGCTTCTAGAAAAATTTTATCAGCTTCTGCAGTTCGTCCGTTTTCTTGGTACACTCTGCCTAAGGCAATGGCATAGTTTTGTTTCTGCGGGTATTGTTTAATAAGCTTTTTAAGCATGCTTTCGGCTTCAGTGTATTTTTTTATTTTAATGAGGGAAGTAAAATACAAATCAAAGTAAGCGTCGTTTTTAGTATTGTTAAAGAGCTTTTCTAGCAATACAACAGCCTTTTCGTAATCTGCTTGTTGATAGTATTGATATGCCAAAGCTTCATCAACATTATTTTGTGCATATACTGTAATGCTGCATGTTAAAAAAAATATGATAAAAATTAATTTATTCATTACGTTTAAAAAATGTTTTTGGCTTAATCTCATCCTAAAGCTATTGCTTTATTAGTTACTAAAATAACGAAAATTTATTGAGCGTATTCTAATTGTTACGGATTATGTGTTTTGAAATATTCACAATGTAGCTACATTGAGCATTGCAAGTAATTTTGGTTAAGTAACAATATTAATGATTACTTACTTTGCCAAATAGGGTTGCTTATTTTTGCATAGAAAATGACAGTTAAGAAAATATATCTTTGGTTGGTGCTTTTGGCCTTCTTTTTTGCTTGTAACTCAAGTGATAAGGTTGCTATTATTCCTGTAAACGATTTTTTTAAATCGCAGGATAAGGCAAGCTATCGCATTTCTCCAGATGGTAAAAGCCTGTCGTACTTAAAGTTGCAGGATAAAAAACAAAATCTTTTTGTAGAAGACATTGCAACAGGCAAATTAGTGCAGCTTACTAAACTTCAAGAAAAAAACATCAGTTTTCACTCATGGGTAAGTGACAATGAATTGATTTACTACAAAGAAAAAGAAGGCGTACGCTTTCAGTCTGATATTTTTATCATCAATAAAGAGGGTAAAGATGAACGCCAGTTAAGTACAAATGCAAAGGCTCGGATTAGAGTTTTAGAAGATCAGTTAATAGAAAATAAATATCTGTTGGTATTATCAAATCAACGAGATTCTACAGTTTCTGATGTATATCGTTTAAATGTTAGAGATGGCGAGATGCAAATTGTTGCCCAAAATCCAGGTAACATTACCAATTGGATGACTGATAACAAAGGTAAACTAAGAATGGCTATTTCAAGCGATGGTGTTAATCAAACGTTTTTATATCGCGAAAGTGAAAACCAAAAATTTAAATCTATTATCACTAATAATTTTAAAACTACTTTGTTTCCAGTAGCTTTTTCAGAAAATAAGCCAAACATTGTTTACGCCGTATCTGATGTAAACAGAGATAAAAGTGCATTAATTGAGCTAGATTGTATTACAGGTAAAGAAAAAAGTGTGTTATTTGCCAGTGATACTTTAAACGTTGTTGATGCTCAATATTCGCGAAGAAAGGGTAAGATGGAATATGTGGTTGGTGAAACTTGGAAAAAGGAAAAGCACTATTTAGATGATACTGCAAGGGTATTTTATGAAAAATTGGATAAGCTTTTACCTAAAACAGAATATCGAGTAATAGATAGGGATAAAAATGAAAATGTTTTTATCATTAGAACATTTACAGATCGAAATCCGGGTTCGTATTATTTATATATCGCAGCCTCTGGTAAACTCAAAAAACTATCTGATATTAATTCGGCTATAAAAGAAGATCAGATGTGTGAGATGAAGCCAATTAGTTACACGTCTAGAGATGGATTAAAAATTAATGGTTATTTAACACTACCACTTTATAAAGAGGCTAAAAATTTACCATTAATTGTGTTACCACATAGTGGCCCAGGACAAAGAAATACGTGGGGATATAATGCTGAAGTGCAGTTTTTTGCAAACAGAGGTTATGCGGTCATGCAAATTAATTACCGAGGATCTGCTGGCTATGGTAAAAACTTTTATGCTGCTGGTTTTAAGCAGTGGGGCGGTAAAATACAAGATGATATTGATGATGGTGTGAGATGGCTAATTAATGAAAATATTGCAAACCCAAAAAAGATAGCTATTTATGGCAGTGGTTTTGGTGGATACATCGCTATAAGCGCTGCAATAAAAAGTCCGCAATTATACAAATGTGCAGCGTCTAACTCTGGTGTATTAAATTTATTTAGTTATTTAAATTCCATTCCACCATATTTTAAATCTAATTTGCAGATGTTTTATGAAATTGTTGGTAATCCAATAACTGAGGCTGATTACATGAGCCAAGTTTCGCCATTATTTCATGCCGATAAAATTAATATTCCTATTTTTATTACACAAAATAATAAAGACCCACGCATTAATGCTAATGATGCACTTAGGTTGGTAAAAGAACTTAAAAAGCGAAATGTACCCGTAACTTATTTCGAAAAGGAAGATTCGCATTTTGTAAGTAAACGTGAGGAAAGCAGGCAAAAAGTTTATTCAGCTTTAGTACAATTTTTGGATAGTAATTTGAAAAAGAAATAACCTGATCAATTATAATGGTATCAGAAAAAGACAGTGGTTACCGTAAAAATTTCTTGCTAATTGCAACCTTTATTGGCTTAATTTCTGCCATATTTATTCTTTCACTTTTTTTAGCTTATAAATTTAGCCGAAAGAATATCGAAAATGATTTTGTATCGGCCAAAGCCAATGTGTTAGAAGAAAGTATTAAGCCATACAATGATTTTTTTCTGAATAAGCTTCCCGAAATTTCTTTTTATAACGGTTATTTAGATTCTGCCACAGCTTCTAAATTTGTTGATACAATTTTGATCCAATATCCATTTATTACTAAAGTTGTGTTTTATGATACTGAGGTAAAAAACGAAAATTACTTTGATGATGGCATAAACCTTGGAAACTTTTCTGTTGGAATGAAGCGGGTTTACCAATTTAATAGTGTTGGCAAAGGAAAAGCAAGAAAAATTGTTGGTGTAAACCAAGATAAAAGCAACACGACGCTAGAAAATTTTAATACGGTAACTTTTAAATTAATCAATTTTGTTCAAAAATTAGACACTACTGTTGTTCCAACTCAGGAAGAGCTATTTAGTAATTTTACCAATATCCAGGCCAATAGGATTGATTATTTTAACATTCCAAGTTTTGAAATTTTAAAAAACTACAAAAAAATGGTGATGAATAAGTTGGAGGATGAACCTGTATATCAGCAAGATATGCTTTCTTTTCAGCTAGATCCAAATCTGATTAAAATCAATAACACAAGGCCGTTATTATATCA
Source organism: Pedobacter sp. GW456-11-11-14-TSB4 (assembly GCF_059424425.1). Taxonomy (NCBI): domain Bacteria; kingdom Pseudomonadati; phylum Bacteroidota; class Sphingobacteriia; order Sphingobacteriales; family Sphingobacteriaceae; genus Pedobacter; species Pedobacter sp. GW456-11-11-14-TSB4. The sequence goes on from NZ_JBWKZK010000001.1 coordinate 1,534,274, forward strand.
AAGCGTTAAAGTTGTTCCTATTACTTATGATCCGATAGATGCTTCATCAGAATATGTTACTGGCGAAATTACATTAGGGGGCCCGTTTTCTGACTATAAGCTATTTTTCATGTCGTCTAGATCTTTTATTAAAAATGAAGTATTTAGCTATTTTCTGCCAATAGCCGCTTTACTTTTGTTTTTTTATGGATTGTTAATGTTAGTAGGCTTTCTAATTTATAGAAACTTAAATATCAATCATAAAATGTTTAAGCTACAGTATGATTTTATTACCAATTTAACACATGAGTTTAAAACGCCGGTAAGTGTAATTAAAATTGCAGGTAATAACATAAAGAGTGCCGCAAGTCTGTCGTCTAAAGAACAACAAATGTATGGCCGGATTTTAGATGAAGAGGCTGATAAGTTAAATGGCTTAATGAATAAATTGCTTGCCTTTACTCAAATTGAAAACAAAGCAATTACTTTAAATCAAGATGAAATTAATATTGAAGATTTTATTGAAAGCACAATTGAAGCGCATACTTTAAAACATCCTGATTTTAATTTTACCTATGAGATTTCTGGGTTTAAAACATTTGTAACAGATCCGGTGTTGCTAGGTAGTCTATTTGATAACTTGGCCGAAAACGCTTATAAATATTCGCCTGTTGATCATAAAAAACTACATATTACTGCCAGATTGATTAAAGATAGAGTTGTGTTAAGGTTTAAAGATGGTGGAATAGGTATTCCGTCATCAGAAATTAATAATATCTTTAAAAAGTTTTATCGTGTACAAAATCGGTATAACCAAAACGGGAGCGTAGGTTTAGGTTTGGCTTTCTGTAAGGAACTTGTTAACTTTATGAACGGCGAAATTTCGGTGAAAAGTGTGGTAGATAAAGGAACGGAATTTAAAATTGTATTACCTTATAATAATTGAAATGTTGTAGTGTTTTAACGTTGTAATGTTGCTTGCCAACTTTCCAACTTTTCAACTTTCCAACCTTAAAACAATAAAAATATGTCTAAAGGAATTAAAATACTAATAGTTGAAGATGATGAAAATTTACGTTTTTTAGTAGTTCATCGTTTGCAAGCAGAAGCATATGAAGTGCTTGAGAATAGTGATGGTACAACTGCCGTAGATACCATTCTAAATGAAAAACCAGACATCGTTTTACTAGATTGGATGTTGCCAGGTAAAGAAGGCGCTGAAGTGTGCGAAGAAGTTCGTAAAAAAGGTTATGAAGGGTTAATTATCATGATGACAGCCAAAGCGCAAGATGTAGATAAAATCGATGCTTATAATTTTGGTGCATCAGATTACGTAACTAAACCATTTAATATGGACGTTTTGGTAGCTATGTTAGATAGTAAAGTGAAGTTTTTGCTAAACAACGATCGTTCAGAAATTCATCGTTTTGGCAATATGGAACATCATCCAAACATTCATACTTTGTTTCGTGATGGCAAGAAAATTGAATTAACAATTCTGGAGAATAGAATATTGTTGTACTTTTTGCGTAATCCAAATAAGGTTATTAATCGTGATGAATTGATGTTGGTAGTTTGGGGTTACAATTCTGATGTGAATACCCGTACGCTAGACATGCATATTGTACGTTTGCGTAAAAAGATAGAGCTAAATCCAGATAATCCGCAATTGTTGCAAACAGTTAGAGGTATTGGCTATCGTTTTAATGCTGGATAGTAAATTGATTGAATTTTGAATGATTGAAGTTTTGGATTTTGGTATTCAATAATTCAATCCATTTCGCATTCTAAATTATTTTAGCAATGCTAAAATTGCTAAAATAATAAACTGCAAAATCATCATCCCATCTAAAAAAAAGAAATAATAATATTCGTTTCTTTTTAGGTTAGATTTAAAGATAAGCCAGCCTGTTAACAAAAGTGTTAAGGCTAAACCTAAAACATCAAGATTAAACTCTTTGGTGAAAAGAATTAAAAGAATAAAACAGATTACTAATAAAGCTTGGCAAAAAATCCAAGCTTTTTTTTCGCCCAAAATTACCGGTATAGTTTTAAGTTCATACAATTTATCCTGATATAAATCTCTAATATCAAATGGTATGGTGATGGCGCAAATGAATAAAAATCGCTTAGCGATTAACAGCAAAGTGGCACCTAAAGTAATAGAAAAGCTTAAATTACTTTCAATTTGTACTATTGGCAAAAGTACGCAGCTCATAGACCAAACAAATGCAATTAAAAATAATTTAATACCTGGTAAATTTCTAAGCCCGATTTTTTTTTCATTTAATGTTAGGAAGGGGAAGTTGTAGGCCAGTGCAATTAAACCCACAAACGCCATCAAAATTTGAGATTGAATGCTCAAATACCATAAGCCCAACGGGATGATACATAAAACAGCTACTAAAGTAATTGATATAATGAGCCGATGATGTTCAAAAATCCATCTCACTCTTTTAAAAGGTGATTGATCTGGGTTTTTCGGCTTTGCTAATAACATGCTTAAATTGTAGATCAACAAAGTTGAACAGAACAAGAGCATTAAAACATATTTATCTGGCGGAAGTTGAAGTAGGTGATAGGTAACCAGACCTTGTGCTACAGCGCACAATGCAATAAATAAATTGCTAAAAAGCAGAAAATCTAATATGGCAAAAAATACCTTTTTAATCATAAAATGATACAATGTTAGCATTTTGCATGATGGAATGATGAAGCTTATCGCAAATATCAATCAATAAAAAAACAGTCACTCAAAATTCTGTTAAGCCTTGCTCAAGGTAAATATCGTGATTTCTGGCAAAATACCAACTCTACCTGGATAGCCTAAAAATCCATATCCCACATTAACATATAACTGCTGATTTTGTTCGTGATATAAACCTGCCCATTCTTTATAAATGTATTGAACAGGGCTCCATTGTATTTCTTTTAGCTTCACTCCAAATTGCATACCGTGGGTGTGGCCACTAAACATCGCGTCAATATCTTTGTATTTTTGCAAAACTTCTCCTCGCCAATGCGATGGATCATGTGAGAGTAATAACTTTATAGGCAAGTCTTCAGTATTTTGGTGAGCTAATTCCATTTTACCGTACTTAGGGAAACGACCCATACCCCAATTTTCTATTCCTAAAATGCCAATTTCTTCTCCATCAACTTTTAAGCGTCGGTTTTCATTCATTAACAAATTCCAACCCATGTTTTTATGAGTTGTAAACATATCCTGTAAATTCTTGATCTTAGCAGGAGAACTTTCTTGTCCAAAATGATAATCACCATAATCATGATTACCCAAAGTCGAAAAAACACCTAGCGGTGCTTTCACTTTCGAGAAAATATCTTGATAATCTCTCATTTCGTTGGTTAAATTATTAACCAAATCGCCTGTAAAAAATACAAAATCAGGTTTCTCTGCCAAAAGCATATCAATACCGCCTTTAACTGCGGTTTTGTTGTAAAAACTACCAGAGTGCACATCAGATATTTGCGCCATGGTAATGCCATCAAATGCTTTTGGTAAGTTGGGCAAAACCAATTTTACTCGGTTAACTCTATAATCATAAGCACCAGAAACAATACCCCAACTTAATGATGTTAAAGGAACAGCAGCGGCTACCAAGCCTGCTTTTACTAAAAATGCTGAGCGACTAATTTTATCGGCTGTAATTTCTTCTTTAGCGAGCTCAATCTCTTTCTTTTTAGGTTTAAATAATTTCAGTAACAATCTCCTTAAATCATCTACCAACAAAAATGGAAGCAACATTAATTTGCATACCAATGTTAAAAAGAATGATACCAGGATAATAGATTTTAAAGATAGAAATAACGAATTTTTAAAATATACAGAACCAAAAACACCTATAATTAATAATATAGTATAGCCCCAATAAGAAATTTTAAACCATTTTTTAGTATTTGGTTTCCAATTTTTAAAAACTGATGAAATTGCCCTAAAACAATAAAAATCTAGAACTAATAGAATTAATGTGATGATAGATAACGTAATGAACTGAGACATTTAAAAGTTTTATAGCTTTAGATTAAAAATTTTAATAAAGTTACGATTCATAGTTTTACAACTAATTTTTAACTTGTTACCTAAAATCTTCATCTTCCTCATCATCTAAATCTACATTAAACAAGCTATCAAACATATCTGCGAAACCAAAACCACCATTAATGTAGTTTTTACTTACCTGAGAATATTCTGCCAAACCATGCAATACAAATTCCATCAATAATAAGGTTTGATTTTCGCTTAATTTTGGATGGAATTTTTTAACCAAATCATATAAACCATCAACTGCTTTTAGCTCTTTGGTATACTTTGCTAAATCTTGGTCATCAGCAACAGCAATAGTGTTGCCTTCGGTAAACCATTCGGTAATTTTGGTATAAGGATTAGCATTTTTACTTTTCTTAGCTCTTTCCGGATCTGGAAAATAACGTGCGAATAAACTTTTAATCGCTTTGCCAATTAGGGTATGGGCAACTTTTGCTGGTCCTTCTAACTCACCTTCATAAACTAATTCTATTTTACCAGTTACTGCCGGAATTATTCCACTTAAATCTGATAACCTAACAAAAGTATTTTTTTCATTGTTGATTAGCATTCTTCGCTCTGCGTTGCTAATCAGATTTTCATAGGCAGAAATGGTTAAACGTGCTGAAACTCCAGATTTTTGATCTATAAATTCACTTTTACGAGCTTCGAAAGCAATTTGCTCTACTAGGTCTTTTACCAAACCATCAGCTTCAATTAACGTACGTTGCTCTTCTGTAAGTTTCGCTTCCTGAAAAGTAATTTTTCTAGAAATTTCTATCGTTTTAGGATAGTGCGTTAAAATCTGACTTTCAATTCTGTCTTTTAATGGCGTTACAATGCTACCACGATTGGTGTAATCTTCAGGGTTTGCCGTAAATACGAACTGAATATCAAGAGGCAAACGTAATTTAAAACCACGAATTTGAATATCTTTTTCTTGTAGCATATTAAATAATGCCACTTGTATACGAGCTTGTAAATCTGGCAATTCGTTAATTACAAAAATGCTACGGTGTGCTCTTGGTATCAAACCAAAATGGATTACACGTTCATCATTATAAGTTAACTTTAAAGTTGCGGCTTTTATTGGGTCAACATCACCAATTAAATCGGCTACGGTAACATCTGGCGTAGCTAACTTTTCGGTATAGCGTTCGCTGCGGTGTTGCCATAAAATTGGAGTATCATCACCTTTGGTAGCAATTTCATTTTTAGCAAACCACGAGATTGGATTCAATGGGTCATCAAAAATTTCACTTCCAGCAACGTAAGGAATATATTCATCTAATAAATTAACCAGTAAACGGGCAATTCTTGTTTTTGCTTGGCCACGTAAACCTAGCAACAAAATGTTATGTCGTGATAAAATTGCAGTCTGTAGTTCTGGAATTACGGTTTCTTCATAACCTAAAATCCCTTCAAAGCCTTCTTCTTTAGCTTTTAACTGAGCGATTAGATTTTTTCTTAATTCGTCTTTAACGCTTAATGAAATATAGTTGCTGGCTTTTAATTCGCCTAATGTTTTTGCTTGCATATTTTTTATTTAGTCGGGAAGTCAGTAAAGTCAGTAAGTCCGAAGTTTGGAAGCCTAATAATGTGTCATATCTTTCCGTCTTTCGGACCAATAACTTTCGGACTTCAATTTTAATTTCCCCTAAAAGTTTTTCTTCTATTTTTAATGTAATCTTCAAAAATGTATTCGCCTAAGCCGGTTAATGAGCTATAAAAAGCTCTACCACAGTTAACTTGTGTAAACTGACGAACAAATTGTTGTAAATATGGGTCTTGAGCAATCATGAAGGTGGTAATTGGAATATTTAATCGCTTGCATTGTGCAGCCATATTCATTGTTTTACCAATTACTTTTCTATCTAAACCCATGCTATTTTTATAATATCTACCATTCTCTTTAAGGCAAGTTGGCTTACCATCGGTAATCATAAAAATTTGCTTATTATGTGTTTTTCTTCTTCTTAGTAAATCTGTTGCGAGTTCTAATCCTGCTAAGGTATTAGTGTGGTAAGGGCCAACTTGTAAGTAAGGTAAATCTTTAATGGTTATTGGCCAAGCATCGTTACCAAAAACAACAATGTCTAGGGTATCTTTCGGATATTTCGTCTTAATCAGCTCTGCTAAAGCCATTGCAGTTTTTTTGGCTGGAGTAATTCTGTCTTCACCATACAAAATCATCGAGTGCGAAATATCAATCATCAACACTGTTGAAGTTAAGGTTTTATAATCTTTTTCTTCTACTTCTAAATCCCGATCTGTTAATGTAAAATCTCCAATACCATGGTTTATTTGTGCATTTTGGATAGAAGCTGTCATGTCTATTTGATCCAGACTATCGCCAAAAGAATATTCCCTTCTGTCAGCATTTTTCTCCTCACCAATTCCAGAAATGTTGCTGTTGTGGTTTCCCTTTCCGGCTTTCTTCAGTTTACCAAAAATTTCTTCTAAAGCAGATTTTCTGATGGTTTGTTCGGTTTTAGCAGTTATTTTTTGTTCACCATTTTCTTCTTTTAGATAACCTTTTTCCTTCAAATCGTCAATAAAATCACCCATCCCATAATCGTTATTGGTAAATTTATATTGCTTATCTAGCTCATTCATCCAAGCTAAAGTTTCACCAGCATCACCCGCGGTGTAGTTTAGCAATTCGGTAAAAAGCTTTAACAGTTCGTCGAAACCACCTTTTGGTAAATCGCTGGGTAAAAATTTAGAAAACTCGAAACCTCTCATGTGCTTGTATAAACGAATTATCGAAGGTAAAAGTTTAGCAACTTAGTATTTTAAGCGTGGTGTCATATTTAAGGGAGTTGAAAGACTAAAGCTGAAAGTTACAACTGCCAACTGTAAACTGAAAATTGCTAACTTAATTTGGGCGTTTCCCAAGCTGCGCAAGGGTCGGGCTTTGCAGGGCTACGCTTCGCTTCGGTGCCGTGAAAAACGGCACAAACCCTTACAATCCCTAACGCAAGCACTAATTTCATTATGCAGAGATTAAGCGAGTTCTAGTTTCGCTGTTGGCAGCAAAAAATAAAGCCGCTTTAATATGTTCTTCTTGTAATTTCGGAAAATCGTGAACTATATCTTCAGATGACATACCAGAAGCCAGCCAACTTAAAATATCTTGAACAGTAATTCTTGTGCCTTTTATGCAAGGTTTACCAAAATGCACATTTGGATCAATATTTATATATTTTATGAAATTTTCCATGGTCAAGAGTTTATAATAAGTTAAGAAAAATACATGTAAAAATTTCTAATTAAAAACCTCATCACCATAAGTTGGATTTGCGCCATGTTGCGATGCTACAAAAGAACCTACTTTGCAAGCTCTATCTAAAACTGCATCCATCGGATAACCATTTAGGTAACTTGCTACAAAAGTTGCCAAAAATGAATCGCCTGCACCTACAGTATCGGCTACTTTAATAGCGTAGCCTTTGTGATGATGGAAAAATTCATCATGTAAAACATAAGCACCTTTTTCGCCAACAGTTAAACAGATAATTTGGATGTCGAAAGTCAAGCTTAATTGTTTTACTAACTGCTCATCTGTATTACCCGATAAATTAAGCTCGTTTTTTAAATAGACCAACTCATGCTCATTCACTTTTAAAATATCTGCAGCAGAAAGCAGCAGTTTCAAAGTTGCTAGCGTATAAAATGGTTCTCGTAGGTTTATATCAAAAACTTTTAATTTGGCGTGGTTTAATAATTTCAGAATTGTGTTTTTGCTTGTTTCATTTCTGCAGGTTAATGAACAATAAACCAAAGCATCGGCATCTTTAACCGTATCAATAATTTCATCGCTAAGTTCAATCGCATCCCAAGCAACTGGTTCTACAATGGTATAAGTTGCCTGTTGTTGTTCATCAAGTTTAACTTCAACTGTACTTGTAGGCAAGTTGTTAACCTGAATTAAGGTTGTAGGGAAATCATTAGATGCCAAAAAATCAATTAATTCCTTTCCATTATTATCATCGCCTATGGCACTAATAAATTTACTGTTTATACCTTGTTTATGTAAATTTAAGGCAACATTCATAGATGAGCCACCCGCTTTTTTGCCTTCTGGGAAAACATCCCATAAAATTTCGCCAATAGAAACTACTGTTTTTTGCATCTTACTTTTGATTTGGTACCATTAATTTATATTTTTTGCTAAAATAAATTAATGAGAATATGGTTAACAACCCTCCAACAACAGATAAAATCATCACACTGTTCGAAAAAAATGCAACCCAATTCAGTTGAATTTTAAAAATCTCTTTACTTAATAACACACCTATGCTGCCAACATAACCAAAAGAATCGGCGATGTAAATTAAAAACCCAACATTACTGGCGTATTTAAATGTAGAAATTAAACGATCGAAAAATACAGCGTTAAAAGGAATGTAAACCATGTAAAGGCCTAGGCCAACTAAAGTCATCCACCATATTGGGCTTAGTGCATTTGTTTTAAAAAGTAGAGTAGATGTACCTGCCAAAATGAAACCAATAAAAATAAAGTAATGTGCAGTTTTTAAGGCTAAAAAGTTGTTTTTAATTAAAACCATGCTGCCAATTAATATTAAAACAATAAGGGTTATTGGCGTTTCTGTTTTTGCAAATATAGCTGGCTGATTATAATAACCCATTTCTTTCCACATCTCGGCGCCGAAATTGTCTCTTATATCTCTAAAAATGGTAGCAAAGCAGTAGATAATTACACATGCAATTAGGCCGCCTAAAAAGTCTGTAATGAATTTTTGCCTATCTAATTTAGTCATGGGGATACGTTCTGCTCTAAATTTTATATCATCTTCTATTGGAGCAGGTATTTTTTCCATTAAGTAGATAAATAAAACTAAGGGTAACGAAAAAACTAAACCGGTGTAAAATGGAACCCAAAACTCTGTTATGCCGAATGTTACCATTAGCCAAGCGCCAACAGATTTTACAAAGCCCGAAGCAAAAATGAAACTAACTGCCAAAGTTGCACCAATAAAATCGGTACTTCTGCGCCCTTCTACATAAGAAAATACTACTCCCCAAAGCATACCCAAAGGGAAACCGTTTATAAACAAAAAAATGATATTATATGGTAAAGGAACAATAGCAAAAAACAGCCAACTTAGCCAAGCAATTGAGGTTAAGACTATGATGATTTTCCCTCTTCCTGTTCTTTTTAGTTCTGAAATAAATTTGATGCCATAAAATTTAGCCAGTAAATACCCCAACATTTGACTGATTACCAAGATTGTTTTATAACTGTAACCTGCAATGGTTAAGCCATCAAATGTGGCAACAGTAAAGGATTTTCTGAAGCCGAAAATCATGGTGTAGGCTAAAAAAACAACTACCGCTGCATAAAGTCCGGTTTTAATTTGCTGCTTGTTTGTATTAACCATTTTTGAATATAGGCTAATTTTTTAGAAAAGCAATGTCAGTTTGTTTCTATAAATGTTGGTGAGGACGCCAACATGAGAAAACTCCAGCGTTGGCGTCCCGCCAACGTTTAATTTAATTCGATATTTTGCAGTCAATGCTATTCAACATTTGTAATGTTGAATTATTATATTTTTAATTCAATTTGTGGTGTACTTAGGATCAGAGATCTTTCGATACGGCTTCGGAGTTATAAACTCCGAAGAGCTGTGTTTAAAATCTTTTCTGCAGATGTTAGCGAGGACGCCAAGATGAAAAAGCTCATACGTTGGCGTCTCCGCCAACGTTTAATTTAATTCGATATTTTACAGTCAATGCTATTCAACATTTGTAATGTCGAATTATTATTTTCCAATTCAATTTGTAGTTACTTAGGATCAGAGATCCTTCGGTACGGCTTCGGAGTTACAAACTCCGAAGAGCTGTGTTAAACACTTCAGAAAAAATTTTATCTGTGTTTATCCTTTTTTATCTGTGGTTAATGAAACTATTCGCCAAGTTTAAAATCTTTATAGTAATAATCCTTATCTGCATCTGTAAGTTGGCGTATTACCCTGCAAGGATTGCCAGCTGCAAAAACGTTATCTGGAATGTCTCTGGTAACTACACTTCCAGAGCCAATCACAACGTTAGAACCAATTTTAACCCCAGGATTAATCACTACATTGCCACCAATCCAAACGCTATTTCCAATAGTAATTTCTTGTGCCCATTCATATTCTTGATCGCGGAGATGTTGGTGGATAGGATGCCCAGCAGTGTAAATTGCAACGTTTGGTGCAATAAAGACATTATTTCCAATACTTACCTTGGCACAATCTAAAATTACCAAATTAAAGTTTGCGTAAAAATTATCACCTATTTCAATATTGTAACCATAATCGCATCTAAGAGGTGGTTCTATGTAAAACATTCTTTCGGTTTTACCGAACAACTTTTTAACCAACTCTTTGCGTTGTTTAATATGCTTTGGAGCTAAATTGTTAAACTCATAAACAATTTCACGAGCTTTTAATCGCTCTTTAGCTAATTCTGCATCGCCTGCTTGGTAAGCTTTACCCGCTAGCATTTTTTGTTTTTCTGAGAATTTATCGACTTCCATTTTATAGTTTTAGTTGCAAATTAATAAAATCAACTGGTTTGATGAAGCCATAGTGAATCATAAATATTTTAATTTAACGCTCTGTTTATACTAAAGCGCATATTTATTACCTGTAAATTTAATAGACCTCGGAGAGGTCACATATCTATAGGTTTAATAATCAATCGATGTACGACCCCAGCTGGGGTCGAATATTTTCTATATCATTAGCTATAAATATTTTATACCTCTGGGATAATTTAGTAAATTGTTAAAAGAAGAATTACTTATTAAAACTAAAAACTTCCATTTTATAGTTTTAGTTTCAAATTATTAAAATCAAGTGGTTTGATATAGCTTTAGTGACTTATAAGTGTTAATTAATTACGATTATTAAAACTATTGATCTCTAATAGATTGTATAAACCTATTCATTTGACCTCAACGAGGTCAAATATTTATAGATTCAAAATAATTATCATTCGACCCCAGCTGGGGTCGAATATTGGTTTTTAAATTTCTATAAAGATTTTATCCCGCTGGGATAATTTTGTATGCTATCAATAGATACAATAAATCCTGCTGATTTAGTATATTCAATTTATTAAAATTAAACATTTTACTTACTTGCAATTAAAACTCAATTATGGCAAATACCTATTCGCAAATTTATATTCAAATTGTATTTGCAGTTCAAAACCGAAATGCACTAATTGATTTTTCTTGGGAAGATGAATTGTACAAATACATAACAGGTATTATTCAAAATAAAAATCAAAAGTTAATTTCAATTAATGGAATGCCAGATCATATTCATGTATTGATTGGAATGCGGCCAACTTGTAACCTTTCAGACTTAGTTAGAGAAATTAAAAAGTCGTCTAATGCTTTTATCAATCAAAAACAATTTTCAAAATTTAGCTTTAAATGGTAAGAAGGTTTTGGTGCATTTTCATATAGCCATAGCCAATTAGATAATGTCATTAGCTATATTCAAAATCAGAAAAAGCACCACCAAAAAGTGTCATTTAAGGACGAGTATTTAGATTTCTTGAAAAAATTTGAAATTGAATTTGACAGTGATTACTTGTTTAAATGGGTTTGAGTGTTGATTTCAATTTTAGTATATTAAAAAATCTCTAATAGTATTTTTTTATTCTTTTCATTAGGTGTTTGTATTTTTTTAAATAAACTTATTTTTTCTTCTTGCCTTGCAAATGTCTCCATGCCAATTTCGACTCTTCTTTTTTCAATATCTGGCAGATGAGAAAGGTCTTTATCTTTGTGCCAAACGTTATAGTGATAATTATTGTATTTTCTTTTGCCCCATTGTCCTAAAAAGTCATTAAAACCAGCATACTCATTAGGGGGTAAATAACCCGTTTTAATATTTGGGAATAATAAATTGTTTAAGTCTTTCCTTCTTATACTAAAATAATGCGTAAACATTATTCCTGAAGAATTGCTGATTAAATAACGGTACCATGAATTTTATTTATATTTTGAAGAAAGGTTAATTGTATCAACAAAACCAATTAATCTCTCTCCAGGAAATCCATATTTCGTAATTATTGGTTTTAAAATTTCTACTTGCTTTCTGCTATTTCGCCGCCATTGCAAATTATAAATTATCAGTTTAAGTATATTATTATCTAAATTAACTTTATCAGTATATTTTTTGTCAAGTACTCTTAAGCTATCTACAGTTTTGCGTACAGATAGATTAAGTTTGCTTAAATGTTGCTGATGTAAAACATCATAATCTGCCAAAATAGTTTGTGTGTTTTTATAAGTAGTTGCCTTTTTAGTTATATCATTATAATAAATTATCCATTTTGGAACCCCTTGTAGAAATGATTTTTTAAGCCAAACTTCTGCTTTGAGACTATCATTAAGTTCACAACTAATTTGTAATGCTTTAATACAATGACGGGCATATATAAAATCATAGTCGTTGTAAATGGTGTTTGTTTTAGCTAATGCCGATTTTAAATCATTGTTTATAATGTCTTCATCGATAGCATTAATTAGCCTTTGATATCGATAGTAATCTTGGGCATTTGCATTAAAATAAAATATTAGAGGGATGATTAAGATTTTTAAATTTCTTATCATTTAGCTAATATATTATTTTTATTTGATCATGTTGTTGATTTTTGCATAAACCAAAGTTAAATAAACCCGATTGACGTGAAAAGGTTTTTGTTAGCGATGGAAGTCATCCGATGAATAACGAATTGCGGAAAATATTCATCGAATGACTTGATTAAGCTACAAAAACCTTGTAACAAAAAGCGGGGCTACCGTAACCGATGCCCCGCTTAAACTGCTTTACCCCCTAAATTAACTAGGGGAATTAAAAACTTATTTCGGTAATCCTTTTTTTAATGCTTTTTCTGCAATTTGAACCGCTTTTCTTTCACGCCATTCGGCATAAGATTTTTTGAAAATCATTTTGATCACACTATCAACACCACCTTTTACTGCCAAGTTAAATACACTCGCAGCTTTTCTTGATAATGATGCATCCCAAGCTCTTAAGCTTAATGAAAATGAACCGTCAACATATTTCATCCAATGCCACATTCCGGTAGGCATAAATAAAGTATCGCCGTGTTCTAAGAAAACTTCGTAACCTTCTACGCCTTTTAAGGCAGGGAATTTTTCAAAATCAGGGTTAGCTACATCATAATCTTCTAAAGCATAGGTAGCATTGGGCAAACAATACAAACGCTCTTTCCATTTATTGTCGAATAAGATGATATGTTTTCTTCCGCCAAAATGCGTATGAAAAAGATGAGGTAAATCTATATCGTAATGTAAAAAAGTAACAGAGTTTGAGCCACCAAAAAACATTGCAGGCATGCTTTCTATAAAACCGCCCATTAAATCTTTAGGAATTTTAATGTCGTTGATTAAACTTGGAACGTGTTTAAATAAGTTAAAAAAGAAAATACGTAACTCGGTAGGCTCTCTTTTAATCAGATCCAGGTAATCGCCAAATTTCATGCTTGCAATTGATGCATTGATAGGCTTGGTTGGGTCTGCTTTCGAGTTGTCTACCAAATTAACTTCAATATCGCCGCCAATTTGTTTAAGGTATTCGGTTGTCCATTTTTCTCTAGCTGGCCAATCTTTTGTTAAGCCTTTAAGTATTAATGGTTTTCTGGCATCCAGGTAATTTTTTTTAAAATCTTCCGGACTTATCGTCTCAACGGTATCAACAGGTTTTAAAATAAAGCTCATAATGTGCGATAAAGTAAATTTCAGGCGAAAGTATAGTTCACCTATACAAAAGTGTAAATTAATATTCGAAAAAAATATGATTTATCTCATAAATGTTATGGCTATGATAAATTGATGTTAAGTAAAAAAAGCGCCCCAACTTGTAGGGGCGCTTTTTTAAGTAAATCTAGAGGGATGACTGACCTCTTATTTCGGCATTAAAACCGTATCAATTACGTGAATTACACCATTGCTTTGGAAAACATCTGCAATTGTAACTTTAGCAGTTCCACCTTTTTCATCTTTAATCATTACGTTTTTGCCTTCCATGTAAATCCATAATTTACCACCTTGTACAGTAGTTAATTCTGCTTTACCACCACCAGCTTTAATTGCAGCAGCTACTTCTTTAGAACCTAATTTACCTGCAACAACATGGTAAGTTAAAATGGTTGTTAATGTAGCTTTGTTTTCTGGTTTAACTAAAGTTTCTACAGTGCCTGCAGGTAATTTTGCAAATGCATCGTTGGTTGGTGCGAAAACTGTAAACGGACCAGCAGATTTTAAAGTTTCTACTAAGCCAGCTGCTTTTACTGCTGCTACTAAAGTTGTGTGATCTTTTGAGTTTACTGCATTATCAACAATGTCTTTATCGGCATACATTGCTGCACCACCAACCATTGGATTTTTTTGAGCGTAAACATTGCTTGAAAATGCCATAGCTACTACGGCAATTGCTGAGAATAATATTTTTTTCATAATTTTTTGAGTTTTATGAATGGAGATACGCAGATTAAGCAATGCCGGATTTAAACAATTGAATATTATTTGTAATAAATTAATTATCAGTATATTACAAATATTTTCGCTATACTACTTTTGCCTTCTTAATTATTTTAGAGAATAATTTTGGGAAAAATCTTTTGATAAAAACACCATAAACTTCTTTGCCACCAATGTAAACTTCGTCTTTTTTATGATCAATTGCCTTAAGCAGTTTTTGAGCAAAAATTTCGGGATGCATTCCATTTTCTTGAGCTTTATCCATTGTGCCTTGCGCTTTTCCATTTGCTGTTAAGGCATTAATGGTAACATTAGTTTTTATAAAACCTGGGCAAGCCAGCATAATATGAATTTTCGGGTTGCTGATTTCTACCCTTAACGAATCGAAATAACCATGTAAAGCATGTTTAGATGCGGAGTAGGAAGAACGGTATTTTGTGCCAAATTTGCCAACTAAACTGCTAATGCATACAATGCTACCTGTATTTTGAGCAATCATTTGAGGTAAAATAGCTTTGCTTAAAATAACTGTACCCCAAAAATTAATGTTTATAAAACGCTGCTCAGTTGCTAAATCAGTTTCTAATGCCAAACTTCGTTGACTTATTCCGCCGCTGTTAATCAGCACATCAATTTTACCAAATGCTTGAATTGCTTCATCAGCTTTGCTAGATAAAGATTGATGATCTTCTAAATCTAATGTTAGAATTTGGATGTTAGCTTGGTTTTTGCAACTGGTTTTAACTCGATTTAATTCTTCAGTTTTTCTTGATGAGATAATTAATTTTACGCCTAATTGATCATAAGCGTAAACTAATGCTTCTCCAATGCCAGATGAAGCCCCAGTAATCCAAATTACTTTGTTATTCATTACCTTCTTTTTAAATCATCATCTACAAAAAGATCTGCAGCAATTCCATCTGCAAAAAGCTTTCCTTTATCAGTTAGTTTAATTATGTTATTGCTAAATATAACCTTTTCATTTTCAATATACGGTTCAATTTGCTTAGAAATTTCTTGAGCATAAATTTCTCCATACATGTTACTGATTTGAGTAAGATCCATTCCCCACATGGTACGTAAGGATGTCATAATGTACTCGTTAACATGGTCTGTTTCGCTTAGTTCTTCCAATGTTTCTGCAAGTTTGCCGTTGCTTAATTCTGCTAAATATTTGGCATTGTTGGCAACATTAAGGTATCGGTTTTGTCCATCGAAACCATGTGCAGAAGGGCCAATACCTAAATATGAAACGCCTCTCCAGTAATTGGTATTGTGGATGGCATATTTTCCTGGTAAGGCATAATTAGAAATTTCATAATGCTCAAAACCTGCCTGTTGAAGTTTATTAGTAAGCTCTAAAAATTGTGATGCACTTTGCTCATCGCTAACATCGCTTTGCTTGCCTTTTGCTATAGCAATAGCCAAGGCTGTTTTAGCTTCTACAGTTAATGAGTATGCAGAAATATGTGGAGTTTGTAACTCAATTGCTTTATCGATGTTAGCGAACCATTTTTCATCAGTAAGTAACGGATAACCATAAATTAAATCAATGCTTAAATTTTCAAAACCTGCATCTTGACTTCTTTTAATGCAAGAAACAGCTTCAGTAGCATTGTGGGCTCTGTTCATCCAAACCAAATCTTCCTCAAAAAATGATTGGATACCAATACTAAATCTGTTAATAGGCAATGTTCTAAGCTCGTTTATTTTTTTAGTATCTAAGTCATCGGGGTTTGTCTCAATAGTAATTTCAGCATCGGCTGATATAGAAAAGCAATTGACAAGCGTATCAAAAATTTTTTGTAGCGAAGCTGATGATAGTACAGAAGGAGTTCCTCCGCCAAAATAAATACTGCCTATTTGTTCAGTAATTCTATCTTTTTTTAACCTTATTTCTTTGCAAATGGCATCAACCATTTCATCTGCGTATTTAAATGAAGTTGTAAAATGAAAATCGCAATAAGTACATGCTTTTTTGCAGAACGGAATGTGGATGTAAATACTTTGCATAAAAAATCAAATACAAAGGTAGTTGCAATAAAATTGATAGTTGATATGTTGGGCTAAAAATGTTTAAATGCTATGATTTCTTTATCCGAATTACAGAATACGTTTCCAATTTTTGGAATTTGTAGATTGTGTATACTGTTTAATTAATTAATAATCAGTTTGTTAAGTTTTTGGCATCGCACTTGAATTGAGCCTGCAAAACAAAACAATGAAAAATTTAATAGATCAAAAAATCTTCTTAGTAGACGATGATGAATTAAGCAGAGCATATTATGTTCAGCATTTAAAAAATTTGGGCTATACCAATTTATTTGAATTTCAAAATGGTAGTGAATGCATCAACCACTTAATTGATAGTCCTGATATTATTTTTTTAGATCAACATATGGCTAACATGAATGGTTTAGATGTGCTCAAGAAAATTAAAAGAATTAACCCTAACATTTATGTGGTTTTTCTATCCGGTCAGAGCAAAATTATAACCGCTGTTGATGCACTTAAGTACGGAGCTTTCGATTACATTATAAAAAATGAGGATACTTTAAAAAGTATCGAAAAAGTGCTTACTAAAATTGGGAGTTTAAAAACGCTCATTGCCGAAAGTAAAGGATTTAGAAAAAGATTGTTTCCATTTTTATTTTAATGATCATGAAATATACACTACTGGGTTTATTTGTAACTCTTGCGTTTTGCTCATGCGGCACGCAAAATATTTTGGTAACAAATTCAGCAATTGATGCCTCATTACTAGAAAATAAGCAGCCTTACGAATACCGATTAAGAAACAATGATAAAATAAATATCAGCGTTTGGGATCACGATGATTTAAGTGTTGGTTCTATTTATGGCATTTACAATTCTGGAGAAGTTTATGGGAAATGGTTAATGGTAGATGCTGCTGGTAATGTTACAATACCTAAAGTTGGAGCATTTAGGGTTAAAGACCTAACAATTGCTGAAGCAAAAGCATCCTTAAAAGAGATTTATAAAAAGTGGATTGTTGAGCCGGTTGTAGAGATAAAAGTTTTGAATAAAGAAGTTACGCTAATTGGAGAATTTAAAAGCCCTGGTAAATATATTTTAGAGAAAGAGAAAAACACGCTTTTAGAGCTAATTGGTGCAGCTGGCGATTTCGATTTTTATGCGAATAAGAAAAAAATTCAAATCATTAGAGAGGTTGATGGCGTAGCTAAAAACTTTACAGTTAACCTAAGTGCCACAGATGGGATAGCAAAAGCAAATATTACCATATTACCTGGTGATGTGGTGTATGCTCCAAGTAGGTCTGGTAAAAATTGGGATAGAAGAGCTGCATCTACTATTGTGCCTATAGCTTCGGCAATAAGTACAGCTGTTTTGGTTTGGGGGATTTTAAAATAGGATGGAAAATTTCAAAGCAAACATGGGCATTTTTAGACCATTATATCGAGGTATTCCAATCATTTTACTAATCGTTATCATCGCTATTGGCATTGCAAATAAGTATTTGAAATACACAACGCCAATGTACGAAAGTACTGCGAAAATTAAGCTTGCAGATCTACATGAAGGAGTTTCTAACAGTAACTTATTTAAAGATTTTGATGTATTTGTAACGAGTAATAAAATTGGAGCAGAGGTAGAGTTGCTTAAATCGAGTGTATTAATTCAAAAAACGCTAGAAAAGCTAGATATGAAAATTGCCATTTATCGCGTAGGTGATATTCATAAAACTGAACTTTATAACCAAAGTCCATTTGTTGTACAGGCAGAAATCCAAAACCCTAAATTTTATAATGTTCCTTTTGAAGTTGTTGTAACCAACGGCTCTACCATCGTGATAAAAACACCATCTGGTAACGCAATTAGCTCAAAATTTAACAAGGTGATAAAATTTGATGGGGGTATAATTTCTATCAAAATCAATAAAAATCTGTTAGCCAAAAGACCAGATTTAAAGATTAACGATAAGTATGAGTTTATCATTAACTCTGATGAAAAGCTTATAGACAAAGTCATTTCAAATTTAGATGTGATGGCAGTTGATAAAGACATTCCGGTATTGAGAATTAGTTATCTTTCTCCTGTACCGCAGCAATCTGCAGATGTGGTTAATGCTTTATCCGCTACTTATATCGAAGATTATATCCATCAGAAATATCAATCTGCTGATACTAGTGCGAATTTTTTAAACAATCAATTGGAATCTTATAATAAGAAATTGGCAGTTAGTGAGAATGCTAGAGAACAATATCGGATAAATAATAACATCGTAAATATCTCTCAAGAAACTGATACCGATTTAAAAAAGATTGCCGATTTAAAGAAGCAGCTTGCTGGCGTGCAAATGAATTTAAACGCAGTTGATAGTTTAAAATTTAACTTAAAAAATGGCTCAGAAAATTTATTAGAATTGGCGCCAAATTTTGATACCTACACAGATTTCTTAAGTACTGAAATGGTTAAGAAAGTTAAAGAACTACAGAGAGATAGGAGAGAATTATTGATCAGATTTACGCCTGGTAATGATAAAGTAAAAGTAATTGATGCAAACCTCGCAGATATACATCAATATTTGTTAGAAAGCATAGACAATACAAGTCATAATTTAAGGATTAAATACAATGATTTAACCAAAAGCATAGCTGATGCTGAGCAGGTTTTTGAGGGCTTACCAGAAAAAGAGCGCAACATGACAGTCCTAGATCGAGATTTTGGTTTAAATGAGCAGATTTATAGATTTTTACATGAAAAACGCACTGAAGCAGAGATTGCAAAGGCTGCAACCATATCCTTTCACCGTATCATTTTTACTGGTGAGGTTCCTAATAAACCAGTATCACCAAATTCAGCAATTATTAAAGTATTAGCTACAATTTTAGGTTTTTTGGGAGGAATAGCGGCTATTTTGTTTGTTCATTTTATAAAAAATAAAGTAAATGATGCTGCGGTTATTCAACGGTTATCTGATTTGCCAATAGCTGCCTCTATACCTCATTTAAAGCAAGCAAAGTTAACTGAAATGTACTTTAAAAGATGGGCTTTAGAATTAGATATCAAAAAATTTGTTGAAGAAAATACAATTATTACCATATCAAGTTTTGATGTAAAAGAAGGTAGCCAATTTATCTCAGAACATCTGGCTGTTGCCTTAAGCTTAATTGGCAAAAAAGTGATTTATATAGATACCGCAGCAATTGATGAAAATTTGATTAACCACAGCATGTGGAGCAATTACCTTGCTAACCAGAGGAAAAACAATGAAATAATTATAGTTCGCAATGTTCCAATGGCAATTGATTCTACAGCTTTAAATCTACTGCATATCGGTCATCTCAATTTAGTGATTTTAGATAGTCGCATCACCACCAAAAATAGAATTACCGAAATGGATAATTTGAGCGAAGAGCTTGCTTTAGAAAATGTACAATTTATATTAAATAGGGCTGGTTATACGCCGAGCATTTGGTCTCAAGTATATCTGCAGATTTTAAGGATAAGAAAAATTTTAAAGCGATGATAGCAATTGTAAGAAATGTACAGCCTAAATATTGGGTATTGGCAGATCAAATAGTAGTTAGTGGAACCGCATTTTTAACTAATTTATTTTTAGCTAGGGCATTAGGAGCAGTTGGTTATGGTACTTTTTCGGCAATAGCAATGGTACAACTTTTTGTCTTGTCAATCGTAATGGCGTCTAGCACACAAATTTACCAAGTAGTTTATCATTCATTAAATGATATACAAAAAGAGAAACTAACCGCAGGCATGCTTATTCAGCAATTATTTATCGGATTGGTAATTATTTTATTAGCTGTTATGTGCTGGTTTATCATGTCATTGCTCAACTTTAACTGGTATGTGCCTTATCAGCAAGTTGTGCTTTTGGTTGGTATAAGTACATGTTTGTATATTCTTCAAGATTTTTTAAGAAGAGTATTTATTGCGCAAAACAAAGTGAAGCAAGCTTTTTTAATTGACATGATAACCAATGCCATTCAATTAATTGCATTAGTAATGGCTTGGTTTTTAGTAGAAATAAATCAGTTTTGGGCTTGGTTAATTATAGGTTTTAGCTTTATACCATCTGTTGTTTCGGGTATTGTTTTACTAAAACTAAAAGCACTTAGTAAGGAATCTTTTATGTATTGTTGGAGCCTGCAAAAAAATAAAATTGGCTGGCTAGTTGGTTCATCTGCTTTACAATGGGGTTCTGGATATTTCTTTGTATTGGCGTCTGGCTGGTGGTTAGGAGTTACAGCATTAGGTGCTTTAAGGTTAGTACAGTATTTATTTGGTATGGTTAATTTAATATTACAGGCATTCGAAAATTATGCTCTACCAAAACTTACCCAGTCTAACAGCAATAGAAAGCAATATTACATTCGAATTTCGAAAAAATTCCTGCTTATTGTAATGCCATTTCTTATTGTGTTTTGCGTTTTTGCGAAGCAGTTTTTACATCTACTTGGTGGCGAGGTTTATGAGCAATACACTTTTGTAATTTATGGCTTAAGCTTAGTTTATATCGTAATGGCAGTAGGCTATCCTATACGAATGGTAATTAGGGTTTTGCATTTAGATAAAGCCTATTTCAAAGCCTATATCATTTCAGTTGCTTTTAGTTTAATTAGCGCTCCATGGTTATTGGCAAATTATGGGCTTATTGGTGTTTTAGTAGGCCTAATGGGATCTCAGTTGGTGTCATTAGGTTATTGGGTAATCATTCTTCAAATCAAACATTCTTTTTTATGGAAATCATCCACATAGTACTTGGTAAAGCTAATCCCGATAGGATGAATGGCGTAAATAAAGTTGTTAACGAGCTCGCCATCAGGCAGAAGTTAGTAGGTTTTTCAGTTTCTCTTTGGGGTATAACTAACCAGCTTGAACATAATTATCCCGATAGGATTTATGATACAAAATTATTTTTGGCACAGAAAAACCCTTTTGCAATTGACAAAGCTTTAAAGGGAGCAATTTTAGCTTTAAATAATGATACAGTTTGCCATCTTCATGGTGGTTTTTTACCCGCGATGTATGCCGTAGCCAAATACTTAAGAAAAAAAAATATCAAGTTTGTTTTTACTCCTCACGGAAGCTATAACCTCATCGCTATGCGTAAAAACGGATTTATAAAAGCGATGTACTACAGGTTTTTTGAGTGTAAATTGCTAAGTAATGCCCATAAAATTCATGTTTTGGGCGAATCTGAATTGAACGGTTTAGATACAATTTTGCCAGATACAAATGCAAAGCTAATTCCGTATGGCTTTCAATTAAATACTGCAGCTTTTAAATCAAATTCCAGTAATTATAGATTTATAGTGGGCTATTGCGGGCGCTTAGATGTATACACGAAAGGATTAGCAGAATTATTAGAGGGATTTAAAGATTTCTTTTTAAAGAGTGATGTAACTGCTCAATTGTGGATAATTGGAGATGGGAGCCAGAAAAAATATTTAATGAAGCTAGCATCTGATTTGGGTATATCCAACGCTGTTGTGTTTCATGGCGCTAAGTTTGGAATAGATAAATTTGAGCTGCTTATGCGATGTAATTTGTTTGCAGCACCAAGTAGGAACGAAGGTTTACCAACGGCGGTACTTGAAGCTGCCGCCTTAGGCATCCCTTGCTTAGTAACAAAAGCCACAAATATGGGCGGTTATATTTCTTCTTTTGATGCCGGTTTGGTTATATCAAATACTTTATCAGAAGAAATTAATGAGGGTATATCAGCTTTATATTATCAATTAAAAAACAAAGATCGTGCTAAAGAGCTTAGCGAAAATGCAAAAAATATGGTTAGCACGGCTTTTAATTGGGATTTAATTGTAAAACAGTTCGCAAAGTTATATCAATAATGAAAGCGAAAAATCATGAACTATCAGACCAAAGATTTTTAAGAAACATCTATTGGATCATGCTGATTGTACTTTTTTTAATGATAGCAGGATTTTTTACTTGGAGTGAAAATATTGCTATTACAAGGGTAATTAAAGTAGTTTCGAGAATTGGGATGACGGTTGCTGCCTTTTTTTTGCACCGTGCCTTGGTTAATTATGGCGCAATTAGTGCCTTTACATGGAAAAATCCTTGGTCTCCATTTTTGTATTGTGGTTATTTAGGCTTGTCGCTTGTTTCATTTTTATGGAGTACGGATGTGTCTTACAGCACTTTGCAATGGGTTATGGATTTCGAAAGTTTAGTTTTTGCCTTTTACTTTATGAAGTGTTTTTTATTGTTAGAAAATTTTTTTCCTGGCAATAAAATTCGGTTTTTTAATTTAATGGGCGATGCAATTTTCATGATTTTGCTTATTTTTATTGTAGGAATGCTCGTAAATCCTGATGATTTTTTTAGATTAGTTGAGGGTGGTGAAGACAAAAGATTGGGCGGTTATATCATGAATCCGAATGAGTTGGGCATGATTTGTGGCCTTGGTATATCTTGCTTAATTTTTGATTTATACCGAAATCACCACAAATGGTGGACGGTTTTTAAATTACTTATTTTAGTTTATGCCCTTATTTTAACAAAATCTCGCTCCTCATTAATTGGCTTGTTGCTCATTATTTTCTTCCACTTACGAAAATCGAACCATAAAATATTAAAATATGCTATTTACGCCACAATTGCCAGCGTTTTGCCTATTGCTGTGCAAACCTTAATTTTAAGAAAAGGTGGTATTGATGATATTTTATCGATGACAGGGCGGATGCCTTTTTGGAAGGCATTAATTAATGAAGGATTGCCTAGAGAACCTTGGTTTGGTTTTGGTTTTATGCGAATTGATTATAAAGATCATTTCGAAAGTGTGCATACCTATGCAGGTCACATGACGCATAATACGTTTATGCAAGTATTAATGAATTTGGGTTTTATAGGTTTAATATTAGCTTTAACACAATTAGGCTTTACCATAAGAGGATTTTTAAAAGAGAACAACGAAAAAATGTTGGTTTTACTGGGTATCCTCATACCAATCTTAATCAATTCTTTTACCGAATTTGGAATTTTTGGAGAAACTAATTATGGAATTTTATTTTATCAGATGTTGATTTTCTCCATCAGTTTAGATCGACCAAAACGGCTTATCCAATCTGAAATAAAAGAGCTCAAACGTAAACGCCCAAACCTAGTGCTATCTTAAATAAATTTTTTCCATAAAATGGAAATCTTTCTCTGAAATAGATTATTTGTAAGTTCATTTTATTCATAAATATCTATTAATCAATTAATTATAATATGTTTTTCTTCTGGCATTATAATCGTATTGCACGATTGTAATTACATACGCTATAAAATGGATCTCCAATTGTTTATAAATTCCTTACAAAAAATCGGCATAGAAATAAGTCAGGTTGCAACCAGTCAAAAAAGTATAGCCATTAGCTGTTGCTATAAAAATAATCCTGATGGAAGCATCCGTTGGATTTGGCCTAAGTCGGCTAAAAGACCTTATTTTTTAAAGTTCTACCACTCATCTGGTTTTAAAGCTCAGCTTATCAATTTTGCACTAAATGTGATGGGCTATTTAGGGTTGCTGAAATGGTTTGCCAATGGCAGTTTTACAATTTACACTAGTGCAAGAAATAAATGGACTATTAGTGAAAACTGGAAAAATAATTGGGCTTGGTTTGCAGGTACAATTGGTCCGAACCAAAAGGCAATATTGTGGTGCAAGGCAGATAAAAAATCCACATTTGTGAAAATTCCGCTAAGCAAACGAGCCGAAGAAAACGCTATTCGTGAAGCTAATGCATTGCAATTTCTTCAAAACAAGCAACTTGGTTTTTCGTGCTTTCCGACAGTAAAATTAAACGAAAGCAATGCCCTTTATTTGAGTGATGTTAGCAAGGCAACGCTAAAAACAGACCGTTTAAATGAGCTACCCATTAACGCTTTGCAAAAGTGGTTAAGTTTAGATAAAACTATACATCCTTTCCACTCTTCTGCGTTTTGTTCATCGTTAAATCAAAAACTAAAGCTATTAAATGATGTAGCCGACACCAGCAGAATTCCAAAATTATTAATTGAGAAATTAAACTTATTAAACCAAAGTTTAGGAAAGAACAATTATATCAAGTTGGCTTTTTCGCATGGCGATTTTACACCATGGAATGTAATGTTTAAAGAAAATAAATTGCACTTGATAGATTTAGAGTTGGCTCAACAACAAATGCCAATCCTTTTTGATTTGTTTCATTACATCTACCAATCCAATATTTTAATTGGAAATAAAGGTTATGTATCCATTAGAAAAGAAATAGACCAATTATTTGAAACGCCAGTCTGGAAGAACTACATCTATGAGCAAAATATGGATGTGGTATTAGCCGAACGCCTATACCTCCTTTATTCCATCGCTAATTATTCTATTATTTACCATGAACAAGAGCAATGGCATGTGCAAATTACATGGCTTTTAAATACCTGGAATACGGCATTAACTGATCATTTAATTGAGAAAAAAATAAAGCCAATCCGCGTTTTAATGTTAGAGGATTTATCTTTTTACTTAAAACAAAAATCTTACGCCATTTTAAAATGGCAGCAACAGGAAATAGGAATGTTGCCAGAAAATTCTGATTTGGATATCTGTATCGATTATAATGATGCGTTAAGCGTAATTGCTTTGCTGAAAAATCATCCTTTGATTGCAAATTTAGGTATCAAGAAATTATCTTTTATGTTTCAGCTAAGTCTTTTTTTAAAAGATGGTACAACTTTAAGTGTAGATTTCATTCACAAGTTTAAGAGAAAATCTTTGGTGTTTTTGGATGCTCGTGAGTTGCTCTTAAACAGCTTCGAAAATAATGCAGGTTTAAAAGTACCTAAGCTTGCTGATGATCGGAAATATGTGCAACTATTTTTCGGTCTTAACGGCGCTCCCTTGCCAGAAAAATATCAGCATTACGCTAATCAAATACCCATAAGCCAATTATTAACTGATGTTAAAAGGCTCAAAGCAAATCAAGGTTTTAGTAAAGTTGCTAATCAACTAGGTTATGTTTTTGATGTAGTAAAAGAGTTTTTTCAGCAAAGCGGATTTATCGTTTCGTTTAGTGGAGTAGATGGAGCTGGCAAAAGTACAGTTATTGAACATACACGAAATTTAGTAGATAAAAGAATGAGGAATAGAGTGGTTGTAGTTAGGCACCGACCTGGATTGTTCCCTATTTTAAGTGCTTTTAAACATGGTAAGGTTGCCGCCCAAAACATGGCTGCTGCTAATTTACCCAGACAAGGAACCAACAGCGGTTTACTTTCATCTATATTAAGGTTTAGCTATTATTATTTAGATTATTTACTTGGCCAGTGGTACATCAACTTTCGCTATTTAAAAAGGGGATATATCGTTTTATATGATCGTTATTATTTCGATTTTATAAACGATGGGAAAAGAAGCAATATTAACCTACCAACTAAGTTTACAAGCTTTTTATACAAGTTTATTGCAAAGCCCGAACTTAACTTTTTTCTATTTGCCGATCATCAAACCATATTGAAAAGAAAGCAAGAATTAGATGCGCCAACAATTGGTGCGCTTACAGAAAAGTACCTCAGTTTATTTGATAAATTAAGCATTAGCAACAACGCCAATCTCTATTTACCAATTGAAAATATTGAGCTCGAAACTACATTAAAAACGGTATTTAATCACATTCAGAATAAGCACAATGAAAACCATCATCCAAAGCATAGTTAGGTTAAGAAACCCAGCCTTTCACTTTGATCCAGAATTAAGATTAACGCTAATCATCAGCTTTGCTTACAAGCAATTTTGTGCAATGCTACGCGGAGTTAGGGTTATATTTTACTTCAAAAAGCCTAATAAGTTGATGCTTGGCAAGGGAGTTAAGTTTTTTAATCTGCAGCAAATAAAATGGGGAGCTTACTTAAAACTTGGCGATGGGGTTTTTTTAAGTGCATTGGGTAAAAGAGGGATTTCTTTTGGAAATAACGTTGGCATTGGTGCCTATAGTCAGTTAGTTGTATCAACTTCGTTTAACCAAATAGGTTTAGAAATTAATATAGGCAACAATGTGGGCATTGGTGAGTTTGCCTATTTGGGTGGCGCAGGCGGTTTAACTATTGGCAACGATTGTATTGTGGGGCAGTATTTCAGCTGTCATCCAGAAAATCATAATTTCAACGATTTACATCAATGCATCCGTCAGCAAGGTATAACTCGCAAAGGAATTACCATAGGCAATAATTGCTGGATTGGAAGTAAAGTTACCTTTTTAGATGGAGTTACTTTGGGCGATGGATGTGTGGTAGCTGCTGGTGCTGTGGTTACCAACTCATTCGCTGCAAATAGCATTATTGCTGGCGTGCCTGCAAAATTAATCAAGATAAGAACCTAAGTGATTATTTAAAAAAACTCCATTCCATCTTGCTCATCTAACAAAAATTATTAATGAAAAAAATTTTAATAACCGCTTACGCTGTAAACCCATACAAAGGCTCTGAAGATGCAATGGGTTGGAATATGGTTTTGCAGGCAGCTCGAAATCATGAAGTTATAGTGGTTACCAGAAAAAATAATCAACCAGCTATTGATCAATTTATAGCATTAAATCCTAAGTCAAATACGGTATTTTCACAACTCTCATTTCTTTATTTCGATTGGCCAAAATGGCTCATATTTTGGAAAAAAGGGCCATTGCTAAGCATGATTTATTTCTACTTTTGGCAACTTTCTTTAGCTATTTGGCTAAAATTTAAAGCACTGCCGGTTGATGTGGTACATAATTTAAATTTTCATAACGATTGGACACCCACATTTTTATTCATACTCGGTAAGCCACTGGTTTGGGGCCACATAGGGCATCATTCCAAAATTCCCATGCAATATATTTATAAAACCTATGGTGCTTTTGCTTTTTTAAAAGATAGATTTTTATGGGCGATTAAGAACTTTTTCTGGTATGTAGATCCATTTCTTGCTATTTGCAAAAGGCGTGCTGCAGTTATTATTTGTATGAATGAAGATGTTGTGGCAAAGCTGAGGTTAAAGAATAACTACATCATCCATCCTTCTGTTGCGGCAGATGAACAAGGTGTTTTGCCGCCTCAACAACATATTTTTAATGTGCTTTCTGTTGGCAGGTTTGTTCCGCTAAAAGGCTTTGATTTAACCATCAAATCTTTTGCGAAATTTTATCATCAATTATCGCCAGCTCAACAGCAAAAAACCCGACTTACCTTAATTGGAAAAGGACCAACAAAAGAAATCTTATTAGAAATTGCACTAGTAGAAGGTGTACTGCAGGCTATCGATTTTATAGATTGGATGCCTCATGATTTAATAAAATGCCACTATCAAAACGCTTGGGTATTTCTCTTTCCTTCTCATGAAGGTGCAGGTATGGTTGTGCCAGAAGCCATGAGTTATAGCGTGCCAGTAGTTTGTTTTGCAGGTGCAGGTCCTGGAGATTTCGTTCATCCAGAAAGTACTTTAACCGTAAATATTGATACCTACTCTACCACAATAACGCAATTAGCTTCCAAATTAAACCAACTTTTTGCCAATCAGAAACTGATGGAAAAAGAAAGAGCTTTATCCCTAATCCGCTTTCAAGAATTATTTAGATGGAATGTAAGAGGAGATATGTTACGTGATGTTTATGCTCGGGCGCTTAATGAGGCTTAAACGATATCTATTCATTTTCAATTTTTAAAATATTCATGAACTCTAGAAGAATTGCTGCGGTACACTTGCTAAACGATTTTAGTGGAAGTCCTTTGGTTTTTAAGCAGGCATTAGAAGTTTTGCATAAAACTTATGAAATACATTTGTTTACAGCTACACCAAGCGGCGAAGGCTTTTTAACAAAAACAAAAGGTCTAATCGCTCATCGGATATTTTACAATTGGCACAAAAATAAATACATCACGTTATGCCTGTTTAGCTGGTCTCAAATATTGCTGTTTGTTAAACTGCTCTTTTGGTTAAAGAAAAACGACATCGTTTACATTAATACCTTATTGCCTTTTGGAGCAGCGCTTGCAGCAAAATTTAGAAATAACAAAGTGGTTTATCATGTTCACGAGGTGAGCATTAAACCTAAAATCTTTAAACGTTTTTTAGTGAATGTTGCACAAAACTACAGTGAGCAAATTGTTTTTGTATCTCATTACCTATCAAAAGATTTTAGTACATCAAACATCAAATCAACAGTAATTTATAATGCTTTACCAAATGAATTTGTAAGGAGGGCTGATGAATTTACAAAGCCAAAAAACAATTTACCTTTTACAGTATTGATGCTTTGCTCCTTAAAAGCTTACAAAGGGATTAATGAATTTGTTGTTTTGGCTAAAAAAATGCCTCACTGCCAGTTTAATCTGGTGCTTAATGCCAATATAAAAGAATGTAATACCTTTATCACAGAAGTTGCTATACCTAAAAATTGTAAATTATTTCCTACGCAAAATCAAACTTCTAGTTTTTATGAGGAGGCTGATATTGTTGTAAACCTTTCTAATCCCAATTTGTGGGTTGAAACTTTTGGAATGACAATTTTAGAAGGCATGCGCTATGGCTTACCGGCTATTGTTCCGCCAGTTGGCGGCGTTACAGAATTGATAACTGATGGTTTAGAAGGGTATCAAATCAACAGTAATGATATCCAACAGCTTGTCGAAAAGATAAATCTCCTATCGTTAAAAGATGCACATTACTTGGGTTTTGCCAATGCTGCAAAAAATAAAGCAAGCAAGTTTTCTCAGCAGATTTTCGCTGATAAAATTTTAGAAATTTTTAATTAACGTAATTCCTTACCATAGAAACTAATCCAGATTTTGGAAAAACATAAAACTGCTCAAGTTAAAATACGCTAATTATCAGTGGTTTATGTTTTTGGTATGTGAATGGCATAGGTATAAATACTAAGTAAGCTTAACAATTATTAATGAAGACAAATAAAAAAATAGCCATTATTGGTACGGTTGGTTTGCCAGCAAAATACGGCGGGTTCGAAACCTTAGCCGAACATTTAGTTGAGCATTTAGCAGAAAATTGGGACATTACTGTTTACTGTTCTTCAAAGAAATATCCTGAAGCAAACAGGCCAAAAAAACACAAAAATGCTAGCTTGATTTACTTACCATTTGATGCAAACGGAATTCAGAGTATCATATACGATTGCATAAGCATCTTGCACTCGCTTTTTTATGCTGATGTATTATTGATTTTGGGTGTTAGCGGAGGCTTTATGTTGCCATTTGTCAAATTGTTCACCAATAAAAAAATCCTGATTTCAATCGATGGTATTGAGTGGAAAAGAAGTAAATGGAGCAAATTAGCTCGTATTTATCTATGGGCGGCAGAATGGATGGCCGTTAAATTTTCTCATGCTGATATTTCTGATAACGAATCTATTCAAGATTATACTGCAATAAGATATAAAACGCTAAGCAATATTATTGAATATGGCGCAGATCATACTTTAAAAGTAGATGTTAATGCCACAGATTTACTGAAATATCCGTGGCTAAATAAGCCATATGCGTTTAAAGTATGCAGAATTGAGCCAGAAAACAACATAAAAATGGTACTGAAGGCTTTTAAAGCACTTCCTAATTATACCTTAATTATGGTTGGCAATTGGAATAATAGCGAATATGGCATAGCATTGCGAAAACAGTATAGCTCATCTGCCCATCTTTATTTATTAGACCCAATTTATGAGCAAAGAGAATTAGATGTATTGAGGAGTAACTGCTATCTCTACATTCATGGGCATAGTGCTGGTGGCACAAATCCGTCTTTAGTTGAGGCAATGTACCTTGGTCTACCAATTATGACCTACAATGTTTCCTACAACAAAACAACTACAGAAGGTAAAGCGCTATACTTTGCAAATGCAGAAGAGTTAACCTCCTTAATTGAAACAAAAAAATTAGCTGATTTAAAAGATATCGCCCTGCAGATGAAAAGTATTGCCAATCGACGATACAATTGGAAACTCATTGCCAATAAATATGAATATATGATAAAAGCTGCACTAAAAAGTTCTGGCAAACAAAAATTATTGCCAGAAGCCCTTAGCATTTTAAGCAACGAAGATTTATTGAAATTTGAACTTGCTCATTTGCAAACTCAAGAATTGTTCTACGAAAAAAGATAAGTATACATGAATACACTAATCATTCAGCTTTTGCTATTGGCAGCAATTACGTTTGCTACCGTTCTCCTATTGTTTCCAATTGCTATAAAAATCAGTCCTTATTTAGGTTTAGTAGATCATCCTGATTTTAGAAAATTTCATCAAAATCCAATTCCACCAATTGGCGGTCTTGTAATTGTGATTTCATTGGCAGTAGTATCTATCTTTTCACCCCAATTACGCAGCTTTATTTTATCGCAAAGCGTTTTCATCGTTACTGCATTATTTTTAACTGTAATTGGTGTTATAGATGATAGAATAGGTCTTTCGCCTCGTTTAAGATTAGTTTTACAACTAGCTTGTGCATTAGCTATGACATCAAATGATGTGAGGTTAGTTTCATTTTATGGGTTTTTGGGGATTGGCGAATTGCCTTTGTTGGTACAATATATAGTAAGTATCATTTTTATAATAGGCATAACCAATGCCTTCAATTTAATTGATGGCATTGATGGTTTGGCAGGCAGTTTCGCCCTTATCAATATCAGTGTGTTAGTAGTAATGAGTATTGTGTCAGCAAGCTATAATTGGTTATTTATCTTATTACCTATCGGGATTTGTTTAATAGTTTTTTTAAAGTTAAACTGGCGACCAGCGAGAATATTTATGGGCGACAGTGGCTCGCTTTTATTCGGATTTTTTACGGCGGTGGCTGGTTTACAGTTTATAAAAATAGCAGGGCAAGGCGATGGTTCATTGCTCAAATATTTTTTGGTTGCTGTTAGCGGATATTTAATGGTACCAGTTTTGGATGCTTTGAGAGTTTTTTATGGCAGAATGAGTAAAGGTAAATCTCCTTTTGCTGCAGATAGAACGCATTTACATCACCTTTTGGTAAGGCATTATTTAGTGCATTCTGCGGCAGCAAAAAAATTGATAGCGTTACACTCAATTTTAATACTTGGCTCAGTAATTTTAGTAACTTTCACTAACATTCATCTTGTAATTATCATACAAATGATTGCAGTTTTTTTGTACATGTCTTATTTAAAAATGATGTTCCATTTTCAAAGGTGGTATCGTTTCATTAAAAGAATGGAGTTGGCAACTGAGCTCCGTTAAAATGATATTGATCACAAAATCATAATTTTTTTTTAATGTAACTGTAAATGTATACATTGACTGAAATTAATCGCTATGTATCCCTATCATATTTTTATTGTTGAAGATGATCCTTGGTATGGAGAAATTCTTGGATACCATTTATCTCTTAATCCAGATTACAGAATTACACGTTTAACTTCTGGTAAAGAATGTTTAGATAATTTATCGCTTAAGCCAGATTTAATTACTTTAGATTATAGCTTGCCAGATATGAATGGTAAAGATTTGCTAAAAAAAATTCAAGATCGAAATCCAGATACGCCAATTATCATCATCAGTGGACAAGAAAATGTAAATGTAGCGGTAGATTTGCTTAAAAATGGCGTTAAGGATTATTTGGTAAAAGATGAAAATGTTAAATCGCTTTTGTGGAACAGCATTTTAAGAATTAGAGAAAATCAATCGCTAAAAGCAGAAGTTGCTCAGTTAAAAGAAGAGCTTGGGCAAAAATTTGCTTTCGAAAAAACTATTATTGGGCAAAGTGATGCCATTAAAAAAGTTTTTTCGTTAATGGAAAAAGCTACCAAAACCAATATTAATGTTTCTATAAATGGAGAAACCGGAACCGGAAAAGAAATTGTAGCTAAAGCCATTCATTACAATAGCGATAGAAGAAATAAAAATTTTGTAGCTGTAAATATGGCGGCAATTCCGAAAGAATTAATTGAAAGCGAGCTTTTTGGTTATGAAAAGGGAGCATTTACCGGTGCAATGGCTCGTAAAATTGGTAAATTTGAGGAAGCAAACGGAGGTACTATATTTTTAGATGAAATTGCTGAACTTGATCTTAACCTGCAAAGCAAAATATTAAGGGTTTTGCAAGAGCGAGAGGTGGTTAGAGTTGGTGGCAATGAAGTAATTAAGTTTGATTGCCGATTAATTACTGCCACTCATAAAGATTTAACCGAGGAAGTTAAAAACAAGAATTTCAGAGAAGATTTATACTATCGAATTATTGGTTTGCCTGTAGAGCTTCCTCCGCTTCGTTTTAGAGGCAATGATATTTTAGTTTTAGCCAAACACTTCATCGCAGAATTTACAAAACTCAACAAGCTTTCGCCCATTAATTTAAGCAAAACAGCAAAAGATAAATTGTTAAAATATCCTTATCCTGGTAATGTAAGAGAACTAAAAGCTATTATTGATTTAGCTGCTGTAATGTGTGATAATAATGAAATAAATGAAGATGACATTACTTTTAGAACCGTAAAGCAAGATGGGCTTTTTATGTTAGAGGCTAAAACCTTAAGGTCTTACACCTGCGATATCATTAAATTCTATTTAAGCAAAAATAATGATGACGTAGTGAAAGTTGCACAAATATTAGACATTGGCAAAAGCACCATTTACAAAATGATTAAAGACGGTGAGCTGTAATTTTCCAACATTTGGAAAAATAATCTAAATATTGGAAAAGTGATAACTTCACATATTGCTTATTTAGTTAATTATGAGGTATTTGGGTTGTAAAATCTAATATGGTACGATGTTAGTAACGCTATCTTAAACATTTATCTATGGTTGTAGCTACGCTTTTTAAATACCACGAAAATCAATGGCTTTGTGAAAACGATACTTTAGCAAAAGATTTTAGTGATTACGTTTTAGTATTATGCTTTGGATCTAAAGAAAGCTTTATCAATCACGATATCTTCACAGGTTTAAAATCCATTTTTACGAAGGCTGAAATTACCATGTGTAGCACAGCCGGAGAAATTTACCAAAACACTGTTTTTAGCAATTCGCTAATTGCGGTAGCACTAAAGTTTAACAGAACAACAATTGCAACATCATCAGTTAATATTAGTAATTTTAATAATAGCAATGAAGCTGCTCAGGTTTTATTGGGCAATTTAAAAAAAGAACAGCTAAACTACATTATGGTTTTATCTGATGGAAGTTTGGTAAATGGTAGCGAGTTAACTGCTGGTTTAAGAGCAGCAGCTGGTAATGTTTTGGTTACTGGAGGTTTTGCTGGCGACAATGATAAATTTGAATCAACTTTGTTGGGTTTAAATTGTGCGCCAACAACAGGTAATATTGTGGCAATTGGCTTTTATGGAGATAATTTGTTAGTTACCCATGGCTCGAACGGCGGATGGGATATGTTTGGATTGGCTCGTTTAGTCACAAAATCAAACGGAAATGTTTTGCATGAAATTAATGGTGAATGCGCTTTAGATTTATATAAAAAATACCTCGGCCCCGATGCAGAAAGTTTACCAAGTTCGGCTTTGCTTTTTCCACTGTCGGTAAGTTCTGGTAATAGCGAGCCAATTGTACGTACCATTTTATCAATAGATGAAATAAATAAAACAATGACATTTGCAGGCGATATTCCCGAAGGTTCTAAAGTTCGTTTAATGAAAGCAAACTTTGATAAACTGATAGATGCGGCGGCAAAAGCTGCAGAAAATACGCTTAACACACAAAAAGTGCCAGATTTCTCACTGCTAATAAGCTGTGTAGGACGTAAATTAATTTTAGGCCCACGTACCGAAGAGGAAGTAGAAGCTGTAGCAGATACTTTTAATAACCAAACGCCAATTGCGGGTTTTTACGCATATGGTGAAATTTCTCCATTCAATAACCAAGTAAATTGCCAGTTACATAACCAAACCATGACAATAACTTCATTTTATGAATTACCATAATTTACTTGAACGGCAAATTAAAAAGCATTTATCTGCTGAGCTTGCTTCAAATCCGGAAGTTATAAAATTTCTTAGCGTTGTAGATGAATCTTATACGGCTTTGCAACGAGATAAGCATTTAACAGAAAGAGCTTTTGAAATTAGTGAAGAAGAATACTCGCAATTAAACAATAAACTCGGACATGAAATTGCCGTTAAAAAGAAATCGATTGATCGGTTAAAACAAACTATTGAAGAAATAGGAGGCGTTTCAATTAATGAAAATGATGATGATTTATTAGCGATTACAGAATTTTTAATTCAACAAGTTAACAAGCGTAAAAGTGCCGAAAAAGTATTTTCATCCTTGATTAATAATTCGCAAAGCGGAATTTTACTAGAAGATGAGCACAGAAAAATTGTATTTACCAACCAATTGTTTTGTGATCTTTTTCAAATTC
Source organism: Pedobacter sp. GW456-11-11-14-TSB4 (assembly GCF_059424425.1). Lineage (NCBI taxonomy): Bacteria > Pseudomonadati > Bacteroidota > Sphingobacteriia > Sphingobacteriales > Sphingobacteriaceae > Pedobacter > Pedobacter sp. GW456-11-11-14-TSB4. Next base: position 1,569,199 of record NZ_JBWKZK010000001.1, read on the forward strand.
CAGTTAACCCAGAAGTTTTGGTTGGCCAAGATTGTAGCCAAAGTGCCCAACAAACAAAAAATCTTTTTCAAGATCCAGATAATTTTGTAACAGACATTGATCAAGCATTAAAAGAAAGAGTACTTAAGGTAAATGAACTTTGTTTGGCCGATGGCCGAGTGCTCAAACGAGAATACATTCCCATATTTATTGATAAAGTTTATAAAGGCCATTTATGGACTTATACAGATATAACCGAGAGACAAAGAGCGGTAAAAGCCATTGCGCAAAGCGAATTAAAAAATCGTTTAATCATGAACTCGGCGCTAGATGCCATCATAACTTTTAATGAAGAAGGTTTAATTACTTTTTGGAACCCACAAGCTGAGCGAATTTTTGGTTGGAAAGAAATTGATGTTTTAGCTAAAAAATCAGTTTATGATATCATCCCATCCTATCCTAACAAAAGTGCTGATTTAGCAATAGGTTCATCGCCAGTTTTTAATAAAATGATGGAATTGCAGGCCATCAACATAAATGGTTCTATTTTTCCAATAGAACTTTCTATAGTGCCGGTAAAGCAAGAAAATACCGTGTTTTTTTGCTCATTTATTAGAGATATCTCTGATAGGAAAAAAAATGAAGAGGCCCTTAAAGCCAGCGAAGAATTGTGGCAATTTGCATTAGAAGGTACAGGAGATGGCGTTTGGGAATATAATCATCAAACTAAAGAAGTGTTTTTTTCTACCCAATATAAAAAAATGCTTGGCTATGAGGAGGATGAATTTAACAACGATCCCAACGAATGGAAATCCAGAATACATCCGGATGATTTGCATATCATTGAGCAAACTGATCGAAATTACGAAGAAAAAAAGATAATTACCCATCAAAGGGAATATAGAATTAAGCATAAAAATGGCAATTACATCTGGATATTAGATAGAGGAATGACCGTTAGCTTTTTAGAAGACGGTAAGCCATGGCGAATTATAGGTACACATTCTGATATAACCGAACGCAAACTATCTGAACAAATCCTAAAATTAAGAGAAGAAAAATACCGTACCATTTTAACCAACATGAATTTGGGACTTTTGGAGGTAGATAATGACGAGACAATCAAATTTGCAAACCACAGCTTTTGCAATATGAGCGGCTACACTTTGGATGAAATTTCTGGTAAAAAGGCTACAGATTTATTGCTAGATGATAATACTAGAAGTATCTTATTGACTAAAAGGGAGCAGCGAAAAGCAGGCATTTCTGATGCATTTGAAATACCAGTGCTAGATAAAAATGGATTAAAACGATGGTGGTTGGTAAGTGGCGCCCCAAGATATGATGATAATGGCGTGCTTGTTGGCTCAATTGGGATACACTTAGATATTACGGAAAGAAAATTACTAGAAAGCGATTTAATTGCTGCGCATGATGCCGCACAATCTAGCAAAGAAGCTAAAGAAAATTTCTTGGCAAATATGAGCCACGAAATTAGAACACCAATGAATGCCATTTTCGGTATGGCCAATCAACTCAATAAAACGCCACTCAATCAAAAGCAACAATTTTTTCTAGATACTATTATCACTTCGGTTGATAACCTGTTAATTATCGTTAATGATATACTCGATTTTAGCAAAATAGATTCGGGTAAAATGGCAGTAGAGAAAATTGGTTTCGAACCAAAGAAAGTTATTGAACAAGTAATGCAGGTAATGAGATACCGTGCAGAAGAAAAAGGGCTTCAATTTGTAAATTCTTTTTGTGATAGTAGGTTATCGTCAGTTCTAATTGGTGATCCTTACCGTATTAGGCAAATTTTGCTCAACTTAACAAGCAATGCTATTAAATTTACTAATCGAGGCTATGTAGATATTTCATGCTCTTTAATTGATGATTTAGCTACAAACCAAATCTTAAAAATTACGGTAAAAGATTCTGGAATAGGAATGGATAGTGCTTTTAAGGAAAGGCTGTTCGATAAATTTTCTCAAGAAGATGATACCGTAACCAGAAAATATGGTGGTACAGGGCTAGGAATGAGCATTTCTAAGAATTTGATAGAATTGATGGGCGGTACTATTGATGTAGAAAGTTTCAAAGAAAAAGGTACATCAATTTCATTTACACTAAATCTTGAAAAGGGAACTAAAGCTGATATTCCGGTTAAAGAAGAGCTCGAAATCGATACAAAATTGCTTTTTGGCAAAAATATTTTAGTGGTTGATGACAACGAAATCAATAGGTTATTGGCTTGCACTATTCTAGATAATCATGGGTTAACAACCAAGGAAGCCGAAAATGGTAATGAAGCATTGCTGATGCTTAAATTGCATAAATTCGATTTAATATTGATGGACGTACAGATGCCAGTTATGGATGGAATTGAAGCTGCGCAATTAATTAGGCAAATGGATAACGACATACCGATTATTGCACTTACCGCGTTTGCTTTAAAAGGAGATAATCAGAAATGCTTTGAGGCAGGCATGAACGATTATTTAGCTAAACCTTTCGAAGAAACCAAACTTCTTTCCATACTAGGGAAGTGGTTAAATCTTCCAAAGCAGCCTAATCTACCAAAAGAACTTGATCGTGTTGAGCAAAATCAGTTATACAGTCTAGCTAAAATAGAAAGTTTAGCAAATGGTAGTGAAGAATTTTTACATAAAATGATATCACTTTTTATTAAACATATTCCTATTGCTATAAACGAATTTGATGAAGCCTATCAAGCAGAAGATTTTGTGCGCATTTCGCAAATTGCACATCGCATTAAGCCTTCCATTGATAATTTAGATATTTTAGGGTTAAATGAAATGATAAGGGAAGTGGAGACCAAAGCCACCCAATATCAGAAATCTGACACTCTGGATTATTTGTTGACTGAGATGCAGCGCAAATTAAACTTGGTTTTAGATGATCTCCGATTAAAAAATACGGAGTAAAACCAACCTCAGAATAATTTAGTGGGGCAATTAAAGTTTAGTTTTTAGGCTGATTTTAAGGAAGAAAATTATTTGCGCCAATACCTTCTCAAACAAAATAATAAAGAAGTAAATTTGCAACTTTATCAATAAGCTGTTGATTTTGAATACAACAATATTTAAAAAGATTTTATTCTTCTTTTTTTTCTGCTCTGCTACGTTTGCGGTAACTGTAAACGCCCAGCAAGTAAAAGTTAATGCAGATAGTATTCAGAACATTAATTTACCATTAGATAGTTTGGATTCGCTAATTACGGTACTTCCAGATACAATTACACCCAAAATATTAAAACCATTAGACTCGGCTACAATAGCTTTTATTGCTGATAGTTTAGCTAAAGGACCTGGATATCCGTTGTTAGATTTTGATAAGTTAAACAAAGCTTATCGATTAAGTTCTATCAATAAAAACGTATTGCAGGACGGCTCAGAGTTGCCTAAAGGCGAGAATTGGGTACTGGCTTTTGTTATATTTTTATTATTGGTATTTGCAATACTTAAGCAAAATTTTTCGAAACAGTTGTCGGCTATAGTGCAATCGTTCTTCAGTAATAGGGCATTAAGTAATTTAAACAAGGAAGATAATCTCTTTACTTCTTGGCCATTTTTATTGTTGTTTATCCAATTTGGCTTTACCATTGGTATGTTTTTTTACCTGGTTGCAAAAAATCAAAATCAGAGTTTTTCTGCTAATGGATTTCAATCCTACATAACCATATCCATCGTAATCATAGTGTTGTATGTGCTTAAAATACTATTATTAAGATTGCTTGGTTTTGTATTTAATATTCAAAAACCAGTTAATGAATATGTGTCGATATTGTACTTGAGCTATTTTAATTCATCCTTATTATTTATGCCTTTGGTAGTCGCATTTGCATTATCACCACTTAAAAATAGCCATGTTTACATTGTAATTGCCATAGTTTTAATGACTATGATATTTGTTTTTCAGTTTATCAGAGCTGGAATAAATATTTTATCTCATTATAGGTTTTCAAAAGTGTATTTATTTTTGTACTTTTGCACCCTCGAAATTTGCCCTATATTAATATTAATCAAGACAATAGGATTTTAAGCGGTAACAAGTTAAAATGCAGGAAAAGAACGAAGATAGGTTAAGAAAAGTAAAAAGTATTCTGATTACTTTACCAAAACCAGAAACAGAAAAGTCGCCTTATTTTGATCTGGCCAAGAAATACAATGTTAAAATTGATTTCAGGTCTTTTATACACGTTGAAGGAGTTCCTGCCAGAGATTTTAGGAAGGATAAAATTAACTTGGCAGATTTTACAGCGGTTGTTTTTACAAGCCGTAATGCAGTTGATCATTTTTTTAGGATTTGTGAGGAGATGAGATACGAAGTTCCGGCAGATCTTAAATACTTCTGTATTTCAGAATCTACAGCGCTTTATTTACAGAAATATATACAATACAGAAAACGTAAGATCTTTTTTGGTAAACAAACTGCATCAGATTTAGCTGAGGTGCTTAAAAAGCATGCCGGAGAAAAGTTTTTATATCCTTGTTCTGATGTTGCTACAGAAGATACCATGAATTTTTTGCAGAAGAACGGTTACGATTTTGTGAAAGCTGTGCTTTTTAAAACGGTAGTTAGTGACCTTTCTGATTTAGCAGAGGTTTTTTATGATATCATCGGATTTTTTAGCCCATCAAGTATCCAGTCTCTTTACACCAATTTCCCTGATTTTAAACAAAATAATACTAGGATTGCAGCATTTGGATTAAATACGCACAAAGCAGCAACTGATGCGGGTCAGATTGTTGATATTGCAGCTCCTAGTCCAGAAGCGCCTTCTATGATTATGGCAATAGAAAACTACATTAAAAAATCTAACAAGTAATTTTTGTCAAACTATTTCGTTAAAGTGTCTATATTTTTGCTTTTTTATTAATTTTTAAAAACTTTATTTAGAGTTACAAAAGTTGTTAAAAGGTTAATTTACATTAACTTAATATAAAATATTTACCTTAGAAGAAATTAGAGAGGCTTTGACATGCAATTATTTATCCAAATAATTGTTAATGTCACGGATATTCAATAAAATTGCTATAAAATAATTACAGTACTGCATTAATTGACTTTATGAGAAATATATACCTTTTTGGTTTTTTCATTGTATGTGGCTTTTTAGCGAGTTGTTCCAAGGGTGGTAGCCAGTCTGGAGAATTGGTTGGGGCTTACAACAGAAAATTTAAGAATAAAACAATCCCTTTGGGTATGGTTTTTATTCCGGCAGGCCGAACCTTAATTGGAATGACCGATGAAGACCAAACCTTTTACTCTGGTAATGCCAGCAGAATGACTTCATTTCCTGCTTTTTATATGGATCAAACCGAAATTACAAATGCAGAATACCGTCAGTTTGTAAACTGGGTTAGAGATTCTGTTGCAGTAACTTCATTAGGTAAATCTGGTGCGCCAACTTTATACAAAGCTCAGCCAACAGCAACTGCAGGTGGGCCTGCTGTAACTGGACAGGATAATATCGATTGGAAAAAAGTTGGCAACGGAAATGTATTGTGGGGCAGAAACAGTCAATATAAAGCGAAACTTCAGAATATGTACTATGCTGGAAATGATGCCTTGCCTGGAAAAAATGAAATCGATGTAAGAAAGTTAAGATATGCTTTCAGTTACTTAGATCATAATTTAGAAGCTGCGGGAAGAAAAAATCCAAATTCTAGTAGACAAGATTATATCCAAACCTATACTGATAATCCAACTCCAGGAAAAGCTAATGAACATCCTTCTGTAAGTGTTTATCCTGATACTTTGGTTTGGAAATTAGATTTTTCTTACTCTCAAAATGATCCAATGGTTGATGCATATTTCAGTCACCCGTCCTATGATACTTACCCTGTTGTAGGTGTAAGCTGGGATCAAGCTAATGCTTTTACTTATTGGAGAACCGCTTTATACAGAAATGTTGCAGCAGCTAGAAAACAACCTGAAAATGGTCGTTTAAGATACAGGCTACCGACAGAACAAGAATTTGAATACGCAGCAAGAGGCGGAAGAACGCAAACTAAATATCCATGGGGTGGTCCTTACATCAAAAACACAAAAGGATGTTTACAAGCAAACTTTAAAGTTGGTAGAGGTAACTATACTGATGATGGAGGCTTATACACTGTTGATGCAAAAGCTTATTTGCCAAATGATTATGGATTGTATAACATGGCAGGTAACGTGGCAGAGTGGACTATCAGTGCTCACAACAGATCTGCGACTAGCTTGTTGCAAGATTTTAGTCCGAACTATACCAATGTAGCTAAAGGTGCAAAGGTAGTTAGAGGTGGTTCATGGAAAGACATGGGCTTCTTTTTACAAAATTCAGTAGCAACTTACGAATATCAAGATAAAGCAAGATCATACATCGGTTTCCGTTGTGTATCAGATTTCCCTGGAAACGCTTTAAACTAAAAAATCAATCAACCAAACAAAAGAAAAACACAAATTTTAAACAAATTATGGCAGCAAAAGGACAACCAGGGTGGTTACACGTAGCAATATCACTAGGAGCGAGTGTGGTTATTTTAGGAGCATTGGCAAAAATTTTACACTTAGGTGGAGTTTACGCAAATTATGTAATTGGTATTGGTTTAGTGACAGAAGCAATTTTATTCGCTGTTACAGCTTTCTTTCCTCCTGAACCAGAATTACCTTGGGAAAGGGTTTACCCAGAATTAGCTGATGGATTTAGTGGCGAGTTGCCAAAAGCTACGATCAGACAAGCTGCTCCTGCAGTTGGCTCTTCATCTACTGCTGCATTAGACAAAATGTTAACTGACGCTAAAATTGGGCCAGAATTAATTGAAAGTTTAGGAACAGGTTTACGCACTTTTGGAGATAAAGTAGCAACAATTTCTAATGTAAGTGATGCTGCGATTGCCACCAACGAGTTTACTGGTAAAGTAAAAACAGCTTCATCAAGTTTTGATAATTTAAGTACTGCTTTTGGTAAAGCAACTGCACAATTGGTAGAAATGGGCGAAAGTAATGTAGATTCTAAAGCTTATCATGAACAAGTGAATAACTTAGCCAAAAATTTATCTGCGTTAAATGCGGTTTATGAATTAGAGTTGCAAGATTCAAGCGCACACTTAAAATCGATGAACAAGTTTTATCAAAACCTTTCTTTAACCATGAACAACTTTAACGAATCGATGGAAGATTCGAAACAGTTTAAAGAAGAAGTGGGTAAATTGGCTAAAAACTTATCGTCGTTAAATGCAATTTATGGCAATATGCTAACTGCAATGAACCAACCTCGTACTAATTAGTAATTTATTTAAACGTAACAAAAAATCTAATTAAACATGGCTGGAGGAAAAGAAACGACAAGGCAGAAGATGATCAATATGATGTATCTGGTATTGCTTGCAATGCTTGCTTTAAACGTTTCAGATACAATCTTAAATGCTTTTAAGAATATAAACGATAGTTTGGATGATTCTAGAACTAATGTTAGTAGTGGTTTAGAACAGAAATTTAATGCTTTTAGAGATACTGAACTAAAAAATAAACCAGAAAGAGCGAAACCACTCTGGGATAAAGCTCAGCAGGCTAAAGCTTATGCTGATGATTTAAATAAAGATATCATCAGATTAAAGAAAGAATTTGAAACTGCAGGTGATGGCATTGATCCAGAAACTGGAGATTTTGTTCTTCGTGATAATCAAGATATTTCCGCAAATATCATGATCAATAAAAAAGAAGGTGCAAAATTAAAAGCCAAAATCAATGAAACTAGAGCAAAGTTGATTGCTTTACTTGATCCCAGAGATCGTGCAAATGTTTCATTTTCTTTAGAGGCTAAAGATCCAGTTAAAACTGGAACTGGCAAAAAATGGGAAGACATTAATTTTGGCGAAGGTATTCCTTTAACAGCTGCAAATACTATTTTAACTAAAATCCAATCTGATATACAAAATGCAGAAGCTGAAATTGTAACAAAGATTTTCGGAGAGTTAAATCCAACCCAAATGACTTTAGATAAGTTTAAAGCAGTTGCAGTACCTTCTGGTAGTTACGTTATTCAAGGTCAGCCTTACAAAGCTGAAGTATTTTTAACTGCTAGCGATTCTAAATCTAATCCAGAAATTTCTGTTGGAGGTAGTTCTTTATCAGTTAAAGACGGCGTTGGAACTTATACCGGTGGAACTAGTTCGGTTGGTTCATTCACTTGGAAAGGTACAATTAGAGTTAAACAAGCCAACGGCGAAGTTAAAACCTACGAAACTCAACCAATTACTTATCAAGTGGCAAAACCATCTGCAACTGTTGCCTCTAAAAACTTAAACGTAATTTACGCAGGTATTCCTAATCCATTTTCTATCTCTGCCCCAGGTTTTCCTTTAGAAAGTATCAAAGCAAGCATGAGTGGTGGTTCAATTTCAGGATCAGGCGGTAATTTTATGGTTAATGTTGGCGGTGGTATGATTGGTAGTGAAGTTTCTATCAGTGTTTCTGCAAGTGCTGATGGTAAATCATTAAACCTAGGTACAAACAAATTTAGAGTTAAGGCTGTGCCAAATCCAACTGCTAAATTTGCTGGTAAAATGGGCGGTATCATATCTGGAAATGTTCTAGCTAGAGAAAATCAAGTATTAGCAGTTTTAGAAAATTTTGAATTTGATATTAAAGCAAGAGTTACAAAATTCAATGTAACGGTGGTTAGGCCTCGTCAGGATGCGCAAGTTTTCTATTGCCAAGGTGATAACTTTAATGCTGCAGCCAAAACAGCTCTATCTAATTTGCCATTTAAGTCGGTAGTATATATTGATAATATTCAAGCTGCTATGCCAGATGGACGTACACCTACATTAAATTCAATGGTGTTTACCGTAAACTAAAAAATTATGAAGAAATTAATATTGCTATCATTCTTCGCTTTCAGTACAGTCTTAGCCTTTTCTCAAGGAACTACTCCACCTCCAGTAGAAAAGAAAGTTGTAAAAAAGAAAGCGCCTAAACAAGATGGTTTTATTTACAGAGAAGTAAGTGAGGCTGATACTGTTGTGCCTTATGCAGAGGTTAGAAAAGAAGATGTAGCCTACACCAAACGTGTTTGGCGTGAGATTGATTTAAGAGACCGCGGAAACCAAATTTTAGCATCACCAAAAGTCAATTTGATGGGTATTATTTATAATGCCGTAAGCAATGGTGAGTTAGATTTGTATCCAAGCGATGTTGAAGATTGGTCTGTAGATCCATTAAGTTCAAAAAAAGGTAATGATCCAAATGTTACCAATAGCTCTGCTGCAGATACAGCATTTTTAGGTGTAAACCCTGGTACCAACGAAGTTAACAGGGCTAATAATGAATTTTTTGCTGCGAGTTTTACAACAATAAGAATTAAAGAGGATTGGATTATGGATATCAGACGTGGTATTTTTGAACCACGTATTATCGGAATAGCTCCTGTTAGAATTGATGTGAAAACTCAAGTAGATAACAATGGCAATCCAGTAGCTGACCCTACAACAGGGAAGCCTTTAGCTGATACTTTAAAAACGGTAGCCGGTTGGATAAATTTTGAAGATTTACGTGAGATTTTGGTAAAGCATAAAATTGCAAACAACCAAAATGACAACTCTGGAATTAATTTTGATGACGTTTTTGTAAGAAGATTATTCTTTAGCAATATTACTAAGGTGAGTAACTCTGCAGATAATAGGATTGAAGATGTATTATTCAATCCAAAAGATAGATTATTAGAAGCTGAGCGTATTAAACGAGCGATGGCTGATTTTGAACAAGGTCTTTGGGAGTATTAAAAGCCTCACCCAACCCTCTCCAGAGGAGAGGGCATAGCATGATGTATACAAAGGAGCAGATTTAAATTTGCTCCTTTTTTTGTTTCATTAATACTTCATTGCGAGAACGAAGCAAGCTTACAAGCCTGAGTTCAATATTTAAATAATGATTTTTCAGGCTTTTTAGTGCGTTGAATAAGATCGGTCGTCACCCTGAATTTATTTCAGGGTCTGTTTTGCAAAGCTGGTGCTGAAATAAATTCAGCATGACCTATCGGATAAGATAGAAGCCTAAAAATGGTAAATTTATTAATTGAGTTGAGGTTAACGTTACAAAGGTAAATGCTTTAAGAGAATGCTTATTGACTCGCAATCACGAGATATAAGCCAACTTTATAACTTTATGTATGCTGATTTTGCTCATTAAAAAAGTTACTTAGCGTTTGCATTTGCTTTTTATTTAACACTTCGCTTAAATCTTTTTCACTAGCTTCTTTAATCTTTTTTACTGATTTAAATTTAACCAGCAGCTTATCTGCAGTTGTTTTTCCTATTCCAGGAATTAGTTCTAACTCGGTTTTTAAAGTTCCTTGATCTCTTTTCTTGCGGTGAAAGGTGATGCCAAAACGGTGGGCTTCATCTCGCAACTGCTGAATAATTTTTAGAGTTTCGGATTTCTTATCTAAATATAAAGGGAAACTATCTCCAGGATAATACAATTCTTCTAAACGTTTGGCAATACCGATGATAGTTACCCGTTTCTCAATGCCTAACTTTTTTAAACTACTCACCGCTGATGATAATTGACCCTTACCACCATCAATAATGATGAGTTGAGGCAATGTCCCTTCTTCATCTAACATTCGTTTATATCGCCTGTAAACGGCTTCTTCCATCGTAGCAAAATCATTTGGCCCTTCTACCGTTTTCACGTTAAAATGGCGGTAATCTTTTTTGCTCGGTTTGGCATCTTTAAAAACTACAATTGCAGATACTGGATATTTACCCTGAAAGTTAGAGTTATCAAAACACTCGATATGATGTGGCAACTGCGTTAACCTCAAATCCTTTTGCATTTGGGTTAGAATGCGTTCGGTTCTCAAATCAGGATTTAGCTTCTCGTATTGATTTAATTTTTCACGTTTAAAAAACAATACGTTTTTTTGCGACAACTCTAGAAGCTTTTTCTTTTCTCCCAATTTTGGTACAATCAATTTCAGATTTTCATCATCTAATGATACGTTAAACGGAACTACAATTTCTCTAGAAGTACTCTTAAATTTTGTTCTAAATTCGGTAATTGCGATGGTTAGTAATTCTTCATCACTTTCATCCAATCGCTTTTTAATTTCAATAGTTTGCGTTTGTATAATGCTTCCATTCATTACTTTTAAGTAATTTACAAAAGCGTATCTTTCATCAGAAGCTATGCTCACTACATCAATATTGGTTATTGCACTGTTTACAACGGTAGATTTACTTTGATACTTTTCTAAAACACCAAGCTTTTTTTGATAAGCATGTGCAAGCTCAAAGTTTAAATCTTCAGAAGCTGTTTTAACAACCTGTTTAACTGTTCTAATTACATTGCCAATCTTGCCGTTTAAAATATCCTTAATTTCCTCAATATTTTGATCATAATCAGCTTTGCTTTGGTAATTCTGACATGGTCCTTTACAATTGCCAATTTGATATTCTAAACAAACTTTAAACTTTCCTTCATTAATGTTTTGTGGTGTTAAAGGCAAGTTGCAAGTTCTTAAAGTATAGGTCTCTTTGATTAAATCTAAAATGGTATGCATCATTCCAACAGAAGCATAAGGGCCAAAATAGGTAGAACCATCTTTAATGTATTTTCTAGTCCAGTAAATACGCGGAAACTGCTCCTTTTTAATGATAATCCATGGGTAGGTTTTATCATCTTTAAGCATGATATTGTAGCGAGGCTGATGCTTTTTAATCAGGCTGTTTTCTAAAAGCCAAGCATCAATTTCGGTATCTACAATGGTAAAGCTTATTCGTCTAATCCTAGAAACCAAAACTCGAGTTTTACCGTTAAATTGGTTATTCTCTTGATTAAAATATGAACCTACACGATTGCGCAAATCTTTAGCCTTACCAATATAAATCAGGGTATCATCTGCATCGTAATACTGATAAACACCAGGTTTATGCGGAATATCGGCCAATGCCTTTTTATAATCGAAAGCACTCATTTAATAAATAGGGAATAGGATGGTTTAGAAACCTAATTTTTTATCGAGCTCAGGCGTTGTTTGTTCAGGAGCTAGATATTGATTACAATCATATACAATAGATACACCTCCTGCAGGTGGCTCAAAATCAGCCTTGCTTATCTTTAAATTGGGATTTGCGTATACTCTTTTCATAAAACCAGCATAAATTGGTAGTGCAGAATTAGCGCCTTCACCGTCTCTTGTGCTTGTAAAATGAAATGCTCTATCTTCGCAGCCAGTCCAAACTCCAGTAACTAAATCTGGTGTAATAGACATGAACCAACCATCAGAATTATTTTGAGTTGTACCCGTTTTTCCGCCAGTTGGTGCGGTAATACCATACTTACCAATTAAACGATAACCAGTACCTCCTGTTACTACGCCACGCAACATACGCGTCATTACATAGGCAACTTCTTCATTTAATACAACTTTAATAACAGGTTTGCTATCGTAAAGTACAACACCGTTTTTATCTTCAATTTTAAGGATGTATGTAGGTTGTGTCCAAGCTCCTTTATTTGCGAAAACACCGTAAGCGCCAACCATATCATAAATCGAGGCATCAAAAGATCCCAAAGCAATGGATGGTACCACAGGAACGTCAGAAGTAATTCCCATTTTTTTAATTTCATTGGCAACAGCCGTAGCGCCAACTTGCTGCATTAAATAAGCAGCTATATAATTTTGAGAATAGGCTAACGCTTTTTGTATGGTGATTGACCCTGGTAAGGTACCAGAAGAACGCGGTGTCCAATCTGGGCTACCCGGATTAGAAACAGTAACAGGAACATTTGGCACGGTTAAACACGGAGACATTCCATTCTCAATAGCCACGGTATAAGTAAAAGGTTTTGCTGTAGAACCAACCTGTCTGGTGCCCATTTTTACCTGATCGTATTTAAAGTGTTCGAAATTGATACCACCAACCCAAGCTTTGATGTAACCTGTTTTAGGATCCATCGCCATCATCGCATTGCGCAATAGAAGCTTGTAGTATCTTACAGAATCAATAGGTTTCATTAAAGTATCGATGTTGCCTTTCCAAGTAAAAATGGTTAATTTGCTAGGTGTGTTAAAATCTTGCGTTATTTCATCATCCGTTTTACCGTCCAGTTTTAAAGCTTTATAACGATCAGATCTTTTTACGCCTTGCTCAATCTGCATTTCCATTCCTTTAAAAGGATTTCTACCTTTCCAGCTTTTTGAAAATTGGACTTGCAAAACTTTCATATATTCTTTTTGAGCCTGCTCAGCATACACCTGCATATCGTAATTAATAGTGGTGGTAATTTTTAATCCATCTCTATCCAAATCATAAGGTATGCCATTTTTGGTAATAGATCTTTCTTCTAAAATCTTTTTCACCTCCGATTTTAATACCGCTCTAAAATAAGGTGCAATGCCTTCATAGTTAGTTGCAGCTCTAAATTGCAAGTTTAAAGGTCTTTCTTTTGCAACATCAAACTCTTGCTGCGTCATGTAATTTTCTTGCACCATCAAAGCCATTACCGTATTTCGTCTTGCTTGCGATCTTTCTGGGTTTTTAGTTGGCGAATATCTGGTTACACCTCTTTGTATCCCAACCAAAACTGCTGCTTGCGGTATAGTTAATTTATCTGGTGTGGTGTTAAAATAAACTCTCGCAGCAGATTTAATTCCATAAGCTTGATTACCAAAATCAACCGTGTTTAAATACATGGTAATAATTTCTTCTTTGGTATAATTACGTTCTAACTTAACGGCAATAACCCATTCCTGAAACTTCTGGATAATTCTTTTTAAATAGTTTTTCTGTCTTCCTTCTTCAGAAAATAAGTTTAAAGCCAATTGTTGCGTTATTGTACTGCCACCTTGTTTTTTGCCCATTAAGGCATAGGCAAAAATGGTAAAGGTTCTTTTAAAATCTATACCAGAGTGCGAACGAAATCTGATATCTTCTGTAGCAATTAAAGCATTTACCACATTTGGCGAAAGCTGGCTGTAGTTAACATTAGATCTGTTTTTTACAAAATAAGTGCCCAAAATTTTCCCATCAGCTGATAAAACTTCTGTTGCCTCATTACTTTTAGGATGCTCTATAGCTCTGAAAGAAGGAATTTCTCCGAAAACACCAAAACCAATGAGTACAATAAATATGGCAAAGAATACCATGCCACCAATCACCAATTTCCAAATCCTTCTATTGTATTTTTTGATATCTTCTGCTGTTAACGATGTAGATTTACTCATTTTTATTAATAATTGTTTCTGAAAAACTCAATGTACCTATTTAATGTTTCTCTGTTTTTAATTTTTTCGAAGTTTTCTTTGCTAATGAAAAAGCCAATATATTTTGTAGCGGGCACTTTCATTATACGCGGTAATTGTGGCGTTATTCCATCTGTATACTCTTTTACATCAACCAAATTGCCAAAATCACCTACATAAATCAACTGATCTTCATCCAATTCTTCTAACTGATGTTTTAAGCCGGTTCCAGAAAAGTTCCCTCTATTAAACTGCCCAACACCAAATCTCGATGAACTTACGCTCACTGTAATATCACTAACGGAAATAACGTAGTAATATGTATTTGATTCAGCTTTGCTGAATAAGTTATCTATAGGTTTTGCAGCAACTACATCTGGTTTAGCAACAACAGGGGTATCTATTTGGTTTGTTGTAATTGGTACATTTAATGGTGCGGTTACCACTGCAATTACTGGCTCTGGCACAACTTTTTTAGGCTCTTGCACAACCGGCAAATTTACAGGATCTTGTTTTACAGTTGGCACAACAGCAATAACCGTATGCTCTCTTGGTTTAATAAATCTTGGTTCAGCACCATCAAAATCAATTAGGGCAATTGACCTAGATTTATAACTTGCTAAATTAGCATTAATGTATGCCAAATGATCTTTAACTAGAGGAGTTATAAGCGCATCATTCGGGTTTGTTGCTATAATTTTTTCAAATGCAATAATCAAACTATCAACATGCTGAGTTCTACCAATTGAAATTGCTTTCAGATATTCGTATTGCGCTTGTAAGCTGTTTCCCGGAAAACGTTGGTTAACTTCATTAACGCGTTCAATTACCTGCTGAAACTCCTTTTTCTCGTAATTATCAAAAACGGCATTATAAATTCTATTTACTTCTACATCCAACGCATTTTGCTTAGCAGAAAAGTTAGGGTCTAAAATGGTTTTTGCATAAACCGAACTCGGGAATTTTGCCAACACCATATTTTTATAACTTTCAGATTTTGCTTTATCAGTTTTTGCATAATCTAAATACAAGCTATAATAAATGGCATCTAAATGGTTGTTTTGCGGGTATCTTGCTAATAAAATTTCATAAACTTTAGTTGCTTCTGCCTCGTCTTCCAGCACCTGCTGATAAAAGCTGGCAATTTCAAAATAAGCATCAATAATCTGCTGATCAGATTTTACCATTTGCTCAGCAGTTAGAGGAAGCAACAAATTGTAGGCTTTTATTCGCTCTGCCTTATTTAGGCTGGCCGTATTTTCAATAGCCGCATTTGGTAAGTTGCCAATCGCTGCATTTTGATTTTCTCTATTAACCTGTGCAGATGATTTTAAACTTTGTCTCCAATTGTCTTCTAAAACTCTGTTTCCCCATCTTTTCCTAAAATCAGAGAAGCCACTACTCACTGCAGAAGTATTACTGAAATAAAATTTGCCATTATTTTGATTCCTATTATTGTTGCTTCTATCAACAGCAGATCTATTATTGTTATCTTTTTTATCCTCAACAATAGGCTCTTTTTTAGGTTCAAACAATTCGTCTAGAGCTTTTTCTCTAGCTTGCTCTGGCATTTTTGCGAAAAGTTGTAACGAATCTTGCTTAGCAATTATTTGGTAACGCTGTGTTAAATACTCTAAATTTTGTGCTTTTTTAACAATAGCCTCATAGCCTTGGTAATTTTTAGGTAAGGTGTTGGCTGCACTATCATAATAAAGCTTGGCGTTAACATAGTTTCCCAAGTTTTTAAAATATAAATCGCCAAGTTTTAAATAAGAAATTCCTTTTTGGTAGGGGTTAACTAAGCTTTTATTGATTGATAGTTTATAATATTCTTCTGCTTTTGTGTAGTCTTTATCACCTAAATAATCTTCGGCAACTTCATAATAAATTTGGTCGGTGTAGTCTAGGTTTTTATCATCTTTTAATAACTTCAATAAGGCAGTTTTCCTTTCAGAAGATTGGTCGTTTAAAAAATCATAAATCCTAATTTTGCTCAACTTCGCATTAAAATACATTTCAAAAGGAGCATTACTGTTTTCAACTTTGGTATAATATTTTAAGCTTGCATCATATTCTTTTTCATGCTCATAAAGCTGTGCCAAAATAAAAGGCCATCTAGTTCTGCTTTGTATTTTATTACTTTCCTTAATCGCCTCTTCTAAATAAAAAATTGCCTTTTTATAATCCAGCTGATTAATACTCATTTGCGCTAAAGTTGCCAATGGCTCAGCTTTTTCACTTTTAACCGAGTCTAAAATGAGCACTACAGAATCTAACACTTTTAAAGCCGCATTATAATTATTTAACTGCATTAAACTTCTGGCTTTCCAGTTTAGGCCATTTAAAAAAACATTATTGTCTTTTTTATAGGCTCTGGCGGTGTAATCAAAATATTCTGATGCTGTAAAAAAGTTGCCTTTGTAAAAATTAGTTTTCCCTAAAAGAATATAAGCCTCATCAACATAGTTGCTTAATCCTTTTTCGGCAACAATAGTTTGTGCCTTTCTCGTAATTTCATCTAAATCTTTGTTGTTACTAGGTGCTGGTGCAGTACTGCTGTAATCAATTGCTTCGGGCGCAATATAAACGGCTAAAAAATTATCGTAGTTGTCTTTATGCGTTTGCGAAAGATTTTCCTGATAAGTATCTAATAAAACATTTGAATTGTAAATGTAGTTATAACGTGCAGAAAGATTTTGCAAACCGCGGTTGGCTGCATTATCTTTTTGCGTAGAACAGCTAGATAAAAAAGCCATGCAAACGCAAGCAGTTAAAATTTTGACGCTAAGTTTTGTAAAGTTGTTCAAAAAAAATTGAGTTGGGTATTGCTACAATATAACAAAATGTATGCAAAAATATTTTATTCGACAATAAAAACTTAATATTTAACCATAAATTTAATCTTATCGTAAATTGTAATGAATAATACCGAGCACAATCCTAATAAAAAATTAGCAACTAACTTCGCCAAATATTCTGGTATAGCCTTTCAAATGCTGGCAACTATAGGTTTGTTTTGCTTTATTGGTTACAAAATAGATCAAAACCGCGATAGTTCAAAAATGATTTTTACCGCAATTTTCGGACTAGTTGGTGTTATCATCTCCTTAATTTCTGTAATAAGATCATTAAATAAAAATAATTAGAAAATTAGCTGTGTAGCTTTTGGCAAAACCCGCCCTTCTTTGCGCTACAAGTACCTCAGCCATTCTATTGGCCAACGCCCGGTAGCTTTTCGCTTCAATAAGGTTTATATTACAAAGGTAGTTCTACATGGCAAAACCTCATCCTTTTAACGTGCAGTATGTTAGGTAATGGCAACACATTTAAAGGAACTGAGTTTAACCTTCACTTTTTTTGTATGATAAACCAGTTTACAATGGTTTTAGGTAGTAAAATCTTTTGAAGTTCAAATGAGCACAATAAATTAAATACTACCTTTGTAAAAAATATCTGTTTTGAGTTTACCAAAGTTTATTTTATCTTATTTATTATATACCGCCTTATTGGCTGGTATAGCTATAGCTCTTCCATATCTTTTCCCTAATGTTAAGTTGTTGGCCAATAAGTTTTGGCTGGTTTTTGGTTTTTTAGGTGGCTTAACTTTTGTCGCTTACATTTTGGCATTTTTAGGTATTAAACGTAATCCAGAAACAGGTGTTTTGGCAATAATGGGTTCTATTGCTTTAAAGATGCTTTTTTCTATGGCTTTCGTGCTGATTTACAGCTTAAACAACAAAGGAAAAGACCTAGTTTTTGTGTTTAATTTTTTTTCTTTATATTTATTGTTCACCTTCTTTGAAATATACGGTTTGTTGCGTAACTTGCGCCACCAAAATAAATAGTAAAAATCTGCGAGTAAATGGATTGTAGCCACGTTTTTGAGTTTAAGTTTAAGAGGTTAATTGTTGTTTTTACGCTTTTTTCGGCGTTTTTGTTGCTTTCTCTTTGTGCAAATGCACAATTAGATACTGCTCAAAAAGCAGAAGAGACTCATGTTGAAACAACAGAAAAGAAAAAGTTTGAGATTGGTAAATTTGCTTTGCATCACATTGCCGATTCTCATAGTTGGCATGTAATTGGCGATACCCATATCGGTTTGCCTATTATTTTATTTGCCGATGGCAAAGTTGTAACCTTTAACGACAATGATTTTCATCATGATAATGATGCTAAAGTTGTAGTAGAAAAAGATGGACAACGTTTCGTTAAAATGCACGAGAAAATTTATTTCGCATCGGCTACTGCAAATGAACATGGTCAATATGTAGCGTTAGATGAAAAGCATCATGCTACAAATGCTCGTCCTTTAGATTTTTCATTAACTAAAAACACTTGTACCTTATTGCTTTCTGTAGTAGTATTATTAGTTGTGTTTTTAAGTGTTGCTAATAGTTATAAAAAACGCAAAGGAAAATCTCCTAAAGGTTTACAATCATGGTTAGAGCCAGTAATTCTTTTTGTTCGTGATGATATTGCTAAACCTAATTTGGGTCACAAACATGAACGTTTTATGCCTTATTTGTTAACCGTGTTTTTCTTTATATGGTTTAATAATATGTTAGGCTTAGTTCCTTTTTTACCTGGTGGTGCAAACTTAACTGGTAATATTGCTGTAACTATGGTTTTAGCTGTAATGACATTTTTAATCACCGTATTTAATGGTAACAAGCATTATTGGGGTCACATTTTTTGGATGCCAGGTGTGCCTGTGCCGATGAAGATCTTTTTAATGCCTTTAGAGTTAATTGGTATTTTCACTAAGCCAATTGCATTAATGATTCGTTTGTTTGCTAACATCACGGCTGGTCACATCTTAGTGCTTTCATTAATCTGCTTAATTTTCGTATTCGATAGTATTTGGGTTTCTGCAGCATCTATTCCTTTTGCCATATTTATTGGTGGTATAGAGTTGATGGTTGCATTTATTCAAGCATTTATATTTACCATTTTATCTGCCCTGTTTATTGGTATGGCAGTAGAAGAACACCATTAATAAGAATATTTTTTTAACAACAATAAATATATAAATCATGATTACAGGAAGTATTGCTGCAGTAGGTGCAGGATTAGCTGCGATTGGCGCTGGTCTAGGTATCGGTCGTATTGGTGGTTCTGCTATGGACGGTATTGCTCGTCAACCAGAAGCTGCCTCAAAAATTCAAACTGCGATGTTAATCGCTGCTGCCTTCGTTGAGGCTGTTGCGTTATTCGCGGTTGTTGTTGCATTAATGTAATAACCACTAACCATTCTGTACAAGATTGTTGTGCAGAATGGTTATTATTTGTGAAACAAGAAGAAAATATAAAATATAAAAAATGGAATTATTAATCCCAGAAGTTGGTTTAGTTGTATTTCAAACAATAGCATTTTTATTGTTGATGTTTTTATTGGCAAAATTTGCTTGGAAGCCAGTTTTAGCTGCTATCAAGGAGCGTGAAAACTCAATTGATGATGCTTTAAACAAAGCAGAATTAGCAAAGCAAGAAATGGCTCGTTTAACTTCACAAAATGAGGAGTTAATGAAACAAGCTCGTGCTGAACGCGATGAGATTTTAAAAGAAGCTAAAATTCTTAAGGATAGCATTGTTAACGAAGCTAAAACTTCTGCACAAACAGAGGGTGCTAAATTGATTGAAAAAGCTCGTATCGAGATCGAAAATCAAAAGAAAGCAGCTTTAGCAGAATTAAAAGGACAGGTTTCTACTTTGTCTTTAGACATTGCTGAACGTGTTTTACGTAGCCAATTAGATGATAAAGCGAAACAACAAGATTTAGTTGCTAGCTTGTTAAAAGATGTTGAATTAAACTAAGTTAGATTTGAGACACTAGATGTGAGATATGAGATAGCATAGATAGAGAAGTATTTCTCAAATCTCAAATCTCAAATCTCAAATCTCAAAAAAAAATATATGTCAAGTAAAGCAGGAGCTAGATACGCAAAATCGTTAATTGATCTTTCTACAGAGCAAAACGCTTTGGAGGAAATTAAAAACGATATGGTGTTTTTTGAACAAGTGGTTGATGATAACAGTGAGTTAGAAGCTATCTTAAAAAACCCGATTGTTCCTTTAGATAAAAAAGCGGGAATTTTAAATGATCTTTTCGGTACTAAAGTTCACCAAATTACCAACAGCTTTTTAAAACTTGTTGTAAATAAAGGTCGTTCTGCTATCTTGTTTGATACTGCAAAACAATTTATTGCACAATACAATGCTATTAAAGGTATTGTAACTGCAGAAGTAACATCGGCAATTGCATTAACCGATGCAAGCAAAGCTGAAGTTGTGGCATTAGTTAAAAAAGAAATTGGTGCTAATGAGGTGATCGTTAAAGAAAAAGTTGACGAGAAATTAATTGGTGGCTTTATTTTAAAAGTTGGTGATAAGCAGTTTGATGCAAGTATTGCTAGCGGATTAAATAAATTGAAGAAAGAGTTTGCACAAGGAGTAGTATAGTAGCAAGATTTGAGTATCGAGTATCAAGATGCAAGTATTGAGTATCAAGATTGGTTTAACAACTATGAGGGATACAAAGCTACCGAAGAACTACTAAGCGCAAAAATATAAACCCGATAGCAGCGTAAATACTGTTTGTCATCCTGAGCTTGTCGAAGGACAAAACAGATTGAAGCGAATAGCGGGACTGAAATAACAAAAGAGTACAAGATTTACATTTTCAAAAAGAAATCAAAATAAAAATTATGGTAGAGGTAAGACCAGACGAAGTTTCGGCAATTATCAGACAACAATTGTCAGGCTTTAAATCAGAAGCTGAACTTGAAGAAGTTGGTACCGTATTACAAGTGGGTGATGGTATTGCTCGTGTTTACGGCTTAACTAAAGTTCAAAGTGGCGAGTTAGTTGAGTTTGCTAACGGGTTGCAAGGTATTGTATTGAACCTTGAAGAAGATAACGTTGGTGTGGTTTTGTTAGGCCCATCTGACGAGATTAAAGAAGGTGATACAATTAAACGTACTAAAAAAATTGCCTCTATTAAAGTTGGTGAAGGTATGTTGGGTCGTGTGGTAAACACGCTTGGCGAACCTATTGACGGTAAAGGACCAATTTTAGGTGAAACTTATGAGATGCCTTTGGAGCGTAAAGCACCAGGTGTAATCTATCGTCAGCCAGTTACTGAGCCTTTACAAACTGGTATCAAAGCTATTGATGCGATGATCCCGATTGGTCGTGGACAACGTGAGTTGGTTATTGGCGATCGTCAGATTGGTAAAACTGCGGTTTGTATTGATACCATTATTAATCAAAAAGAATTCTACGAAGCAGGTAACCCTGTATTTTGTATATATGTAGCTTGTGGACAGAAAGCAAGTACAGTAGCAAACGTTGTACGTACTTTAGAAGAAAACGGTGCAATGGCTTATACTGTTGTTGTTGCTGCTTCGGCTGCTGAGCCAGCTCCATTACAGTTTTACGCTCCATTTGCAGGTGCTGCAATTGGTGAGTTTTTCCGTGATACGGGTAGACCAGCTTTAATTGTTTATGATGATTTATCTAAACAAGCTGTTGCTTATCGTGAAGTTTCATTGTTATTGCGTCGTCCGCCAGGTCGTGAGGCTTATCCAGGTGACGTGTTCTATTTGCACAGTCGTTTATTAGAAAGAGCGGCAAAAATCAACTCTAACGACGAGATTGCAAAAGACATGAATGATTTACCTGAGTCGATTAAACATATTGTTAAAGGTGGTGGTTCATTAACAGCTTTACCAATTATCGAAACTCAAGCGGGAGACGTTTCTGCATACATTCCAACTAACGTAATTTCGATTACTGATGGTCAGATTTTCTTAGAGTCTAACTTGTTTAACTCTGGTATTCGTCCGGCTATTAACGTAGGTATTTCGGTATCACGTGTGGGTGGTAATGCTCAAATTAAATCGATGAAAAAAGTAGCTGGTACTTTAAAGTTAGATCAGGCTCAATACCGTGAGTTAGAGGCGTTCTCTAAATTCGGTTCTGATTTAGATGCTGCTACAAAATCTGTACTAGATAAAGGTGCTCGTAACGTAGAGATGTTAAAACAAGCTCAGTTCTCACCATTTACTGTAGAGAAACAAGTTGCGATTGTTTACTTAGGTACTAAAAACTTAATGCGTTCTGTGCCAGTAAACAAGGTAAAAGAATTTGAAGTTGAGTTTTTACAAGCTTTAGAAATGCGTCATCCAGAAGCTTTAGCTTCATTAAAAGCAGGAAAGTTAGATGATGCAGTTGAAGTGTTGGAAAAAGTAGCAAAAGAGATTTCAAGTAAATACTAATAAGTATCGAGTAGTAAGTATCAAGTATCGAGAAAGGTTATATGCCCAAATCTTGATACTTGATACTCAAAGCTTGATACTCACTCAATAAAAAATGGCTAATTTAAAAGAAGTAAGAATTCGTATATCATCGGTACAATCTACCCAGCAGATTACCAAAGCTATGAAAATGGTTTCGGCTGCGAAGTTAAAACGTGCTACCAATGCTATTGTTCAGTTACGCCCGTACGCAACTAAATTGAAAGAGATTTTAGGAAATCTTTCGGCAAGCTTAGAAGGTTCTTCATCTCCTTATATTCAGGAGCGTGAGCCTAATAAAGTTTTGGTTGTTGTGGTATCGTCAAACCGTGGTTTGGCTGGTGCTTTTAACTTGAACGTTATTAAAACTGCGAATAATTTAATTGCCGAAAAATATAGTGAGCAACTAAAAAATGGTAACGTGAGTATTGTTGCTGTTGGTAAAAAAGCTCAGGATTTTTATGAAAAGCGTAATTATAATGTTGTTGGTAACAACAACGATGTTTACATGGCTTTAAATTTTGATAACGTAAGCAAAATTACTGATGCAATAATGGAAGGTTTTGCAAAAGGTGATTTTGATAGAGTTGAATTAGTTTACAACAGATTTAAAAATGCTGCTGTACAAATATTAACATCAGAACAGCTATTGCCTTTGCCTAAAGCTGAGCCAACTGCAGATGCAAAAACTACTAACGTTGATTATATTTTAGAACCTAACCAAGAAGAAATTGTAACACAGCTGATTCCTAAGTCGATTAAAATTCAATTGTACAAAGCAGTTTTAGATTCTCACGCTTCAGAACATGGTGCTCGTATGACATCGATGGATAAAGCAACTGAAAATGCTGGTGATTTGATTAAATCGTTGAAATTGGCATATAACCAAGCTCGTCAGGCTGCTATTACTACAGAGTTGACCGAGATTGTTAGTGGTGCTGCTGCGTTAAATGGATAAACCCCTAAATCCCCGCCGAGGCGGAGACTTTAAAAAAATACGAACCCTTATCTTAATTGGTAAGGGTTTTTTGTTAACTGTAATTTTTATGATGTATAATTGTTATATTTCTATGGATTTAAATAAAACAATATCGATGAAAAAATATCTTTTAGTGCTAATACTTGGTTTATTGCCAATGCTATCTATTGCACAAAAAAATCCAGAAAGAGACTATACCAATGCAGTCCTCTGGCAGCAACATAGCGGTGAGTATAGGGCATTAGCTTTTCAAGCCTATAACTTTGCTAAGCTATCTCTTAAAGAGGCTTTGTGGGAGCAAGCAAATGGCAAACCGAACTGTGTAATTGTAGATGTTGATGAGACGGTTTTAGATAATTCAGCATTTCAAGGTCATGAGATAAAAAAAGGAGTGAGTTATGTGCAAAGCGATTGGACAGAATGGACTGCTTTAGGGCAAGCGGATACAGTTCCTGGAGCATTGTCTTTTTTAAGATTTGCAGCTACTAAGAATGTAGAAATATTTTATGTAACCAATAGGGAAGAAGCAGACCACATCGGTACCTTAAAAAACTTACGAAAATTTGGGTTTCCAAATGCTGATGAAACCCATCTATTATTGAAAACTATAAGCTCTGATAAAGAACCTCGCAGGCAAAAGATTTTAGAGAAGTATAATATTTTGTTATTATGTGGAGATAATTTAAGTGATTTTTCGAATGTTTTTTACCGTGAAGGAAAAAATACTAGGGAGCAAGTAGACTTATTGCAGAACCAGTTTGGAAAAAGATTTATTGTTTTACCTAACCCAATGTATGGCGATTGGGAAAAGTTACTATACAGCAATGAAAAGCAAAATGAGGCTGAAAAGTCAAAACAAAGATTGAATAAACTTAAAAGTTACTAAAATATTGCTTTATTTAATGAATAAGTATTATTTTTGTACCACACATTTTTAAAAAATATAAAAGATGAATCAAGCAGAAGAAAGAGAAAAAAGCATGGAAAGTGCAAATCAATCTCCAATTTATATGTTAATTGCAGTTGGTGTAATTGTAAGTATGATCGGTGTGTTTTTACGCTTCGCTTTCGACTCTACAATTCTTTCAATTGTATCATGGGTAATTTTATTTATAGGCTCTTTTATATGCTGCAAAGCGGTTTTTAAAATTTTAGACGCAAAGTAATATCCTACTAAATCATAATAGAAATCCTCTTCGGTTTTAAGCCGAAGAGGATTTTTTAATTGAAACATCTCTGTTACAATTAAATATTTTAGGTTACTTCTGCATCTTATCAGCATTAAGCAATACCGGCCGGTACAATTAACTATTTAAATTTTGATGCAGAAATTGCGTAGCAATAACTACGACATAATAGCATTAAGAAATAACAACCTTATTTAAACAGGATGAAAAAATATTTATGTTGTGCCGCTATCATGGTAATCATGTTTGGCTGTAGCAGAGAGCAAAAAGCAGACTATGCAGATTCTACAAGTGGTGAAAAAGCAATGGAAGTTGCAATTTCTACAGATACTTCCGCAAGTGTAAAAGAAAAAATAATAAAAACTGCAGATATGCGGTTTAGAGTTAAAGATGTTCAAGACACCAAAGAAAAGCTGAGTTTAGTAATTAAATCTCAAGGTGGAACTGTAGCAGAATTTTCGATTAACAGTTATATCAACGAAACTACAAAAGTTAGATATTCTATTGATTCTTTAACAGAAATTACCTCCTATAAAAAGGAAGGTTTATTAGTCGCCAAAATTCCGTCTGAAAGATTAGACCAATTTACAAATGATGTGGCAAAAATGGCTGTATTTGTAGATAACCAAGCTATGAAAATGGATGATCAGAGTATTGCCTATCTATCAAATAAGCTAAAAGCTCAAAATAGAAGCGAAGCAATAAATACCATCAATCAAACCGCTAAAAGAAAAGGCAACAATGTAGAAACATCTCTTTACATAAAAGATGATTTTGTTGATAAAAAGATTGAGAATATGAATATCGATCAGCGTGTAAAGTATAGTACAATTACGCTAAACTTCTATCAAGATCATACGGTTAAAACATTAATTGTTGGTAACGATAATCTATCTGATTACAAACCTGGCTTTTTTAAACGTTTAGGTTTGAACATGCTTGATGGATGGAAATACTTTAAAGAATTAATATTAGCGCTATCGCATTTATGGATGTTCTTTGTGATGGGATTTGTGATGTTTTTTGGAATTAGATACTATTTGAAGAGTAGGAAAGTTTAATTATTAACCACAGATAAAAAGGATGAACACAGACAAATGAGTAGATAAATCTCTGTTTATTTGTGTAAATCTGTGGTTACTGCTATCCTTTAACTCTTTTCTTATTGTCCTTTGCAAAAGCATCCCAACCTGAATAAGATTTGCCAGTATAGCTCGTGTTTATTCTTTGGAAAGAGTGGCATACAGCGACCGCTAAACCATCGGTTGCGTCTAAAAACTCTGGCGTTTCCTTGAAGTTTAAAAGCCTTTGCAGCATAGCTGCAACTTGCTCTTTGCTAGCTGTTCCTTTACCTGTAATAGATTGTTTGATTTTTCGTGGTGCATATTCAGTAACTGAAATATTTCGAGATAATGCAGCAGCCATTGCAATACCTTGAGCTCTGCCTAATTTTAACATTACCTGAATATTTTTGCCATAAAAGGGAGCTTCAATAGCTAAAACATCTGGTTTGTATTCATCAATTAATGTTATGGTTTTTTCAAAAATACGCTGCAATTTTAAAAAATGATCATCCAAATGATCCATCCTTACAATTCCCATACTCACCAATTCTATTTTGCTACCCTTCTCTAATACAATGCCATAGCCCATAATTGCTGTGCCTGGGTCAATGCCCATTATCACTCGTTCTTTTTTTTCGATTAACATTACAACAATATTAAGCATATTTGCACACACAAAAAGCAAAAAAGTTGTCAGCGAAAAATAAAAGGATATTTTCTCTACTTATTAAAATAGTGATTGTTTTAGTTGCTTTTTGGTTTATATATGTAAAATTAATTGGTCACAAAGATCTAAAACAGTTTTTAACATTAATCAGCACAATGCCAAAAGCTCAAATTTGGCTCACCTTAACGGCTGTAATTCTTTTAATGTTTTTTAATTGGGGTATTGAAGGTTTAAAATGGAAGCGATTAATAAAACCAATAGAACCTATTGATAATTGGTTGGCCATACAATCTGTTTTTTGTGGTTTAACTTGGGCAATATTTACACCAAACAGGTTAGGAGAATATGGTGGTAGAGTATTTTTTTTATCGCCCAAGAGAAGAATTGTTGGTGTAGTTGCGATGGCCGTAGGAAATATTGGGCAATTGGTGCTTACTAATGTTTTTGGTGCCATAGCTGTTTGTATTTTTGTATATCGTTTTACGAATATAGAATTGATCTTATACTTAGCTGTATTAGCTATTACAATTGCATTTTGTCTTTTTTTTATTATCTTTTTTTTTAACATCAAATGGTTAAATGGGATTTTATTATCGATGAAGTTTACCCGTAAATACAAAAAATTTTACGCTATTTTAGGAAGATATAAGAAAGCAGAATTGCTTAAAATTTTGGGTTTTTGCTTTGCAAGATATTTCGTTTTTAGCACTCAATATTTTGTGATGTTCAATTGGTTTATTCCGGATATTCATTTTCTTGATGTGATTATGTTGGTTAGTATATTGTTTTTTGTACAATCATCATTGCCATCATTAGATATACTAGATATTGGCATAAGAAGTATTACCGCAGTATTTTTTTTCAAATATGTTACCACAGATCATGTAGCAGTAGTGGCAGTTACTGCGAGTATTTGGTTAATTAATATTATTATTCCTGCTATATTAGGATCTTATTTCGTTTTTAAACTCAATTTTTTTGGAAGTAATCAGCATACTTAGTTATTTTTCTATTTTTTTAACCATCATTTACGTTTTCGTAGTAGCAACCTTTATTAGAGGTTGGGCAAAACTCGAACGCTTTAAAATAGATGGAAATAAACCTCAAACAAAAGTTTCAGTTTTAATAGCTGCCAGAAATGAAGAACGCTTAATTGGTAAAACAATTGATGATTTGCTGGCTCAAGATTATGATCGCTCACTAATGGAAATAATTGTTATCGACGATCATTCTACAGATAATACATCAAACATTATCTCATCTTATACAAATGATGGTGTAAAGTTGATTACTTTAAAAGAAGCAAATGCTTTAAATTCTTATAAGAAAAAGGCCATACAAACGGCAATAAATACTACAACCGGAAAGTTAATTATTACCACTGATGCAGATTGCAGGATGGGCCCAAGTTGGTTAAAAACAATTGTAAATTGCTACGAAACAAGAGGTTATAAAATGATATCATCGCCTGTGGCTTATTTTGAAGAAAAAAGTTTTTTTGAACGTATGCAAACATTGGAGTTCTCCTATTTAATTGGTCTAGGAGCATCAACAATTGGAAACAACAATCCAAGCACTTGTAATGGGGCCAATTTAGCTTATGAAAAAGATGCTTTTTTTGAGGTTGGTGGCTTTACTGGAATAGATGATTTAGCTTCTGGAGATGATGAGCTGCTATTACATAAAATGGCAGCGATGTATGATAACAAAATTGGTTTCTTGAAAAATGAGGATGCTATTGTTTACACACATGCCAAACCAACAATTAGTGAATTTATACAGCAACGTAAGAGATGGGCATCTAAAACAACAAAATACAAAGATAAAGTGGTGCTGATTCTTGGTGCCAGTATATGGTTATTTAATCTAAGCATATTGGTAAATGCCTTGTTGGCTTTAGTTTTTCCATCGGGAGAAAGTTTAAAATTCTTATTAATACAATTAGGTTTGAAGTTGCTCATTGAGTTCATTTTCTTGTTTGATGTAACTAATTTCTTTAAACGAAAACATTTGTTAGTTTTACTTCCCATTCTTAATATTCCGCATATTTTATACTTTATATACATCGGCATATTGGGTAATTCTGGTAAATACAACTGGAAAGGTAGAATGGTTAATTAATCATGGGTAACAGTCCTTCGAGTAAAATATGGAAAAGATTTAAGCGTAATAAACTTGCGTTTGGTGGATTGATTTTCATCTCTATTTTAATGATTTTGGGAATTTTAGGTTACTTGATTATTCCAGATCAAACGCCTTATGCAAATACTTATCAGCTGCAGCTTAACAAAGTTAAACCTGGTAGAACGTTTCAGTTTTTAATAACAGAACGAATTAAAAATATAGAAAAGGTTGGCTTTTTCGAAAAAATGCTTTACGGACAAAAAGCAGATTT
Source organism: Pedobacter sp. GW456-11-11-14-TSB4 (assembly GCF_059424425.1). NCBI lineage: Bacteria > Pseudomonadati > Bacteroidota > Sphingobacteriia > Sphingobacteriales > Sphingobacteriaceae > Pedobacter > Pedobacter sp. GW456-11-11-14-TSB4. The sequence goes on from NZ_JBWKZK010000001.1 coordinate 1,598,024, forward strand.
CAGAAGCGTGCCCATTACATCTTATCGCATAGCTGAAAATAAAGTTTATGCATACGAATATATTGGGGATGAAGAAACTGCGAAGGAAAGTGTTTATAATTTAAGAGATTTATGTTCTACTTGCACATTGCCAAGCAAGCTAGGTAATACTAAACAGCTATTTGCTAAACATAATATATATAAACAAACCTTTTATTTAGGAACAGATATTAATGGTAGAGATATGCTCAGTAGACTCATTTTGGGCATTCGCGTTTCGCTATCAGTAGGCATAATGGCTGTTATAATTTCGTTATTTATTGGTATTAGTTTAGGCGCAGTTGCAGGTTACTTTGGCGGTAAAATAGATGCTGCAATCAGCTGGTTCATGAATGTGGTTTGGTCTTTACCATCATTGCTTTTGGTTATTGCTATATCATTTGCTTTGGGTAAAGGCTTTTGGCAAATTTTTATTGCCGTTGGTCTCTCTACATGGGTAGATGTTGCTCGTTTAGTACGTGGACAAGTAATGTCGTTAAAAGAAGTTGAATTTGTAGAAGCATCAAAAGCTTTAGGTTTTTCTACTTCGAGAACAATTATAAAACATATTTTGCCAAATGTGGCGGGGCCGATTTTGGTTGTTGCATCTGCCAATTTTGCTTCAGCAATTTTATTAGAAACAGGCTTAAGCTTTTTAGGTTTTGGTGCCCAACCGCCAATGCCAAGCTGGGGCACTATGATAAAAGAACATTACGGTTACATCATTATGGATGCAGCCTATTTAGCTCTATTACCAGGTATAGCAATTATGCTTACAGTGTATGCTTTTAATTTAATTGCTATTGGCTTACGCGATGCTTTTGATGTAAAAGGACAAAATGTAACGGTATAACTTACCAGTTGATAAGTTTAAATTGAATTTGCGCTGCGTATCATTAGGTCGCATTCTATAACTAATTTATTTAACTTTGCAAAGTGTTAATCAATTGCTATAATATAGATTTAATTGAAGCTGGTTGCGATGAAGCAGGTAGAGGTTGCCTCGCTGGCCCAGTATCGGCTGCTGCTGTTATTTTGCCAAAAGATTTTTATTTAGAAGGGCTAAACGATTCTAAAAAGTTAACACACCAACAACGTGATGAGCTAAGACCAATTATTGAACGTGAGGCTTTAGATTGGGCAGTTGCTTTTGTCGATCATGAAGAAATTGACCAGATTAATATTTTAAATGCTTCTTTTTTGGCTATGCACCGGGCAATTGAGAAATTAATGGTGGTTCCTCAACACTTGGTAATTGATGGTAATCGATTTAAAAAGTATGCTGAAATACCTCATTGTTGTATTGTAAAAGGAGATGGTAAATACCTAAATATTGCTGCTGCATCTATCTTAGCTAAAACGCATCGAGATGAGTATATGGCAAAGCTGCACAATGACTTTCCGCATTACAACTGGAAACAGAATAAAGGTTATCCAACTATTCAACACCGCAACGCTGTAATGGAAAACGGATTGTCCCCTTTTCACCGAAAAACCTTCAACATTAGCGATCCACAATTGGTACTTTCTTTTTAAGCAAATTTAAAATTTGTAATTTCGGTTTGTGAAAGTCTTAATACTAACCAATCGTGTACCTTTTCCGCCAAATAGCGGCTACCCCATTGTGGTTTATAACACCATAAAGGGATTGCTTAAATTAGGTGTAGAAGTTACTTTGTTTAGTATTAACACTTCTAAACACAATGTGGATGTTGATGATATATACGATCCAGTATTTGAAAAAATTACCTTTCACTCTTACAGTATTGATACCGAAGTAAATATTTGGGGTGCTTTTTTTAATATTTTCTCTAACCAGTCTTACAATGTATCTCGCTTTTACGATGAAGATGCAGCTAAACTTTTAGAAAATGTACTGCATGAAAATGAATTCGATATTGTACAATTCGAGGGTTTGTTTGTGGTACCTTACTTAGATACTGTTAAGGCGCTGAGTAAAGCAAAGCTGATTTATAGAGCGCATAATATTGAGTTTGATGTTTGGGAAAGACTTGCCGCCAGAGAAGAGTTTAGACCAAGAAGAAAATATCTGGAGTTTCTATCTCGAAGGTTAAAAAGTTATGAGACGGAGCAGATCAATCGCTTTCACCAGGTTTTTGCCATAAGTGAACCAGATAGGCAACATATTTTGCTGATGGGATGCGAAACCAGACTAGATGTTTTTCCAGTGGCGATAGATTTTGATAAGTACAATGTTGATACCAGTAAAACGAGTTTCCCGACTTTGTTTCACTTAGGTGCGATGGACTGGCGACCAAATAAAGAAGGTTTAGAATGGTTTTTGGATGAAATTTGGCCAGATATAGAAAAACTTAATGGAGAGTTGCGTTTCTACATTGCGGGTAAGAATATGCAAAAGCAGTTTTTTGATTACGATTCTGAAAACTTAATTGTTGAAGGGGAGATTTTTGATGCGGTAGAGTTTATGAACTCGAAAGCGATAATGATTGTGCCTTTGCTCTCTGCAAGCGGAATGCGGGTTAAAATTATTGAAGGGATGGCAATGGAAAAGTGCATTATTGCCACCACAATGGCAGCAGAAGGTATTAATTGTAAACCAGGTAAAGACATTTTAATTGCAAATACTGCTGATGAATTTTACCGTTCTATTTTACAATGTATTACCAAACCTAACAAATGGCGAGAGATTGGAGAAAATGCCCGTAAAACAGTAAAAAGAGACCATGAGATGAATAGTAACGCAGAGCGAATGCTTAAGATTTATCAGGAGTTGATTGTAAATTAATTAGTGAATGATTAGCAGATTAGATTCATTAAGGTGAAACGGTGTTTTTGTCATTCAGAGGAAAGAGGGATCTTGAGGTTTATTCACAGATAAACTTAGACGTCTTGCCAAAATCCCCTCGTTATCTAAACCCAATTGTAGTGTAAATCCTTTTGCCACTCCCAGCCGCGGCTGGGATTAAGGGGTAAAAGATTGAAACGAAAAGTGGGGCTGAATTCGCGATGAAATGTTGACTTTGTTTTTCTAATTTAATCAACTCTTGAGCTGCGTGTTTATTATAATGGTAATTTTTCATCTAGAGATTCTTCGCAAGCTCAGAATGACAAAACCCAAAAAAAAGGCAATAAATATTGCTGTATTCTTAGTAATTTAGGCCACCCAAATTAGTTATCAGTTTTTAAATTACTAATACAAAATAAATGAAGAATACCGCATTAACAGATAAACATATTTCATTAGGTGCTAAAATGGTGCCTTTTGCCGGTTACAACATGCCTGTGCAATACGAAGGCATAAACGTAGAACATGCTACAGTTAGAAATGCCGTTGGTGTTTTTGATGTGAGCCACATGGGAGAGTTTATTTTAAAAGGCGAAAATGCTTTAGATTTAATACAACGTGTTACTAGTAATGATGCCTCGAAATTACACGATGGCAAAGTACAATATTCTTGTTTACCTAATGAAGAGGGTGGTATTGTTGATGATTTATTGGTTTACCGTATAGACGAAAAAAGCTACATGTTGGTGGTTAACGCCAGTAATATTGAAAAAGATTGGAACTGGATCCAAAAATTTAATACTGCCAATGTAGAAATGCATAACATTTCTGATAAAACTTCTTTGTTGGCCGTTCAAGGGCCGAAAGCTGCAGATGCTTTACAAAGTTTAACAGACATTGATTTGGCATCGATGGAATACTACACCTTTAAAAAGGGAAAATTTGCAGGTATAGACAACGTATTAGTTTCTGCAACAGGTTATACAGGTGCGGGTGGTTTCGAGATTTATTTTGATAATGAACATGCGGATGCCATGTGGAATGCAATTTTTGAAGCTGGTGCTGAGTATGGTATTAAACCGATTGGTTTAGCTGCTCGTGATACTTTGCGTTTAGAAATGGGTTTCTGTTTATATGGTAATGATATTGATGATACAACTTCGCCAATTGAAGCAGGCTTAGGTTGGATTACCAAGTTTACCAAGCCTTTTACCAACTCAGAAGCTTTACAAGCACAAAAAGAAGCAGGTATTTCTCGTAAATTAATTGGTTTCGAGATGATTGATAGAGGCATACCTCGACATGATTACCCGATTGTTGATGCAGAAGGAAATGTTATTGGTAAGGTAACTTCTGGTACACAATCGCCATCTTTACAAAAAGCTATTGGTATGGGTTATGTAAACAAAGAATTGGCTAAAGAAGGTACAGAAATTTATATTGACATTAGAAACAACAAGGTTAAAGCCAAAGTAGTTAAGTTTCCTTTTTATAAATAAGATTTGAGACAATAGATATGAGATTTGAGACCTAGATGGCTTAAATCTCACTTCTCACTTCTCACTTCTCACATCTCATTTTCATGTCTAGAACCATCGAAGTTTGCCTTACACCCGCCTTACTACATCTGTACAATATTGAAAATAGTATTGTAGTGGTAATTGATATTTTAAGAGCAACATCATCTATAACCTATGGTATGGATAATGGTGCAGCAGCAATTATTCCGGTTGCGCAGGTAGAAGATTGTTTGGCTTATGCCGATAAGGGATATCTTTTAGCCGCAGAGCGCAATGGTGAAGTGGTTGTTGGTTATGATTTTGGTAATTCGCCTTTTTCGTATACTAAAGAGAAAGTTGCTGGCAAAACTATAGTGTTAACCACTACTAACGGTACCAAAGCCATGCATATGGCGCAAGAAAGAGCACATCAAGTAGTAGTAGGTTCTTTTTTAAATTTAACATCACTTTGTGACTGGTTAAAAATACAAGATAAAGATGTGCTTTTGCTTTGTGCTGGTTGGAAAGATAAATTTAATTTAGAAGATACCTTATTTGCAGGTGCTGTTGTTAATGTGTTGCGCAAAGATTTTGTACATTTTGATGATGCTTGCGTAGCCGCAGAGGATATGTATGTACTAGCTAAAAATGATTTGAGGGGTTATTTGAAAAAATCATCTCACAATCATCGCTTAGAACAACTGAACATTGAAGAAGATGTGAAGTTTTGTTTGAAGGTTGATATGTGTAAAGTTATACCGGTATTGGAAGGTGAGAAGTTGGTGGCCTTAATGTAAATTTTGTCATCTCGACAGATCGCAGCGACGAGAGATCCGTCCGCTTAAGGATCATCAAAATATGTTGAGCTTGTGGTGCTAAATTGGCAGATTTCTCCTCCTAAAAAACTCGTTCGAAATGACGGTTAAGAGAGCGACTTAACTTTTCATCAATTCTTGAAAACTTTCACTGTTTTTAATCGCTTTTAGCGCTTCTTCATGAGCAGTCCAATAAATAGATTCTGCTTTTTTCATGTCGAAGGTGCTGATTTCTCCCATTCCTTTGGGCTCAATTAACAAATCACAAAACTTTACTTTTCTTTCCATATCATGATTGATAGACATGATGCCTGCTCTTTGCATGAGGCTTGATATTTTTGTGATTTTATCTACAGGTTTTAAATGATTGCATGATGAGCCGATGATGTAATCGCAATTGTTCAGCAATGGTTCTACCGGAAAGTTATTTAAAATTCCGCCATCAACATACATGTGGTTGTCAATCATGATGGGTTTAAAAATACCTGGTATACAACTAGATGCCAGTATTGCTCTAATTAATGGGCCTTCGGTAAAATATTTGAGTGTGCCTTCGCTAAAATTGGTTGCACAAATGGTTAATGGAATTTTTAATTCTTCAATTTTATCATGCGGAAAATGATCTTTCAAAATATCTCTTACATTTTCGATGTTAATTAATCCTAGTGAACCTAAAGCCGGACGAATAAAGCGCAATAATTTGGTTTTAATGAAGATATTTAGTCCTTCTTCTGGATCGATGCCCGCTGCGAAAAATGAACCTGCAATTGAGCCAGCACTTGTACCGCTTACATGACAAAACTCTAAACCTAAATTGGTAAATGCTTTTAAAACGCCTAAATGGGCAATTCCTCTAATTCCTCCTCCAGAAAGTACAATACCTATTTTTTTCTTTGCTTTAATTTGTGTCATTGTTTATTAGTTCAATAATGTCATTGGTTCATTAGTTCATTCGTTCACTTGTCTAATCTGCAAATCGCCATTTGCAAACTGAGAACTGTAAACTGCAATCTGCAAACTGAGAACTACAAACTCTCCTTTGGTTTGTACTTTGCATCGGTTAAAAACTGCTGAGCATCTGTTTTTTTCATCATTTGCTGCAAAGTAACGTTAGGGTTTTCTGCCATGTATTTTTTAACGATTTGCCACCCTATAAAGTATCCCAACTTTGGTGCCGATTCTTTTTTATTGCCAATACCATTTGTAAACGGACCATCACTAAGAAAAGGTTGTATTTTTTGCATGTCAGTCTGAAAAAGCAGTTCGTTTTGCAATAACAATCCCCAAATGTTTCCTTCGTAGTTTGTGCTCCACTCCATTTGCTTTTGCGTGTAACCAATTTTTATACTGTCAGCAGTATTTGTGGGCAAAACCTGATCTAAAAAGTACAAAATTTTACCATTGTAAATCATTTTATCTAATAAAGTTCGATCTGCATCTTTTTCAGGAAAAAGCTCTTCTCTTGCATAAACTTCTGCTACTCTTGGTGTAATATAAGCCGGTGTAAATCTTTTAGATGCATATAAAGGCACACTTTGTACTATTGCTGGATAAAACTTACTGTTGCTGCCTAAAAACATATCCAAGCCAATACCTATATAATCATCTGCTAAAACGACTTGATAAGCAAATCCCGATAGGTAAGAAATAAATTTTGGAACTTTGGTTTTAGGGTAATAATATTTGATGTATTTAAAAGTCTCGGTAAGTTCAGTTTCAACTTTGTTTGTATTTGGATAAACACTATCAACTTCTTTGGCAAGCATTTCATAAGCTTGGTCTTTGTACAAAATATTGAGCACATCTGTGCCATTCAACTCAGGTGTACCGACCATTTTTTGAATATAATCAGCATAAAATGAGCCATACTTTTTACTCAAAGCAAGGTCCGTTTGTTTAATATCTTTATTTTTGGCTTGATACAACTCTTGATCAAACCGTTCAATTTTTATAGCTAAATCAATATTGCTTATGTCTGGTCTTTTATCTTGTTTACAAGAAAAAATTACAGCTACACACAAAAAAAATAGATAGCTTTGCAGAGATCTTCCCTTTTTATTCATTTAAACAAATATAATAACAAGTACGATGAAAAAAACACTTATCGCAATTGCATGCGTATTATTTGCAGCCACCACAAACGCTCAAGAAAAAAATGGATTTAGATTAGGTTTAACTGCACATCCTAATTTTGGATTTATTAAAGCCGAAGGTGGAAAGGGAAATGGAACTAATTTAGGTTTTACTTATGGTCTTTTAGGCGATTTTAACTTTGCTGAAAATTATAGTTTTGCCACAGGTTTAACCATTACTACTATTAATGGGAAAAGTACCGAAATTAATCCGATTCAATACACAGCCCCAGGAACTTACGATTTAAAATATATGATGCAGTATATTGAAGTTCCGCTAACGATCAAATTAAAAACTGGAGAAATTAAGGATATCCGTTGGTACGGACAATTTGGTTTATCTAGTGGTTTTAGAATTGGAGCTAGACAGGATGCTAAATTGGGCGGAAATGTTGTTGCTGATGATATCAATGCTACAGATTTTACTAACTTTTATAGAGCAGGACTTGTTATTGGTGCAGGCGGAGAGTTTGCAATTGATGAAAAAACAAGCATTATGGGTGGCTTAACTTTTAATAATGGATTTACCAAATTAACAGAAAACAGCTATTCGGTTAGAAATCATTACGTTGGGATTAATGTAGCTGTGTTTTTTTAAAAGAATAGAAAAGTAAAATATAAAATTTGAAGATGAAAATAGCACTTGCGCAACTCAATTATCACATCGGAAACTTCGAAAATAATACAAAACATATTATCGAAAACATTGCTTTGGCAAAAGCCAAAGGTGCAGATATTGTAGTTTTTGCCGAGTTGGCAATTTGTGGTTATCCACCTCGTGATTTTTTAGAATTTACAGATTTTATTGCACAGTGTGATGCTGCGGCTCATGAAATAGCTAAACATTGCCATGATATTGCCTGTGTTGTAGGTTTGCCATTAAAAAACCCAATTTTAGCGGGTAAGGATTTATACAATGCAGCCTACTTTATTGAGAATGGTGAAATTAAAGCAATTACCAAAAAAGCCTTGTTGCCAACTTACGATGTGTTTGACGAGTATCGTTATTTTGAGCCCAATACAGAATTTAATTGTATAGATTTTAAAGGCAAAAGAATTGCATTAACGATTTGCGAAGATTTGTGGAACATCAATGATAATCCACTTTATGTTTCTTGTCCGATGGATGAATTGATAAAACAATCTCCAGATTTGATGATCAATATTGCCGCTTCGCCTTTTAATTACCGACACGATGAAGATCGCATTCAAGTACTTTCTGATAACGCAAAAAAATATCAGCTGCCATTATTTTATGTTAACCAAGTAGGGGCGCAAACCGAAATTATTTTTGATGGAGGATCTTTGGTGTTTGATGAAACTGGTGAGGTAAAAGCTGAGATGAAATATTTTGAAGAAGATCTTCAGGTATTTGATTTAGAAGAAGTACAAAACGTTAAGAATAAATATCCTGCAGCAGAAAGAGCTAATGATATTGCCCAAATACATGATGCTTTAATTTTAGGAATTCAAGATTATTTTAAAAAATCTGGTTTTACAAAAGCTGTTTTGGGTTTATCTGGCGGAATAGATTCTGCTGTTGTATGTGCATTGGCATGTAGGGCTTTAGGTTCAGAAAACGTAATGGCTGTTTTAATGCCCTCTAAATATTCATCAGATCATTCTGTAAAAGATGCGCTTGAGTTGGTAAATAATATTGGATGTAAGCATGAGATTATCGAGATTAAAGATGCAGCCAATGCTTTTGATGCGATGTTAGCTAAACCATTTGCAGGTTTGGCGCCAAACTTAACAGAAGAAAATATTCAGGCCAGATGCCGAGGAATTATTTTAATGGCCATGTCTAACAAATTTGGTTACATTTTGCTCAATACATCTAACAAAAGCGAATGTGCAGTAGGTTATGGAACCCTATACGGCGATATGTGTGGGGCAATTGGTGTTATAGGTGATGTATATAAAATGCAAGTTTTTCAGCTGGCAAGATATATAAACAAGGATGGAGAAATTATACCAGAAAATACAATTGTTAAACCACCTTCGGCAGAGTTAAGGCCTGACCAGAAAGATTCTGACTCTCTACCTGAATATGATGTTTTAGATAAGGTTTTATTTGAACATATCGAACTTCAAAAAGGCTCTAAATCTATAATTAATCAAGGATTTGATGAAGCATTGGTAAACAGGATTTTAAAGATGGTTACACAAGCAGAATTTAAACGGTACCAAACGCCGCCAATATTACGGGTTTCGCCAAAAGCTTTTGGCATGGGCCGAAGAATGCCAATTGTTGGTAAATATCACCCATAATTGAAATTAATAGATAAAAAAAATGTCCCGATTATTTATCGGGACATTTTTTTAAACTTTTGCAGCAGGATTTTCGCCAGTTAGCTCATCCCATTTGTCTTCTGCTTTGTCTTTTAGTTCAGCCAATTTAACCTTAGCTTCTGAAGTAAGCTCTTCTGCTTCTTCAGTCAATTCATCCCATTTATCTTCGGCTTTGTCTTTTAAAACCTCAAATTGCTCTTCAGCTTTGTCTTTTAATTCTTCAAACTTGTCTGAAAGGTTATCAAAAAAGCCTTTTTCTTCTTCTGGTTGTTGATTTTCGATATTCATTTTGTTATTATCTAGATGAACATCAAATATAAAACTAATTAAGTATATAACAAATTGATTTATAGGTGTTTAAACAAGTATTTTTTGTTTAATGGAATTGATAATTAAGATGCCTATGCCAATCATAATAGATACATCAGCTAGGTTAAATACACCAGTTCTAAACAAAACAAAATCAATATGTAGGAAATCAGTAACCGAGCCATACAGTAGGCGGTCAATAATATTACCAATACCACCACCAATTAAAAAGCACATGCCAATTTGCATTGTTTTTGGCAGATTAATTTTCACAATTAAATAGTATAAGCCAAAACCTAAAACAATTATTGGTAAAATGCTAAGCAAGATAAATCTTAAGGCATCAGGTAAATCGTTTCCTGCACTTAAAAAGGCTCCCGTATTTTCTACTTTAATTAATATAAAATAATCTTTAATAATGCTGATTTGCTCATGGTAATCTATTTTTTCTCTAACTATAATTTTAGATACCTGATCGCAACCAGTATTTAACGCTACAATTAACAGTATAAGAAATAATCGCAAGTTCTTTTGATGTTTCATCGCCTATTTTTTAATCCAAGTTTTATAAGGGATAATTAAGGCCAAGATTAACCCGATAACTGCCAATATCTTCGCTAAATAATCTCCATTGTTTACATAGGTTGTAATTTCATCATTTAAATTGATATCGTATTTTAAGGCATCTCTAGTCCACCATTTAGATTGTTTAACTACATCACCCCGCTGATTGATGAAACATGAAATACCAGTATTCGCAGAGCGAACAACGTATCTTCTGGTTTCGATAGCTCTAAGTTTAGCATATAACATGTGCTGGTCTTTTCCCGAAGTATTTCCCCACCAACCATCGTTAGTAATGATGGCGATAAACTGTGCGCCATCTTTAACCGATTGACCAACCCAACTTCCCCAAATAGATTCGTAGCAAATTACAGGTGCCACGCCAACTCCGCTTTGCGAATAAAAAACAGCTGGATTTTCTTGCCATCCCCAACCTGATACACTGCCGCCTAATTTATCAAAAACAGGAGCAATAAATGAAAATACCGCTGGGAAAGGTAGTTTTTCGGCACCAGGAACCAATTTTGACTTATGATAGAACGAAACTTGAGCTGAATTTTCTATTTGTACAGCCGAGTTATAATTATCATAAAAGCCACCATTCGGATTCACTTTTGCAGAAATAGTTTTTTTATCCTCATAAAATCTAACACTTTCTATACCTGTGATCAAGGTGCCATTTTTATACTTATTTAAAAATTGCTGTGCCTGCAAATAATCTGGGTTGGTTCTAATAGTTTCTTCATCAGCATATCTTGGTATGGCAGTTTCGGGCCATAAAAAGTATTCTGTATTAACTTGAGCAACAGAGTCTGATAATTTTATTAGTGTCGCAATTTGATCAGTAGTGGATATATTGCCATACCTTTCGTATGGGTCGATGTTGGGCTGTACTGTTACCACATTAATTGGCACCGATTTCTCTTCGTATTTAAAATAGGTATACAAGGAAAATCCGATAGGCAGGCAAACTACCAGTATCCAGCTCAAAGTCAGTTTAACTTTAGCAATCGAACCTTTTTTAAATGCTTTATAAGCTTCAAAAGCTAAAATGTTGCTTAACAAAATCCATAAAGAGCCACCGTAAATGCCCGTGTACTCGTACCATTGTGCCAATTGATGCATTCCTGCAAAACCATTTCCTAATGTCATCCACGGAAAGGCTAAATCCCAGCTTTCATGTAAATATTCCATCGAGATATAGAAACAAATTAACCCCAAATAAGCAATTACAGGCTTTGTTTTAGTTTGTAATCTGTAGTATAACCAAAAGGCAAAGGTCATTAGCAAAGCGCCTAAACCATAAGGAATGAGAGAGACAAAAAATGCGACAATTGAACCAACGAAACCATCATTAAATGCACTTATTGCATTAAAAACCCAATATATTGATGCTGTGTTCCAAACTAAAAATGTTAATCCGGCAGTTAAAAAAATGCGTTTGCCAGTTTTTAGTTGTTTTTGGCTGATGATATTTTCTAATGCAATAAACAATGGAACTAGGCCGACAAGTAAAATTGGTGCTAACCATGTATGTGGAGGCCAAGCTAACCACATTAAAAATGCACTAAGTAAGGCGAGAAGATAGGTTTGTTTTTTTGTCATTGTTTAGTAGTATCGTCATGCTGAATTTATTTCAGCATCTATCATATCGTATATTCTTTTATAGCCGACTCAGAAATAAATTCAGGGTGACGGAGCACTATTTAAAATCCCGTTCGTCATACTGAATTTTTTCAGCATGTTTTCTCTTGTTACATTCAAATAATTATACTTAAGGCAAATTTATTCACTTTGTTTATAATGTTAAGAATAAATCATCCCAATTTGGATTTTCAGAATTTATCAAATTAATCTTCCAGGCCCTTTTCCAGTTCTTCAATTGTTTTTCTTTTCCTATTGCTTCTTCTATTGTGATGAATTGTTCATAATAAACTAATTTACAGCAGTTGTACTTGGCGGTAAAAGAGTTTGGGTATAATTTTCCCTTATGTTCAATAATTCTAGAATATAAGTCAGAGGTTACTCCAATATATAAAACAGTATGTAAGTAATTAGTAAGTATGTAAACACAACCACCTCTTTCCATTTAAATATTCTTCTTAACCCGTTCGTCATGCTGAATTTATTTCAGCATCTATCATATTGTTATGTTCTTATTTAGCTGTCCCTGAAATAAGTTCAGGGTGACGAGAAACTCTTACAAACTATCTAAAATTGCTGATTTTTTGCTTTCATACTCTTCTTGAGTAATCAATTGTTTGTCGTAAAGCGTTTTTAACTTTCTCAATTTTAGAGTTGTTTCATCTTCTGGCTCTTCAATTTGTACCTGCGGAATTACAACAGCTTCTTCAATTTCTATAGGAGCTTGAAAAAACGATTGGGGCTCTGGAGCAGCAGCTGGAATAGCTTGTTTAGTTTCTTCTAATTTTTGTTGCCTGCTTTGCTCATTAAAATTATTTAATTGTTCATTAGCGGCTTGGTGTAATTTTCTCGCTTGTGTTTTCGGAATAAACTCAGTAACAATATTTTCGCCATGCTGCGGTACACAAATAAATTTTGAACCAAAAAACTCTTCCTTAAAAGAAACCTCTTTAACGTTTTTCCATGAGATATCTTTAAAATTCATCGTTAAACCTAAATTGCCAGGCTCACAATAAAAAATACGTTTATTGCTAATTGCAATGCTGTCTGGCAACAAGTTTACTGCAGGTTTTTTTTGTACGGCTAGGTATAAAAGCTCCTCGCCACTGGTTAATAAATCATTTAATTTTCCAATCACTTTTTCTACAGCCTTTGGATCTTGCTCGTCACTTAAAAATCTATCTATTGAGTTCATTGTTTTCTAGGTTAATATCAATTCTTTTACTTAAATTATTTTTTGCTTAGCATTTCTAATTGGATTACAGTTTACATGTCCAAAACTGAAAACTCTTAACTGTCCACTGCAAACTTATTTTTTTTCACTTTTTCTTTGCTAACTTCTTTTCCGGCAACACAAATTACGATTTCTCCTTTTAATATATTGTTTTCGAAATGTGATTTTATTTCTAATAGTGTGCCACGAACGGTTTCTTCATAAATTTTCGTCAATTCTCTGCTCACTGATGCTTGTCTATCTTCTCCCAAAAACTCGGCAAATTCTTCTAATGTCTTCAACAAGCGGTGCGGGCTTTCATAAAAAATCATTGTTCTTTCTTCATTAGCCAACAATTTTAAACGTGTTTGTCGCCCTTTCTTAACAGGAAGAAATCCCTCGAAAACAAATTGACCGCTTGGTAAACCAGAATTAACTAAAGCAGGTACAAAAGCGGTTGCACCTGGCAAACAGTTTACTTCAATATCATTTTTTAAAGCTTCACGCACCAAGAAAAATCCCGGATCTGAAATGGCAGGTGTGCCTGCGTCAGAAACTAAAGCCACATTTTTGCCTTCTTTTAAAAACTTGATAATCTCTGTAGTTGCTTTATGCTCATTGTGCTGATGATGAGAATACGCTTTTTTATCAATGCCAAAATGTTTAAGCATTGGCGCACTTGTACGGGTATCCTCGGCCAAAATAATATCCGCTTCTTTTAAAATACGGATTGCCCTAAAGGTCATGTCCTCCAAATTACCAATTGGTGTGGGTACGAGATATAGTTTGCCATTCATTTGATTTACGATTTTAGATTTACGAATTACGATTTCTTGCACACTTATAAACCAATTTCTTTAGCTGATTTACGATATCGATTGACGATTTATTATAGTACGATTAAAAATCTAAAATCGTAAGTCGTAATTCGTAATTCAATCTTATCTTTGTAAAAAAAATTAAATAATGCTGCAAGTTAACTATATCCGCGAAAATAGAGAGAAAGTTTTAGAACGCCTAGCTGTGCGTAATTTTAAACAACCCGAATTGGTAGATCAAATCATTTCTATTGATGAAGATCGTCGCCAAACTCAAACTTCGTTAGATAACCTTTCGGCAGAGGCAAATGCTGCGGCAAAACAAATAGGTGAATTAATGCGGAATGGCAAAAAAGAAGAAGCTGAAGCCATTAAAACGCAAACATCTGCTCATAAAGAGAATATCAAAAAATTAGGGGATCAACTAACGGAACTAGAAGAACAACAATATCAATTAATTGTGCAGTTGCCAAATTTACCTTACAATTTGGTAAAAACAGGTAGCACAGCTGATGATAATGAAATAGTTTTAACACATGGTAAACCATCGGCTTTGCCAACAAACGCCTTACCACATTGGGAATTGGCTGCTAAATACGATATTATCGATTTTGAATTAGGTGTTAAAATTACTGGGGCAGGATTTCCGGTTTATAAAGGAAAAGGCGCAAGGTTGCAACGAGCTTTAATTAATTTTTTCTTAGATCACGCTACTGCTGCAGGTTACAAAGAAATGCAAGTTCCACATTTGGTTAATGCAGCATCGGGCTTTGGCACGGGGCAATTGCCAGATAAAGAGGGGCAAATGTATCACTCAACTGTTGATGATTTATATTTAATACCAACGGCAGAAGTACCAGTTACCAATTTATACCGTGATGTTATTTTAAAAGAAGAAGATTTGCCAATAAAAAACACGGCTTATACGCCATGTTTCCGTCGCGAAGCTGGTTCGTATGGTGCCCATGTTCGTGGTTTAAATCGTTTGCATCAATTTGATAAGGTAGAAGTTGTACAAATTGCTCACCCAGATCAGTCATATCAAATTTTAGAAGATATGAGTGCTTATGTTCAATCATTATTACAGGAGTTAGGTTTGCATTACCGTGTATTGCGTTTGTGTGGTGGCGATATGGGCTTTACTTCAGCCATGACTTACGATATGGAAGTTTGGAGTGCAGCACAGCAACGTTGGTTAGAAGTTTCTTCAGTTTCTAACTTCGAAACTTACCAAAGTAACCGGTTAAAATTACGTTTTAAAGGTAAAGAAGGTAAAACACAATTGGCACACACTTTAAACGGTAGTGCTTTAGCTTTACCGCGTATTGTAGCTTCTATTTTAGAAAACTACCAAACCGAAAATGGAATTGTAATACCAGAGGTATTAAGAAAATATACTGGTTTTGATGTTATAGATTAAATCCGAGCCGTTTCGACAGAACTTGTACCGATTGATTTCATATCGGTAGCATAGCAATAAGAGATCTGTTGCATAATCATTACTGCAATATGTTAAGCTTGTATTTAGGAACTTATAGATCTCTCCTGTTGTCGAGATGACGTGAAAACATAAAAAACGAAAACGGCTCCAATTTTAAATCGGAGCCGTTTTCTATATGATAGGATTGTGATTTTGATTACAAAATTAAAATCAATAATAAAATGATGATAATAATTGCACCTACAGAAAGGTAAACACCACCGCTTAAAGCACGTGCTTTATCTTTCATTTCTCTTAACTCTTTACGTAAAGCTTTTTTCTCAACTCTAGTTAAGTTAGATTTATCCATCTTACGGATTTCCTCAACTCTGTTAACCAATTTATCAAATTGAGCTCTTTGCTCTGGCGATAATTCAGTCTTTGGCTCAACTTTATCAGCAGCCATAACTGTGTTTGTACTAATTGCAAACGTAAACATTAGCACTAAAGAGTAAATAAATTTTTTCATGTTGTTTTTAATTAAGTTTATTAATAATGTTCTATAAACAAAAAACCTACCAATATAGTTTGGTAGGCTTTAAAACTTATTTTAAAAAGCTATTTAATCTCAAATATCACGTTAACGCTAAAATTGAGCTTAATTTTCTTAAAATCTATTTCTTGAGCTGGTGCAGCATCAGCCATTTCAGCTTTCATCATGTAGTTTCTGTATACAGGTTGTATAGCATTGTCTCCACCATCTTGTATTTCTATAACGCCACCAATCTTTTCACCTAAAGCAGTTGCCATATATGTTGCTTTATCTTTCGCTGCCAACAAAGCTTTAATTTTTAGTTCTTTCTTTAAAGCTTCCATCTTGCTGTAATCGTAACTTTCAATATTTGTGTAAGCCACGCCTTTTGCATCAATGCTTTCCATTATTTGGTTAAATTTGTTCAAGTCGGCCACTTTTAAGCGATATTGTTTACTAGCTAAAAATTCAGGATTTTTCTTTTTCTCTGTAGCATAGTTAAAGCTAGATACATTGTTAATCATTAAATCTTCTTTTACAATACCAGCTTTTAAAACTGCAGCAATCAATTGGTTTTCTAAATCGGTAATTTCTACTTTCTTTTTACTATTGTTGTCTCTAAAATACTCTTTTAGCGAAATACCAATGTAAATAATGTCTGGTGTAACTTCGGTTTCAGATGTGCCACTTACATGAATTTTCTTTCTTAAATCTACTTGTTGTGCCATTGCACTTACGCTAAATAAGCCAAATATGGCTAGTGCTATTAATTTTTTCATTTTGTTAAATTTATTTGTGTGTTATACCAATTAGATGTAAAAATCGTACCAATTCCATAGCAAGCTTAATTACAATTTATTTTTAACCAATAATAAGCAGATTATGAGGGTATTAAAATAAGTATTTTTTGAAAGGCAATTGGTGTGTAACTATTAAAATTAGTCCTGCTGTACGTTTTATTTCGTCCCAACCTAAAGGTCGGGACTACATGTTCACTTCCATCAGGCTTATTAAAATTTGCCTTTGCTACTATGAGGGGCTTACTTGCACATGCCTATTTATTTAGCCCCGACTGACGTGAAAATACTTTTAAGCAAGGCTTTGTGAGTTGGGGTAAAAGATTGTAACAAAAGGCGGGACTAACCTTAATAGTAGCAATACTATTGCGCTTCAATAAGATAAAAATTGAGTAAAAATAAAGGTTTTCGGCAGGTGAGGACACCAGCCGATAGGTTTAAAATATATCTGTTACGCATAAAAACCTCGCAACTTTGTTGCGAGGTTCATATCGTAATTCGTAAATCAACAATCGTAAATTGAACTAGTCTTCTACGGTTTCGTTGTTAATGCCCACTTCGTCTTTAATTTCTTCCTTAAAATATGTTTTTTGGAAGATAAGAATTGCGATAACACCTATAGAAATCGCAGCATCTGCTAAGTTAAAAACTGGTCTAAAAAACTCGAATGGCTCGTTTGCCCATATCGGGAACCATGAAGGAAAATGACCTTTAATGATTGGAAAGTAAAGCATATCTACCACACGGCCATGAAAAAGGCTTTCGTATTTGTAAATTACACCGTAAAAAACAGAATCTATAATATTACCCAGTGCACCAGCAAAAATTAAAGCTACATTTAAAATCAAACCACGGTGATATTTATGTTTAATTAAATAATGCAGTCCGTAGCCAATACCAGCAACGGCAACTACTCTAAAAAGTGAAAGTGCAAGTTTGCCAAATTCTCCGCCAAACTCTAAGCCAAAAGCCATTCCGTTGTTTTCAGTAAAATGGATGATAAACCAATCGCCTAAAATTTTAAATTCCTGACCTAGGTACATATTGGTTTTGATCCAAGTTTTTGAAACCTGATCTGCAATAAGTACTAAGAAGATAAGAATTAAGGGTTTAGTGTAGCCTTTCATTAACCTTGTTTCAATTTTGCTTCCATGCTTAAAGTTGCATGTGGTACAGCACGTAAGCGTTCTTTTTGGATTAATTTACCCGTTTCTCTACAAATACCGTAAGTTTTATTTTCGATGCGAACCAGTGCAGCTTCTAAATTATCGATAAACTTTTTTTGGCGAGCAGCAAGTTGGTTAATTTGTTCTTTTTCTAAGGTAGCAGATCCATCTTCTAATGTTTTATAGGCGCCAGATGTATCTTCGGTGCCATGAGAATTAGGGCTACTTAATGATGATGTTAATGAAAGAAATTCTTCACGTGAACTTTTAAGTTTTCCTTGGATCAGCTCTTTAAACTCTTGTAATTCGCTATCAGAATAGCGGGTTTTCTCGTTTTTTTCCATTTAATTAAATAGTTTATATTTAGTAGTTGGAGTTGCTATGATTATTGAATATCACTCCCATAATTTATTTCTTCGCAATCAGAATTTGTAGTTCAACATCTTCTATTACAATTTTGTTTCCGTTTTCTATTTTATCAGACAATATAATGTCATCTGCTAAAATTTCTGCGCAAATGTAAGCTTTGTTTTTTGACACTGCCGGAGCTACAACATTATCTTGTTGTAAAGTTACTGTGATACGATCGGTTACTTCAAAGTTTAATTCTTTACGTAAATTTTGTATCCTGTTTATCAATTCGCGAGATAAACCTTCTTGTTTAAGCTCTGGTGTAATGGTAACATCTAAAGCAACTGTTAAATTACCCATGTTGGTTACTTGCCAACCAGGTATATCTTCTGCAATAATTTCTACGTCTGAAAGAAGTATTGAGTAGCTAGTATCAGGTATCGAGATTGAACCATCTCTCTCAAACTGGGTTAATTCTTCTTGTGTAATTTTACCTATTGCTTCGGTTACCAGCTTCATATCTTTACCAACTTTTGCACCTAAGGCTTTAAAGTTTGGTTTAATTTTCTTTTTAATGAAACCAGCTGTATCTTTTATAAAATCTATATCCTTAATATTGGTTTCTGATAAAATCAAGTCTTTAACAAGCTCTACTTTTACTTGAAAATTATCATCGAGCACAGGAATTAATACTTTTGCCAATGGCTGACGAACGTTAATCCCCATTTTTTTACGCAGCGACAAAACCATGGATGAAATGTTTTGTGCCAATTCCATGCGTTGGTTTAAATCAAAGTCTATTAAAGTTTGGTCAACTTCGTTCCAAATGGTTAAGTGTACCGATTTTGCCTGATGAATTTTTGGATTTGCTTCCGTTAAGTTTTTGTATAACCAATCAGCAAAGAATGGCGCTATAGGGCTCATCATTTGCGATACGCTCATTAAACAAGTAAACAAAGTTTCGTAAGCTGCTTTTTTATCGGCTGTCATTTCACCTTTCCAAAAACGGCGACGAGACAAACGGATATACCAGTTACTTAAATGTTCATCAACAAAAGTTTGAATTGCTCTAGCCGCTTTAGTAGGCTCGTAAGCTTCGTAACTTTCGTCAACTTCCTTTATCAATGTTTGCAGTAAAGATAAAATCCAACGGTCTAACTCACTTCTATGTGCTACAGGGGTTTGGTTGTCTAAATCAATTTCAAACTTATCGATATTAGCATATAATGCGAAGAAAGAGTAGGTGTTGTAAAGCGTTCCGAAAAATTTACGGCGAACTTCGTCTAATCCTTCTAAGTTAAATTTCAAGTTATCCCAAGGTGATGCGTTTGAAATCATGTACCAACGCGTAGCATCAGCGCTGTAAGTGTCAATAGTACTAAACGGATCTACAGCATTGCCTAAACGTTTAGACATTTTGTTGCCGTTTTTATCCAATACTAAGCCATTAGACACCACATTTTTATAAGCAACACCTAAATTATTTACATGCTTGTTGATGGCTTTAATTTCATCGCTACTTTCGCTTAACATTACCGCAATAGCATGCAATGTAAAGAACCAACCACGCGTTTGATCAACACCTTCGGCAATAAAATCTGCCGGATAAGCGTTTTCAAATTCTTCTTTATTTTCGAAAGGGAAATGCCATTGTGCATAAGGCATGGCGCCGCTATCAAACCAAACATCAATAAGGTCAAGTTCGCGGGTCATTTTTTCGCCTTTGGCTGATGTTAAAATTACATCATCAACATAAGGGCGATGCATATCTTTTAACTCAAAACCAGCAGGCATAAAGCCAGCTGCAATAGATTTTTGAATTTCTGTATTCAGCTCTGCAATAGAACCTATACATTTTTCTTCCAAACCATCTGCTGTGCGCCAAATTGGTAAAGGCGTGCCCCAATAACGAGAACGGGATAAATTCCAGTCTACTAAATTTTCTAACCAGTTGCCAAAACGACCAGTTCCAGTTGCTTCAGGTTTCCAGTTAATGGTTTTATTCAGCTCCACCATTTTTTCTTTTACGGCAGTAGTTTTAATAAACCAACTATCTAATGGATAATAAAGAACTGGTTTATCGGTACGCCAGCAGTGCGGATAAGTGTGAACGTATTTTTCTACCTTAAAGGCTTTATTTTCTTCTTTTAATTGGATGGCTAATTCTACATCAACAGATCTCTCTGGAGCTTGGCCATCGGTATAATATTCATTTTTAACATATTTGCCGCCATAACCACCACCTAAAGAAGCGATGAATTTTCCTTGCAAATCTACCAAAGGAACGGCGTTACCTTTATCATCCAAAACCAACATTGGTGGAATTTCTGGGGTAGCTAATTTGGCTACTCGAGCATCATCGGCACCAAAAGTAGGAGCGGTGTGTACAATACCAGTTCCATCTTCCGTAGTTACAAAATCACCTGCAATAACTCTAAAAGCATTTTCTGGGTTTTGGTAAGGTAAAGCGTATGGTAATAATTGTTCGTATTTAATACCAACTAAAGATTCGCCTTTACATTCGGCTAAAATTTGGTAAGGAATTTTCCCTGCCTTGCCGGCAGGCAGGTTGTCTTCAGCATTGAAGTTGTTAAAATCTTCATCAGCCTCTGCTAAAAAATATTTACCCGCAAATTGTTTGCCTACTAAAGCCTTTGCCAATATCACATTAATTGGCTCGAAAGTATATTGATTAAAGGTTTTTACTAAAACATAGTCGATTTTTGGTCCAACTGTTAAGGCGGTGTTACTTGGTAAAGTCCAAGGTGTGGTTGTCCAAGCTAAAAAGCAAACCGTGCCGAAAGCTTTTAAAGTAGCTGGCAAAGTTTCATCAATTGCTTTAAACTGCGCAACAATAGTTGTATCGCTTACATCGCGATAAGTACCAGGTTGGTTCAATTCATGAGAACTTAATCCGGTTCCAGCAGCAGGAGAATAAGGTTGTACGGTATAACCTTTGTACAATAATCCTTTTTCGTAGAACGATTTTAAAATCCACCAAAGGGTTTCGATATATTCGTTATGGTAGGTAACATATGGTTTTTCTAAATCAACCCAATAACCCATTTTTTCGGTTAAGTCGTTCCACACATCTGTGTAACGCATTACTTCCTCTTTACAAGCAGCATTATATTCTTCAACCGAAATTTTCTTGCCAATATCGTCTTTAGTGATGCCTAATTTTTTTTCAACGGCAAGTTCTATTGGTAAGCCATGCGTATCCCATCCGCCTTTGCGTTTTACTTGATAGCCTTTTAAGGTTTTATAACGGCAAAAAATATCTTTAATAGCACGTGCCATTACGTGGTGAATACCAGGCATTCCGTTGGCAGAAGGTGGCCCTTCGTAAAAGGTAAAAGGTTTAGCTTTAGAGCGAGTGCTGATACTTTTTTCAAATATCAATTCCTCTTTCCAAAACTTAAGTATTTCTTCTCCTATTTTAGCTAGTTCTAAAGTTTTAAATTCCCTATACATCAATCAAGTATCTTCAAAAATTAAGGATGCAAAGTTAAGGTTTTAGAATGAATTTTGGTAGTTTTGAGGGAAATTGTTTTATGGATAAAAAGCTTAAAATTGGGCTGATTTTTATGGTGGCTGCGGTGGTTTTAATGCCGATTGCCATTTTGCTAAAAAATATTAATGAGATAGCTACAATAGCTGTATTGACATTTACAATGTTCCTTGAACTTATTGGGTTGGTATTTGTTGTGTTAAGTATCATTCAAAGAAGAAAATCTTAAAACTCATTGTCATGATAAAAACTTTAAAATTGCGAAAAGCCATAATTGCACTTGCTCTTGGTATAGTTGCACTAATCATAGCACAAATAATGAGTGAAAAGCATATTACTGGAAGTAGTTATTTGTTGGGATTATCAGGAATGTTGCTGATAATTGGAGCTTTGTTGCTTTTGTATCCTATTTTGTTCGCAAAGAAAGTAGATAGTGATGGCGATACTGTTGAATTGGAACCAATAGCTAAAAAAGATAATAAAAATGAAAATGAACAATAGTCAATTCTCACTAAGATATACTATAGCTTTCGGCTCAAAAAATTAACGATAAAATGATTTTTTTCTTTAAAAGATAATTATTTAATTTATAATTAATTGCTTGATTTATAAACTTTTAAATAAAAAATTTGATTAAGATTTTTACTTACATTTATTCGATTTAAACCCTGTAAATTAATTAAGAAGGGTTTTTGAATAAAATGAAAAAATCTAAAATAATAGCCTCTCCATCTCTTAAAATCAACAACGAAAATTCTTCTTTTGAAGACTTTATGGTGCTTCTGTTTTTGAGTGCTTTTCTGATTATTGATTTTCTTCCATATTTTAAAACCTATGAAATTATTGCGCCGCAATTTTTGTATCTATCAGTTCTAAACATTTTAATAGCAATATATATTTACTCAAATCCACTTTTGCACAATTATGCGCTATTAAAAATTTTTAAGAAAAGTTATGCTCTTAAAATATACTTGCTATTTATAGTGTTATGTGGGGTTTCCATCTTCTCAGCAAAAAATAAGTCGCTTAGTATATTAAGCTTTGCTGAGCTTTTAGTGGTATGTTCTCTTGTAGTTAATTTCGGGATTTTACTACTTAACAGACTTCATTTAATTTATAAAATTATATTTCTAGTAGGAGTTAGTGCATTTTTTCAAGCTGGAATTGCCTTGTATAATTTTGAAAGTATGGTCAGCAGCAAATCTGTATTAGAGGGTTTAAACTCTGAATTTTTAAAAGGCAACACCGGTAATATCAATATTTTATCGGCCAGTATATTGTTTAAAATACCTTTCATTTATTTCGGATTAATGCATTTTAAGAATTGGAAAAAATGGTTTTTGGTGTTTTCGTTATTGTTTGGTACAACTATCATATTCCTTATTAATGCTAGAGCAACCTTACTTTCGTTAATTTTAATCACAATCTGTTTCTTATTTTATCAGTTAATTCAATCTGTTGAAAAGAAA
The DNA here is from genome assembly GCF_059424425.1 of Pedobacter sp. GW456-11-11-14-TSB4. Taxonomy (NCBI): domain Bacteria; kingdom Pseudomonadati; phylum Bacteroidota; class Sphingobacteriia; order Sphingobacteriales; family Sphingobacteriaceae; genus Pedobacter; species Pedobacter sp. GW456-11-11-14-TSB4. The sequence goes on from NZ_JBWKZK010000001.1 coordinate 1,621,341, forward strand.
AAAATAGCAATAAAATTGTTGCTTATTATAATGCCAATTTTAATTTCTAATACAGTTGTAACCACTGTTTTCAAGCAAGCTAACTTAACAGGAAGATATTCTTCTACCACTGAAAGACTTAAGCAAATCAATGTTGAGGATGGTTCTGCGAATGCTCGCTTATCTTTTTATAAAAATGCAATTCAACTCATTAAAACAAAACCTGTATTTGGCATAGGTTTGGGTAATTATCGAATAGAATCTATACCCTATGAACCATGGGCTTCATCAACATTATCTTTACATGCACACAATGATTTTTTAGAACTTACCGCAGAGACAGGTTTATTAAACGGGATTTTATATTTTCTTTTTTTTGGATTGATTTTAATATTAAACATAAAAAAGATTTTATCTACAACACAACAGCACGTAAAGAATGTTGCTTTTTTAACCATTTTATTGTTGATTATTTATGGGATAGATTCAACATTTAACTTTCCATTTTACAGGCCTACCATGCAAATTTGCTTTTGTTTAATTTTGGCATTTACCCATGTTAATGGAGTGGTTCTCGATAGCAATCAAATCAATAAAAAGACGATCTTTTTAGGGCTGATCATCATTTCGGCTTTGCCTGTTTATGTAACTTACAATGCTTATAAAACATCAAATTTAGAATACCTAATTCAAACAGATAACATCAATTTCCAAGCATCAGGTGTTTTAAAAGGCGATGATGTAATCAACTCTAAACCGAAATTTCCTAATGTATTTCAGTCATCTGAATCGTATGTAGAGTATGCAGGCATTTATTATTTCAGAGAAAAAAAATATGATCTTGCTTTAAAATATTTAGATAGTGCTAATAAAATCAATCCTCATTTAGGCAGACCAGATTTTTACAAGTATTTAATATTTACAGAAATGGGGGAGCCTGATAGCGCCTATAAACATATAAAAAATGCTTTTTATATTAAACCTATTAACGATAATTTTTTCTTAAATGCAATTAATACGGCAACTAGTATTAAAGATTCTACAGAAATATTAAAAATGTTTGCAATACCATCAAAATCAAATAAAGCTAGGAGATGGGTGATTACTTACGATGCACTAAAGAACATTGGCGTAAATAAAAATTCACTTATAGAGTTTGAGAAGATGGGGATCGATGAATTTCCAAAAGATAGCACTGTTACTAAAAAGATTAATAATTCTAAAATCACAGATTTGATAATTAAAGGACAAGGATATTTTGCAAGGGGTAAACATAGTGATGCATTAAAAACTTATTTTGAAGGTTTAAAAATTGATCCAACAAATGTTTACATAAATCAAAACATTGGCTTTTATTATTTTAATACAAATAAGCCAAATGAGGCTATAGCCTATTTTATAAAGGCCTTAAGCTTACCTGGATTAACAGATGGTAAAACTGAATATTATTTAGGAATATGCGCTATAAACGTTGGACAAAAGGCAAATGCGTGCAAGTATTTTGCCGCCGCGGGAAATTATTCTGATGCTAAAACAAAAGTGAATTTATACTGCAGCTCCAATTAACAGAATTTTTAATTTGTTAAATCAAATTAAAAATTCCGTCAATTGGTTAATGGTCTATTTTTTCAATGTTTTTTGCAACTTCTTCAGCCGGAATTAATTTACGAGATTTCTTACTATCAAGCCACAACATTAAAGCGGGTAACAGAGTTAAATTAAATACCAGAGCCACAAATAAAGTTATTGAAAGCAGTAATCCTAAAACCACTGTCCCGCCAAACGTTGACGCCGTAAAAATCCCAAAACCGAAGAATAAGATAAACGCAATGTGCGTCATGCTTACACCGGTTTCTCTAATGGTATCAGAAACAACTTTTGAAACAGAATAATTAGTTAGCGTTAATTCTTGTTGATACCTGGTTAAAAAGTAAATAGTTTGATCGGAAGCTAATCCGAATGCAATGGTAAAGATCAGAATGGTAGATGGTTTTAAAGCTATATTAAAAAATCCCATCAGCCCTGCTGTAATAATTAATGGCACAATATTGGGCAGTAAAGAGATAAACATAATGCCTAAACTTTTAAATTGCGCAAGGCGAAGTAAGGATATCAAAACAATAGCCAAACCTATACTTTCGAACAAATGCTTCAATAAATAATCTGTTCCTTTAGAGAAAATGATGCTTGATCCAGTTAGCTGTACATCAAATCTTTTTGGCGATAAAATCGAATCGATACGCGGCTTTAATTCTTCCAATAATTGATCTAAGCGTTTTGAACCTACATCGGCCATTTGAAAGCTTACTCGTGCTGTTTGTTTGTCTTTATCAATAAAGTTGGTAAGCATGTTGCCATTACCTTGGCCCGAGTTTGCAGCGTAAGCTAGAATAAAGTTTTTTTCTATATCAGTTGGTAAACGGTAGAAAGTAGAGTCTCCATTGTAGAAAGCTTGAGAAGCATACTTTAAGCCAGTATTTAATGATATTGAACGTGAAAATTCAGGATATTCGGCAATCATTCGTTCCATTTTATCAATCCTTTTTAGTGTTGATAAACTTAAAACGCCATTTTTCCTGTTTGTATTTACACTAATTTCCAATGGTAGGATACCTTCAAAATTCTTTTCGAAGAACTTTAAATCTGTTAAAATTTGAGAATTTTTCGGTAAATCATCAACAACATACCCATTAATGTTTATTTTGTAGATACCTATAAATGAAATTACGGATATTACAAAAGTGATAATATAAATTAGAGTGCTTTTTCGCTGAACAAGTAAGTCTGTTTTTATAAGGACTTTATCTAGAAAATCTGGTGTGTGTACCGCATTTGCCTTTCCTTTTGGTATTGGTAAATAACTAAAAATAATTGGAATTAAGCAAAGGCAAATTAACCAGGTAAACATTACGTTTAGTGCCGCTACGCTTCCAAATTGCATCAATAATTCGCTTCCAGTAAAGTATAAAACTCCAAAACCAATTGCTGCGGTCACGTTTGCTATTAAAGTGGTTACTGCAATTCGCTCAATAGTTACGCTTAGTGCTTTTAATTTATCGCCATGCTTTTTAAGCTCACCATGGTATTTATTTAATAGTAAAATGCTATTGGGAATACCAATGATTACGATGAGCGGCGGAATTAATCCTGTTAAGATGGTAATTTCATAACCGAATAAAACTAGTGTGCCAATACTCCAAATTACACCCATTATTACAACTAATATTGGGAAGAAAACGGCATAAAAACTTCTAAAGAAAATTAACAAAATTAGTGCAGAAACCAAGATTGATAAGCCCAAAAACAATACAAATTCATTGGAAACCAGTTTACTAGTTGCTGTTCTAATATAAGGCAAACCCGATTTATGCACTTCAATTCCTGTGCTTTTTGCAAAGGCATCTGCTTTAGCTTCTATCTCTTTTAATATTGGATTTCTATTTACCGAATTTAATATTTTTGGGTCGAAAGTGATTGCCATTAATGTGGCATTTGTTTCTATATTAAATAATAACCCACTATAAAAAGGCATGCTCTGAATTTTATTCTTAAGCGAATCCATTTCTGTATCAGAGGTAGGCAACGTACTGGGTACTGCTCCAACCGTAAATTTTTGATTTACGGTGTCCTTTTGAAGTTCAAATAACTTGCCGACAGATAATACTCCTTTTATACCTTTTAGTCGCTCAATTTCTTTTGTTAAAGCAGACCACTTATTATAGTTTTCTTTTTTGTAGATCTCTGGACTTTGGATGCCTAGAACCATTACACTTCCATCTTCTCCAAATGTTTTCTTAAACTCATTGTATTTTACAAATACAGAATCTGTAAGAGGTAAAATTTTAGCTCCAGAATAAGATAACTTTAGATTTTTGGCATGATAAGCCATAAAAATCGTGGCAACAACAAAAAATATGATTAGTGCAATTCGGTTCTGTAAAATTGCTTTAGAGAGTTTAACCCACATCTTATTATCGGTATTTTAAATGGTAAAGAAACTATAAAAATGGCTCATCGCAAAATCTATGCCTTTATTTTTATGTTTATTAAACAGTAAAATTAGGTTATTGTTTGTTTTTGAAGGGGTTGCGTCTGTTTAATTATTAAATAGTAATTTTAAACTTTATGAAAAAGATAATAAATAGTTTTACTTATGCTATTAATGGCCTCAAATATGCGTTTAATACACAATTAAATTTTAAGATACATTGTATTGCCGCAAGTGTTGCTATAATTTTAGGTTTAATAGTTGGTTTAAATAAAAATGAGTGGCTGTGGATTATTTTTTCAATTGCACTTGTTTTTATTTTAGAATTAGTAAATACCTCTTTAGAAATACTTGTTAATTTAGTTTCGCCAGAACACCACCCCAAAGCTGGAGCTATTAAAGATGTCGCAGCTGCTGCGGTTTTAATTGGAGCAATAGCTGCATTAATAATTGGATTATTTATTTTTGTTCCGAAGTTGATTTAGAATGCTGCATAAAGTTAGAGGAATTGTTTTAAAGACTACATTATTTAGCGAAAGTAGTGTGGTTGTTCAGGTTTTTACTGATAAGTTTGGTATACAATCCTATCTAATTAATGGCGTAAAAAAGCCTAAAGCCAAAATACCAATGAATGTTTTACAGCCTTTGCATTTGTTGGATATGGTGGTTTATCATAAAATCAATACGCAAATACAGCGGGTTGCTGAGGCTAGGCCATCGCCAGTATTTAAAACTATCCCTTACGATGTAGTTAAAAATACCATTATCCAATTTTTAAATGAGGTTTTATACAAAAGCATTAGGCAGCAACATACAGATGAAAACTTATTCGATTTTATTTATAATGCCATTAGTTGGTTTGATGAAAGTTTAGGCAATAATGTTAATTTTCATTTGGCTTTTTTAATTAAGCTATCGCGATTTTTGGGTTTCGCTCCTCATCAGCAAACAAGAAACGATCAAAAATACTTTGATTTGCAAGAGGGAGATTTTAAAACATTAATGCCAATTCATCAATATTTTATTGATAAATCTGATGCAAATTATTTTTTATTGCTTTTTTCTACCCCTTTTGAAAAAATAATTGAAATAAAATTAGATAATAAATTGCGTAGATTTTTACTAGATAAGATATTGGTTTACTATACTTTACATACGGCTTCATTCGGGCAAATTAAGTCTCATCAAGTACTCGAAGAGATACTTTCTTAAAAAAAATGAAAATATTTTTTGCAAAACTGCAATAACACACTATATTTGCATTCCCAAAACGAAGGAACATTTATTAAGTTTTAAGTTTAAGGAAACAAAAAAAGGGAGCTTAGCTCAGCTGGTTCAGAGCACCTCGTTTACACCGAGGGGGTCGGGGGTTCGAACCCCTCAGCTCCCACAGAAAGCCTCAGAGAAATCTGGGGCTTTTTTTGTGTTCAAAATGTTAAATTAGGGTATGTATTTTCTTTATATCCTATATTCTGAAAGCCGAAATAAATATTATGTGGGCTCAACTAGAGAGGTTGATGGAAGATTGCGGTCACATAATTCAAATCATTCGGGCTTTACTGGTCACACTGGCGATTGGATTGTGGTTTATAAAGAAGATTATGAGAAAAGGGAAGAAGCCTATGCAAGAGAGCGAGCAATTAAGAAGTGGAAAAGCAGGAAATTGATTGAGCAGTTGATTAGGTCAGCTGGTTGATAGCATCCCGACATTTCGTCGGGAGGGTCGGGGGTTCGAACCCCTCAGCTCCCACAGAAAGCCTCAGAGAAATCTGGGGCTTTTTTTGTGCATAAATTTTTTTAAACTTGTAAAGTATTAATTTTATATCAGGAATGGATAGTGCTCGTCAAAGAAGAATAGTTTCTCTAGTTATCATCATTATAATTATAGTGGTAGTTGCAAAGGCATGTAACATTACTTTCGATACCATATTTCAGGGCGGAAGTTCAAGCCCTTCTCCGGGTACTTATTAACTGGTAAATAATAACCTTTCATTAATTTTACACCGAATAACAAATATCTTTTTTTATTTTAAACCCATGGTTAATAAAATGGGACTATTGTTAGTTTTAATATTGATTAATATTCAGGTTAAAGCACAACAACATAAAAATTATCAGCAAAAAATTGACGGGACAAAACTTGCCTTTGATATGCAGGCCATACCTGCAGGGGAGTTTTTAATGGGGAGCAAAAATGGTAATGCCGATGAATTACCAGTTCATAATGTAAAAATTGATGCATTTTGGATGAGTAAAGTTGAGGTAACTTGGGATATTTTTGAGCCATTTTTATACAAGGATTACGAAAAAACCAATAGTACAAACATTTCTGCCCAGGTTGATGCCGTTACTAGGCCAACAAAACCATATTTAGACATGACTTTCGGGATGGGCAAGCAAAATCACCCCGCTCTTGCTATGACACAATATAGCGCTATACAATTTTGCAAATGGCTTTATGCACGTACGGGTGTTTTTTATCGTTTACCAACTGAGGCTGAGTGGGAGTATGCTTGCCGAGCGGGTAGCACAACTGAATTTAGTTTTGGTAATGATGACCAAAAACTTAATGAATACGCTTGGTATAAAACTAATAGCGAAAAGAAAACACAGCAAGTTGGTCTAAAAAAACCAAACGCATGGGGATTGTATGATATGCATGGCAATGTAGCTGAGTGGACTTATGACCAATACACAAAAGAATTTTATGCCAAATCGGTAAATGCCAAAAACCCAGTAGCGATACCAGAACAATTATATCCATTGGTTGTTCGTGGTGGGTCTTATGAAGATGATGCAAAATATCTTCGCTCTGCGGCAAGATCTGCTTCAGATCCAGCTTGGAAACAGATAGACCCTCAAATACCAAAAAGCAATTGGTGGTTTCCAGAAGCTCCATTTGTTGGGATAAGATTAGTAAGGCCAGCTCTTGCACCAACAAATGCGGAAATAGAAGCATATTATAATAAACCTCCAATTAAAGATTTTTAAATCAACCTAACCCTAAAAACCTAAATACAATGACAAACACAAATGATTTGCAGAAACAGCGAAGAGAATTTCTAAAAGCCTCTGCCTTAGTTGCTGGTGGCGTGATGATGAGCAACTATTCTTGGGCAGGAGTAAATTCTTCTGTTGATGATACCATAAAAATCGCATTGATTGGCTGTGGTGATAGAGGAACTGGAGCTGCTTTTCAGGCTCTAAGTACAAAATCTAACCTTAAATTAGTGGCAATGGCCGATGCTTTTCAGGATCGGTTAGATAATAGCTACAAACTTTTAGCAGAAAAATTTAAAGAAAAGGTAGATGTTCCAAAAGAGCGTCAATTTGTAGGTTTTGATGGTTACCAAAAAGCAATTGCTTTAGCAGATGTGGTATTGCTAGTAACGCCTCCTGGTTTTAGGCCTACTCATTTTGAGGAAGCTGTGAAGCAAGGCAAACATGTATTTATGGAAAAACCTGTAGCGGTAGATTCTCCAGGTATTCGCAAAGTTTTAGCAGCTGCAGAAATTGCAAAACAAAAGAAATTAAATGTGGTGGTTGGTTTACAACGCCGATACCAAACAAATTATAGAGAAACGCTAAAAAGAATTCAAGATGGCGCTATTGGTGATATTGTTTCTGGTCAAGTGTATTGGAATAGTGGTGGGGTTTGGGTAAAACCTCGTACAGCTAACCAGACAGAAATGGAACATCAAATGCGCAATTGGTATTATTTTAACTGGTTATGTGGTGATCATATTGTTGAGCAACATGTGCATAATATTGATATTGCGAACTGGGTTAAAAATGCTTATCCCGTTTCGGTACAAGGAACAGGAAGCAGAGCATGGCGCACAGGTAAAGATTATGGAGAGATTTACGATAACCATGCAGTAGAATTAAAATATGCAGATGGTTCAGTAATTTACAGTCAGTGTCGCCACTTTGAGGGCGCCAACAACAGGGTTGATGAAACTTTTCAAGGCACAAAAGGTAAAGTTTATCTTTCTGCAAACAACTCTGGTATTTTGTGGGATCATCAGGGAAAGGAATTATTTAACCATGATAGAAAAGGAAATGCCAACCCTTACCAAACTGAGCATGATGAATTATTTGCAGCTATAACCAAAGGCGAATATAAATTTTGGGATACTGAGAGAGCTGCAAAAAGTTGTTTCACCTCTATAATTGGTCGTTATGCAACATATTCTGGTGAAGTAATTAAATGGGATGATGCCTTAAAAGCAGAAAATAGTTTGTTCCCAGAAAAGTTAGCTTGGGATGCAATGCCGAAATCATTACCCGATGCAAACGGATTATACACCATAGCCATGCCAGGTAAAACTAAAGTGCTTTAATGCTTTCAAGTTTCAAATATTTTTTGGTTATATTTTGTTGTTGCCTGTCATTGTTAGATGAAAATCCGCCGTTGCGAGAATTTAAAATTAGCGGACAAGCACAAGGCACAACTTATGCTGCCAGCTATTTTGCTACAGATAGTTTAGTTACAAAATCGCAAATTGATAGCATTTTGAATGTTATCGATTTGTCTATGTCGTTGTACTATGCAAATTCTACCATCAGCAAATTTAATGCAATGAAAGCTGGAAGAATTAAAACAGATTCTCATATGCTCTTGGTGCTTAAAAAATCTTTCCAAATTAGTAAGGAAACAGAGGGTCTTTTTGATGTCACTATACAGCCTTTAATGCGTTTATGGGGTTTTTATAACAAAGAACGAAACGCTAATTTGCCAGATACCACCAAAATTAATAGTTTATTAAATAACGTAACAGGAATGGAGAAAATTAAACTCCATAAAAGTTGGTTAAGTAAAAATAACAATCCGGTAGAAATTGATTTAAATGGGATAGCTCAAGGTTATTCTGTTGATGTTATTGCAGATTTTATAGAATCTAAAGGTGTAAAAAGCTATGTTTTCGAATTAGGGGGAGAAATTAGAGGGAAAGGTCCAAAACCAGACGGAAGCAACATTAAAATTGGCATTGAAGGTCCTGCAGTAAGTGAATTCGAAAATCCTGATATGAAACACATCATATCTTTTAAACAAGGAGCTATAACCACATCAGGTAGTTACCGAAAGTACATTACTTTTAATGGTAAAAACTACGGGCATATCATTCATCCAAAAACCGGATATCCTATTAATAATGAAATTATAAGTGTTACCGTTTTTGCTAAAAAAGCCATTGATGCTGATGGCTATGATAATGCTTTAATGTTAATGCCTATAAAAAAGGCCATTGAATTTGTTGAAAATAACAAAAATTTAGAAGCCTATATAATTTACAAAAAACCAGATGGAAAAGTAGTAGATACCTTAACATCTGGTTTTAAAAAAATGATCATGAATTAATTACAAGCTCGCCAAGGTGTTTTTCTCTTGGTTAGCGAATGCTTTAGCAACAATTGCTTTTGCTTGACTACTAGTAATATCGCCGGCAATAGTGATGTAAACATCTTCAAGTTTAAAGTTTTTGTGATAGTAAGCCTCCAAATCTTTATAAGTAATAGATTTTAAAATTTCTTTATCAGTTGAGTTACTTAACTCCTCAAAAGCTAATTTGGCAATATCATGGTTAAAAAATGATTTGGCTACAAGATTTAAGGCCGCTTCAAAATTATATACATCGGTAGCCGTATTTGCTTCTTTAGCATTCATTGTAATTTTTGCTGAAGCTAAATTTTCTGTAAAAAGGGCATTAAACTTTTCAGCTCTTATATTCATGTATTTCTCTAGAATATTAGTGTAAATATCTTCGCTTTGTTCAGTATCGTTTTCTATGGTTAAGCGGGCGTATATCTTTCCAGACCCAACATTTTGAGCAACTATAACTGTAATTCCATTTTTTTGTTGAAAGCGTACTGGAGCTTTCATTGTAGTTTGTGCATGTGCAGCGTTAAGAGTAAAAAGAGTAATAATGAATAGAAGGGATAATTTTTGAATAGTTTTCATTAATGATTCGTGTGTGCTTTAATTAATTTCCGAAGAAACATTCTTCGGTTTTTAAGAGAAATTTACAAGGGCGACCAAGAAATCTCTATTTAAGTTTGCTGAAGTTACGAGATTTAAGAATGAACAGATTGAACAAACCTTAAACTTTTTGCTAAAAAAACATTTTTATAGCTTACGCTAGCCTAATAGTGAGGTAAAAATTTATTGCCTATTTTTTAGAGCGGCACCAAATACACCAATACAAATACACTGATAATGGAAGCCAAAAATTTTAAAAATCAGCCAAAATTTAAATTATTGGATTTAAGTTATTTAAAACAGGTAAGTAGAAATGATTTGGTATATCAAAGAGGTGTAACTAAAATATTTATAAAATCTATACCAGAAAATTTAGAAGAGCTACGTGTTGCCCTACAAAATAAATCTTATGCTGATTTGTATAGGATATTGCATCACATGAAATCAAATCTTTCAATTATGGGGCTAGATCAAACTTTAAACAGGTATTTTGCCGAAGAGTTGTGCTTAAATCTAAACATTCAACAGTTAAATGAAGACATAGATTTTATCACATCAATTTGCAGTGCTGCAGTAGAAGAAGCTAAAGAATATCTAAAGGTTATTGTTTAATTTGTTATTATTTGTTAATTATTTACGCAAACGAAATTCTTATTTCTATTTTTATCCATCATGATTTCAATAGCAAATGAGCATATCGTAGTTTCTTTTTCAAAAAAAGGGGCAGAACTACAAAGTATTAAAGGCGTACACAGCGGTACAGAGTTTTTATGGAGTGGTAACCCAAATTTTTGGGGCAAGTTTAGTCCGGTATTATTTCCAATTATTGGGGCATTAAAAAACGATACCTACTTTTTTGAGGAAAATACTTATCAATTGCCTAGACATGGTTTTGCCAGAGATATGGATTTTGAGGTTAAAGAAGTGAACGAGCACGAAGTTCTTTTTACCTTAAATCACAACCAACAAACCTTAAAAGTTTATCCCTTCGAGTTTAAATTGGCTTTACGCTATAAAATACATGGTTCTAGCGTTTGTTGCACTTACGAGGTTTCAAATCCTGGAGATAAGGATTTATTATTTTCGGTTGGTGGTCATCCTGCTTTTGCGGCTCCTTTAAATAAAGAGGGCAGTTATACCGATTACTATTTGCAATTTAACAAGGATGAGGAGTTAACTTATCATCATATTGTCGACAACCTGATTTCAGATCAAACCTCTACAATTAAACTTGATAACGGCAAACTGCATTTAAAACATGAGCTATTTTATGACGATGCCTTGGTATTTAAAAACTTAAAAAGCGATAGTATTTCTTTGGTAAATGATAAAAACTATAATGGTTTAGATTTTAACTTTAAAGATTTCCCTTATTTTGGAATCTGGGCCGCTAAAGATGCAGATTTTGTTTGTTTAGAGCCTTGGTGTGGCATAGCTGATTCAGTAAACCATAACCAGGAATTAGGCCAAAAAGAAGGAATAAATACATTAGCGCCAAATGGTTTTTGGGAAAGAACTTGGCAAGTAACTTGCTTTTAAAATGTTGTATTTTAGTAAAAGAAAGTGCAGTAATTCTTGGCAACTTTAGCCCCGCTTTCCGTTTCTGCCGATGAAAAATCGGCATCCACTTCAATCGGGTTTAGGAACATAGCAAGTGCAAAAATGCATGTTGCTTAAAAAAAATAGCCCCGACATACGTGTATTCCGATTTATCGGAAGCAGCATTGGCGGGATGGCTTTTACTGATATGCAGCGATTTTGCGCTTCAAATTATAATCAAAATGTTGATGTTAACATAACACACATTTCTATTTTCTACATTATATTAGCTAGCTATAATTTAATCATACCCGAATGGATTCTAGAAGAGATTTTCTTAAAAAAGCATCGTTACTTGCAAGTACGTTTGGAGCAGCCAACGTTATACCCATGTCTATACAAAAGGCAATGGCTATAAATGCCGAGCCTGGTACTACATTTTATGATGCAGAACATGTGGTGTTTTTGATGCAAGAAAATAGATCTTTCGACCATATGTTTGGTAAAATGAAAGGTGTGAGAGGCTTTAACAATCCGAGAGCCAAAACATTACCGAATGGCAATAAGGTTTGGTTACAGAACGATGCGAAAGGGAAAACTTTTGCCCCATTTCATGTAGATATTAGCAAAACCAAAATTACTTGGCAAGGTGGTTTGCCACACTCGTGGAGTGACCAAGTTGCCGCCCGCAACAAGGGTAAATACGACAAGTGGGTGCCGGTAAAATCGTTAATGAGTTTAGGCTATTACCAACGTGAAGATATTCCATTTTACTATGCAATGGCCGATGCTTTTACGATTTGTGATCATCATTTTTGCTCATCTTTAACTGGTACAACACCCAATAGGTTATTTTTCTGGACTGGCACCATTCGTCCTGAGCAAAATGCGAATACAGTAGCTGCGGTAAATAACTCGCAGGCCGAATCTAGAGACAATATTTTTGTAGATTGGCAAACTTTTCCCGAAATTTTGGAACACAATGGCGTATCGTGGAAGGTTTACCAAAATGAAATTTGGACAGCCAATTTGCCTGAAGGGGAGGAGGATGATTGGTTAGGGAACTATGGCGATAATCCTTTAGAATATGTTAAAAGACACCAGGTAAAATTATCGGCTTATTTTCGTAAAAACGGAGATACAACCAGCCATCCTGCATTAACTGCCGATGAGGTTTTGGCTAAATACAACAAACTCTCGCAACGCGAAAAAAACCTAATCGATAAAGCCTTTACAACCAATATTGATAATGATGATTATTTAAAATTAGCGCCATTCACTTTTACCAACGAAGAAGGAAAGCAGGAAACTTTAAATATTCCGAAAGAAGATATTTTTGAACAATTTAGAAAAGATGTTGATTCGGGGAATCTGCCATTGGTTTCGTGGTTGGTAGCGCCACAGCGTTTTTCTGACCATACCAGCTCGCCGCTTTATGGCACTTGGTATGTAAGTGAGGCAATAGATATTTTAACTAAAAATCCGGAGGTTTGGAAGAAAACAATTTTTATTTTAACCTATGATGAAAATGATGGCTATTTTGATCATTTACCACCATTTGTAGCACCAAAACCTAATGATCCATCAACTGGAAAAGTAAGTGAAGGTTTAGCCGCTTGGGCTGATTACGAGTTTAAAAAGGATAGTCCGATTGGTTTGGGTTACCGTGTACCCATGATGGTAGCTTCGCCTTGGAGCAAAGGTGGCTATGTAAATTCAGAGGTTTTTGATCATACTTCTTCATTAATGTTTTTAGAGAAATTTTTATCTCATAAAATAGGTAAACAAATTAAAAGTGAAAATATTAGTGCATGGCGTAGGGCAGTTTGCGGAGATTTAACTTCGGTTTTTAGGCCGTACAATGGTGAGCAATTAAGTGTACCAACAAGACTGAAAAAAGATGGAGTGATTACATGTATTCAAAATGCAAAAACAAAACCTGCACAAGTAACACCAAACGAATTAGCACAGGCCGAAATCGATAAAATAAATACATTTTTACCTTTTAAAAGTGGCGCTTCGGCATTTGCTGCAGTACAAGAAAAAGGAACAAAACCAGCTTGTGCTTTGCCTTATCAATTGTTGGTAAACTCGTTTAAAAATTTAGATCACATTGAGTTAGATTTTCAATCGCTCGCGACAGCTTTCGGACAAAAATTGCTAAATAAAGGTGCGCCGTTTAACGTTTACACACCAAGTGTTTACCAAAATGAAGCAGGCAGAACATGGGCTTATGGGGTAAGCGCTGGTGATAGCATTCGAGATAGTTGGAAAATATCAGATTTTGAGAATGGCATTTATAATTTGGCTGTAGATGGCCCGAATGGATTTTTTAGGCAGTTTAAAGGCGATAAAAACGATCCGTTGTTAAGTGTAAATTGTATTTATGAACAAAGTGGATTGCTTAAAAAACCTACTGGAAATATTCAGCTATTGCTAGAGAATTTAGAGATGGCTACTTTGCAAGTTGAAATTACAGATGAGACCTACAAAGCAAATTCAAAAACCATTAGCATTGCGGCAAACAGTAAAAAAGTTGTTAGTTTAAATTTGCAAAAAAGTAAAGGATGGTACGATTTTAAAACTCAAATTAAAGGGAAAACCAATTTCATGAAGCATTATGCAGGGCATGTAGAAACTGGTGAAGAATCGATAACTGATCCTTTTATGGGAGGCGTGATTAATATTTAACCACAGATAAAAAGGATAAACACAGATTTTAAATTGATATTTGATTGATAAAACACATCTGTGTTTATCTGTGAAGATCTGTGGTAAAAAAAGAGACAAATGCAACCAACAATAAGACCAATACAAGAAAAAGACAATGCTGCCATAGGCGAATTGATTAAGGCCGTTTTAAAAGAATTTAAAGCCAATAAACCTGGGACTGCTTTTTATGATGAAAGTACTAATCATTTATCAAGGTTGTTTACGGTTCAAAATTCTGCTTACTGGGTAATTGAAGATGAAGGCAAAATAATAGGTGGTGGTGGAATTTTTCCTACAGAAGGTTTGCCAACCGATACCTGTGAATTAGTTAAACTTTATTTACACCAAAGTGCCAGAGGCAAAGGTTTGGGTAAAGCCTTAATGGATAAATGTTTCGAGAAAGCAAAACAATTAGGTTACCAGAAAATTTATTTAGAATCAATGCCAGAGTTAAATCAGGCGGTTAGTTTGTATGAAAAGTTAGGCTTTGAGCGTCAATGCAATGCTTTGGGTAACTCAGGGCATTTCGGTTGCGATATTTGGATGGTGAAGGAGTTATAGTTTTTAACCACCAAAGAGAACCAAAGAATTTGTATTCTTTTAACGTTTCAAATTTGTTTACAATATAAGGCATTTAAGGAAATATAAGAATTCGCTGAGATTTTCTTAGGTCTCTTAGGTAGTTCCATTATATTTAGGTATTAAAACACCAAAGTAACCAAAGAGAACCAAAGAATTTGTATCCTTTTCACGTTTCAAATTTATTTACCATATAAGGCATTTAAGGAAATATTAGAATTTGCTGAGGTGTTCTTAGGTCTCTTAGGTGGTTCCATTAAATTAGGTGCTAAACCATCAAAGGGACCAAAGAATTTGTATTCTTTTTACGTTTCAAATTTGTTTAGCATATAAGGCATTTAAGGAAATATAAGAATTTGCTAAGGTGTTCTTAGGTTTCTTAGGTGGTTCAATTATTCTAAGCATTAACTAACCAAAGGAACCAAAGAATTTAGTAATAAAAGCAAAATTAATCTGTCTTGTGGAATTCCTCGTTTCTCGTAATGACAAAAAATCTTTGCGTTCTTAGCTCTCCGCGGTTAAACCTCAAATTACTCCAATAACAAATCATCATCATCGTCATTTAAACTCAACTGAATATTATCGTTGCCAGAAATACCCTCAATAGAGCCACGAATATGAGCAGCATTTAACAACACCTTTTCCAATTGCTTTTCTCTACTTTTCCATAATCTCTCCATGGCATCACGCTCACGTTGTATAGAAAGTTTCATACTCATAAAACCTTCACGAATAGCTTTCCATTGCTCAGAAAATTCGTTGCCATTTAAATAATCATAAAGCATGTGCATTTTATCGCCTTTGTTTTCCTGAGATTTTGCTACACTAAACAATTTGATAATCCCATCACGTAAAATGTAAGAAACCGCTTTAACCTCATCAAAAGAGCAAATCCAAACACCATCTTTTTCACCAAAACAATCCATCCCTTTTGGGTAAGCTTGAGTAACAATAACGGCCACATCTACACCCATGCTCCGCATATCTTTTTTCAATTTTTCAATCCACTCCATCGAAAAATCTTTGGTGCGCTTACTTTCATAAATAATACGACCGCATTCTTGTCCGAACTGGTTGCGTACATTATGCACACAATCTGCTCCGCGAACACCTTTGCCAACTTCCTCAATCAAATCGAACGGAAAAGTATTGCGTAACAGTTCTTCTAAAATTAATTCTTGTGCTTCGCCTTGTAATTGCATAGAACCTTGCTCGGCTTTACGCTTCATTTCTTCGGCTAATTTCTTCTGGTCATCAAGCTGTTTTTCTAGCTCCCTTACACGCAATTGATGTTCGGTATCTTTCAAGCTGTTCTTTTCCAATTCTTGTTTACGAACTTGCGCCACTAATTCTTCACGTTGCTCTTGTAATTTACGTTGTATGCTCAACTCCAATTCAGCTTCGCGTGTTTTAATCTCTTGTTCCTTTTTTAAAAAATCAATTTCTTTAGCACGAGCCAGTTTTAGTTTTTCTTCGTTTTCTAAATTAGCTTCCTTACTCATTCGCAATTGGTTCTCAAAATCTGCGCTTATAGTTTTGCGTAAATTTTCGGCCATTGTAGCTTGCAGCGTTGCTTTTTCTTGCTCCAGCTTTTGCTGAAAAGCCAATTCCTGTTGCTTTTTTTGCCTGTCGTAAAGTTCTTCTTGTTGCTTCCTTTGTTGCTCAAATGCTTCAGATTTGCGCTGAAACTCCTCTTCCTTTTGCTTGGTAAAAGAAACCATCTTCTCACGTAAATCCTGTTTATATTCTTCTGCCATCACTTCTTCAATAGGAAAAGAATGATTACAATTTGGGCATTTAATTTCTGTTGACATGTGCTAAGCTTTATTGGTCGCAGATTTTTGGGCGAATTCAAAAATACAGAAATTATAAATAGAAATTTACAGCCAATTGTCTATTTTTGGAACCCATTCGAACCAAAAATGCTCCAACAAATTCTCACTACTTATAAAAAATCTTTTACTGGCTTAAGTAAAGAAACTTGGTTGCTAAGTGGCGTTATTTTGCTTAACCGCTGCGGTTACATGGCAGTGCCTTTTATGGGCTTGTACATTACACAATCTTTACACAGACCAGAGTCTGATGCTGGCTTAGTTATATCTTTATTTGGGGTAGGAGCTATTTTAGGTGCAGCAGCTGGAGGTAAACTAACCGATATGTTTGGTTTTAGGCCTGTGCAAATCTACTCATCGGTAATTGGTGGTTTACTTTTTTTAGCATTTTCACAAATCACCAATTTCACAGCCTTATGTGTAATGTCTATACTGATCAGCTTTTTTTATGATGCATTTAGACCAGCAAATTTTGCAGCAATAGCCGCCTACTCGGCTCCTGGCAAAGAAACCAGATCGTACTCATTAAATCGTTTGGCAACTAATATTGGGTTTTCATTTGGCATTGCCATGGGTGGCTTAATCGCTTCCATCAATTATAAATTGCTTTTTCTGGTTGATGGTGTGGTAAGTATTTTAGTAGGCCTAGCCATATTTTTATTATTACCTGCCGTAAAAGGTTTTAGAAAAGCAGCCATCGAAAAAGCTAAAAACATCATAGTACGTAAACCTTGGCAAGATGTATGGTTTATTAAATTCGTACTGCTAACTTGTCTTTTTGCAACATGTTTTTTTCTCATGTTTAGGGTAGTGCCTGTATTTTTTAAAAAAGAATGGCACATTGATGAGGCCATGATAGGTTTAATATTAGGTGTAAATGGCGCCATTATCGCTTTGTTAGAAATGGTGATGATTAGCAAAATCGAGAATAAAAAATCGCCACAATTTTACATCGTAACAGGTGTGCTAATTGTTAGTGTTTCATTTATGTTTTTAGTGCTGCCAGATTCGTTTCCTGTTGTTTTAGCATTGCTTTGTGTAATTGGCTTTACCTTTGGCGAAATGTTTTCGATGCCTTTTATTAACACTTTTGTAATTAAAAGAAGCAACGAATTTAACCGAGGGCAATATGCGGCTGGTTTCTCAATAGCTTGGTCTATTGCGCAAATTACGCCTGTTGCGGGTTTCTATATCGCCGAAAAATTTGGTTACAATACACTTTGGTTGAGTAGTGTTATTGTGTTATTGTTTTGTGCCTACGGTTATTATTCTTTAAATTATAAAGAAGAGTAAACGGCGGGATAATTTTTAAGGAAATTAAACGATATCACTTCCTAATATTTGCTCCCTTAGTAATGTTGTTTTTTCAAATACATTCAACAACATATAAAATTATAAAATTTTTGATGACATGAGTGCCGTTTATCCGAGAAACTCCAAATGCTCAAAATATAAATTATTTTTTCAAATAGAATTTAATTTATCGGTTTCATTTACCTCAAAAATATAGATTTTTAGGACAAATGGCATTGCTGAAATTTTTTAAAATAAAATACTTTGCGGTTAAATTTTTAAACCTTATCTTTTATAAAGAATTAGGTTTTTAGCATTGCTGAACAGTAAAAAGCTTGATTTTTATAATTGCATTTGATTTACGCTATTTATAAACTAAATGTTTTAACGTTTATTCTTTCTGAAGCCTCCTCATAACTCTCACCTTTTTTGTTGAACAAATTATTTCATAGCTATAAATGAAAAATATATTTATTTATCTAACATTTTTCGCTTTTTGTTTGAGTGTAAATTTAGCGAATGCTCAAATATCCAATGATTTATTTAAAATTTTGCCAGACAGCATAAAACCTAAAAATCCGGCTAAACTCACAGATTTAGAAATCAGAAAAATATTAACTAATTGTGATAACGATAACTGGAAAAATTTTCCATTAAAAAAAGACTTATATAAATTATTGAAGGTTTTGCTAAGCAGAATTGATTTTAAAGAAGCTACTCCCAATAATTTAGAAAATATATTTACTTACACAAAATTTAATCAACAAGAAAGAGATAGTTTAACGCTAAGGTGGAGAAATGATGATTTGTTTTATAAACTTACTTCCGCATATACAACACTTGCCCAAAAAGTCCCGAGAAGCGAGATAATTGGCGAAAAGCTTATTCGAATGTATATTTTTGAAGCTTCACATATAGAGAATAGAAGCAATGGGATCGAATTGGCGCTTAGAAAATATAATGAGGCTATTAGATTAGTTCCAAATATAAAAAATTACCCAGAGCGGTTGTCGGTTGTATACGCGAATATGTCATTGCATTTTGCTCAAATTGGACTTCATTCAAAAGCTTTGGATTTTATAAACCTAGCAATTAATACCTATAAGAAAGCAAATCTTAAAAATGTTAATCTGAAAATTAGGGATAGATTTAAGCTATATGGCAGAATTATCCATAATAACAAAACTTTTATCCTTTTTAATTTTTACGACAAAACTTTAAATAAAAAGTATTTAGATAGTGCTGCTGTTTTGTTGAAAACATTTAAAATTTACGATAAAGATAGTGCTACTTTGGATAGTGTAGGAACTAAATTTTTTGATGCTAATTTTAAGATAAGAAAGGGCGATTATCAATCTGCGTATAAAAATTTGTATGCATTAGATACCATTAAGCTTAATGCAAAGAATTTAATTAATGCTGGCAAAGATCAGAAAAAGCCACTAATGATATATTGTTTAATAAAGCAGGGTAAATTTGATGAAGCAAAAGAAATTGGGATATCTACTCACTATTCGTCCTGCCAATTTAACTTGCTATTTTTAAGTTGCTTGTCAGAACTTAAAAAAAATGCTGTTAAAACTGGTAATTACAAAGAGGCTTTGCATTGGCAAAACCAAATTAATTCTTTAGATCGTCAAATAAATGCATTAAACAATAGGGGGGTTGTTTTCAAGATAGACCAAAAATACGATATTGCCAAAAAGCAAAAGATAATATCAATTTTGCAAAGTCAAAAAAAATTACAAGAGCGCAATACAATGTTAATTGTATTTATTTCTCTAATGATTATAGCTTTAATAGCTATTATAGCTTTATGGCTATATGCTAAATGCAAAAGCCAGGCCATATTAAATAAATATATTGAACAAAAGTTAGTTTCTGAAGAAAGAAAGAGAAAAGATGAGTTAATGCTGCAGAAAATGCAATTTGAATTAGATAAGAGCAATCAGCTTTTAGCACAACGCAAACAAATTTCTGTAGATGTGCATGATGACGTGAGTGGAAACATTACAATTTTAAAGTATTATATAGATGATTTGCAACAACAGGCTACGCATGAAGAAACAAAACATTTTTTAAACATCATTAATGAAGAAGTAGCAAGTATTTATGAGGTTGTTCGTTCGTTTATGCAAAACTTAAGTAATGGTTACAAAAGTGAGAAATTTGTATTAGTTGATGTTTTAATTGGTTTTTGCCAAAAATTAGAAGAACAACACAACATAAAAATTGATTTAAATTTGAATGAGGAACAGGCGGCAGAAAATTTAACTAAAGAACAGCAATATGAGCTGATGCGCATTTTTAAAGAGGCGTTAACCAACATTATAAAATATGCAGCATGTACCAAAGTTACCCTAAATCTGAGTTTTGATAAAGATAATTGCCATTTTGAAATTAGCGATAACGGCGTTGGTTTTATCCAAAATAAAGTTGTTTTAGGATATGGGATAAAAAGCATCAAAACTAGATTGGAAACATTGAATGGGCTAGTTGAATTTGTTACTGCAGAAAACCAAGGATTAAAAATAATTGGCCAATTTCCTTTGATTATTTAAATTAAAATCAATCGGCTCATCTCTAAAAACAGAATCTCATCATTCGATAGCCTAAATGTTGCATATACTTAATGATTAAACCGCAATTTTATTTATTGGTAGTTGTAAAAACCATTTTTTATGGCAAATGCAATTAAGTCGGCAATTCGGTTTACCTTAAATTTTTTCATGATATTTCTATGGTAAGATTGCACCGTATGCGGACTTAAACCTAGCTCGTGAGCGATTTCTTTAATTGTTTTACTGTTACAAATGCCATTTAACACCTCTCTTTCTCTAATTGAGATGCGATAGGTTACCTGTTCATCTAAAAACACGTAATCTAAAAGTTGGCTTTGAAGGTTTTTACCTATGTATTGCTTGCCAATAGAAACCACTTCAATTGCAGTTATAAGTTCTTTTATCGGACTTAGTTTGGCTAAAAAGCCTTTTGCTCCAGCTCTAATCGCTTGTTTAATAGTCTGTACATCTGTTAAACTAGATAATACAATGATGTTTAACTTGCCATTAAATTGTTTCTTACAAATCTCTAAAAATGTTAATCCATTCATGTCAGGCATTAAAATGTCTAAAATGATAATATTAGGTAAAGCCTGGTCATATACCTGATTTAAGAAATTTTTACAGCTTGTATATGTACTGATTTGAATTCTGTTATTGTTTTCAGTGATAGACATAGATAAGCTGTCTAGCAAAATTTGGTGGTCATCAATTAATACACATCTCATAAAATTCAAAAAATAAAATCTTTCGTTTAAGCTGCTCTTCAAACAGCTAGTTTGATATTATAATGGTTTGGTATTTAATCGTTATTGGCCCAATCATTTTTTTACTTGCAAAATATGCATTGATGATAGCGGAATAGCTTAAGATAAATAGGATAACCATTGTAATTTCTATACAATGATAAAACAAAAATTATAAGTCATTTTACCTAAAAATTTGATAAAAAAATCTATTGCTTATTAATTTCCTCAAAACACCACGTTTTGCACACTGTTTGGGTTATTGTTGGATAATGCATCTCCGTATCAATTCGGTAATAGCTTAAAATTAATGTATTATTTTAAAGCAATTTAGGGATTTCTACCACCCATGGTTCATTTACTTTTGTAAACAATTGGTTTTCAGCTATTCTGAGAGCCTTTTTTTATGTGATGTTTACAAATTTAACAAAAGCCTTTAAAAAAAATAATCTCGATGCTATGTTCATTGCTTTGCAAACTGCCAATGCAGTTAATGATTACTCAAAAAGCAACGGCTGAAAAGGTTATAATCCTCAATACTTAATAAACAATACTATCTACTTTATCTAAATTAAAATGAAACAAAAATTTACTTATTTATTATTCTTGCTCACCTTCTGTAGCCTTATTGGTGTTGGAAGTGCTGCCCTTGCGCAAAGCGTAACGGGCACCGCAACAACAATAGGCTGTAAAGATGGGGGCACTATTGTGGCTACACCTACTGGTTTAGGTGCCACACCGCAATTTCAATTGTTAAAAGCAGGTGTGGTGGTAGCGCCGGTAGCAGGCGACGCCGTTCAGTTTACCAACATCGACACCTTTTCTGGTTTGCTCAGTGCCACCAATTATACCATAAAGGCAAGGGCCGCTGCTGGGGGTGCCATTTACACCAGTGCAAATATTGTGGTAAACAACAATTACAACGATATGGTGGTTACCACACCCACTAAAGTAACGCCATGTCAGAGTGGCTCTGCTGCATTAACAGCCAGTGTTGTTGGTGGTAAAGCACCTTTTACCTATACCATTGCTTTACAAAGTACACCAAATACTATAATAGAGAGTAGTGGTTTAGTGAGTAATTTAAGTTTTACATTTAGTCCTTTGGGCATTAATAACTATATTGTAGCCGTTACAGATGCTTGTGGGCAAACGATTACATCGGCATCTGCAGTTTCTCAAAATGGAGCGATTATCAGTCAATTTGCTCCACTGAATTTCGTTTTAGCAAGACAAGTTGCAGGGGATTGTGATGATAAAATTGTTCTTAAAGCCAAAGATGGTTTTGCATACACAACAGGCAATGTTCAATTGTCATCAATGGATAAGGCAAATTTTTCTTGGCGATTAGAATTTAACGGGCTTTCCTATGGTCAAGACACAAATGCGGATGGTAATCCTGATCTAGCAGGTGCTGATTTTCCCCTAACAACTATTTTTACTACATTACCCGATGGTATTACTAATGCCACTAATGCTTTGGCAGGAAATCCAAAGATGGTAATTTATGATAAATGTGGTAACTCAAAAACGTTTGCACCAAGTATTGCTAAGGTAGGTGTTCTTTATTCTGTATGTGGTAGTAATGGCAAAATTACTTTAGCAGATAACTATGGGGCGTCAACCTTTTCTTTAGCATGTTATCCAATAAATTGGACTTTTACAAGTGCAGGCAATCCTACAATTTCATATGTGCAAACCACATCAAATGGAACAGTCCCTAATAATTTCGTAACTAGTGTTGATTATTTTGTAAGTGCAGTAGATGCACATGGTAATAACGCATCCTTTTTAGCTTCACCGACATCATTTTTAATTCCTTCAACAACTAGTAGTTATAATTTTACTTCTGGTAGAACGTTACAAGCATATAACTCGGCAGGAGTTACATTTCATGTGGGTTATGGAAATATTGGTGATGTAATAACAATTAAAGTTATTTCTTCTGATGTACCCTCAATGGTGGGTTACACTTATCATAAAACTTTAACAGTTTCAGGATCGTCTAGTTTTACTACAGGGACAATATTTCCTGCAGGAAATTATACATTTGAAATTTCAGGTCCTTGTGGTATAGCTACAATAACTCGAAATATTTTAGGCTACTCCGGTGTATTAAGTAGTTTAACTACTACACCGGTCTGTGGTGGCTTTAATGTTATCCCAATAACCTCGCTAGTTGAAGAAAAAACATATTATGAAATTGTTATAGTTTCAGGTCCATCTAATGTAGGCGCAGTGAGAGATCTAGCCACCGCAACTCAGGCTATACCTTTTAATGGTTTAGCCTATGGTACTTATGTTTTTGGTATTAAAGTTAAGGGAAGTAGTGTAGTTTTTAATACTCAAACAGTAACATATAACTCAGCCAATGCCATTACGGTAAACACGGCAAGTACAGGCGGCTTTGTGTGTAGTGCAGGCGCTACCAATGGGGTGTTAACCATTGTAGCTACCACTAACTCGCCAGCTCCTGGTGATGTTTTAGAGTATGCCATAAGTTTAGATGGGGGTGCAAATTTTGGCGCTTACCAAAGTGGCAACACTTTTTCTGGTTTAAGCAGTGGCACTTATTATTTTAAAATAAAAGATGGTTGTGGTAACATAATTACGCAAACTGCCCAAATAGGCGTGGCAGCAACACCAACAGCCAGCGCCAATGGTAAAACTA
Source organism: Pedobacter sp. GW456-11-11-14-TSB4 (assembly GCF_059424425.1). NCBI lineage: Bacteria > Pseudomonadati > Bacteroidota > Sphingobacteriia > Sphingobacteriales > Sphingobacteriaceae > Pedobacter > Pedobacter sp. GW456-11-11-14-TSB4. Next base: position 1,645,221 of record NZ_JBWKZK010000001.1, read on the forward strand.
CACCAGTTGTTTTTTGTAATTTACCAAGTGGCAACATTCAATTAGATGTAGATATTTTAGGCGCCGATGGTTATTTATGGGCTGGACCGGGTATTACGGCAGCTAACCAAAACCTTAAAAACCCAGTTATAGATTATAGTGCGTTATCAGTAGGTACAAATACAATTACCTGTACCATTACTTTGGGTGCACCTTGTAATACCACAACAGTATCTACTTTAATATTTAATGTTAACCCACTGCCAAACGTTGTCATTACAAACCCAGCAGCAGTATGCTATGATAACAAAGTTGATCTTACAGCAGCTGCAGTTACCGCCGGTAGCGATGCAGGTTTAGCCTATACCTATTTTACAGATGCCGCAGGTACAATTGCTTTGGCAAGTCCATCAGCAGTTGGCGTTAGTGGTACCTATTATATTAAAGGTACCAACACCACAACAAATTGCGAAAAAATAATGCCTGTAACGGTAACAGTAAACCCTTTACCAATTGCAACAATTACGTATGCAAATGGCCCTTACTGTACGCGTGGTACGGCATCGGTTACCCAAACTGGTGTAGCAGGTGGTACCTATACATCAGATGCTGGTTTAAGCATAAACGCAACAACCGGAGCAATAGATTTAGCTGCAAGTACAGCGGGTAGCCATACCGTTACCTATAGTTTTACCAACGGTACCTGTGCCAATACTACAACAGCTATTATTACCATCAATGCCACCAATCTACCAACAGCTCTGGCAGATTTTAATGCGGTATGTAGTGCTTCGCCAGCAGCACCAACTTTAGTAGATCCTTGTGCTGGTGGTTTAACAGCTACTACCACTACTACTTTCCCAATTACAACCATTGGTAAAACCGTAGTAACTTGGACATTTAATTACGGCAACGGTTATACACAAAATATTACACAAGATGTATATGTTACTTTGCCAACAACACCAACCATTACCCCTGCAACAGCAACTACCTTCTGTGCTGGTGGTTCAGTAGATCTTTCTGCTACTGCCGCAACCGCTTATAAGTGGTATAAAGGAGGTGTGTTAATTGCTGGTGCATCATCACAAGTTTACAATGCTACTACTTCAGGAGTTTACACCGTAGAAACGAGCAACGGTACTTGTTATTCGGCTGCTTCTACTGCGGTAACAGTAACCGTTAACCCATTACCAAATGCGCCAATAGTTGTGGTAACACAGCCAATTTGTGGTACACCAACAGGTAGCATTGCCATCACGGCAGTTGCAGGGGAGACCTACAGCGTTGACGGAAGTGCCTATACCTCAACATTGACCTACGC
>NZ_JBWKZK010000002.1:0-212567 GCF_059424425.1 Pedobacter sp. GW456-11-11-14-TSB4
TAACATGTGGGAGAGTAGGTCGGTGCCAGATCTTAAAAGAAGCCCCGTAACGAAAGTTGCGGGGCTTTCTTGTTTACACGTACATTTCCCTCACGAGCCTGAGAAAAGGCAGCATCTGCATAACTGTGAATTATCTGGCACGAATGCTGGGCCACATGACCGGAACACTTCGACAGCTGTACCTGCCCTGCAGACCAGACCCGATTGGAGCGTAAACCGAAGGGGCCAGTTGCATACGGCCCGTATAACGGAAAGCGGGAATGACGATCATGGCTGCAGCGCAGATCTTCTTCTTCATAACTGGAAACATGTTCTTCTTAATTAGATAGAAACTATTTGAGTTTAACTATGTTTAAATTACAAATAACATAAGGTTTCACTGTGCATTATGCTTATCTTTGTACATTAATTACTATAAAATGAATATCAATTTTGGATCAAGAAAGGAAGTTTTAATGCATGTTGAAAAATACATGTTAAAAATGATGCCTACTTATTTAAAACCTATAGATACAAATTGGCAACCATCTGATTTTTTGCCAGATTCTACAAGTGAATCTTTTTTTCAGGATATTAAAATATTAAGAGAAAATGCTAAAGATTTATCTTATGATTTAGTTGCTGTTTTAATTGGCGATACGATTACAGAAGAGGCTTTGCCTACTTATGAATCTTGGTTGATGATGATGGATGATATTTCGAGGGATGAAGAAGGAGGCTGGATGAAATGGAATAGATATTGGACTGCAGAAGAAAATCGTCATGGTGATCTTTTGAATAAATATTTGTATTTAACTGGACGTGTTGATATGCGCCAGATGGAAATATCTACCCAATATTTAATTGCAGATGGTTTTGATATTGGTACAGGTCATGATCCGTATAGAAATTTTGTTTATACAAGTTTTCAGGAGTTAGCTACTAATATTTCGCACAGGAGAGTAGCTTCTTTAGCTAAAAAAGACGGGGATACGTTACTTTCGAAAATGTGTGGTGTAATTGCAGCAGATGAGGCTAGACATGCTAAAGCATATAAAGATTTCATGTCGAAGATTTTTGAAGTAGATCCTAGCGAAGCAATGATTGCTTTTGAGGATATGATGCGCAAAAAAATTGTGATGCCTGCTCATTTTTTACGTGAAATGGGATTAAAAATTGGTCAGACATTTGGTCATTTTACAGATGCAGCACAACGTTTAGGCGTTTATACTGCTGTTGATTACGTAGAAATTATGCAACAATTGATAGAAGAGTGGAAAGTTGATAGCATAACTGAATTAAATGAGGCTGGTGAGAAAGCGAGAGATTATATCATGAACTTACCAGCTCGTTTGTTAAGGGTTGCTGAAAGAATGAAAAATCCAACGATGGAATATAAATTTAGCTGGATACATTCTTAGCTGTAATTTGTAATATTAGAAAGGCTCCATTTTGGAGCCTTTTTTGTTCTAAGATATTACATATTTCTGCGGTATTGACCGCCAACTTCGTACAATGCGTTACTAATTTGCCCGAGAGAACAGATTTTACAAACTTCCATTAGGTGTTCAAATATATTTGCACCGGCTACTGCTGATTTTTGCAGATTTTTTAATGCTTCGCCTGTTTTTGTAGCGTTTCTATCTTGAAAAGCTTTAAGGGAATTAATTTGAAATTCTTTTTCTTCTTCTGTAGCACGAATTACTTCACCAGGAACTATTGTTGGTGAGCCATTTTTATTTAAGAAAGTATTTACACCAACAATTGGGTATTCACCAGTATGTTTTAGTGTTTCATAGTATAAACTCTCCTCTTGTATTTTACCACGTTGATACATGGTTTCCATTGCTCCTAAAACACCACCGCGGTCATTTATACGTTTAAATTCTGCCAACACGGCCTCTTCTACCAAGTCGGTTAAATCTTCGATAATGAAAGCACCTTGTAATGGATTCTCATTTTTTGCTAGGCCTAGTTCACGGTTAATGATTAATTGAATGGCCATTGCTCTACGTACAGATTCTTCAGTTGGTGTAGTTATTGCTTCATCATAAGCGTTGGTATGAAGAGAGTTGCAATTATCGTAAATTGCGTATAATGCTTGCAATGTTGTTCTGATATCGTTGAAATCAATTTCTTGTGCATGCAATGATCTACCAGAAGTTTGGATATGATATTTTAATTTTTGAGATCTATCGTTTCCTTTGTATTTGTTTTTTATCGCTTTCGCCCAAATTCTACGTGCTACACGACCAATAACTGAATATTCTGGATCGATACCATTACTAAAGAAGAATGATAAGTTAGGTGCGAAATCATCGATGTGCATTCCTCTACTTAAATAATATTCTACAAAAGTAAAACCATTACTCAACGTAAATGCCAATTGCGAAATAGGATTTGCACCAGCTTCTGCAATGTGATAACCGGAGATAGAAACAGAATAGAAATTTCTTACTTTTTCATCAATAAAATATTTTTGGATATCGCCCATCATTCGCAAAGCAAATTCTGTAGAGAATATACAAGTATTTTGAGCTTGATCTTCTTTTAAAATATCTGCTTGCACTGTTCCTCTAACCGAGCTTATAGCGTAAGCTCTTATTTTTGAATAAACATCTTGCTGCAAAACCTCATCACCAGTAACTCCTAATAACATTAGGCCTAAACCATTGTTACCCTGAGGCAGTTCTCCTTGATATTTTGGTCTGTCGATCCCTTTTTTCTGATATATTTCAGAAATTTTTGCCTCAACTTCCTGCTGTAAACCATTTTCTACAATGTATTTTTCACATTGTTGATCTATTGCAGCATTCATGAAAAATCCTAACAACATAGGAGCAGGGCCATTGATTGTCATGGAAACTGATGTTGATGAAGCACAAAGATCAAATCCCGAATACAACTTTTTAGCATCATCTAATGTGGCAATGCTTACACCAGAGTTGCCAATTTTACCATAAATATCTGGGCGAATATGGGGATCTTCTCCGTATAATGTTACTGAATCGAAAGCTGTTGATAAGCGATGTGCAGGTTGACCTAATGATACATAATGAAAGCGTTTATTGGTGCGTTCTGGACCACCTTCACCGGCAAACATTCTTGTTGGGTCTTCTCCATCACGTTTTAAGGGGAAAACACCAGCTGCATAAGGAAATTCTCCGGGTACATTTTCAGTTAATAACCACCGTAAAATATCTCCCCAGTCTTCGTATCGTGGTAAACTAACTTTTGGAATTTGTAATTTAGATAGAGACTCATAAAACAAAGGCTGTTTAATTTCTTTGTCTCTTACTTTGTAAACAAAAAATTCTTGTTTGTATTTTTCTTTCGTTTCTGGCCATTGGCGAAGTAAACGTTTGCAATCGCCATCTAATTGTTCTTCTAAAAATGTGTAGGCATCTTTCAATCCCTCTCCGAAATTTTCAAAATCATTAGAGAAATCAATTACACCTTTAAGTTGATATAATTTTCTGGCTATTTTACATTGTTTATCTACCCATTCATTGTAGGTTTCACTAGCTTCAGCTATTTCAGATAGATAACGAATACGATCTGGTGGAATTATATAAATTTTTTCTGATTGCACATCCGTCATTTCCATTAAAGAAATAAAATCGGTGCCAGTTTTCTCTTTTATGCCTTTTAATAATGCCACAAATAAATTGTTCATGCCTGGATCGTTGAACTGAGAAGCCATTGTTCCATAAACAGGAATTTCTTCATCCTTGGCATCAAAAATATTGTGGTTGCGCTTGTATTGTTTACGCACATCGCGTAAAGCATCTAATGCGCCACGTTTATCGAATTTATTTATCGCTACAAGATCAGCAAAATCTAACATGTCGATTTTTTCTAACTGCGTTGCTGCGCCAAATTCAGGTGTCATTACGTATAGAGAAATATCACAATGTTCGGTTATTTCTGTGTCTGATTGACCAATACCGGATGTTTCTACAATAATTAAGTCGTAGCCAGCTGCTTTACAAATATCTATACTCTCTTGAACGTTTTTTGATAAAGCTAAATTTGCTTGTCGAGTTGCTAATGAGCGCATGTAAACCCTTTGGTTATTTATAGCATTCATTCTAATTCTATCGCCCAACAATGCTCCACCGGTTTTACGTTTTGATGGATCTACAGATATAATTGCGATGGTTTTATCTTTAACTTCTACTAAAAATCTTCTTACCAATTCGTCAACTAGGGATGATTTGCCAGAACCACCTGTACCTGTTATACCCAAAACTGGTGCTTGATTTTTTAAGGTTAGTTTTTTTAGCTCATCAACAAAATTTTGAGCACCCTCAGGGTCATTTTCTGCAACAGTTATTGCAGATGCAATACTTTTAACCTCTTTATTTGGAATGTTTTCTAATTCGTTAGTTATTGCTTTTGTAGTAATAAAATCTGTTTGCTCTAGCATATTATTGATCATGCCTTGCAAACCCATTTTACGACCATCATCTGGCGAATAAATTCTTGTAATACCGTGTGCTTGTAATTCTTCTATTTCTGAAGGGAGAATAACACCACCACCACCAGCAAATATTTTTATGTGTTTTGCACCTTTTTCTTGCAGCAAATCATACATGTATTTAAAATATTCGATGTGTCCACCTTGATAAGATGTCATCGCGATACCTTGAACATCCTCTTGAATTGCACAATTAACAACTTCTTCTACCGACCTATTGTGCCCTAAATGAATTACCTCTGCACCAGATGATTGCAAAATACGGCGCATGATATTTATAGTAGCGTCGTGACCATCAAATAATGCAGCAGCTGTAACAAAACGGATTTTATTTTGAGGCTTGTAGGGTTGAATTTGTTCCATGTAGGTTTTCTATTTGGTGTACAAAGTTAATAAAAACTAAGGATTGGCAATGTTAATCATACAATAGATACAGAAGAATGATTAAGAAACACGCTTATGATTTGAAAAGCAGTTTCAAAAGCTTTGATTAAGGTTAGTCGGGCTAACCGTTACAATTCCCGATGAAAAATCGGGAGATTTACACTCATATCCCGTTTATATAATTTTGGTTAATGCTACTATTTAAAGTTGCAATAAAGCAAAACACATATCCTAACTCATTTGCATAGCACAATAAACTTTTATGGCTTGTAGTTAAATACTAGCTACATAAACTACTTTGTATGTTTTATGCGATTTGCAACTTTTGTGTATTGCACTGTTTAATGTTTAATAAGCCTGATTGAAATGATAGCCCGAAATGTATCCGCCGCGGCGGAGAATGAGGACTATAAATGAAAAGCAGGACTAACGATAATCGTAGTCCTGCTTTTGCCTTTCTAAAAAATAGAAATCTATTTTGTTATTTCGGTAATTGGTGTGCCGATGCAACCATTTGGCATTTGTATACGCAGCAGTGTTGCAAGTGTTGCAGTAATGTCTGTCATGTAATATTGTTTAGATGTTTTGCCTGGTTTAATATTCCAACCCATAAAAACTAAGGGAATATGCGCATCGTAATTGTACCAACCACCATGGCCAATGCCAGAAGGTGAGCTAGAATTGTACCATGCAGCATGATTGATAATTTGAATATCGCCACTTAATTTTGGATTATAACCATTTGCTAGTCGGGTTTTTAATTCGGCAGGTATTGTAGTGTTTTGAAGATTTGTTAAATCTATTGCGTTGCTTACGCTTTTTTGTTTTTTAAGGTAATTTATTGCAGCATTTTTAACGGTTGTAAAATCTAACTTACTGTTTTCGATTACCTCATGATCAAAAATTACCTGATCATTTGTAATGGTGATAATAGATTTTTTAAGTTGGAATTTTTGCTGCATTAAAGTATCTAAACCTCTGTAAAGTGATCTTGATGTAAATCTTTCGGCAGGAATTTTATTTTTTGCTAAAAACTCTGGCGTGTGTGCTACGCCATGGTCTGCAGAGATGAAAAATAAGTAATTGCCTTTACCAACGGTTTTATCTAGATAATTAAAAAGCGCTTCTAAATCTCTGTCTAATCTTAGATAGGTGTCTTCAATTTCTATAGAATTTGGACCAAATTGGTGGCCAATGTAATCTGTTGATGAACAACTAATGGCTAAAAAGTCGGTAATTTGATCTTTGCCCAATTCTTCTTTTTCTATTGCTAGCTTAGCAAAATCGATAGTCATGGTATTACCAAAAGGTAAACTCTTAATCATTTCGTTATTTTTGCCGATATATTGTTTGGTATTATGAGGAAAAGAAGATTCAGTTTCATCTTTAAATCTTCCTTCGTAAGCTACGTTATTCGAGTCGCTTAACACATAAGTTTCTATAGGATACAGCGTGTTCCATCCTTGCTCATAATATTTATTAGCTACTTTTAAAGCATTGTATTCATTAACCCATGCAGGTAATTTATCCATGTAATGAGTGCTTGTAATCCAATTTCCGCTTAAACCATCGTGCCAATAAGCTGCATTTGCCGAATGGCCACCGGGTAAAATTGCACCTCTATCTTTCATTGATACACTTACCACTTTTGCCTGAAAATTTGTTGCAATACGAAGCTCATCAGTAATGGTATTAACCTGAAGATTTTTTGGAGACATTAAACCAGCATTTGACGTACTGCCAACAGTTTTTTTACTTTTATCTTCAACACAGTACATATCTCTACCAACCATAGGGTCGTACCAAGAATTTGCTATAATACCGTTTAGCGCAGGTACCGAACCTGTGTAGATTGATGCATGGCCACAAGCAGTTTGTGTTGGTGTATATGGTATAAATGCATTTTCTGCAGAAAAGCCCTGGTTAATTAATCTCTTAAAGCCTCCTTTTGAGTAGCGATCGTAAAAGCGATATAGATAATCCCAACGCATTTGATCTACTACAAAGCCAACTACCAATTTTGGTCTATCTACAGTTGTTGGATATTGTGTAGTGGTTGTATTGGGCTTTACCCACTTTTGAGCCTGAAGCTGAGTGAAAGTTGAAATTAACACAACTAAAAAAAGTATTCTTCTCATTCTTTTGGTTTTTGTAAGTTGGTAAAAATAGCAATATGATTGTGAAGTAAAGGTGATATTATTATAAAATTTCTGCTACTACGAATGTGCTACCACCAACGAAGATAAGATCGTTAGGAGTGCTTTTTTCTTTTGCATTTTTAAATGCATCAACAACAGATGTAAAAACCTTTCCTTTTAGGTGGATTGAAGCAGCTTTTTGAGCTAATTCTATTGCGGGTAAAGCACGTTCTAAGTTTGGTTGACAAAAATAATAGGTAGCCTGTAGTGGTAATAACGTTAAAACGCCATCAATATCTTTATCTTTTACCATACCAATAACCATGTGTAAGTTTTGATATTTGGTGTTTGAAATATTTTTAAGAATTTCGGTTATACCGGCTGTGTTGTGACCAGTATCGCAAATAATTAAAGGGCTTTTGCTTAGCGTTTGCCATCTGCCTTGCAAACCAGTGAGTTTTTTTACGTTAGCTAGTGCTTGATAAATTGCTTGGTCTGAAATATTGAATGCAAGCTCTCTTAATTTTAAAACTGATTGGATAACGGTTAAAATATTCTTTTGCTGATAAGTTCCGGTTAGATCAAGAGAAAGTTTTTTGAAAATTATCTCGTTATTTTTTACAATATCTAACACTAAGTAAGAGCCTTTTATGGTTTGATTAGTGATTGATAATTGCTCTTCAGTAAAAAATATCGGTGCTTTTTCTTTTTTTGCTTTTACCTTGAAAACTTCAATAGTTTCTTCGTGTTTTTCGCCAATTATAACTGGTACATTTGGCTTAATAATTCCTGCCTTTTCGAAAGCTATTTCTGCTAAAGTATCTCCAAGTAAATTGGTATGATCTAAACTGATGTTTGTAATTACAGAAAGCTCTGGAGTGATGATGTTCGTTGAATCTAATCTGCCACCTAAACCAACCTCAATTACAGCAATATCAACTTGTTCTTTTGCAAAATAATCAAAGGCCATTGCTACGGTTACTTCAAAAAATGAAGGTTTAATTTCTTCTATGATTTGCTTTTGCTCACTAACAAATTGTTTAACGAAAGCCTTTGAAGCCATTTTACCATTAATGCGAATTCGTTCTCTAAAATCTTTTAGATGGGGAGATGTATAAAGCCCAGTTTTGTAGCCTGCTTTTTGCAAAATAGCTGCCAACATGTGTGATGTTGAACCTTTGCCATTTGTACCAGCGATATGGATAGTTTTAAATTTATGCTGAGGATTATCTAACCTAGCACACATTTCTATGGTATTGTGTAAATCTTTTTTTAGTGCAACATCGCCAATGCGAGTAAACATTGGAAGTTTACTGTAAAGAAAATCTAACGTTTGTTGGTAAGTCATTTTTGATGAAAAATCAGCTTACTTTACTTTAAAATTAAAGATAACTACACCTGTTTGGCTATCGCCACCAACATCAGATTTACTTAATGAGGAGTTTAAGACAGCTTTGATACACTTATTTACTAATTCTGTATCTGTTAAAGTAGAACCTTTTAGTTCTTGATTTGCCCTTGTAATTGCGCCAGCTTTATTAAAGTAAATTCTAATGGCAATTCTTCCAGTTTTCTGTCCATCGTCGGTAGGAATTACTAAGTTAGAAAAACGTCTAAGTGGAATAGGAGTGTTGCCATTACCAGAACCACCTTCGCCATAATTTGGAGCTAAAGGATCTCCGTTTATGCTACCTTGGTTGCCTGGAGTGTTTCCAGTTCCATCACCTTGTCCGGCGCCATTATTTTTTTTGCCTTTGTAAAGCGCATTTTGATTTATGGCTTGTTCTGCAGGCTTTGTTTCTTTTGCACTAGTTGGCGCATTGTTACTTTTTTTATCCTTGGTATTTATACTAACTGCATCCTCACTGTTTTGCGTGGCAATATCTTTATCACTCATTTGAGAAGAAACAGTTGGTGTAACTTGCTGTTCTGGAGTAATTTTATCAGGCATTTTATTGTTCGCATTTTCGTCCATAGAAGGTTCTTCAATGCTGGTATAATCTGTACCCATACCAGTTACCGAAGTTCCATAGTTTACAACCATACCACCCATACCAATATCTTCTGGTGGTTGAAAAGATCCGATAGCCCAAAAAATGCTCAATACAATAAATAAGGCCATTATGCCTGTAGATATTGCAATTGCTTTTGGGTAGTTATTTTCTTCTTGGCTTGTCATTAATTTTTCTTCTGTTCTACTGCTAAAACAACTTTTAATTTTAGTTTGTTCGCTACATCAAAAACCTGCATGGTATTTTCAATAGAAACACCTCTTGCCACATATAAAACTATGGTTACATCATTTGCGGCTTGCTGATAAGTTTGTACTTTACTTTCAATTTGGTCTAAAGTTACTTGTTCTTTATCAACGAAATAATTTAAATTCTCGTCTATAGTTACCGTAACTGTTTTTTGTGAAGTAGATTGTTGTCCTGATTCTGAACGTGGCAATAACAGTTTAACTACCTGTGGATTTACTACTGCAGATGCCAATAGAAAAAACAAAAGCAAGAAGAACATGATATCGTTAAGTGCAGAAGTATGAACTTCAACCGTACCTTTTTTTCTTTTGCGTAAATTCATTATTTGCCCGGCTCTTCTAATAAATCTATAAATTCAATTGCATCAGTTTCCATTTTAAGGATGATTTTTTCTACCATCATATTTAAAATGTGATATAAAACATAGGCGATGATACCAATAATTAATCCAGTAGCTGAAGTAATCATTTTAGTGTATAAACCACCAGAAATAGTTCCAATTTCAATTGCTCCTTTGATAGATACATCATGAAAAATGGTAATTACACCTATAATTGTACCTACGAAACCAAGCATTGGTGCAATACCAGCAATAATACCTAAAACACCTATGTTTTTTTCTAGCTTAGAAACTTCTAATTTACCTGTATTTTCAATTGCACCTTCAATATCTTTAATTGGTCTGCCTATTCTTTTTAGGCCTTTCTCTAACATTCTACCCAAAGGAGATTTTGCATTTTTACTCAAAGCGATGGCATTATCTAATCTACCATCGTGTATATTTTGTTTAATCTGAAACATTAAATTCGATTCATCTTTTGATGATTTGCGAATGGTAAGGTAGCGTTCAATAAATATTACTAAACCTAAAAAAGCCAATAATGCCAATGGCACCATTACCCAACCTCCGGCAAATAATAAATCTATAAAACGAAGTTCTTTAGGAGCTGTTGCAACAGTTGGGGCTGCAACATTTGTAGAATCGATCATCTGGTTCACTGTGTCTTGAACTGCTAAAAGCAATGTATTCATGTGTTATTTTTTGGGTTTGATGGGTTGTATGTAAATTCCCTGGTTTTTTAAAACTACTCTTAAACTATCTCTATATAATTTTGCTTTGTATTCTGTCAAAAATGTACCTGCACTGATATTAATCATTGTTTTAGACAATTTTATCTTTTTAGCTTGTACACCTTCTTTTGCTAAATTTGCAATAATTCTATTCGCCTTTTTCTCTGTAGCAACAGCACTCACTAATACTTCATAAGTGGTTACTTTGCTGCTATCAGTAGGTGGAGTTGTAACGCTATCAGTACTTAATTTAACTAAATTATTGTTCTGAGCTAAAGTATCAACAGCAATTGTATCGATGGAATTACTTACTGAGTCAGCCATTACTGGAACTATCACTTGTTCTTTATTGCCAAAGTTTTTATTGAAATAGTTGTTAAAGTAATTAGGGCTGATAAAGTAAACAATTGCTCCCAAAGCGATAATTACCAATAGTGCAATCAAAAATTTCATGAAGAAAGGTAATCCTGTTTTAACTTCTTCTTCTTCATATTGAGGCTCTACAACATTTACTGGTTGGGTCTCAATAACTTCTTCAACTATTTCTGGTTTTGTTTCTTCTTCAACAGTTTCAATAACTGGCGGATTTTCATTTAAGTGATGATATTTTATTGGAGTATTTACTACTTCAGTAATTTCTTCATAAACTTCTTGCTCATCATTTAAAAGAACATTTTCTTCAACATCAGTTTCTTGTCCAGGATTTTCTTCTTCTAATTTATTTTCCTCAACAATTTCCTCTAAAAGGTTTTCTTCAGCATTGCTGGATGTTTGTGAAATCGAATCATCCTGCTCAATTTCAGTAACTTTTGGTAAACCATAAAAGTCAACCCCAATAGCCTCACTATCTGCTGGCAAAAACTTAATTTCGTTGTCGTTTGAAACTAGTTTGCCTAACTCACCTAAATCTGCTTGTTGTTTATCTGCAAGCTCATTTTGTATCCGCTCTGCGAACTCGCTGATGTAGTAATTTGCAGATTCTACTGTAATATTTCTTTCAGAACTGATATAGTTGGCTAGTTCTTCTTGCTCTTTTATATCTTCTGTAAAAGCAATGGTGTAACTAGGTGGTACAAAAGCGTGCTGAACTGCATCGTATTTACCAGGTGATTTTTGCTTATAAAAAGTCCCCAAACCAGTTATACCAACTGTTTTACGGGTTTTTAAAAGTGTGATAAGGTATAATAATATATCCATTCTGGTAAAAATAAATTATAATTTGGTACCAACCAATAATTAATTTATTTGGCTCTTAAAATGAGTAGCTTAAACCACCAAATATGTTAATGCCATTTTGTTGATAATAAAGAAATCTGCTGTACTTTGTGTTTAAAATATTGTTAGCTTTTGCAAAAACAGAAAATTTATTGTTGATTTTATAATCGGCTCCAATGCCTAAATCTACAAATCCTTTAACAGTTACAATAGTTTCATTTGAGAAATCGGGTAAAGTTGGATATACTCCCGCAACTTGCGGGTCAGTATTAAAAATCTTTGCTTTGCTGTCATCTTGGATGGCTACGCTAGCATTAAAACTTAATTTTTTGTTATAGGTATAAGAAAAATTAGAGCTTACACGCAACTGTGGTTTAAAATAGCTTTCACGCTCCACGGCAGGTTTGTAATCTTCCATTATTATGTTACCTGTCCACTTTAAATTATCACTTACTTGGACAGATAACTCACCTTCTAAGCCTAATAACTTCATGTTTCCGAAATCATAAATTACATCAAATTTATTGAAACTATTAAAGTTGTTTACAAACAATGGCATATCTGTAATTCTTTTACTGTAGAACTTAGCTTTGTAACCAAATCCTGGTCCGCCTGTACCTTTTATACCGCCACTAATACTTAACTTTTCTACAGTATTTTGTATAGCGATATTAGCATTTAAGAAAGGATTTTCATCAGTAAAAGATTTTAAAGTATTTCTAGTTACATCACCTTTAACCTCTCCAAAAATTTGTAAAAATTCAGGAATTAAAGTAAAATCTGCAGTTACAGCTGGAAAAAATCTTGTGCTAGAAACTTCGCCAAACTCTTGAACCAAATTTACGCCAGCAGTAATTTTTACTCCATTTGCTTGTAATTTGATATAAGGATTTAAACGGAACAAGTTGTTAGAAATATTGGTGTTGATATCTTTGGTGCTACCAAGTTCTAATGAACTGGCTAAACCTAAATTAAATTTGCTAATTCTTTTATTTAGATAACCTGTAATGGTAACTGCATTTTCTTTAGCCGAAAATTTGTCGTTTAATAGGTAAGCATTAATTTTTGCTGCGTAACTTAAAGCGTTTTCATCAGTAGTAAATTTATTGATTGCTTCACCTTCAATTTCAAAAAAATTAATCGCTTGCTTTTCTGGGTTAGGGTTTAAAGTAGGATTTAAATCATCAATACCATAAAAATAAACACCGTGTCTTTGAAAATTTACACGACCATTTAATGTGGCTTTTTCGCCAATGCTGCGACCAAAAGCACTCAATTGTTGTGTGTTTTCATTCTGCATGTTCAATTTTCCTTCTTGACCAAAATGCCTAAAAAATGCACCAGCTTGTAAAGCTTGATCATTCCCAGTACCTACATAAGCTTCAGCCAAAAAGGTACTTAGCGAGCCTAAGCCACCTTTCACATAATTGTTTATTAATTCAGCAGATTTTTCATCAGCCAACTGTTGAGCTTGTAACTTTTGAATATCTGAGTTTAATGAAAGTCTACGATCGGTAACTAGGTAATTGAACTTAGCCTTATAAGTGCCTACATTATTTAAATCAGGACTTCTTCTTAGTTTAACAGCTTCGGCTAAAACGGGTTTATAAGGTCGTATTACCTCAATTTCTTCAGTTACAATTTTTTCTGGCGGTTTAACATCTTGTGCCTTTAAGGTAAAAGATCCAGCTGCTAAAAAGATGATGGTGCTATATATAGTTTTTTGTAGTGTCATTTGTGCTTAGTTAATTTTTGCTAATTTTTCTTTTGCAGTTGGAAGGATATCATCATTGCCTTCATAATTATCGATAATGCTTAATAGCGTACTTTTAGCTTGAAGTTTATCTTTTAAAGCCAAATAATTATCTGATAACAAAATGAATGATTTAGCCACCCAATAATCGTAAGAAGGCATATTATTAATTAAATCAAAACATGTTTTTTGCGAAGTTTTATAATCGCCTTTGGCATATTGTATAGCAGCCAAATTGTATTTTGCTTCGGCAGCGGCCAACGTTTTTGTTTTGGCTACAACGTTATTAAAAGATTTAATTGCCTGCGTGGTATCTGCTTTTATTAAGGAAGCTTTACCAATATATAAATCAGCGCTATTTTTTTCTTCTTCAGATGCCTTATCAGATGTCTTGATAATTTCAGCATACTTACTCATATCATCGGCCATGCCTAAAGCATTGTAAGCCTTTAGCAAATTGTTAATAGCGTAGGTATAGTGAACTTTATAATCGGCTGTGGTTTCTAATCTTTTTAAATAAACAATAGCTTCATTATATTTTTTCTCGTCCATTAAAACTTTAGATACGCTGATTAGTGAACGCTCCGTATAATCACTAGTCCAATCGTTTAAAATGTAGTCGTAATCTGGAATGGCTTCTGCAGAGCGACCTAATTTCACCAAAGATTCAGCTCTAATAAATTTAGCCTCTTTATCATGAATTGCTTTTGGAAATTTATCAAAATAAGCATTTATTGCTTCATAAGCTCCTTTAGCATCACCTTGCAAATATCTATTGTTTGCAGCTTGAAAAACAATGTTGTCTTGCTCGCTCATAGAATAGTTGCCCAGCGGAGTTGTGCCTGCATAGGCTATAAATCCATTTGCATCACCTTTATCAATGTAGATGTTTTTAATAGATTCTAAGGCTTGTTTTGCTTCTGGTGAACTGGCGTAATCTCTAATTACTTTTTTAAATGATTCTAAAGCCATATCATCTTGGTCTTGGTTATATTGAACTAAACCGATAGTAACTAAAGCACGAGGAACGTAACTGCTACGAGGATATTTAGCAACTAAATCAACTAAATCTGACTTAGATTTGTCAAAATCACCTTTGTTAAAATAAGTATAAGCAGTTTCAAAACCAGCATCGTCTGCATAATTTGAATTAGGGAATTTACTTAACAAACTTTGCATAGTTGTAATTTTTGCATCGTCTTGTTTCTCTAAACCTTGGATCATACCTCTTTGAAACAACGCATAATCTTCGCCAGTTAATTTACCATTTATGATTTTGTTATAGTAAACCATGGCATCTCTGTAGTTTTTATTTACAAAATATGCATCCGCAAGGCGGATGGTAGCATCTGTTACTGTTTTTGCATCTTTATCATTGCCATTTAAAAACTTTTCGAAATAATTTGCAGCCTTAGTATACTTTTCATCTTCAAAAGCAGCATAACCTAAAGCATAGTTTGCGAAATTATACACATCAGTTTTTTCTGCAGATGGCATGGTTAAAAATTTCTCGAAAGTTTTAACAGCCTCTCCATATTTACGTAACTCATACATCGATTCTGCCATCCAATAAACGCTTAATGCATGTATTTCGCCATCTTGAGGAAAGTTACCCGAACGCAGAAACATAGATAAAGCATTAGGAAACGCTCTTTCGTTGTAATATTCTAAACCACGGAAATAAGTTGCTTTTTGATAAGCTTCTTTTGCTTCTGGAGTTTTATTTGGCAAAGGCTCTAAAATATCAATAGCAGTCTGATAATTTTTGCTGGTTAGCAAAATCTCGCCCTGCAAAACCCTAGCCTCTGTTAATTTTTTTGAGGTTGGAAATTGTTTGATAAATCCTTGAACCGATTCTAGAGCTTGCGCATTAAAATCTAACTCATAGCTTAATCTAGTGTAGCTTAACCAAGCTTCTTCTTGTATAATTTTATCAAAATCTAATCTCGATGCTCTAAAAAAAGCACTTCTTGCTTTCTCTTTGTTATTCAATTTTAGCGAAGCTCTGCCTAGCGTGTACATCCCGTTTTGTAAATACACATCGTCTGTATTTAATTTTTCTAAAACAGGTACTGTTTCTTTATATTTTTCATTTTGAAATAATGAATAACCATATTGGTAAATGAAAAGATTGTTTTTAGTTTGATTTTTATCCTTTGCATAAAACTCTGCAAAGTATTTTTCAGCATTTTTATATTCGGCCTTTGCAAAATAAGATGCGGCTACTAAACTTAACATTTCTGGCTCAAACTGTTGTTTTGTTTTTGCCATGGCAGGTAAAGCATAGTCAATTACATCATCATAACGCTCATCTAAATAATACATTGAAGTGATGTAGTACGGGTAACTTGCCTCGTAAGTAGGAGAGCCCTTTAATTTTTCGAAATTGGCAAGTGCTGTTTTGTACTCTTTATTCAGATAGTTGATGTACGCAAAGTAATAGGTTGCACTTTCTTTAAATTTCGTATCTTCTTTTTTAGCAGCTTCAAATAAAGGTTCTGCTTTATCGTAATCTTTTATCTGAAAATAAGAATAACCTTGTTTAAATTGATATTCTACTCGTTCTTTTTGCGAAAGTGAAGTTGGCTCTGTTTTCTCAAACCATTCTAGTGCTTTTGTGTAGTTTTTTTGAGCGAAGTAAGATTTACCTACATGAAAATAAGCTAATTTTGTATTCGGATTTAATGGATATTCTCTAATAAAATCCATAAACAAGTTTTCAGCATCATCATTGCCTAATTCTAAAGCGCAAACTGCCGCATAAAATTTTGCATTTTCTTTAATTAACGATAACTCTGCGTTGCTTTCTTGTTGTTTACTGGCTTTGTTTCTTGCTTGCTCTACAATTTTAAATTGTTGCGATGCGGCTGCATATTTCTCGTGCTGAAGCAGTTCTAAACCAGTTTGGTAATTTTTATTTAGGGTTATTAGCGGACTAATTTGGGCAAAACTAGCGGTGATACCGCCAACTAAAAAGAGGGGAACTAATAGAAATTTCTTCTGCATAGGTTTCAAATATGGTTGGTACTAAATTAGAAATAGTATCAATGCTTATCAACATAAGTAATTAACATCTGTTGATAACACAGTTTTAACGATTGGATTTTGGAAATGTTGTTAAAGATTAGAAAAGTATTAGAAATGCTTAATCATTTTGACTAGCGAGCAAATAAAGTACAGCCATTCTAACAGCTACTCCATTTTCTACCTGTTCTAAAATAATAGATTGTTTACTGTCAGCAACATCGCTGGTAATTTCTACACCACGATTAATTGGACCAGGATGCATCACTACAATTTCTTTATCTAAATTATCAAGAATTTGTTTGTTTAAGCCATACATCATGGCGTATTCGCGTTGCGAGGGGAAGTATTTAATATCTTGGCGCTCCAACTGTATCCGCAACATATTTGCTACATCGCACCAGTTTAAAGCCTTTTTTAAATCATGTTCAACTTTAACACCCAGGCTAGCTATATGCCTTGGTATTAGTGTTGTTGGCCCACAAACCATTACTTCTGCACCTAACTTTTGCAAACATAAAATATTAGAAATTGCCACTCTCGAGTGTAAGATGTCGCCAACAATAACTACCTTTTTGCCTGCAACATCTCCTAATTTTTGGCGAATGGAAAAGGCATCTAACAAAGCTTGTGTTGGATGCTCGTGAGCACCATCGCCAGCATTTACAATTTGTGCATTAATATGTTTACTTAAAAACTGGCCAGCACCAGCATACGGGTGACGCATAACTACCATGTCTACCTTCATGGCTAAAATGTTATTTACAGTATCAATTAAAGTTTCGCCTTTGCTAACTGATGATGATGAAGCTGCAAAGTTTACCACATCTGCAGAAAGTCTTTTCTCTGCTAATTCGAATGAAAGTTTTGTACGAGTAGAGTTTTCGAAAAATATATTGGCAATGGTAATGTCTCTTAACGATGGGACTTTTTTAATGGGTCTGTTAATTACATCTTTAAAATTATCAGCAGTTTCGAAAATCAATTCAATATCATTTAGGTTAATGTCTTTGATGCCTAAAAGATGTCTTGTTGATAGTTTGTCTGCTTCCATTTTTCTTATTGTTTATCTGATAATAAAATCACTTTGTCTTCGCCTTCTTGTTCTTTCCAGCTCACCTTTACTTTCTGCGAATCTACACAATCAACCTGCTGTCCAATGTAATTAGGCTCAATAGGTAAATGTCTCGAAAACCTTCTGTCGATCAAAACCATCAATTCAACTCTTTCTGGTCTACCGTAAGCTAATAATGCATCCATAGCCGCCCGAATTGTTCTTCCAGTCCATAACACATCATCAATTAAGATAACTTGTTTACCTTCTATGAAAAAGTTGATGGTATTGCTACTTGCTGTTACCAAACCATCTTTTCTTCTAAAATCATCTCTAAAAAAAGTAATATCTAAATTACCTTTTTTAATGGATGTTGTTTTTAAAATTTCGGAAAGTTCTTGGTGTACGCGATCGGCGAAAAATGTTCCTCTAGGTTGGATACCAACTAATACTGTATTGCTAAAATCGGTGTGATTCTCAATTAACTGATGACAAAGTCTCTTAATTGTGATTTGAAATTTTTTACCGTCTAGGAGGGTTCTCTTCTGCATTTAACAAGGATTGAGCAAATATAGGCAAATGTTTTAATTTGGGAAGTTGATTTGTTGGAATTTTAAATTTGTTTAAGCCATCGCCTTTTGTAATAGTGATTTAAATTCATCATTAATTAAAGTGGTAATGGAGCCAACCTTCCCATTGCCTACATCTTTACCATCAATATTTAATACTGGCATCACATTTTTGGTAGAACTGGTGATAAATGCTTCATTAGCATTAGCTAAATCATCTAATGTAAAATCTTGTTCAACAATATTATATCCAGCAATGCTAAAATTTAATATTTTGCTTCTTGTTATTCCCCATAAAATGGAAGTTTTAGGAGTAACAACTGTATTTCCTTTTACCATAAAAATGTTTGCTCTCGGACATTCTCTAATTGCTCCATTATTGTGGTATAAAATATCATCAGCCAGTTGTTCTTTTACTTTTGGTTGCAAAAGTATGGCTTGCAAATAATCAATAGTTTTAATGTTTGATAATTGCCTTTGGTGGTTGTGAGTAATTAATCGCAAACCTCTATCAAAACTACTTTCATCCATTTTAAAAGGTGTCTGATTGATAATTAAATTAGGTTCAGCAATTAAATATCCATCTGGAGAAAAGCCACCAGTTAAAATCATTTTTATACCAGAGTTTGGTATTTGATTATGTTCCATTAAATCGTAAACCATGTTTAATAAGGTTTCTCTATTATACTTAACAGGAAGGTTTAATGCATTTGCAGACGCGTAAAATCTGTTAAAATGATCGTCGATAAAAACTGCTTTTCCGTTGATTGTTTTTAAGAAATCAAAAATTCCATAGCCTCTTTGTATGGCCAAATCAGTCACATTTAGTTTTGCCTCTTCCTCTTTAAATAATTGATTGTTAATGGAAACGAACCTTTTATTCATTAGTTGATGTTATTATATTTTTTTAAAATGGTTAATACTTTTTCAATCGGTAAACCCTCTACTACATTGCCTTTGTTGCCTTTCATTGTTTTTCCGGCAAATAAAGAATTAATAATAGCTTCTTCTGTAGCTTCTATGGCAGCCATGAAAATGGGAGAGGTATAATCGTTGTGTAAAGTGTTGTTTTGATTAACTTTTTGTTTTGGACTATGTGCAATTCGAAGATTTTCGGCAGTTGAGAATGCAATTACATAATCGCCACTACCATTCGAAGCTATTCCTCCAGTTTTACCTAAACCCAGAAAAGCTCTTTTAGCCAATCTTTCTAAATTTCTACTGTCTAAAGGAGCATCAGTAGCTACTATGATCATGCAAGAACCATCAACGTTGTTTAATAATTGATTGCTAAAATCGAATTTACCTAATTCTTTACCTACGTTAACTCCATTAATTTGTAAAACACCTCCAAAATTTGTTTGCACCAGCACACCAACCGTATAACCACCCAAATTTTTTGGTAATTTACGTGAGGATGTACCGATGCCACCTTTATATCCAAAACAAATAGTGCCAGTGCCTGCACCCACATTTCCTTCCTCAATTCTTCCATCCTTTGCATTGGCTATAGCAGTTAAAACGTCGGCAGTTGTAACATGCCTACCCTTTATATCATTTAAAAAACTATCATTCGTTTCTCCAACAACAGCATTAACCGAACGCAAATTTTCATTTCCACTTTGTTTTAAAGAATAGCTAATTATAGCATCTATTGCTGTAGCAACATTCATGGTGTTGGTTAAAACAATCGGCGTTTCTAGGTTACCTAACTCCATTATTTGTGTGCTGCCTGCAAGTTTACCAAAGCCATTAGCAACAAATATAGCTGCAGGTACTTTCTGCTGAAAGAGGTTCCCAGAATGCGGTAAAATTGCTGTTGCACCTGTTCTAACAGAATCACCTTCAATTAATGTTGTATGACCAACTTTTACACCCACAACATCAGTAATGCTGTTGAAATTTCCGGGATTTACAACGCCGATATTTATGCCATAATCTCTTGCTCTTTTTATTTCTTGAGCTTTTGTGGCCGAAAAAATGAAAAGCAATAATAAGGTAAGTTGCCATTTTTGCATCACTAAAGTTATAAAGTATTTATAAGATTCAACATATTTTGGTAACAAAATGATAAATGTAAACTTTAACATTTAATATGCATTAAATTAGCTTAATGAAAATTAACAACGTGATATTTTTTGATGGTATATGCAACCTTTGCAATGGTGCAGTACAATTTACTATTGAGCGTGATTATGATAATGTTTTCAAATTTGCTCCTTTACAAAGTGATTTTGCAGAAGAAAAGCTAAAACCTTTTAATGTTAACCACAGTCAATTGGGGAGTTTCATATTGTTAGCAGATGGAAAGATTTATCAAAAATCTACTGCAGCATTACGCGTTGCCAAAAAATTAAATGGACTTTGGCCACTTTTATATGCTTTTATTGTTGTTCCGAAATATATAAGAGATGCAGTTTATGACTTCGTTGCTAAAAACCGATACAGATGGTTTGGCAAACAAGAAAGTTGTTGGGTACCAACACCAGCATTGAAAAGTAGGTTTTTAGGCTAAAGTTTGTAAGTATCAGCGATAATTATTTTATTTACGATACAAAACTCACTTAACGCTTCTTATGAAAAACCTTTCTGAAAATTTGACGAGCCAAGAATTTAAAGACGCGGCTCGTAAGGCAATTCTTGCGATCTTCTTTTTTATCATTTCTTATTTTTTTCTGTTATTACTTGCTATTGGTTTAGCTATGCTTTGCGGTTTTTTGGGCATTATCTTAATTAGTTTTAAAGTTCATTGGATTACCTTTTTGTTGGGTGCAGGACTAATTGGAATGGGCTTAATTGTGGTAGTTTTTTTGGTGAAGTTTATCTTTAAAAGAAATAAAATTGATCGTTCGCATTTAATTGAGTTAACTGAAGCAGATGCGCCAATGCTTTATGAAGAAATTAGAAAAATTGTAAATCATGTACATACAGATTTCCCTAAAAGAATTTATGTTTCTCACGAAGTTAATGCGGCAGTTTTCTACGACTCTACTTTCTTAAGTATGATTTTGCCGGTGAGGAAAAATTTACAGATTGGTATGGCTTTGGTGAATAGCGTATCTAAAAATGAATTAAAGGCGATATTGGCACATGAGTTTGGTCATTTTTCTCAAAGAACAATGAAGGTGGGCAGTTATGTTTATACCGTAAATCAAATTATTTATAACATGCTCTATGATAATGATAGCTATGGTAAATTAATACAACGATTCGCTAACATTAGTAACTATTTTGCTCTTTTTGTAATTTTTGGGGTTAAGATAATCGAAGGCATCCAATGGATATTGAGAAAACTTTATAATGTAGTGAATTTGCAACATTTGAACTTATCAAGAGAGATGGAATTTCATGCAGATGCTATCGCAGTAAATACATTTGGCAGCAAACCATTTATCTCTTCGATGATGCGTTTAGATTTAGCTAATAACTCATTCGACAGAGCCATAACTTATTATGAGCAAAAGATTGACGAAAACATTAAACCTAAAAACATTTATCCACAGCATCGTTTTATGATGGATATGATAGCCAATGAAAGTGGAGTTGAATTTGTAAATGGTTTGCCAAACGTTACTGAAGAATACTTTAACCGTTATAACAAATCGAAATTGGTAGTAAAAAACCAATGGGCTAGTCACCCGAGTACCGAAGATAGGATAGCCGCAATTAAGAGTGGTAATTTTCCGGAAGGTGAAGATGATGGAGAGCCTGCAACTTCATTGTTTGCAGATATTGAAGTTACACAAGCTGCAGTTACAAATTTGTTGTTTGCCAATGTAGTTTATAGAGGTGACGTAAAATCTGATATGTTTGAAGACTTTAAGATAGATTATTTGAAAAAAGCATCGGCTAATGCTTTTCCGAAATTATTTAATGGATACTATGACAGTTATCAGCCAAGTAAAGTTGATATTGATAATAAAGAAGGTATTGTTAATTTCGATGAACTTTATGGAGCAGAAAGTATTGATTTGCTTTATAGTTCGTTTGCTTTAGAAGCGGATATAAATTTTCTTAAACAAGTACAAACACAAGAAACGGATATCAAATCATTCGAATATGATGGTAATAAATATCAAAAATATGATGTGCATGAATTGTTACCGAAACTTGAGCAAGAATTAAAAGAACTTAAGGCTGCTATTGCTAAAAATGATCGACTTATTTATACCTATTTCAAGCTTAAAGCCGAAGATAAAGGTTTGGTTTTTACAGAAAAATATGATGATTTTCTAAATACGGATACAGTTTGCGACGAGGCAGCATTAGTTTATTCAAAAGCAATTGAGCAAACACAATTTATCCAATACACAACACCAATTGACGAAATTGAAGCTAATCTTGCCATATTTTCGGCTACTGAAAAGGAACTTAAGGGGCATATAGAAAAGATGTTAGTCTTATCAACTGCAAAAAGCTTTAAGCAAGAGTCGAAAAATCATTTGGATAAATTTGTGGAGAAGAAAAATCCTTTTTATTTCGGGGGAAAAACTTACAATGATTCGGAACTTGATATTTTGTTTTTAGCATTAAATGCTTATCGAGATTTGCTTAATCATTTATTTTTTGAAACCAAAAAAAGTCTATTGTTGGAAATGGAACGGATACATTTACAATCTCTTGAAGGCGAGCGAAAAATAGCTTAATTTGATGATTGGTTTTTTAATCAGCTTCAAAAAATAATTATGCTTATATTCAAAAATCTGCTAAAAATATAAGCGAGGTATAAACAAATAAAAATAATTGAAAGATTATTTAAAGCACGTATTATCAAATGTCTCTGAGAAAGATCTGGATTAAAGATTTTAGTAATGATAACCATAATACCCATTAGTAAAAACCATGTTGCAAACAAAAAAGATGTTTTTCCACGAATAATTAGAGATACGAAGTCATGAATGAGACCACAAAAAACAAAGGTAAGAAGTATGCAAACGGATAATGGCAAAAATCGTTTAAGTGGTTTAAACACTTTTAATCCCAAATAATATCCGAAAATCGGATTCCAATAATTCCAAAATGAAGAGAAGTTTTTAGCGCCAAGAGATCGGTGTAAATTTCTAGATAGTGATTGGGGATGTCCGATAGGTACTCCATTTCTCTTTTTTACATATTCACCTAACGTCATGTTATTTTGAAATTTGCTAATTCTTTTTGTCTGATTTTTAATCAGCTTTGGTTTTTGCTTTCGGTCTCCAAAGCCATAAACACAATAGTGCCAAAGGCAAGCTTATACTTAAAGATATGATAATCAAAATTGGTCTTTGCTTTACAATTTCTACTTCATTGCTCGTAAAAATGTAAAATGTTTCTTTAAAAGCATATAGTGTAATTAAAGTACAAAGTATGGCCAGTATTTTTCGCATAATTCTATTTTCTTTTCAAAGATTAGATTTATTTATCAATTCTGTTCTGATAATTCTGAAATTTTATTTTCTAATTCTTTTATAGGTGTTTTAAAGATGCTATCATTCATTTTTTGAGCAATAAAAATAAATGGGATGCCAACCAACATGCAAATAAACAACTGCCAGCTTAGGTTTGGCAAACTAATTACTGTGGCAATATCTTGATGGACATACAATTTATAAGCAAGCCATCCTATTGGACCACTTATGGGTAAAAAAACATATCCAAAAAGATTTTCCATTCTTAAAATCCGCTGTATTGATTTAAGATTATCTTCTAAAACTTGTTTGGTTGTTGTATCGAAATCTATTGCTGTTTTAATTTTTTGAAATTCTCTTTGTCCAAAAAATCTACATATCTCGTAAGTTATAAAAACACCTAATAATAAAAATTGCAAGTCGGTTTTAATAAATAATGCCCCAATAAGCATAGGGATGTTGATTATTCTTATCCATCTTAGCTTCCATTTTAACTTAAACAAAATGTCTCCTATTAAACTACAGGATCTGTGATCAAGCTTAAAAGTTTCGATTATTGCTGCTTCTTTTTTACTTAGAAACTCGGCATTTAAATATTGCCATTCCTGTTGTAAATTCATTTATTTTCTGTTTAATATAGTTGTGAGTTGCTGTTTAATTCGGTGAAGTTTAACATTTGTATTTCCTTTGGAAATACCTATGATTTCGCTTATTTCGCCATTATCAAATCCATCAAGGTGTAGCATAATAATACTTCTGTCAGTCTCTGGCAATTGTTTAATTGCCCTGTAAAGGAAGTCTGCTCTTTCAGAAAGTTCTTGCGGTTCATAAGTTGGCTCTTGCCTTGAATTTTCTTTTAGTTGATTTACTTTATTGCGTTTATTTAGAAAAGTTAAGGCAACATTTAGGCTAATTCGGTATAGCCAAGTAGAAAATTTAGCATTACCTTCAAATCTTCCGTAAGCACTCCAACTTTGAAAAACAATTTCTTGATATAAATCTTTTCTGTCCTCTAAATCATCTGCATAAAGATTTACTACCTTAAGAATAATTCCTTTATGTTCTTCAATTTTTTGGAGATAAGCCTTTTCTGTCATTATTCTTTAGACTTTAAAGATTTTCTAGTTGCTTTTAACTCCTCGTAAATTTGTGTTGCAGTGATTATAAAAGATATTGTTGCAATTAACAACATAATGTATTTCAGTACTGAATGCATTTCTGTAGTAGACAAAATTAGGATAAGAAATGCGGTAAATCCAACTTTTGATTTTTTATTTTCCATTTTGCTCATATTAAACTGATTATTTGTACAGTTAGTAAGCAATCAAATGAAAAAATTACAGCAATTGTAAATTAATTCTAATTTAAATAATCTGCTGTTGTTGTGATCTGTAAAAATTGTTTCGGTCGGTGAAACACCGACCGACAGGAGCGGAAGTGAAAATTAATTTTCAGTATATCTTTTGCTATAAGTTATGCCCATCAAATCATACCGTTTAAACTGGTTTTTTAACCTTCTTAAAAAATCTGGATAGTTTTTACTATTCTTTGGGCTCCATAAAATTTCGCTTAGCGCATCCAATCTTGGAAACAACATGTATTCTATTTTAGCAGGATTAGCAATATACTCAGACCATAAGTTACCTTGAGCGCCCCAAATGTATTTGGCTTGTTCAGCATTTAATTCTGCCGGCACTGGTTCGTAATTGTAAACTGTTTCTAATGGCAGAAATTTGTTTGCAGCCAAGCTGTCATCATTCATAAATTGTTTATGATTTAAGTACAGCTTTTCTTCGGGTGTCATAATTACTTTTTGCTTTATTTTTGCTGCGGCGATGCCACCCTTTTCACCTCGCCAACTCATCACAACTGCATTTGGCGCTAAGCCACCATCTAAAATTTCATCCCAACCGATAATGGCTTTGCCTTTACTGTTCACAAATTTTTCAATACGATTAATAAAATAACTTTGCAAAGCACTTTCGTCTTTCAAGTTATTGGCCTTCATCAATTGTTGCGTAGCGGCATCTTTTCTCCACCAAATTTTAGAAGCTTCATCGCCACCAATGTGTATATATTGAGCTGGAAATAAATCAATTACTTCTGTTAATACATCTTCTAAAAATTTGAAAGTTTTTTCAGTTGGAGCAAACACATTGTTGTACTTATTCAGCATTCCCCAAGTTTCTGCAACTTTGTAACCACTATTAGGGTCGGTACCAAATTCTGGATAGGCGGCCAAAGCAGCCATGCTATGTGCAGGCATTTCAATTTCAGGAATAATCGTAATGTATCTTTTAGCAGCGTAATCAATTACATCCTTAATTTCTTCTTGCGTATAATAGCCACCATGTTTAATGCCATCTGTTTTAATTGTTGCATTTGCTGGAGTAATTTTTACATCATTTGGCAATACCTGATATTTGATATTTTCATTTCCTTTACCAGGCCATAAACCTATAATGCTTCCATTACGCCAAGCGCCAACTTCGGTTAGTTTTGGATATTTTTTAATCTCAATTCTCCAACCATGATCATCAGTTAAATGCCAATGGAAATAATTCATTTTATGCAGAGCCAGATAGTCTATGTATTTTTTAACGGTTGCTACATCAAAAAAATGGCGACTAACATCAAGGTGCATGCCACGGTATTCGAAGCGGGGATAGTCAATTATAGAAATGGATGGGATTTTAATGCTTGCAGTTTTAGTAGTGGGCAAAAGTTGTATTAAAGATTGAATACCGTAAAAAACACCAGCACTAGAATTTCCGTTTATAGTTATTTCATTTTCTTTAACAGTTAAGTTATAAGTGTCTTTAAAGTTTTGAAAATTGGTTTGTGAGATGAGGTTAATCGAATTTTGTGCAGTTTTTGTTGTTGTAATTTTAAGTGTATGGGTATAATTACTTTGTATATAATTTGCCAAGAATTGAGCTGAATTAATCAGTGAGTCATTTTGTACATAAATCTGAGTTTTAGCATTTATCGTGAAACCATTATTAGTTGCCGTTAATTGTGCAATAACTGGTTTTGGTATGATATTAATGCCAGGAGAATTGGTCATTACTTTTATCTGCGCAGATAAATTGATGCTTAAAAATAAAAGCAGGAAGTATAATGAGATTTTTTTCATTTGATTAGGTTTGATGATCAAAAATAGCAAATTTGGTGGGCTTTAGAACGATTGAACGGAAATGTTGCTAAAAACCACTTGCTTTCTGCTATAAACCCGATTGGATGGATGCTCCCAATTTTTCTTCGGGAGCAGGAAGGAAAGCGGGGCAGGAGTGGGCGATGGGAAGTAGCATTCGTTTTCTAATAACCTCACCCTTTTAAAGCTAGTGGTTAAACGCAGTTCCGTTTTTTCCCTCTCCTTGAGGAGAGGGACTGAACAAACAGAAGCCAAAGCACAAAGCGTTAATAGGGTGAGGTTTATACGCTTGAACGAAAATGTTGCCAAAAAATACTGGCTTTAAATTATAAACCCGATTGGATGGATGCTCCCGATTTTTCTTCGGGAGCAGCAAGGAAAGCGGGACAGCAGTGGCCGATGGGAAGTAGCATTCGTTTTCTAATATTCACCATATCAGGCATTTAAGGAAATATAAGACAAAGCTTCAATGAACTTATATTTCTTATATGGTTTAAAACCTAAAAGGAGATTGCCGCAGTCGATTAAAAATCTTCTTCGCAATGAAGAATTTTTGAAACAAAAAATCCCGATAAGCATTTGCCTATCGGGATTATATTATTAGCTAGTTAAAAAGCTTATTTTTTGTTTTTGCTTTCTTCGCCTTCCATTTGCTCTTTTAATTGAGCAAGAACGCTAAGATCACCTAATGTAGATTTCTCTACAGAATCTTTCACTTTTTTAACCGCACTTACAGAAGCTTTAGCTTCTTTCTTTTTAGTAGCTCTTTCTTCAGCAGCAACTTCAGCTTTAGCCTCTTCCCAAATACGGGCGTGAGAAACTACGATACGTTTAGCATCTTTGTTAAACTCAATGATTTTAAATTCATTGGTTTCTTCAGCTTTAATTACAGAACCGTCTTCTTTAGCCATGTGTTTAGTAGGCACGAAACCTTCTACACCGTATGGTAAAGCAATAACAGCACCTTTATCAGTTACTTTAACTACTGTACCTGTATGAACTGAATCAAGGGTAAAGATAGTTTCGAAAGTATCCCAAGGGTTTTCTTCTAATTGTTTGTGACCTAAAGATAATTTGCGGTTTTCAACATCAAGTTCTAAAACAACAACATCTAATGTATCACCAACTTTAGTAAACTCGTTAGGGTGGTTAACTTTTTTGCTCCAAGATAAGTCAGAAATGTGGATTAATCCATCAATTCCTTCTTCAATTTCAACAAACACACCAAAGTTAGTCATGTTTTTAACAACAGCTTTGTGTTTGCTTCCAATTTGATATCTATCAGCAACATTACCCCAAGGATCTTGAGTTAATTGTTTAATACCTAAGCTCATTTTACGCTCATCTCTGTCTAAAGTTAAAACTTCAGCTTCGATCTCGTCATTAACTTTCAAGAATTCTTGAGGTGAACGTAAGTTTTGTGACCAGCTCATTTCTGAAACGTGGATTAAACCTTCAACACCTGGAATGATTTCTAAGAAAGCACCGTAATCAGCAACAGTAACAATTTTACCTTTAACTTTAGAACCAACAGCTAAGTTAGCATCTAAATTTTCCCAAGGGTGAGGAGTTAATTGTTTTAAACCTAAAGCGATACGTTTTTTCTCATCATCAAAGTCTAAAACAACAACGTTGATTTTTTCGTCTAATGATAATACTTCTTTTGGATGCTCTATGCGGCCCCAAGAAATATCAGTAATGTGAAGTAAACCATCAACACCACCTAAATCGATGAACACACCGAAATCAGTAATGTTTTTAACAGTACCTTCTAATACTTGACCTTTTTCTAATTTAGAAACGATTTCAACTTTTTGGCTTTCTAAATCGTCTTCAATTAAAATTTTGTGAGATACTACAACGTTTTTAAATTCGTGGTTGATTTTTACAACTTTGAATTCCATTGTTTTACCAACGTAAACATCGTAATCACGGATAGGTTTAATGTCAATTTGAGATCCAGGTAAGAAAGCTTCTACACCCATAATATCAACAATTAAACCACCTTTAGTACGGCTTTTCACGAAACCATTAATAATGGTATCATTGTCAAGCGCAGCGTTAATGGTTTCCCAAGAACGTTGTGTTTTTGCTCTCTTGCGAGATAAAATCAACTGACCATTCGCATCTTCTGGAGCTTCTACGAAAACATCCACTGAATCGCCAATTTTCAAATCAGGTGTATCTCTAAACTCTGAAGTAGAAACTAAACCGTCAGATTTGAAACCTACGTTTAATACTACATCTTTGTTGTTAATAGACACAACGATACCACTAATGATCTCGCCTTGAGTGATTTGGTTGAAAGTATCTGTATACATATCTTCAAACTTTTTACGGTCTGCGTCACTGTAGTTACCAAATACTTTATCATCTGCATCCCAATCAAAATCTTGATCTGGTGTTGCTAATGATGATTTGATTTGTTCGATAGAAACCGAATCAGCTTCTGACTCAATTGTTTCTTTCTCGGTTAGACGAGCGTCTGCACCTTGTAGTTCGGCTGTTTTAGCCTCTAGTTCTTTTTCTGCTACTTGTTTTTTAGCCATTAATTAATAATCTCCTTTGTTCCCTATTTAGGGACTGCAAAGGTAGAAATTTCTTTTTTAAAAGAAAAGATTTTTTTAATAAATGTTGCTGATAATTAAGGATATAGTAAAATAAGTATAACGTATTGCGTAAAGTCGATAGAGAATACGCGTCAAAAAATAGATTTTAGAAAAGCAAAAACAGCAGCTTTTTTAAAGTTAGTCCCGTTTTTCGCTTTACTCGCCTCGTTCCTCGGCTTCGTGCTCGCTACAACCGGGTTTAAAATGCAAAGCTTGTGCTAAAATTATAAACTGTTATGGCTTAGATGTGGCTAAAGCCGTTGTTTAGTTGTTAAAATCCGTTGGCTAAAGCCAACGGTAATAAATATTTAGTAACAGATTCTATCATCTTGCTATTCCATATTTTCGATAGCCATTTCAGATTTGCACTAGCTATTCCAGATTTGTAATCTAGAATTTATATGTTTGAAACTTGCTATTCCATATTTTCGATAGCTATTCCAGATTTGCACTAGCTATTCCAGATTTGTAATCTGGAATTTATATGGTTTGAGATTCATTTTTTACTTGCCGTTGGCTTTAGCCAACGGATGAAAGTTGCTTGTAAAGGCTTTAGCCACATTTTTTTAGATGTTGCAGATTTTTAATCTCAAAGAGCTTTAATATTTCAAGCTTAAATTTAATTAAATCTGTGTTTATCTCTTTTATCTGTGGTTAAAACTACTGCTTAGTAAAAGTTCCTCTGGTAAAACCTTCACCAACCAAAGTATTGTCATCTCTAATAAGCAACATAATTGTATTTTCTTGCTGCTTAAATTTAATCATGTCGCCTTCAACCGTGTACTTGGTTGTAATTAAGGTATCCATGTAAGCGTCTTCAATAATCACATTGTTGTTTTTAAACTCAAATGAATTATAATCGCCATCACCATGGTTAAAGTATTTACCGGCAACAGATTTTTCTACGATAAAAGTTAAATAACTTAAATAACCAACTGCTAAAACTACACAAGTAGCCAAAACCATTAAGACTTTATTGTTTAAAAACTTAAAAATTAGAAATAACGAGCCCAGCATAACAATGGCAACAAAAGCAATAAAAATAGTTTTAGAATTATCTTTACTCGTTTGCTGCTGTACCATAACTTTTGGAGCATCGGCTTTTTTTGCTGGCATTGGCGAAACCCGTAATAAATATTGGCTGCTCACAAAACCTTCGCCATTGGTTACTTTAATTTTAAAAAATTTAGCATCAGTAGAATCTAACACCTGTACATTTTCATTTTGAGGTACAAAGCCAATTTTCTTACTTGTTGGGTCTTTGGTTTCGCGAACATTAAGCTTATCTGCAGTAACTTTATACATATCTTGGGCAGATATGTTAAATGAGAAAGCTAATAAAACAAGTAAAATAAGTGGGAATTTGTAGGTCATGTTTTTAAATTTAGCTCTATGTTATTGAGCTTAGGTATTAGAAATTAAAATAATTTGAAGCGTCAAAAGTAGGAAACCCTTTTAGAAACTGGTCTAAAATTTTAAAATTAACACAATTTAGTGCAAAAATGTTTTGCGGTTTTGTACTCGTAAATAGTTGCAAAGACCTAGCATTTTAAACCTGATTGAGCTAAATAGCCCACAGTGAAGTGAAACGTAACGAGGAATATAAGCGAAAGCAGGACTAGCATTAATTAGAGCTAATAGATATGATTTTCAAATCAAAAATTATTTCACCAACTTCCACCAGCACCACCACCACTGCTACTACCGCCTCCAAAACTGCTACTCGAAGAGCTACTGCTACTGCTTGAAGAACTACTACCACTACTTGAAGAGCTAGACTTTACAAGTTTGGATAATGTAATCCACCTGATAAATTCTACATGGTTGCAAAATCCACACTCATTAGTGAGTTTGGCTGTGCCTGTGCTGCTATAAGATGGCGATTTGGTGGTTTCTTGTTTGTTAAGTTGATATGTTCTAAAATTACATTTTGGACATTCGGTGTAGCTATCATACTCTTCTGCAGGCCAAACTTTAACTTGTTTTTCTGTTTGGTCATCACTTATCCAAATATCGTAATCATAAACTTTGATGAGTTCTTCTTTTCTTTGTCCTTTGCTTAAATAAGGCTCACCTTCTAGATTTATGTCTCTATCTAAACGAGACATTTGTTTGTTTTTACTATCAAAAATAGGCTTAAATCTATCTACCGTTTTTGCTTTTTTAAAGCTGTGGATAAGGAGGGCAATAATAATTGGAGGCGAAAAAACAATTAGCCACCAATATTTAGCATGAAAATCTTTAACTGCATCGAAAAAATTTTCATCATCAAAATGCGTCCTTCTTAAATTGCCAACATAAGCATAATAACGGAAAAATAGCCCAATACCTAATAGAACATATAAAATGTAAGGAATGTGGGTGATTTTGAATTTTTCGAAAAGACCAAATCCGCCGGCAAATATGGTAGCAAAAACAGCAATAAATATGAAAAAGAATATGCCGACACAGCCTTTAACGTAAACAGCATCGTAACCGTTTTGATTTTCTATTATTTGGTTAATTTTCTTTTTAGACTTAGAATTTTTAGCTCCAATAGCTTTTGTCTTAACCGTTTGGAATGGATTATTGGTTATAAGCGTATTTTTTTTTGCCTTTTTATTTATTAACTTGAAAACAATAAAAAATAGCAATATCAAGGCAAGAGAGGTGCCTAAAACAATCATCCAATCGAAATTTTTTTGCTCTTCTTGGTTTACCAAGCCTTGTATTTCGGCTCTTGCATTTGGATTAGTTAAAGTGTTGCTTACCGCATCAATTGCATTTAAAATGCCTTCATCGTAGTTATTTTCTTTAAAGGCTGGTACAAGGTTTTGATTGCCAATTTGCTTTAAAACAATGTCTGGTAATAATCCTTCAACTCCATCGCCACTTATAAAGCGCCATTTTCTTCTGTTTTGTGATACGAATAACAGTAAACCGTTATCGCTGCCAGCTTTTCCAATGCCCCATTTATCAAAAATGGCTTTGGCAAATTCAAAATCTTCCAAATTTTGATTGAAATCTTGTACAAC
The DNA here is from genome assembly GCF_059424425.1 of Pedobacter sp. GW456-11-11-14-TSB4. Classification (NCBI taxonomy): domain Bacteria; kingdom Pseudomonadati; phylum Bacteroidota; class Sphingobacteriia; order Sphingobacteriales; family Sphingobacteriaceae; genus Pedobacter; species Pedobacter sp. GW456-11-11-14-TSB4. The sequence goes on from NZ_JBWKZK010000002.1 coordinate 32,093, forward strand.
AACTATAGCAAATTCTACTTTCGTTTCTTTTTCTAATTGAACGAGTTTTTCGTCCATTTCTGAGACGTTCGACAAAATGCCATCAGGATTGCTAACAAAATAATCTTGTCCGTTGGTTTTAGGATTTGGAATTTGATCTACAGTGTAGAATTTTTGACCAACGGCAAAAATGCTGATCCATAACAAAAGCGTTAGCAAATAAAATTTCTTCATAAAAGAGTTTCAACAAAAATTAATCTTTAGAGAAGATTGAAGGTGAAAAATTCTGTTAGAAATGAGTAGGAGTAATTGGTATTAATATCTGCTAATCTCTTTTTCCAATCAATTTTGTTTTTAATGTCAGAAACTAAGGTTTTTTGGATATCTATATCAAAATCTGAAACAAATTCTACATCAGTTACGGTTTTATCTTTATCTATGGTTAGTTTAATTATGTATGATTTTCTGTAAAAATTTTCAGGATAATTTTTGAAAATTGTATGTGGAATATATGTTAAATGTTTACTTGAAAAAGGCGCATTTGAAGTGTAATTATTAGCTTTCTTTTTCAAAATTTCTAGTAATGATATGGCTTCGGGGAGACCGTATTTAAAGCTTGAACAAGAGCCAATAAATGTCTTGCCATTAACTGTAGATCCAAAAATCACATATTCTTCATTTTCTGTGGGCTTAAAATCACAAGACGTAATTAGCTTGGCCGGTACTCCATTGTAACCATTAACATATACATGCTGAATATTCTGCCCTTTAAAAACCTTCAATGTTTCGATATCAACTTTAAATATGTCTGTATTTGAGTTCTCATTAACATGATTTTTTTTAATTAGAACTTTCGCAACAAAACTTGACTTTTGGTATAAGGTAAGAGGGTCAACATCACAATCACATGCATAGCTCAGATTTACGGCAAATAATACTATGATAAACAAAAAGAATTTTTTCATTTTGTCAAAGTTTATTAGTTTGTATCAGCTTTTAGCTTATTAATCATTTTATCAAGCTTAACTTTGTCATTTGCATAAGGTGCTAAATCAAACAAGGCTACTTTTCTAAATTCAACAGGGTGACTTTCGCTTTGCAGAGAAATATATCCGCCAGTTAATCGCTTGCCATCTTCTTTTACTTTTGGATCGAAGTTAATTACACTGCCACCGCCAATTTGTGGTTTGGTATATTGAAGAACAACTTCTTTGTCTAAAATATGCTGAATTAGCGAATCGCCTAAGACTAAAAACTCTGCTGTAACCCACTGGTCGCCAGCATAAGTTTTTGATTTAGACTCGAAACAATGTCCTTTGTAGAGTTTATCATCAAGAAACACCGTTGTGCCTGGTGTGCAAACGTTGCTCGTGTGTCTAAGATCTGTTCCATTTCCACCAAGTAATTGTGCCTCAACAGAAATCGGGAAATCTTGATTTTTTAACATCGTTTTCGGATCTTGCCCATGTAACATTGCACCACTATTTCTCGTTGCCCAACCTTCGCCACCTTTAGCTTGCTCGCCTACAAAGCGATATTCTATTTTTAATAAATAATAAGAAAATGGTTTGTTGTAATGTATATGGCCGTATTGAAAGTTAAAATCTTTGTAACCATCGTACCTTACTTTCATGATCCCGTCTTCGACTCTAAATGTATTTGCGTAGTTTTCACCCACCTCGTGTTTGGCAATTTTTACGGTCCAATCTTTTAAATCTTTGCCATTAAAAAGATTAATCCATCCTTTTTGTGCAGAGCAAGAAGATAAAGTTAGAGCAAATAAAACTAAAAAGTTGAATAGGGATTTATTGAACATAGTTGATGTTGTTAAATTTAAAAGTAGAAAATAATAAGTAAATTTGTGTTATGTCAACCAACAAAAATATTCCTGTATTCGAAAAACGCATTTTTTGGGATGTGAATTTTGAGTTGCTAGATTATGATAAAAAAGCTTCATTTATTATTGAAAGGGTTTTTGAACGCGGTGATGTACAAGATATTCGTAATTGCAGAAGGTATTATGGAGATGATTTGGTTAGAGATGTTTTAATGAATGCGAAATATTTGCCGATGCATCGTTTATATTTGGCTAGTGCTGTTATTGGTGAACCCATAGAACTTTTTAGATGTTATACTACAACACAGTTGAGCCCGAAACTCTCTCCATATTAAAACGTTTACTAAGCATTCCGGAACTAAGGGATTTCGCTTTAGTTGGTGGCACGGCATTGTCTTTAAAATATGGACATAGATTATCGATTGACCTTGATTTGTTTAGTTTCTCAAAAATCAAATTCGATAAAGAAAATATAATAACTGCATTGAGAAACGAGTTCGGCAATGATTTTATACCAGAAGTTATGCCAGCAAAATGGGCAGTTTTTGGATTTATTAAAAATGTTAAGGTTGATATTGTTTCTTATCCACATCCAATTATAAGGGATTTAGATGTTACTGATGGGCTAAGGATGTTTAGCACTGAGGATATTATAGCAATGAAATTTAATGCAATATTAGGGCGTGGAAAAAAGAAGGATTTTTGGGATATGGCAGAGCTACTATCAAATTATAATCTACAACATATGTTATCTTATCACAAAGAAAAATATCCTGAACAAATGTTATTAATCTCTCTGCCATCTGCATTAACTTATTTCGCAGATGCGAATGAAAGTGAAGATCCTATTAGTTTAAAAGGACAAACTTGGGAAAAGGTAAAATCTTTCATCAGTAAAAAGGTTAGCGATTATTTAAAATAATTAAGCTTTAGGTAAAAATGGATTTACTTTTTCTAATGCAAAATCAAGCTGCTCCTGTTGTGTTAAATCTGTATTATCCAAGATGATAGCATCTTCGGCTCTAACCAGCGGACTTTCTTTTCTCGTGGTATCTGCATAATCACGATGTGCTAGATTTTCAAAAACTTCTTCTAAAGTGGTTTCATTGTCGCCTTTGGCAATCATTTCTTTATGTCTGCGTTCTGCTCTAATTTTTGGATCGGCAGTCATAAAAAATTTCACCTGAGCATCTTCAAAAACTGCGGTACCAATATCACGGCCATCCATAACAATGTTTTTAGACTTGCCCATGCGCTGTTGTTGCTTTACCATATCATGGCGAACTTGCTTGTTGGCCGAAACCTCGCTCACACTTTCAGAAACGGGCATTTGTCTAATTTCTTCCGAAACTTCTTCGCCGTTTAACAAAATATGAGATTCGTAATCACGAGAATGGAAATTTAATTCGATATGTTGTAAAGCATCATCAATAGCAGCTTGATTGGTCATATCAACTTTGTTGCGCAAAAAATATAGCGTAACAGCTCTGTACATGGCACCACTATCTATGTAAATAAAACCTAATTTTTTAGCCAAAGCTTTTGCCAATGTGCTTTTACCGCACGATGAATAGCCATCTATGGCCACAACTAGGTTTTTTCTCATAGTTTACAAATGTAAGATTTTGCTTTATTATTTATTTATTTTTGTAAAATGATACCTACCAAAGAAGAATTAATTAAAGAACTTACTTTTAAAACATCGCGTAGCGGAGGCAAAGGTGGGCAAAACGTGAATAAGGTTTCGAGTAAAGTTGAATTGATTTTTAATCCGCAAAATTCTGTTCTTTTTAATGATGAACAGAAAGTTTTATTAGTAGAAAGGCTGGTTAATAGATTAGACTCAGAAGGCAACCTACATATTGTTTCGCAAGAGGATAGGAGCCAGCTGCTCAATAAACAGCGTACGGTGATCAAGCTTGTAAAACTTTTAACTCAGTGTTTGCAAATTGAAAAGAAACGGAAACCCACAAAAATTCCGAAAGCTGTAATTGCAAAAAGATTAAATAATAAGGCAATTTTATCCTCAAAAAAGGAGAATAGAAAAAAGCCAGGATTTGAATAGCTTAGACTTTAATGTTAGCTTTGCGAAACACACAAAAATACTAATGAAAAAAATTCTATTATCTATAGCTTTAGTAGCTACACTTTTCTCGTGCACCAAAAATGAGGCTGAAAACCCTTTTCCAGAAGAGAAACTATCAGCCGATATTGATTTGGTAATTACAGGAGCTACGCAAGATGTTAAGCCTTTATACCCACCATCCAATGTTTATAATTTTTTAGGATATGGTTACGATGTAACTGATAAATTTGTTGATGAGGTTTCTGTAAGAGCAAGTGTATTAAATGTTGCAAAATATGCAGCAACAGGTACAAATAGAATAAATATGTCTAGAAGTTCTACATCATCATGGAAAAATGTGATTGGTAAGGATGCGGCAAATCTTTCTGAAAGATTGTCTAATACGTTTGATGCAACTAAAGGGTTTAAGGTATTTGGAAATACGATTCAAAGTTCTTTTCCTACATCAAATTTTACAAATTCAAACTATGTTTATGCATATTATTCTTATTATATGATCAGAAAAGGATTTGAATTTTATTATGAATCCGCTTTAAATGATTTTGTAACTGATGATTTTAAGGCAGATATTACTAACCTAAAGGTTGAGCAACTAGTTAAAAAGTACGGAACACATGTTTTAAGAGATATAAGCGTAGGGGCAAAATTTGATGTTGTTTATCAAGCCAATGCTGCAGAAGGAGATAAAGAAAACATTAGCATGGAAGGGCAAAGATATGCCTTGAAAAAAACTTTTGGACTGATGAGTGGCTACTTAGATCCTGTTAATTTAAGTAACTTAAATGCAAACTCATCTGCCAAAATATACTATAGCTCTATTGGTGGTGATCTCAATAAACTGAAAACAGAAACTATAAATAATAGATTAGTTTTAAATATCTCAAACTGGGTTTTAAGTACAACTGAAGACAAGGCACGTTTTATGGGCATTGCATCAGACGGTTTAGTGCCACTTTATAACTTCATTAGTGATAATAATAAAAAAACAGAAGTAAAGCAATACATTGAGCAGTATATTGAAAGTAAAGAAGTTAAACTTACAAAGTAGGGAAACAATAAATAGCAATTTTCATTGTTCTTTCTTTATTATTTCGTTTTAGCTCCCAGATTTCCCAAACCTATACAACATACTAATCATTCCAAACTGATGCGCCTTGGCGGTACTTTTAACCTCTTTTGATTTAAAAACCACACCAAAATCGAAAGTAAAACGTGGCGTACTATAGTTAACACCAATCTGCTGGGCAAAAACTAATGGTTTGCGGCCAAATGTTATCGGGCTATCATTGTTAAACATACTTCCTTGTATGGTAGCATCATAAGCAACAAAGTTTAATTGCGGTTTTGCATAAAAGAAGGTTTCTCTTTTAACTAGTTTTTCTGTTTTAGCATTGTTACTAATTACCGAGTTGGTATAGCCAGAATTAAATAACTGGTTAAGATTTCCTGCTCTGAACAAAATTCCCGCTCCAGCACCACTAAATGTTGTGCCCACATTGGCATATCCTTCAAAAGAAAAATCTAAATCTTTTTTAGCAGAGCGATGTAAAAGCTGTGTATATTGGGTAGAAAGGTTTACTGCCAAATCATTTTTAATTTGATATTGCCAGCCATCAATTTCATAAAAACCTACAATATCATGTAATAATTTTTGCGCATCTTCTCCCAAAGCATCTGGCCCAACAGTTCCAACTTCTAAGCCAACTTTTAAAATTTTCTCGGTTTTATAAAACAGATTTACATTTCCACCAGCATACAAATAACCAGCAAAAGGACGATCATGTTTAGCGGGATCAGGAACATTGCCAGATATGGCATTGAACATTTTCTGTCCAGCAGTTATCTCATAGGTTAATTTTTCTAAATTCCCCCCGAGTTTTTGCTGGTCGATAGCATGACGAAAATAAATGAACAATCCATTGGTGTAATACCGATCCTGACCATAAAACAGGTAAGCATCGTTATCACTTTTAAAACCAAATTCATTTTTGTAAGATTGAGCAAATACGCTCGAACTTATGAATAAAGCAACAGCAAATAGCCCAATCTTAATTTTCATGCATTAATTTTTTACTTCTGGCTTAATTTTAATAGTTAAATCTTGAGCATTTTTTACTTTATCTTTCATTAATGCTAAGTCAATTACTTCTTTCATTTCTGTCACATAGTGGAAATTAAGATCTTTTATGTAATCTTCTTTAATCTCTAAAATGTCTTTTCTGTTCGATTTGCAAAGAATAATCTCCTTAATGTTTGCACGTTTTGCAGCTAAAATCTTTTCTTTAATTCCACCAACTGGCAATACTTTTCCACGAAGTGTGATTTCACCTGTCATGGCCAAATTAGATTTTACTTTACGCTGCGTAAATGCAGAAGTTAAAGCAGTAAGCATGGTTATACCTGCTGATGGTCCATCTTTTGGAGTGGCACCAGCTGGTACGTGTACATGAATGTCAAACTGATCGAACAAAGCGTTATCAATACCAAACAAACCTGCATGAGCTCTAATGTAAGCTAAAGCTATTATTGCTGATTCCTTCATCACGTCCCCTAAATTTCCTGTTAAGGTTAATTTTCCTTTACCTGGGCTTAAACTTGCTTCTATAAATAAAATATCACCACCAACCGATGTCCATGCCAAACCAGTAACTACACCTGCAACTTCATTGCCTTCGTAAGCACCTTTATCGTAAATTGGCGCTCCTAAAATACGCTCCACATCAGCTTGTTGTAAGGTTGGCTCGTAAGGTTCATCCATCGCTATTTTGGTAGCTATACCACGAACCAATGATCCAATTTTCTTTTCTAAACCACGTACACCGCTTTCACGAGTATAATCTTCAATTACTTTTTCAATTAAATTGCTCTTCAAATTAATCGCTTTATTTTCTAAGCCGTGTTGTTCTTTCTGTTTTGGTAATAAATATTTTTTAGCGATTTCAATTTTTTCTTCAATCGTATATCCATTCACCTCAATAATTTCCATCCTGTCTAAAAGTGCAGGTTGTATAGTGCTTAGTGAATTGGCTGTCGCGATAAATAAAACGTTTGATAAATCGTAATCAGCTTCAACATAATGGTCGTTAAAAGCATTATTTTGTTCTGGGTCTAAAACTTCTAGCAAAGCTGATGAAGGATCTCCTCTAAAATCAGAACCAACTTTATCAATCTCATCCAATACAAAAACCGGATTAGCTGCGCCAGCTTTTTTTATCGATTGGATAATTCTGCCTGGCATTGCGCCAATATAAGTTTTTCTGTGACCACGGATTTCGGCCTCATCTCTTACACCACCTAACGCAATACGTACATATTTACGGTTAATAGCTTTGGCTATAGATTTACCTAATGATGTTTTACCAACTCCGGGAGGGCCAACCAAGCATAAAATTGGCGCTTTCATGTCGCGTTTCAGTTTTAGCACAGCCAAATACTCAATAATACGTTGTTTAACTTTCTCTAAACCGAAATGGTCTTTATCTAATATTTTTTGAGCACGTTTAAGGTCGAAGTTATCTTTGGTGAAATCATTCCAAGGTAAATCTAACAACAACTCCAAATAATTCATTTGTATAGAATAATCTGGAGCTTGTGGGTTCATTCTGCCCAATTTTTCTAACTCTTTTGCAAAATGATCGGCAACTGGTTTAGCCCATTTTTTCTTTTTAGAGCGAGCTAATAAGGCTTCATATTCTAAATCTGATGAGTTACCGCCTAATTCTTCCTGAATGGTTTTAAGTTGAGCATTTAAGAAATAATCACGCTGTTGCTTATCTAAATCGGTGCGAACCTTAGATTGAATTTGGTTTTTCAATTCTAACATCTGAAGTTCAGTTGTTAGCAACTCCATTACCATTTCTGCACGTTTGCGCAAATTACCCATCTCTAGCATTTTTTGCTTATCTGCAACATCTGCATTCATGTTAGATGAGATGAAGTTGATTAAAAATGAGGTGCTTTCTATATTTTTTAGTGCAATTCCTGCTTCGCTTGGTATATTTGGTGAAAGCTGGATAATTTGAGAAGACATCTCCTTAATAGATGCTACTAAGGCCTTAAATTCTTTATCAGCTTTATGCTTAGATTCATTAAATTTAGCAATGATAACTTTAATATATGGCTCAGACTGTACTTCTTCTACCAACTGAAAGCGTTGCTTACCTTGTATAATTACTGTGGTGTTTCCATCGGGCATTTGTAGCATTTTAATAATATGTGCTACAGTGCCAACGCTATTTAATTGCTCAAATGTTGGGTCTTCGATAGAAACATCACGTTGTGAAACTACACCAATAATTCTATCACCTTTGTAAGCCTCTTTTATAAGTTTGATAGATTTATCACGGCCAACCGTAATAGGAATTACAACACCAGGAAACAAAACCGTATTTCTGAGTGGTAAAATAGCAAGTATTTCTGGCGTTTCTTCGCTGTTCATTTCATCTTCGTCTTGTTGAGACATTAATGGAAAGAACTCAGTATCTTCATTTATAATTGGTAGCGCTTGACTAAAATCAAAGTGATCTTGTTTACTCATTAAGTAGGACTTTTAAAATATATAAAACGACAATCTGACAGCATTGTCGATAAAAAAGTGTTATAACTATGTTATGGCTTGTAATTTCAACTCTTGTGCCAAAAGTATTTTTACTCAGTTTGTCTGAAAAAAAGTCAGCCTTCAAAATAAATTTAGCCCGATATCATATTTAACCTAAATTAACGTTTATCTTATAATTTACAAATGAATTGATTTTGTATATTGGCAGCATGTTTGTAGTCAAACATTAACTTAAAATTTGTAATTTTAATTAAACAAAAAACGCTTGATGAGTTATTTTAAAAAAGCATTAGTCTTATTATTTATTACTGGATCATTTTCAACGTCTAAAGCTCAAGGAAATTTTGAGAAAATGGGTAGACAGGCATTTATGAAAAGTGATTATAAAAATGCGGTAGTTCAATTAGAAAAAGCTGATGGGGGCCAGGCTAACGCAAGTGTGCTTAAAATGTTAGGTTATTCTTACTTTCAATGTGGCGATTATGAGCAATCAATTTCTGCCTACACAAGATTAATTGCAGTAAAACCATTAGATTACTCTGCTTATTACTATAGAGGTAAAGCTAGACTTAATGTGGCAAATGCTCCCAAAGAGTCGCTTAACCAAATGAGAGAAAATTTTTATACCTCCGCAATAAAAGATTTTTCTAAGGCAATTGAAATAAGTGGGGAAGAAGATGTTCAAATTCTTCAGAATAGGGGCATTGCTTACAAGGATTACGCTATTTTTAAATCTTATAGAGCTAAGAAGCAAGCCGAAAAAACTGCATGCATAGCTATTTTTAACAGTTCGATTGCTGATTTTCAAAAAATCTTAACCATGCAGCCTTTGAGAAAAGATATTGTTGGTTTGGTTGATTATGTTAAGGCACAAATCACAAGTCTTAAATAGAAAATAAAATAAATGAAAATGCCTCGATATTTATTCGAGGCATTTTTTGTTTAATTGAATTTTCCACGGATCACATATCTTTTGCTATCCATTAACTTAATTTTTTGTGTCTTTTTAATTTCGTAAAATTCATCAGAATTATAAACTAAACTATCATTAGAAGTGTAGAGGTTATTTTCGTTTGCTAAAAAAATCTTTACACTTTTCACTCCATCACCTGTTTTGATTATAATTAGCTTCTTAACAGGAATTTTATCGCTTTGCGTTGTGTAAATTTCTGAAGTGTCAGATTTTATCATTTGAAAAGAACCTTTCCAAGATGCTTTATTAATATCAGCTTCTATAAATGAACTTAACTCTTGTTGCCAATTTTTAATTTGGAGTTTCCTTTCTTCGGCTTTGCCATTTACCAACACAGTTTTAGTAATTGATGGATTGTTTTTTGATAACCTAGCTACTTCGTTCTTAAAATAATTGCTTACACTAAAATAAGTTTGAGTTTCTGCTTTCTCATTGCTTTTTAAATTACAACTTGCAAACAGTGCCAAAGCACAAAAAAGGGCATATTTTCTCATTATACTAAACAATCTCCCGTCATAATTTCTGGAATTGATAATCCCATTATTCTTAAAATTGTAGGAGCAATATCGCCTAGTTTTCCATCAGCTATGCTTTTATAATCTTTATCAATTAATATACAAGGAACAAGATTTGTAGTGTGTGCTGTATTTACCGAGCCATCATTATTTAGCATAAATTCAGAATTACCATGGTCTGCCAATATGATAAATGAATATCCATTTTGCAAACCTGTAGTTACCACTTTTTGTGCGCAAGCATCTGCAGTTTCAACCGCTTTAACAACCGCATCAAAAACACCAGTATGCCCAACCATATCCGGATTGGCAAAATTTAAGCAAACAAAATCTGGCCATCCAGAAGCTAACTCTTTACTAATTGCTTCTGTAATTCCTTCGGCGCTCATTTCTGGTTGCAAATCATAAGTAGCAACCTTTGGCGATGGAACTAAAATTCTTTTTTCATTTTCAAATTCCTTTTCTCTTCCGCCAGAAAAGAAGAACGTTACATGAGGATATTTTTCTGTTTCCGCAATGCGGATTTGGTTCTTGTGGTTACTTTCTAAAACTTCACCCAAAGTATTCGATAAATCATCTTTGGTGAATACTACAGCAACGTTACTGAAACTTTCATCGTAAGTTGTCATGGTAACATAGTGTAATGGTAATTTTTTAATCCCAAAATCTGGATAGTCATTTTGGCACAAGGCCGAAGTGATTTCTCTGCCTCTATCAGTTCTATAATTGAAACAAATTACCACGTCATCAGCTTTTATAGTGGCAGTTGGTTCATTATGATCGTTAACAACAACTAATGGCTTTAAAAATTCATCTGTAATTCCATCAATGTAAGATTGTTGTATAGCTTGCCCAATATCTGTAACTTTTTCTCCAACACCGTTTACCATTAAATCGTAAGCTAACTTTACTCTTTCCCAGCGGTTATCTCTATCCATTGCGTAATATCTTCCGATAACGCTAGCAATTTTTCCGGCAGAGGTTTTTAAATGATTGCTTAGATTTTGAATATAACCTAAACCAGAGTTTGGATCTGTATCTCTACCATCTAAAAATGCGTGGATAAAAACATTTTTAAGATCTTGTTCATGAGCTGCATCGCACAAAGCTTTTAAGTGCTCTATATGTGCATGTACACCACCATCAGATACTAAACCGATAAAATGTACAGCTTTATTGTTCTGTTTTGCATAATTAAAAGCTTTAACCAACACATCGTTGCTATGTAAAGTTCTGTCTGTAATGGCTTTATTAATACGGCCAAGTTCTTGGTATACTACTCTTCCTGCACCTAAATTCATATGGCCCACTTCAGAATTACCCATTTGTCCGGCAGGTAAACCCACGGCTTCACCAGATGCCTCCAATTTAGAGTTTGGATAATTTTGGAGCATCGAATCAAAAAAGGGAGTATTTGCCGCGTATGCAGCGTCAGATTTATCTTTTTTTCCGTAACCCCAGCCATCAAGAATTAGTAGTACAAGTTTTTTAGCTTCCATTAAATTGGTATAAATTGATGAAATATTTTAAAACAAATATAAGCCAATTAGAGTTTTAAAGGAAAGGTTTTATGCTTAATGATTTATAAATGGCATAATTTTAGCTTGAAAAGGTTGTTTTACAAACGCACATGATGAAACCTTTACTTGCTTTATTATTCTTGCTATGGCAAATTCCATCAAATAATGGGTTACAGGCCGATATTATTGATGATTTATCTGCTCAGTTTAGAACAGGAAATGCTAAAGATATCGCAAAACATTTTGCCTCATCTGTAGAGTTAATTGTAATTGACCAAGAAGATGTATACAGTAAAGCACAGTCTGAACAAATTTTAAAAGATTTTTTCATAAAAAATTCCCCATCAAAATCTACTATAATCCATCGCATTAGCAGTAATCCAAATTATCGATACGGGATACTTTCACTACAGACCAAAACTGGAAAATTTAGAGTGACTATTACTTTAAAATTAATAAAAGCTAATAATGCTTTCTTAATCAACGAATTGAGGATAGAACCCGATAGAGAATAGTTATTTAGTTCATAAATTCTTATTTTTGAGTAAAAATTACTGTTTTGGATAAAAAATTAGTCGACCTATTTATTAAAAATGCCATTGCCGAAGATGTTGGTGATGGAGATCATACTTCCCTATCTACCATACCAAAAAATACCCAAGGTAAAGCAAAGCTGATTGTAAAAGAAGGCGGTATTTTGGCTGGGGTAGAATTAGCATTAGAAATTTTTAATCAAATTGATTCTGATTTAAAAGTGAATGTGAGCATAGCTGATGGAGAAAAAATAAACTATGGTGATATTGCATTTACAGTTGAAGGAAGTACACATTCGATTTTGTTGGCAGAGCGCTTGGTTTTAAACTGTATGCAGCGCATGAGTGGTATCGCTACTAAAACAAACAGAATTGTTGATTTATTAAAACCATACCAAACTAAAGTTTTAGACACACGCAAAACAACACCGGGTTTAAGATATTTAGAAAAGTGGGCTGTTAAAATTGGTGGTGGTGTGAATCACAGAATAGGCTTGTACGATATGATTTTGATTAAAGATAATCATGTTGATTATGCTGGTGGAATTGCAAATGCCATTAAAGCCGCAAATGCTTATTTAAAAGAAACTTCAAAAAAATTAGCCATAGAAATTGAAGTAAGGAATTTAAAAGAGCTTAGCGAGGTTTTATCAGAAGGTAATGTAGACCGAATAATGCTAGATAATTTTGAACTTCCATTGCTAAAAGAAGCGGTAGGATTAATTAATGGCAGGTTTATAACTGAAGCATCTGGCGGCATTGTAGAAGAAAATGTAATTGACTATGCTAAATGTGGTGTAGATTACATATCTATGGGAGCATTAACACATTCTGTGAAAAGTTTAGATTTAAGTTTAAAAGCTTACTAATGACCAAAAATTCTCTCAACTTACAATTGATTTTTTTAGTATAATTGTAGGTCATGATATCGATATATTCCATTTCGGCTCTAATTGCTGCCTATCTTTTTGGTTCTATACCCACCGCTGTATGGTTAGGCCAAGCTTTTTATGGTATAGATGTTAGAGAATATGGCAGCGGCAACGCTGGTGCAACCAATACATTTAGGGTTTTAGGTAAAAAACCTGGTATCGCGGTAATGCTTATCGATATTTTTAAAGGATATACAGCCTGTAACTTGGCTTATTTTATAGGCTTATCAGTTACTGGTCCACAAAATTCTACTCAATTCGTAAATTATCAATTGGCATTAGGGGTAATTGCGGTTATGGGTCACTTATTTCCAATTTTTGCAGGTTTTAGAGGTGGCAAAGGTGTAGCAACCCTTTTTGGAATGATTTTAGCAGTCAACTACCAAGCAGCGTTAATTTGTGTTCTGGTTTTTGTGGTAGTTTTATTGAGTACAAAATATGTATCGCTAAGTTCTATATGTGCCGGGTTTGCATTTCCAATAGGAACAGTATTTATTTTACAAACTTCAGTTAAATCTGAGGTTTTATATGGTATCTGTGTATGCTTACTTATATTAGTAACTCATCAAAAAAACTTAGAGCGACTACTCAAAGGCAAAGAATCTAAAGTTTACCTGTTTAAGAAAAAACAAAACTAAAATTCAAATTTGCAAACTATCTAAATAGATGTTTGTTATCAATTTGAATAACGAGGTAAAAAGAAAAATCTAATGAAAAAATTAATGATCCTAGGTGTTGCTACAAGTTTATTAGCAATATCATCATGTTCTACTGTGCCATTAACTGGCCGAAGCAGATTAAGTTTGGTTGATGACAGCCAACTACAACAACAAGCTGCAATTGGTTATCAGCAATTATTGAGTGATCCTAGTACAAAAGTGGTTTCTACAAATTCTGCTAACACACAAATGGTAAAAAGAGTTGGAGCTAAAATAGCAGCTGCAGTAACTCAATATATGAACCAAAATGGTTATGGAGAACAAATTCAAAGCTATAAATGGGAATTTAATCTAATTGAAAGTAAAGAAATTAATGCTTGGTGTATGCCAGGTGGTAAAGTAGCCATCTACACTGGTATCTTACCAATCACCAAAGATGAGGCTGGATTAGCTACGGTTATGGGTCACGAAATTGCTCATGCAATTGCACAACACTCTGCAGAAAGAGCTTCTCAAATGACGGCGGCACAAGTAGGTAGCGCAGCAGTTGGAGTTGCTACAAGTAATTCAAAATATGCAAATTACATTAACCAAGCCTATGGTATTGGCGGGCAGTTAGTAATTTTAAACTATGGACGTAACCAAGAGCTAGAAGCAGATAAAATGGGGCTTTCTTTTATGGCGATGGCAGGTTATAATCCTCAAACAGCTATTGGATTTTGGCAGAGAATGGCTCAGGCAAGTTCTAGTTCTCAAAAACCACCTGTGTTTTTAAGTACTCACCCGTCTGATGATCAGAGAATTGCAAGGATACAAAGAGATTTGCCAGAGGCGATGAGATATTATAAAAAATAAGGTTGAAGAGCCGAAGGTTTAAAGGTGGAAGGACTTACTTTCCACCTTTTTTGTTGGTCTATTTTCCTACTTTGCCAATCTTTCAAAGATTGACAAAGTTTGAGGTTTTAGTGTTTCAAACTTTGACAACCCAAGAAGGAGATTGTCAAAGTACTGGCGCTTGCCCCAAAACCTTCATTATCGCCGAAGCTTTTAACAAACATTCTTCATATTCATCCTCTGCAACAGCCGCATAAGTTATCGCTCCGCCTACCTGAAAAGACAAATATTTTGATGCTTCATTATAAAGTATGGTTCTGATAATCACGTTAAAATCAAAATCCCCATTAGGCGAAATACATCCAAAAGAACCCGAAAAAGCACCACGTTTGCTTTTTTCATAGTCGTCTATCAATTCCATGGCCTTAATTTTTGGAGCGCCTGTCATTGATCCCATTGGGAAGGTATTTTTAATAGCATCGATAAAATGCGTTTCAGGATTGAGCTCGCAACTGATGGTTGAAATCATTTGATGCACTTGAGGGAAGGTATAAATTCCGAATAACTCATCAACTTTTACGGAACTCTTAACAGCGCTTTTAGTTAAATCATTGCGAACCAAATCAACAGTCATCACATTTTCTGCTTGCTCCTTAACACTCGATTTTAAATTTAGTTTAATCAGTTCATCTTCATTAGTATTTAAACTTCGCTTTGCGGTACCTTTTATAGGTTGAGAAATGAGTTTATTGCCTCTTTTACATAAAAATCTTTCAGGCGTAGCCGATAAAATATATTTGTCGTAAATTTTAAAAAAGCCAGCAAAAGGAGTAGGAGAGAGTTGATTAAGTTCTTGAAATATGTGTAAAGGATTAATCTCCGCATTTTCTGCAAAAAACTCCTGACAAAAATTTACTTCATAAATATCACCACGTTTAATGTGGTTTTGCAATTTTTCTACGGTATCAATATATTCGTTTTTCGTAAAACGATGTTCAATTTTTACTTTTGGTTTCGGTAAATAATCGCTTAATTGAACATTATTGATGGTTTGTGCAATTTGTGTATCGCCCTTTAGTACACATATTTCATCACCTTGTATGGCAATTAAATACTCAGGAATAAAAAAGTATAAATCGGGGAAATCAAGCTCGTCGGTATGATTGGTTTTTAAATCTTCAACTTCGTTTTTTAATTCATAGCTCATTAAACCAAACATCCAGTCTTTTTGCACTTCATAAAATGATTTCAATTTTGCAAAAGCATCACCATAACTAACGTTGAGTTCTTGAGTTTTACCAAAAGCAATCAGGCAATCATATTTACTGTATTGGTCTTTATAATTGTTACTATCTAAGCAACAAAATACCTCAAAATATGAAGCAAATTGTAAAGCTTTTTGCTTAAAGATGTGAATTGATGGAGTGCTCATAAAGTTGAGCAAAGGTAATTAAATGCGCAATAGTTAAAGTGTTTTAATTTTTAAATCAAATAAAAAATCCCTCAATTACTTGAAGGATTTTTTTATCTAATTGATGACAGATTTTATTTCAACATCAAAGTCTGCATTCTATCTGGTCCTACCGATAAATATTTAATTGGCACTTCTAGTTCTTTTTCTAAAAACGCAATATAATCAGCCAGTTGGCTAGGAATTTGTTCTTTCGTAGTGATGCCAGTTAAATCAGTTTTCCAACCTTCAATGGCTTTTAACACTGGTTTTGGTTGTATCGAGATGATGTCATATGGCATGTAATCAATCGTTTCGCCATTGTGCTCATAATGCGTACAAGCATAAATCGTGTCAAAACCATCCAATACATCCGCCTTCATCATGATTAATTCGGTTACGCCATTTAGCATGATCGCATATTTTAAAGCAGGTAAATCAATCCATCCGCAACGGCGAGCTCTACCTGTGGTTGCACCAAACTCATGTCCAACCTGACGAAGGTTTTCTCCAACTTCGTTATCTAACTCAGTAGGGAAGGGACCGCCACCAACACGTGTACAATAGGCTTTAAAAATCCCGAAAACATCCCCCACTTTATTTGGCGCAATACCTAAACCCGTACAAGCACCCGCAGTTGTAGTGTTTGATGAAGTTACAAAAGGATATGAACCAAAATCTACATCCAGCAATGTACCTTGAGCGCCTTCTGCTAAAACTTTTTTGCCTTCTTTTAAATAGCTGTTTACAAAATGCTCACTATCTACATGAGGAATGTTTTTGATGAATTCAATCGCCTCAAAAAACGCAGCTTCTTTTTCAGCTAAATCATATTCAAACTCGTAGTGAGATAAAATTTCTTTATGCTTTTCTACTAATTTATTATATCTGCCTTTAAAATCTGGTAAAGTAGTATCGCCAACGCGTAAACCATTTCGGCCAGTTTTATCCATATAAGTTGGACCAATACCTTTTAGCGTAGAACCAATTTTGCCAGCACCCATTTTTTGCTCATTTGCAGCATCTAATAGTTGGTGCGTTGGTAAAATTAAGTGCGCTTTACGTGCTAAAACCAATTTGCCAGCTGAAACCGGATCATGTCCGGCTTTTTTTAAGTTATCTAACTCTCTCTTTAAAATAATTGGATCGATAACCACACCGTTACCAATTAAATTCATAATGCCTTCATTAAAAATACCTGAAGGAATGGTGTTTAAAACGAATTTTTTACCATCGAACTCTAAAGTGTGACCAGCATTTGGTCCGCCCTGAAAGCGAGCTATCATGTCATATTGCGGACTTAACACGTCAACAATTTTACCTTTACCTTCGTCGCCCCATTGCAGGCCTAGTAGTACGTCTACTTGCGTCATTATTTTAAATTAAGAATAGAAATATGATTGATTTATTAATTTGTTGCATTTAATTTTTGTGTAGCCACATTTTTTATGGTTGCAGCAGCGCTACAATCGAAACAAACGCCATACATGTTTAATGAATGATGTTTGATATCGAATTTAAGTAAATCGCCAACCATGCTTTGAATTTGATGGATACGTGGATCGCAGAATTCTACTACTTTACCACAATCTATACAAATTACATGATCATGTTGATGATAACCATAAGATTTTTCGAATTGAGCCATGTTTTTACCAAATTGATGTTTGGTAACCAAATCGCATGAAACCAAAAGCTCTAAAGTATTATAAACTGTAGCACGACTAACACGATATTTTTGGTTTTTCATGTGGATGTAAAGTGTCTCTACATCAAAATGGTCGTTTCTAGAATAAATCTCTTCTAAAATTGCGAAACGCTCAGGTGTTTTACGTAAGTTTTTGTTCTCGAGATAGGCTTCGAATATTTTTCTAACCAACTCACTCGTATTCTGTTCAGACATAGTTTTAAACTCCTCTCCAAAGGTAGGTAAATGATTACACCGATTAAAATGATTACACCTATAATTAATTAACAAATTGTAAAGATGTTGATTACTTCTGAAATTGTTTAATTGATCAATCATTAAATTGTTCTATTGCTCAATTGTTTTTGGCAAGGTTTTAACTCAAAACCCATAACTTATAACTGCAAACTGAAAACTCAAAACCCATAACTTATAACTGCAAACTGAAAACTGTCAACTGAAAACTGTCAACTGAAAACTGTCAACTGAAAACTGCCAACTGACTAAGCATCAAACCTGGTAACGCCAGTTACACCTTTTACCTCCAACAAATTTTTAATCAAATTATCTAAGTGATCTTTATCGTTTACAAAAATCTTAATTGATCCATCAAAAATTCCATCATTGGTATCAACAGTTATCGAGCGCATATTAACTTTAAAATCGTTAGAAATAACTTTTGTGATGTTATTAATCAAGCCCACATCATCAATACCAACAATATGTAATCCTGTTAAAAATGTTAACTCTTGTTGTCTATTCCATTTTGCTTTTACTATTCTGTAGCCATAATTAGCCATCAGCTGTGCTGCGTTAGGGCAATTGGTACGGTGTATTTTTATGCCTTCGCCAACAGTTACAAAACCAAAAACATCATCTCCCGGTATCGGATTGCAACATGCGGCAAGTTTATAATCTATTTTTTGTAAATCTTCGCCAATTAAAAGTACATCAGATTCTGGCCCTTTAACTTTGTTAAGTAAGGCTTCAATATGCTGCCCTTCTCCAGGTGCATGAAAACTGCTGCGGTTCTCAACTTCTTTCTCGCTGGCTAAATATTCTTTTAAATCTTTAAGCTCAATTTTTCCGTTTGCTACCGCGATAAATAAATCTTGAGTAGAATTCAGCTTAAAATAGTAGCTTAACTTTTGCAAGTTATCGGTGTTGTAAGTAATTTTTAACGATTTAAGCTTACGTTCTAAAGTCTCTTTGCCGCTCTCAGCAATTTTTCTCTTCTCTTCTTTTAAAGATGATTTGATTTTAGATTTAGCCTTCGCCGTTACCACGATGTTAAGCCAATCTTCTTTAGGTACTTGTTTACCAGAGGTGATAATTTCTACCTGATCTCCATTTTGAAGTTTGTAAGAAAGTGGAACTAACTTGTGGTTTACTTTTGCGCCAATACATTTAGCACCTACATCGGTGTGTATCTCAAAAGCAAAATCTAATGCAGTTGCACCAAGAGGAAGTTGCAATAAAGCGCCTTTTGGTGTAAAAATGAAAATCTCATCAGAGAATAGGTTCATTTTAAAATCGTCCAAAAAGTCGAGTGCATTGGCCTCCGGGTTGCTCAACATTTCTCTAACCTTTTGGATCCATTGGTCTAAACCATTATCATTACTTGATTCTTTATATTTCCAATGGGCAGCAAAACCTTTTTCGGCGATTTCGTTCATCCGTTGGGTACGTATTTGTACTTCAACCCATTGTCCTTTCGGCCCCATTACGGTAGTGTGTAGCGATTCGTAACCATTTCCTTTTGGAGATGATACCCAATCTCGCAAACGATCTGGATTTGGTCTGTATAAATCAGTTACAATTGAATAGGCTTTCCAGCAATCTGCCTTTTCATGTTCGGGTGCGCTATCTAAAATAATCCTAATGGCAAAAAGATCATAAACTTCCTCAAAGGGGATGTTTTTCTTTTTCATTTTGTTCCAAATAGAATGGATAGATTTTGGGCGACCGTAAACATTGGCAACTAATCCTTGCTCGGCTAAAATTTCGTTTATTGGTTCAACAAATGTTTTAATAAAGGTATTTCGCTCGGCCTTTTTCTCATTTAATTGATTAGCGATGTATTTATAAGTATCAGGCTCCAAATACTTCATCGACAAATCTTCTAACTCAGATTTGATGGCATACAAACCTAACCTATGTGCTAATGGAGCATACAAATAAATAGTTTCTGAAGCAATTTTAAGCTGTTTTTGCCTAGGCATAAAATCCATAGTTCGCATGTTGTGCAAACGATCAGCAAGTTTGATTAAAATTACACGAACATCATCTGCAAGTGTAAGCAGCATTTTCCTAAAATTTTCTGCTTGTAATGAGCTGTTGTAGTCAAAAACTCCAGAAATTTTTGTCAACCCATCAATAATTTTGGCTGTTTTTTTGCCAAATTCACGCTCAATATCTTCTAAAGTGATGTCGGTATCTTCAACAACATCATGCAATAAAGCACAAACAATAGATGTTGTACCAAGGCCAATTTCTTCTGCAGCAATTTGAGCTACGGCAATAGGATGATAAATATAAGGTTCACCAGATTTTCTGCGCATATCTTGATGGCTTTCTAATGCCATTTCAAATGCTTTTCTAATCTCTTTTTTATCTCCTTTTTGTAATGTAGATTTTGATGCACGCAAAAGCGCCCTATACCTTTTTAAAATTTCTTGCTTTTCTGCCTCAATATCAATTACTAAAGTATTCTTCATTTGTATTTTTCAGGTAAAATTGTAGTATTTTTAACTTTAAAAGTTTATATTCGATTATAGAAAAAAACGAATATATAAAAATAGCGCTAACTTTGTATAGGCATAAATTTATGAAATATTCTCGTCTCTTTGTTCTGTTATTTGTCATACTTACTGCGCAAACAATAAAAGCGCAAGAAAGTACTACTGGTGCTATATACCCAAAGCTTGGCAAAAATGACACGATAAGGGTTGCGGCCACTAATGACAATGGTGTAATGATCCCTTGGATTGGTTTGCATGAGGTTATCATTAATGGAAACAGGATTTGGAGATCGGCACAAGAACAAGCTGCATTTAACAGATTAAGATATAATGTATTAAAGGTAATGCCATATGCTTTGTTTGCAAAAAGACGTTACGAGCAATTAGAACGTGATTTGGCAGCTGTTAATGAAAAAAAGGAGCAGAAAAAATTAGTTAAAGCTTGTGATGCTGAAATTAAACGCATGTTTAATACAGAAATTAAAGAATTAACCATTACACAAGGCCAAATATTAACAAAGTTGATAGATAGAGAAGTGGGTAGAACAACTTATGATATTGTTAAACAAACTAAAGGTGGTTTTGCAGCGTTCTCTTATCAATTAGTAGCAAGAGTTGTGGGCCATAATCTTAAAACTACCTACAACGCCAACGAAGAGCGGGATATCGAATCCATCATCGTTAGCTCAGGCTACTATCAATAAAAGCAAAATGAATTCTAAAAAAACAATTTATCCATTTAAGCTTAAACTTTTAAATGGAAAGGAAAAAGTGTTAGCCGATTTTGAGGGAAAAGTTTTATTAATTGTAAATACAGCATCTGGATGTGGTTTTACACCTCAATTAAAAGAACTACAAGATCTTAGAGAAGAGTTTAAAGATCAGGGTTTTGAAGTTTTAGGTTTTCCCTCAAATGATTTTGGAGGCCAAGAGCCTTTAAATGATGCAGCCATTAATGAGTTTTGTGAGGTTAATTTTGGTGTGCAGTTTCCTATGTTCGAGAAAATAATGGTTAGAGGAAATCAAACCCATCCATTATTTAAGTTTTTGAGCGATAAAAAGTTAAACGGAAATTTTAATTCAACTCCAAGATGGAATTTTCATAAATATTTGATCAATAAAGAAGGGGAAGCGGTTGATTATTTTTATTCATTCACCAAACCAAGTTCCTCAAAAATTAAAAAGAAAATCCAGCGGTTGCTGAAGTAATAAATGAGAGAATGAGAAAAGGATTGAATTTTTTAAAGTACTTTATATTCACTCATTCAAAATGCACTCCTTCAAAATTAAAACTTACATGAAACTAGATATACTTGTATTTGCTGTTCATCCTGATGATGCAGAATTAAGCTGCGCCGGAACAATTTTAAAACATATTGCATTGGGTAAAAAAGTTGGCATTGTAGATTTTACAAGAGGTGAGTTAGGCACACGTGGCACAGCCGAAACTAGAGATCAAGAAGCAGCCGATTCAGCTGAGATATTAGGTTTGCATGCACGCGAAAATCTCAGATTTAAAGATGGGTTTTTTAAAAATGATGAAGAACATCAGTTAGAAATCATTAAAATGGTACGCAAGTATCAACCAGAAATTATCTTAACCAACGCTTTAGACGACCGGCATCCAGACCATGGTAGGGCTGGAGATTTGTCTAATGATGCAATTTTCTTATCAGGCCTTATTAAAATCGAAACCATTGTTGATGGTGAGAAACAACAAGCTTGGCGACCTCGATTAGTTCTTCAATACATTCAAGATAGATATATTAAACCAGATGTAATTATAGATATAAGCGAATTCATGGACCAAAAAATAGAGTCGATTAGAGCTTTTAAAACACAGTTTGATAGTCCGGATGATAGTGAACCACAAACCTACATTTCATCACCAGAATTTTTAGAAGCTGTTGTTGGCAGAGCCAGAGAATTTGGTAAGCAAATAGGTGGTAAATATGGTGAAGGTTTTACTTCAAGGAAATTAATAGGAGTAGACAACTTGTTTAATTTGTTGTAAGTTTTGATCACTAAAAGCTAATAACCAACAATCTTCCATTTTATTTGTTACTCTAAAAACGAATAATTATGGCAAATGTATTTTCATCCTTAAAAAACGCATACAAACTTTTTAAGCATATTGATTTTAATCAGCTAGATGCTTTATCTAAAAAAGTTGATTTACCAAAAATGGTAGAAACAATTTCATCTCTTGATGAAAAGCAGTTGGCTGGAATGATGAAATTAATGGGCGGAACTAATAAAGTAAAAGAGTTGCCGCCTATTGAGGGAGACTTTTATCATTTGGGAGATGAAGCACTGCATGATGAAGATAGAGAATTACAACTTAAGGTTAGGGCTTTTTTAGAGAAGGAAGTTAAACCAATTGTAAATCACTATTGGAATAAAGCAGAATTTCCTTTTGAGATTATCCCTAAATTAGCAGAGCTAAATATCTGTGGCTTAACTTATAAAGGTTATGGCTGTCCGGGAAAATCTAACTTAATGGAAGGTATTTTAGCAATGGAAATGGCCAGGATTGATACTTCAATTTCTACATTTTTTGGGGTTCAAAGTGGTTTAGCCATGGGCTCCATTTATTTATGCGGATCTGAAGAACAGAAACAACAATGGCTTCCATCTATGCAGCAATTTAAAACCATTGGTGCTTTTGGCTTAACCGAACCAGAAGTTGGCTCAGCCGCTGCTGGTGGCTTAACTACCACCTGTAAAAGAGTGGGCAATACATGGACGTTAAATGGACAGAAAAAATGGATTGGCAATGCAACTTTTGCTGATATTTTAATAATTTGGGCAAGAGATTTAGATGACCAAGAGGTAAAGGGCTTTATCGTTAAAAAAGATAATCCGGGTTTTGCAGTAGAAAAAATGCAAGATAAAATGGCTTTGCGGATTGTGCAGAATGGCATAATTACGCTAACAGATTGTAAGGTTGATGAAGTAGACCGTTTACAAAATGCCAATTCGTTTAAAGATACTGCCAAGGTTTTACAAATGACCAGAGCTGGCGTTGCTTGGCAAGCGGTAGGTTGTGCCCGCGGAGCCTATGAAAATGCTTTAGATTATACAAGAACACGAAAACAATTCGGTAAACCCATTGCTTCTTTTCAATTGATACAAAATCATTTGGTAGAAATGCTCTCTAACTTAACAGCCATGCAAACTTTGTGTTTCCGCTTGTCGCAATTGCAAGACCAAGGTTTGTTAAAAGATGAACATGCCTCATTGGCTAAAGTTTTTTGCTCATTACGTACCCGAGATGTGGTAAGTAAGGCTAGGGAAGTAATGGGTGGTAATGGAATTTTGTTAGAATATAATGTAGCTCGCTTTGTTGCAGATGCTGAGGCAATTTATTCTTATGAAGGAACGAAAGAAATTAACACGTTGATTGTTGGTAGAGCGATTACTGGTTTTTCGGCTTTTGTTTAGTTAGAAAATAGCGCTGTATAATTTATTGTTTTTCTGAAAATGAGCGTTTTGTTTTTTATAGGTTTTGCAGTCCCGCTATCACCTATAGCCTTGCTCGTACCTCGCTGCGGGCTATTTGGTTCTATCGGGTTTAAAAACGAAATCTGTACATCAAAATCTGCAAGTTGTATAAATCACTAAAAACTTATTTAAAAGGTGTTTTAATTAAGCCAAAGTTACCCATTGCACTTTTTTCGTACAAAGCATAGCATGATGAATTGTATTTTTTATCAAAATTGATTTGACCGGGATTTAGCTGAGTTGGAATTTGTGTTCCTTTTACAAAAAAATAAACTTTGGTATTGCCGTATTTAGAATGTGGCTTTAAGTTGCCATATTTTATGAGCTCTGCTGCTGCAGTATCTTTTACACTTACAGCATAAATTCTTTGTACTGGGCCAGTATTGTTTTCATTTCTGTAGCTGGCAACTTCTTCAAATCCGCCCTTTAAATCGCCAATTTCTGGTTGATTGAATAAATCTTTTGCTACCCAAACTACCACAACTAAAATAACGAGAATAATGAAAATGCGTTTGTTTTTGTTTTGCATTTGATGTTTTAGTTTAATAGGAGTAACTGAATTTTATAAACCTTATTGTAGTGAGCACGACGAAGCTAAAAGCGAGGAGTAAAACGGAAAGAAGGGCACAATTTGCGATGAAATTGTGCCACTGTTTTTCTAATTTATAAAGTTGGTAAAATCTTTTCCATTACCTCCATACCTAAATCGATATGTTGTTTTTCGATACATAACGCAGGGCGGAAGCGAATAGTTTGGTTGCCGCAACCTAAAAACATTACATTATGCTCCATTCCTTTTTGCACAAATTCATTTCTCATTTCTTTGGTAGGAAAATCAAAAGCGGTAAGCAAACCACGACCACGAACATTACTCATTTTGTCGTATTTTTTAGCTAAATCAGCTAGGTTTTGCTGCAAATAGGCGCCTACATTTGCTGCGTTATCACAAAGTTTATCTTCATGAACAATGTTTAAAATTTGAGTAGAACGAACCATATCTACCAAATTACCACCCCATGTAGAGTTGATACGTGAGGGAACATTGAATACGTTATTTTCTATTTCATCAACTTTGTTGCCTACTAAAATTCCACAGATTTGCATTTTCTTGCCAAAAGCAACAATATCCGGACGAGCGGCTTCGCTAAAATGCTCATGACACCAGAATTTCCCAGTCAATCCAACTCCAGTTTGTACCTCGTCGAATATTAGAAAGGCTTCATTTTCATCTGCCAGTTGGCGAAGCTGAATTAAAAATTCTTCACGCAAATGGTTATCACCACCTTCAGATTGGATTGGTTCGATAATGATAGCGCAAATTTCATCTTTATTTTCAGTAAAGGCTTGTTTTACTTGCGCAATAGATAACTCTTCTGTTTCTTGTGCAGTTTTTAAATTGTCATCAGCCAGAGGGAATTTTACGGTTGGTATAGAAACCCTAGGCCAATCGAATTTAGCAAACCATTTGGTTTTATCTGGTAATGTGTTGGTTAAACTTAAAGTATAACCACTACGTCCATGAAAAGCTCTTTCGAAGTGTAAAACTTTAAAACCTTTTTCTTCTTTATGACCTTTAGCAAAATTCTTTTGAACTTTCCAGTCCATTGCTACTTTAATGGCATTTTCTACAGCTAAGGCGCCGCCGGCAATAAAAAATGCATGAGGTAAATAAGATGGAATACCAACTTTTGAAAAAGTTTTGACAAATTCTGCATACTGTTGCGTATATACATCAGAATTTGATGGATTGGCCATAGCAGCTAGTAATAAGTTATGCTTAAAAGCTTCATCATTTATCATTTTAGGATGATTATATCCTAAAGGTACTGAGGCAAAACAAGTAAAAAAATCTAAAAGCTTGCGGTTATATTTAGAGTCGTAAATATAAGCGCCATTACTTTTTTCCATATCGTAGGTTAAGTCAAAACCATCAGCTAAAATATGCTGTTGTAAAGTTTGGTTTACCTGATCTGGAGCTACACTAAGTTGATACATAATTTCATATTTTGGTATTTTCAAATGTAGCTAAATGTGCCAAATTATCAAATTTAAGCAGTATTCGTACTTTTAGGCTAAAAAATAGGTTTAAACTGTTTAAAGTATGATTTCGATAAAATTTACATTTAGTATTGTGAAATGTGGAAAAATAAAATCAGATATTTTTGCTTAAAATCTTCTTTTTGAGACAAAAATTTAAATCAGTTTACTGAATTTATAATGACTACCTTATCCAATATTTAAAATATTATGAAATACGGAGTAGTGATTAGTTTTAATACCATTAAGCAAATTGGAAACATTAAAGACAATACCACAAATATTGAATATGCATTTTTAAAAGCTGATTGCCCACATGCAGTAGAAATGCTTGATGAAGTTAAGTTTGATGTTGTTTTTGAGAAGAACAAAAACAAAGCAATAAATGTGAAATTAGCTTAGTTTATCTTTCATCCCTAAAATACCAAATAAGCCACCAGTGTGTATAGCTAATATTTTTGCATTTGGTTTAAAATAATCTTGCTTTGCTAAATCAATTATGGCATAAAACATTTTTGCCGTATAAACGGGATCAATGAGCATGCCTGTTTGTGCGGTAAAATCTTTAATAAAGTTGATGAGTTCTGCCGTTGTTTTGGCATAACCGCCAAAATGATAATCGTTATGGAGAATTAGGTTGTTTAAGTTAGGCTCATAGTTAGCTATTTCATTTTCAATAAACTTGCCCCCTTTTAACACGGGTATTACATGTAATTTGGTGTTTATCTGATGTTTATTTATACCTTTTAATAAGCCAGCTGCTGTGGTTCCTGTTCCTGCTGCGCAAAAAATATGATCATAACTTTCTGGTAGTTCATCAATAATTTCTGCACAACCTACTACCGCTTCATTACTAGCACCACCTTCATTAATAAAATAAGCGCTATCATCATTTCCAAAATGGGAGGAAAATAATTCAACTTTGTTTTTATAACTTTCTCTATCAACAAAAATTAAATTCATCCCAAAAAGCTTACAAAGTAAAAGCATTTCATTTTCTACCTTTTCTCCTCTTACAAATGCTGTTGCATTAAGCTTATTTCTAGCTGCTGCCGCTGCGGTTGCCACTAAATGATTAGAATATGCACCACCAAAAGTTACGAGGTGATTTTTCCTTTTCAAACGTACATCAGCCAGAATATATTTCAATTTTCGCCATTTATTACCAGAAATATAAGGATCTATTAAGTCGTCTCTTTTTACAGATAGATTAACGATCGATTTAAGATTAAGGTTATGTATAGGGCTGTAGATAGTCATAAAAAGAAAAAGCTCCTCCAAAGAGAAGCTTTTTACCTGAGTTTTAAAAATTATTTTCCAATGCCAATGCCTAAACCAGCATTCACATAGCCATAGTCTGCTTGTGTGTAAGATGTATAGACTCTTAAAAATCCTAAGTTAAGTTGAAAGCCTAGAGAAGCTGTCATACTACTAATATCTTTGTTATTTAAGGTAACTGGATTAGTAAATGTTGCAGAGCCTGCTGCCGTATCAAAATCATAAGTGCCAGTTGCTATCAAATCTGAATTAGATGAAACGTAGCCAACACTTGCAAAAGGTGTAAAGAATAATATTTTTTTAGAGATTATTGCCTCAGCATTAAAACCTTTAAATTTAGTTTCAACTTGTTGATTGTCATATTTACCATTGTTTACATCAAGATCTAAAGTGTGTTTGGTATTGGTAAAACCTAAAGCAACAGCTAAATCAAAAGGAACCAATTTGTCTTTATTTCCCATTATTAAAGGCAAAATTTCGGCTTTAACGCCTAAGCCTAATTGGTTAAGTTTGCCAAAATCGCTCCCTAAACTCACATTAGGTATTAATCTTAAAGAAACATCAATGTTTTTAGGTAAACCAACTGTTAACTGTACTTGAGCAGCAGGAGCAAAATTTATCCCCGATCCTTGTGGCAAATTAAACTGCGCACTTGTTGGAGCACCATTTATTTGCATTCTTGCTCCAGCTTTATCATCGCCAAAAACTGTTGGCCCCGTTGAAACAGCAGGATTAACCGGGCTGATTGTTTGTAGCGCTAAAGATTTTACATCATAACTTTTGTCCTTATCTGGCACAAAAGCACCTGTTCCTGTTACGCGTAAATCAAATTTTAAAAAGTTTTTGGTTTTTGCAGTGTTGTGCCAACCTGTTGCTAAGCCTAAACCCATCCCTTTAAAGAGAGGTTGCATGTAAGCATTAACTAACTTTGTCGCATCCTGTGGTGAGGATTTAAATAAATCGCCAACATCATTTTGTGCTAGCAAATTTAAGGGCAAAGAGAAAGCCCCCAAAACTAAAATAGTTTTGAATAAGGATTGTTTTGTTTTCATTTTTTACTTATCTGTTTGATTATTAGTCACGAAAGTAAATCTTTCTAATCAGATAAGGGAAAAAGTTTAAAATAATTCTTGCGTTGTAAGTAAAGTTTTTCATTGATAGGCAGTGTATTAAGTTATTGTTAACACTTAGCAAATAATACGCCAAAACTTATTTTTCCAAATTATCAAATTGTTAATCTTACTTTTGTAGCATGGAAAACAACAATTTTGTAGATCAAGAAGAAGAGCAAGACTTATTTGAACATTTTAACATTGTTGTAGATAAAGGACAGTCATTACTTCGTATTGATAAGTTTTTGATGCACCGTCTAGAAAATGCTTCACGTAATAGAATACAGAATGCAATAGACGCAGGTAATGTGTTAGTTAATAAAGGCACTGTAAAATCAAGTTATAAGGTTAAGCCTCATGATGAGATTTCTATAGTTTTTGCTCATCCACCACGTGATACAGAAGTTTATCCAGAAGACATTCCGTTAAATATAGTTTATGAAGATGCTGATTTGTTGGTGGTTAACAAGCCTGCAGGTATGGTTGTTCATCCTGGTTTTAATAACTACACGGGTACCTTAGTTAATGCATTGGCTTTTCACTTTGAGCAATTACCAACTTTACCAGGTAATGATGGCAGACCAGGTTTAGTACATAGAATTGATAAAGATACATCTGGTTTACTATTGATTAGTAAAAACGAAATTACCATGACCAAGCTTGCTAAACAGTTTTTTGATCATAGCATTACCAGAAAATATATTGCCCTTGCTTGGGGAGATATTGAAAAAGAAGGCAGGGTTGAGGGTTATATTGGTAGAAGTTTAAAAAATCGCATCATTATGGATATGTATGATGATGAGGAAAAAGGAAAATGGTCTGTAACCAACTTTGCCCCTTTAGAACGATTAGGTTATGTAACCTTAATTAGTTGCCAATTAGAAACAGGTAGAACGCATCAAATTAGAGCGCACATGAAACACATTGGCCATCCGCTATTTAGCGATGCCAATTATGGCGGAGATAAGATTTTAAAAGGTACTACGTTTACTAAATACAAACAATTTGTAAGCAACTGTTTCGAGCTTATGCCACGCCAAGCATTGCATGCGCAAACATTAGGGTTTATACATCCAACCACACAAAAATACATGGAATTTGAGGCACCTTTACCAGCAGATTTTGATGCTGTTTTAACTAAATGGCGAAATTATGCTGCTTTGCCTCAATAATTAATACAACAAAAGTAAATGTCTAATTATATTTTATTTAACGACGAGTTTTACAACGCTGATGAAGCTGTTTTAAAAGCCAGCAACAGGGGTTTTAAATTTGGCGATGGCTTATTTGAATCGATGCGGATGTGTAACGGCAAATTAATGTTTGCAGAGCAACATGCGGATAGATTGAGGGCAGGAATGAAAGCGTTAAAAATGGAAGGTTATGCACTTTTAGACGAATATTTTTTAAGACAAAAAACAGCTGAGCTACAGAAAAAGAATAAACTGGGTGCAAACGCAAGGTTTAGACTAAGCATTTACAGAGACGGCGAGGGTTTATACACGCCTCAAGTTAATAAAACTGGCTATTTATTGGAGGCAAAACCTCTAGAAACATCAACCTACGAATTAAACCCAAAAGGATTAATTGTTGATGTATATGATGAAATTACCAAGCCTTTAAACAAATTGTCTAATTTTAAAACAAGCAATGCAATGGTATATGTGATGGCTGGCTTGTTTCAAAAACAAAACAGATTAGATGAAGCCATAATTTTAAATCAGGAGGGTTTTTTGTGCGAAAGTACAAGTTCTAATGTTTTTGTTGTTTATCAAAATCAAATTTACACACCAGCATTAACAGAAGGTTGTATTGCAGGCGTTATGCGAACAGTGGTGTTACAGCTGGCAAAAACACATAATTTTAATCTCGTTGAAGCCCAAATTAGTCCAGAGATTTTAAAAGAGGCAGAAGAGGTTTTTGTAACCAATGCCAGTAGCGGTATCCGTTGGGTAATGGGTTATGGTAGAAAACGTTATTTTAACGAAATAGCAAAAGAATTAAATGCAAAACTGAACCTTTTGGTTTATTAACCAATTCGGAAAGACAGAAAGTAGGCAGTTTCTATAGATTGCGAGCTTAATGTTGATGATTTTTTTGAAAAACAATGTTAGCAACTCTTGGCAACTGCAGTCCTTCTTTACGTTTCTCCCGATGAAAAATCGGGATACACTTCAATAAGGTTTATAGTACAAAGTTGGTGGTTCTTGGCATTCTGCAGCCATGCATAATTGCAAAAGCCTGCGTTTCATAAACGGGATAGTAGCGTAAATCCTTTTGGTTTTGTCTCCATAATACCGAAATGAGGAACGATTGAGGTATCTGTCCCTTTAATCCTCCTATTTTACAGATTTCTCCCTGCGTTCGAAATGACGATAAAACCAAAAGATTGCAGCGCATAGCCCGACTAACTTTAATAGCTGTAGATACTTGCTTTACATCTAACCATTTCGACAATCTTAAAGTCTCATTCCCCTTAAAAACTCATCAATTAGCATTCTTTTTTTACCTTCAAACTGTACATCGGTAACTTTTATAAAACCATCTTTAGTTGCAAATTTCAAGTAGGTTTTGCCATCTGTTAAAAAAGCACCAGTAGAAATTCCAGGTTCTTTATCTTCTAGTTCGGCATTAAAAATTTTAAAATTTTTATCGTTAAGCGTTGTAAAAGCGGTAGGGTAAGGGCTTAGGCCACGAATGTGGTTATAAACCGTTTGGTTTGTCTGGTTCCAATTTATTTTACAGTACTCCTTAAAAATTTTAGGGGCAGATTTCAGTTCATCACTTTCAGGTTGGGGCACCTCATTGTAATCATCAGCCGCTATAGCTTTAACCGTTTTTACCAATAAATTAGCGCCAACAACCATTAATTTATCGTGCAAAGTTCCTGCAGTTTCCGTTTCGGTAATTTCAACGCTATCGGTAAAAATAATATCTCCTGTATCAATTTCTTGTTTTAAGAAGAATGTAGTAACGCCAGTTTCTTGCTCGCCATTAATAATTACATGGTTTATAGGTGCAGCACCACGATATTGAGGTAACAATGATCCATGTAAATTAATAGTTCCTTTGCTTGGCATTTGCCAAACAATTTCGGGTAACATTCTAAAAGCAACTACTACAAATAAATCGGCCTCAAGTGATTTTAGTTCCTCAATAAAAACTGGGTCTTTAAGTTTTAAGGGTTGTAAAACACGTAATCCGTTTGCAACAGCAAATTTTTTAACTGCACTTTCGTTTAATTTTTGGCCTCTTCCGGCTGGTTTATCTGCAGCTGTAACAACGCCAACAATACTTAAACCTGCTTGCTGTAAAGCACTTAAAGAAGCTACAGCGAAATCGGGCGTGCCCATAAAAACTATTTTCATACTATGGTTGTTCAATGGATGATTTGATGGTTACAAAATAACTAAAAAATCGCTTAAAATTTTCTTCTTAAACTTTATGGTACCAACTTTAGATGTAATTAATTCGAGCAATTTAGTATTTGTAGATCCGGCAAAACCTGGCATTTACAGAAAAGGGAAACCTGGTAAATTTTACTATGAAGACGGGAAAGGTAATCGCTTAAAAGACGAAGCTGATTTAGAGCGAATTAAAAAAATGGTTTTGCCACCAGCTTGGACTGAAGTTTGGATTTCGCCAAAGAAAAATGGCTATTTACAAGCCATTGGTAAAGACGTTGCTGGCAGAAAACAATATCGCTACCATGCCGATTGGACTGCGAGAAGATCGGATCACAAGTATTTTAGATTACTAGAATTTGGTAAGGTTTTGCCGCAAGCCAGAAAACAAATCGCCAAAGACTTACGCCGCAAGGATTTTGACGAAAGAAAAGTATTAGCTATTTGCTTGCAGGTAATGCAAAAAACTTTAATAAGAATTGGCAACGAAAACTATGCTAAAACTTATGGTAGTTATGGTTTAAGCACTCTAAAAGACAAACATTTTAAACAAAAGGGCAATGATGCCATTTTAAGTTTTGTTGGTAAAAAAGGGGTAAAGCATGATGTGAAGTTAACCGATAAAAGTTTAGCAAAACTGATCAAAAAAAGTAAGGACATACCTGGGCAAGATTTATTTCAGTTTTACACAAAAGGAAAAGAGCATAAGGCTGTAGATTCTGGAATGATAAACAATTACATTAGAGAAATTACTGGTGGTGATTTTACAGCCAAAGATTTTAGAACTTGGGGCGGTACGCTTGAGGCTTTAAGGCAACTAGCTTGTTGTACGGAAAGAAGTCCGGATATGAGCAAAAAGAAACTAGTTGTTGAAGTTTTAGATTGTGTTGCGAGCAAATTGGGTAACACAAGAGCGGTTTGTAAAAGTTCTTACGTTTACCCTTTGTTATTAGAAACCTTTGAAAATGAGGGTTTACAAAAATATTTAAAGAAAATAAATACGCTTAGACCAGATAGTGTAACTGCCATGCAGAATGACGAAAAGGTTTTACTGGAATTTTTAAAGCATACAAAAGTAGCCACAAAAGCTAAAAAATAACTTACCGGTCTTTTAAGTTGCGATAAGCCTCTTCAAAATTTGGTGTGGCAATATTTAATTCTTTTCCCAATTTTACCATATAACCTGTAATTGAGTTGAGTTCAGTTTGTGGTTTTTGGTCATCAAAATCTCTTTGCATAGATGATGTAGCGGTAAAGGGTAATGCAGCGTAATGTGCCATAGCTTTTTCTTCGGTATTTTCATCAACCTCAATTTTTTTAGCTTTCGCAATTGCTGTTGCTTCCTTAATTAAGTTTATCAAATATGTTTTGTGATCTTGCAATAGCTCACCAACTGTTTTATTAAGGTGTGAGGTAGCTGTTGCTATGCAAGAGAGGAAGATGAATTTTTCCCAAATGGGTTTAGAAATTTCATCAGATAAACAAGCTTCAACACCTGCTGATTTTAGCAAATCTTCTAGCATAATCAATCTATCATCGGTATCCTTATCTAAACCAAAATAGATTTCTTGCCTGTTACCCATATTTTCAATTATCCCGGGGTTTTTTATAGCCGAAACAATGTAGGCACAACCAGCTGGCACAAGATTGTTTGGAAATTTTGCTCTAATTTTTTCTACGGCTTCAACTCCATTTAACAAAGGCAAAATAACCGTTTTTGAATTAACACAAGGTGATATCTGATCTAAAATATCGGCTAAATCATAGTTTTTTGTGCTCATGATAATAAAATCTGCCACACCAATTTCATTTACATCAGCTGTAGCTAAAAATGGTTTCGCAGTAAAATTGATATCGCCTTTAATAACGGTGAGTCCGTTTTGCTGTATGGCTGCTAGATGTTTTCCTCTAGCTAAAAAATAAACTTCAATATTGTCATTTCCAGCATAAGCTCTGGCTAAAAGTCCGCCGAAATAGCCGCCAACCCCACCAATACCTGCAACAACAATCTTTATTTTATTCATCATCATTATCTATTTTTAAAAGCTTTAGAAACAACAAACACCTCGAGGTTGGCTCAAGGTGTTTGTTTTGTTGGAGTTAATTATTTTTTTACTGAGTGAACAGGTTGTTCACTATTTTCTTTTTCTTTAGCCGGATTTGCAGTTTTAGCCGTAGCTGGTTCTTCTTTGTAAACCTTATCTTCTGGTTTTTTAACTGCTTTTTCGCCTTGGTCTACTTTGCCTTTCGGCTGCGGTTCTTCGAAATTACTCGAAGCTTTTTCGCTTTTCTTTTTAACTTCTTTGTTCATGGCTTTTAAAACTAAATGGTCGAATTTTAAATGAAAGTATTTCATAAAAACCAATAGAATAACAAAGTCTAAATCGTTATTGTTTCATTTTCGGAATATTATAATTGACCTTGCTTTCAATGAATCATTCTCTCACTCAATCATTCTCTCATTGCATCATTCTCTCATTCAATCATTAATTATAAAGCAAATACTTTTTACGCATTTCTTTATACTTATTTAAGCCTGCTTGCCAAGTAGCACGAATTTCTTTTTCAGATTTGCCATCAATAATTTGCTGTCTAAAATCTCCAACGCCAATTAATCTTTCCACAGGCATCAGTTGGTTGCTTAATTTTGAATTAAAAAAATCTGCTTTTTTAGGCGATGCTTTATACAATTCGATAATCCAAGCTAGGTTGATTTGTTTTGTTTTTCTTAAAATCGATGTGTCGTAATTTCTTAAATCTAAACCATAACATATTTGATCTTTAAAAAGCGGAGTTTCGGCCATTCCTTTTATCCCGGTAGGTTTATAAGAAAACTTGTATTTGCCTTTTAAATAAGGTGCGCCAATAACAGTAAAAGGGAACTGCGTACCACGACCATGGTTTAAATAAATGCCTTCGAACAAACACGTAGTTGGGTAAAGCAAAATCGATTGCTGTGTGTTTAGGTTTGGAGATGGCTTAACAGGTAAAGTGTAAGGCATATCATGCGTATACCCAGCATTTTTTATTACAGTTATTTTGCATTTTAGCTTGTCTTTTAACCAGCCTTCGCCGTTTAGCATTTGTGCATATTCGCCTAATGTTAAACCATGCACAATCGGAATTGGTTGTAAACCGATGCCTGATTTAAATTTCGGATCTAAAATTGGGCCATCTATAAAATAACCATTTGGATTTGGTCTGTCGAAAATCATTACTTCTTTGCCATCACGAGCACAAGCTTCCATTACATGTTGCAAAGTATTCATGTACGTATAAAAACGCACACCAACATCCTGTATATCAAAAATCATAATGTCTACATCTGCCAAATCTTCTTTTGTTGGTGTGCTGTGTTTGCCATATAATGAAATTGCTTTAATTCCAGTTTTAGCATCTACAGCATCATCTACGTGTATGCCTGCACTTGCATCGCCTCTAAAACCATGCTCCGGGCCAAAAATTTTTACGATATTTACTCCTCTTTCTAATAGACTATCTACAACAGTTACTTTGCCAATAATTGATGTAGGATTTACCACCATGCCGATTCGTTTTCCTTTTAGCAATGGCAAATAGACTTCAGTTTGTTCTGCACCAGTTCTAAATTTCTCTTCTGCAGATTTGGTTTTAGCTACTTTTTCAGCTTTAACTTTAGACTGTTGTCCGCATGCACTTAAAGCAAATAGCAATAAAAAGGCAGTAAATAAAAAATTGAATTTCTTCATTTCTTAAGGTTTTTTAAAGAATTGTATGCTATTTCGGAATTGAATTAGCACTTTTGCTAAGTTACAATTATAATCATTTGAATATATCATATTTCATCGCAAAGCGGATAGCCATTAAGAGTGAACGTACGTTTAGTAAGCTAATTGTGCGTATAGCAATTGCTGGTGTTATGTTAAGTTTGGCGGTAATGATTTTGTCTATAGCTATTATTAAAGGCTTCAAAACCGAAATACAAGATAAGGTAAGAGGTTTTATTGGCGACATACAGATATACCGATACGATTTAAATGGATCTTTCGAAAAATCGCCATTTGTACCTAATGATACCACAATTGCTTACCTCAAAAACAATAAAACTTTAGCTTCCTTTTATCCATTTGCTACAAAACCTGCAATAATATCTGCAAATGGCGAAGTAGAAGGCATTAATTTTAAAGGAATTGATGATACCTATGATTGGCAATATGTACAAAAGCATTTGTTGGAAGGGAAAATAATCGATTTTAAGCAGAAGGATGTTAATCAGATCATGGTATCTAGTTATACTGCAAAGCGATTAAAACTCAAAGTCGGTGATAGTTTTATCATGCATTTTGTTCAAAATCCGCCAAAGCGTAGAAAGTTTACCATAGTGGGTATTTACAGTATTGGAATTGATAATATTGATAAAAGCTTTGTTTTAGGCGATATAAATATCATTAGAAGCGTAAATAATTGGCAGCCAAACCAAATGGGTGGTATTGAAGTACGCACTAAAGATTTTGCTACTATAGATCAAGATGCCAATGATGTTTATGCCAATTTGGAACTGAAACTAAGATCGAGATCTGTTAAAGAAAGCACACCAGAGATTTTCACTTGGTTATCGTTATTAGATGTAAATACCAAAGTTTTACTCATTTTAATGATGATTGTAGGGGTAATTAACATGATTACTGCCTTACTTATTATGATTTTGGAACGCACCACCATGATTGGTTTGCTTAAAGCAATGGGAATTGGTAATTGGAGCGTGATGAAAATTTTCCTTTATAATGCAATTTATTTAGTTGGTATAGGTTTAGTTTTAGGGAATATTTTAGGTTTAGGATTGGCTTTTTTACAGTATACTACCCATGTATTTAAATTAGAACAAACTAACTATTACCTCTCTTACGTACCTGTAGAAGTACATTTTTTAGATGTATTGATGTTAAATGTGGCTACCGTTGCAATCTGTGCTTTGGTGCTTATTGTTCCTTCGCTATTGGTAGGTAGAATTAGTCCGTTAAAGGCGATTAGGTTTAAATAGCTAAGTCAGGAAGTCGGAAAGTCTGAATGATATTTAGTAAAAAATTAGCTCTGTAAACAATACTTCTTATATCTCAATCCAATCTAGCTGTTGCAGGCCAGAAAATTCTGTTCTTAATGGTAAATTTAAATAAGGATAAGTTACTTTAGATAAATATAAACCAGTAGGATGCGCAATCTCTAACATTCCGGGTGTTTCTAAAGTAATGAGCAGATTTTCAAATTCATCAACACTCATGTTTCCGGTACCAATTTTTAAAAGTTTACCTGTTATTATTCTGATCATTTTACCCAAAAAACGGTTTGAAGCGATGTGAAATCGAATATGGTCGCCATTGGCTGTGCTAAATAATTTGGCATCATGCACATTGCAAATGGTATGTTCATTTTTATCTGGAGCGGTACAAAATGCTCGGTAATCTTTATATTTCGGCAGCAACTCTACAGCTCGTTTCATTTCGTTTAAGTTCAAGTTAGTGAACTCGTAATAAGAACTTAGCTGATTTAGAAATGGATTTTTGTAAGTATGGATATAATAATCGTACTTTCTTTGTACGGCATCAAATCTGGCGTGTGGTTTTCCTTCTAAAGAAATAATATCGAAAATAGCGATGTTGTGTGGTAGTACTTTATTGAGCCTAAATTTTAAGTCAAAATCCCATTCTTGCTCAATATCTGCGTGAAAAAAGAACTGACTAGCATGAACTCCAGAATCGGTACGGCCACAACCATTTATGGTTAAAGGTGTTTTAAAAATTTGAGAAAGTTTGCTTTCAATTACTTCTTGTATACTATTAACTTTTGGTTGCCTTTGCCAGCCGCTGTAAGTATGGCCGTTGTAACCAATATGGAAGAAGTATCTCATTAGGCAAAGATAGCTTTTCTGAGTAGAAGCTCAGAAAAGCTATCGGTAATTAAAAATGTTTTATTTATCCTTTAAGTAAGACCAATTTCTTTAGCCCAATGCTACAGCCATAGTGTAAGCCATCATGATTGGCTACAAATGTAACTGCATCTTGCACATTATTTAATGTAAAGCCAACGTAGGTACTCACCGTATATGGTGTGTAATTATCAAATGTTCCGTTTTGTAAATCAACTTCTAATTGATCAATGGTGCTTAATAGATAACCTTTCA
The DNA here is from genome assembly GCF_059424425.1 of Pedobacter sp. GW456-11-11-14-TSB4. Classification (NCBI taxonomy): domain Bacteria; kingdom Pseudomonadati; phylum Bacteroidota; class Sphingobacteriia; order Sphingobacteriales; family Sphingobacteriaceae; genus Pedobacter; species Pedobacter sp. GW456-11-11-14-TSB4. The sequence goes on from NZ_JBWKZK010000002.1 coordinate 69,889, forward strand.
TTTGTGCAATTTCTGCTGCGCTAAAATCTCTTTCTGGTTTCGAGCCGTTTTTGTAAAGGTCAATTAATTCATTTTCAATAACAAAAGGTTGTCCTGCCAATTTGTAGCATAAAATCTGCTGGCTAACCACTAAATGCCCAATTTGCCAAGCTAAGTTATTTTTAAATCCTGTTGGGATGTAATTCATTTCTTCGGTAGATAATTCTTCTACTAAACTTAATAATTTGTTTCTTGATGCTTTGATGAGTTCTATTATTTTTTCCATTTCTTGTTTTGATTACACCGATTAAGGTGATTTCACAGATTAAAGTGATTAATATCTTTGATAAAGGTAGTATTTCCCAGATTTTAACGAAAGATGTTTTTAAGAAAATCACTAAATGAAGTTTCAATCTGCGGTATGAATTTTTACCATTAACGTCATATCCTTGCAGGACCCGTACTAAATCCATCACCTGATCTCTTCTCAGCTAGCCGCTGAAGGGCTTTTTTCTTTTCCATTGATGAAAAGAAACAAAAATCTAGGCTGCACCGAATTAGCTAAAAATCAAATCTTCGGATTGGAAATAAAAGAACTCGCTGCACTCAAACAGCTTTTATTTCTATCAATCCTACAAATTGATTTTTCACGCTAATTCGCTGAGGCCGTATCGCAAATTTCATATCTTAAACCGACTTAACCATAATTTTAATTTAAGGTTTATTGCTGTTAGATCATATTTTAATTCTATAACTTTACATTTACGATAATAATATCTAAAATTAATATTATGGGTTTTTAGCTTATTTGCAACTTGACAAAAGAACTACTGTTTTTGACTTTTAAACTTGATTGAAGTGATATCCTTTTTTGTAGTAAGAACTATCCTTTTTAGCACAAGAGCCCCACAAAAAAGATAAAACGGAAAGCAAGACTGCTTTAGCCCAAGAATTACTGTCACAGATTTTCAAATTTTCATAAAAAAAAAACATCCGATGAATAATTAAATCCATCGGATGTTTTTATGATTAGCTGCCTTCCTTCAAGGAGAAGGTTGGGATAAGGCAAGATGTATATTTCAAAAACCTCACCCTATCAAAGTTTTTTCGATTAGCAAATCCACTTTGTTCCCTCTCCTTGAAGAGAGGGATTTAAAGTTCAGTGGTTTTATATTTGCAAATTAGGCATCTATAGCTCCCTCTCTTCAAGGAGAGGGTTGGGGTGAGGTTACTTAGCCGCCGTAGGCTTTGCGTTTTTAACGTAAGTATCTAACCAAGTATTGATTTCCCATAATTGGTGCAAGATATTTTCTTTGGCTCTATAACCATGTGCTTCGTAAGGTAAATACACAAAACGAGTAGTACCACCATGACCTTTAATTGCAGCATATAAACGCTCACTATTAATAGGGAAAGTACCTTGATTATCGTCCATTTCGCCATGAATTAATAAAATTGGTGTTTTAATTTTATCAGCATAGCTGAAAGGGCTCATTTGATAATACAATTCTGGCGCTTGCCAATACGTACGGTCTTCGTTTTGGAAACCAAATGGTGTTAATGTTCTGTTGTAAGCACCACTACGAGCAATACCAGCTTTAAATAAATTGGTGTGAGCCAATAAATTAGCTGTCATAAATGCACCATAACTGTGACCACCAACTGCAATTCTATTTCTATCGCCAATGCCTAAATCGCTTAGTTTATTAATTGCAGCTTCTGCATTTAACTTCAATTGCTCAACAAAAGTATCATTAGGTTTTTTGCCATCTTTAGCTACAATTGGCATTTCAGCATTGTCTAAAACTGCATAACCTTGGGTTACAAAAAATAATGGTCCGCCAGAACTAATGGTGGTAAATTTATCTTGTGAACCTCTAATTTGGGCCGCATCGGCTGCCGAGTTAAACTCGCGAGGGTAAGCCCAAATTAAAACAGGCAATGGTCCGTCTTTTTCTTTGTTGTAACCTGCAGGTAAATATAAATCGCCAGTTAAATCAATTCCATCGGCACGTTTATAAGAAATTTTTTCTTTTTTAACGCCATCTAATTGTGTGTACGGATTGGTGAAATTGGTAATTTGTCTATCCGCCATACGCAACACCAAGTTTTTGATGAAATAGTTTGGCACATCTTTTTGGCTTTCTTTACGAGTTAGTAAAACCAATTTTTGAGGATCTAAAACATCAGTTACCATTTCGAAACTACCCGGTTGACTACGCCACAAAATCTCAGATTTTTTTGTAGCTAAATCAAATTTAGCCAAGAAAGGTAAATCGCCTTTGGCAGAAGCACCAGTTGTATTATTTAGCAATAATTTAGTGCCACCATCTGTAGTTAAAATTACTTGGCGACCAAATTTATTTTTTTCGGTAACAGGCGAACCAGGGTTGTTGTAAGCGTCAGTTGTGCTCAGTTCATATAACGTTTCTAAAGCGCCAGTTGTTGGGTTGTATCTACTTAAACGCGACATTTGTTTAGCTCTAGAGTTTTCTCTTACCAAAGCTAATGTACTATTGCCCCAACTTACGCCACCAAAGCGCATTTTAGTTTTAAAAATTTCTTTTGGCTCGCCGCTAAACGGTGAAGCTAATTGTAAAACTGCATCATGAAATTCTACATCGTTTTTAATTAAGCCTTCGTCCAATGGTTTAGACCAAACTACAGTTGCGGCTTCATCATCACGCCAATCGAACCCACGAGGTACGTTTTGCACATTGTCATTACCCGATGGTCTAACTTCGGTACTTGGCAAATCAGCAAGCATTTTAACAACCTTACCGGTTCTGTCTGTAATATTTACTACTGATGGAAAACCATAAGCAGAAACCAGATAAGAAAAAGGCTTTTTAATGGTGCGCACCATCATGTAATTTTTATCTGGTGATAAAGAAACTGTGCTGTAAATGGCGGGTTTGCCAATCAATGTTTCTACACCAGCTTTATTTTGTACCAATTGCGATGTAGCAAAAAACTCAAACAATTGCTCATCAAATGGCGATTTAATTAAATCTTGCAAAGTTGGGCTAGGAGCTGCTTTACCTAAATTTTGCTGTACAGTTGGGCCTTTTGGAGCCAACGGACGGGTTGGTTGTAAATTAGCAGCTTTTGTAGCAACGCGATACAGCATCGTATTATCATCAACCCATGTTGCGCCACCGCCCATAATTACATTTAGAGGCTGTTTGTTCATTTTAGTAGCTTTTCCTGTTGCTACATCAATTACATATAAATCAACTCTGTTTTGTGTGGTGTTGGTAAAAGCAATTTTAGTTTCACTCGGGCTCCAGCTTACGCTACTGGCATACAATGGAGAAGGTAAACCAGTTACCGTAACCGTTTTATCGGTTTTAATGTTTTTAAGACTGAAGTTGTTGATGTAAGTCTGGCGACTAGGCGAATAATTATTTGGATTAATTCTCATGCCAGCTATGCGATATTCTGGCATTGCCAATTCTTCTATAGATGGATAAGAGTTACGCTCACTAAACAACATCCATTCTGCTTTGCTATCAATACTTACCGCTGGTGTAGGCTTTGCCAAAAGTAAATCGGCAATAGCTTTTGGCGGCATTTGATAGCTAACTGCATCTTGAGCAAAAGCGCTGCCACCCAATGCAAGTAGAAAAAGGTTTAATATAATTTTTTTCATTTCAATGATTTAAGTTTTCCTAGGTATAAACTTACGCATCATTAAATGATTTTTCGATTTGTATCAAAAATTTGATGTTAGTAGCTATATTTTAGCAATTACGATAGTTACCTTTTGCTTTACTATTGTTGGTTTAGAAAATTCTGGAAAAGGAGTAAGATCTTCAATTTTTATGCTGTACGATACCCCATTTAACCTAATTGATTTTGGCCTGGCTACTTTATCCAAGCAATTTTCAGAACAAACTTCAAAACTTTGCTCGCCTTGATTATCTATAAAATTTAATTTAATTAAAATGTAGCCAGCAGTTACGCAATTCGCATTAATTGGGCATCGGCTATCTTCTACACTTACCAATTTTGCGGTAATTGCTGTCCCATTTTTCAAAATACTAATGGTTTCTTGTAATTCTATTTTATAAGTTCCGCTAATATCGGTTTGGTTATCTTTTTTACAAGCTTGTACAAATACTAAAATAGTTAATACAAATGCAATTGATGACAGGATGAGTTTTGTTTTTTTCATCTTCGAGATTGTTTGATGAACTTAATACGATGATTTTTAGCTAAACGCTACAAGTAAATTAAATTTCTTTTGAAAATGAAAGTTGCGAAGTTATGGCAAATGTGGTCCTGCTGTTCGTTTTACTTCAGGGTAACCAAAAGAGGTTACCCTTGCGTGTTCACTTCCATCAGGTTTAAATAACACAGGCAGTGGCTTTTGGCTAGGTTGCAAGTAGCCTAAAATTTTGCAAAAACCTGCGTGTTGTAAACGGGATTTAGTCGAAATATCACGATTTTCCCCATCGTACGCAAAATTTTTTTGCTCATTGTATTGTTGTTAATTTGCTATATTCCGTTAATAATTCACAGGTCTATGCCAAGAACGACCGTCAATCTCCAGTGCCAGACTGATAAAAAAAACAGGAGTACCATAGAACAAATAGCACTACCAAACCTTAAACGCAGTGGTTTTGTGCTCGGTTTGCAGATGCTTCCATCTGTCACATTCGAACAAACCCCGAAGGGCTCAATCAGACAAATAAAAATTACTACAAAACTGATTAAACGAAGTGCCGCTGTTTTTTTGAGGAGCGAAGGGCTGTGAAAAGGCACATAGTGGGATTGACAAGCATTTATTCATCTGTTAATATTTTAATTGGCATGAATGAGCTACGCTGCGCTTCGGGTTTGCATACTTTTGATGCTTCAAAAATTTGACCCCTCGCAGCATATAGCGAAAAAAATATCTTAATAATTGTTTCCACGCAATACGATTTTTTAGCGAATTGAAATAAAAGCCAGACTACCATCAATCCATGCTCCACACTTGCTTTGAAAAATCAATTCAACTGATATTCTATACTCCTTTTAATTTTCTGTAAATTTGCAACATTAACAATTAAGCAAAAGCAAAGTGTCTTTAGAACAATTAAAATTAAGTAAACCATTGGTATCTGCCATGACAGCGGCTGGATATTTAAGCCCGAAAGAAATACAAGCAAGAACCATGTCTCGCATTTTAGGCGGACAAGACATTATTGCCATCGGTCCAGAAGGATGTGGTAAAACAACAACTTACATTTTAGGAGTTTTAATGCGCTTAAAATACGGCTTTGAAGAAGCGCCAAGAGCTTTAATTTTAGTGCCAACTAGAGAAAGGGTAGAAGAAGTTATTGAACAGTTTAAATTGTTAAATCGCAATGAAACCATCCGTATTGTAGGTATACATGCCGATGGCAGCATGGAAGCCCAAATTAATGAATTGACAGACGGGGTTGATATTGTGGTAGCAGTACCCTCTAGAGCTAGAGCAGTTTATTTAAAATTAGGTTTAAATACCAATAAAATTCAAATGTTTGTGGTAGATGATGCTGCAGATATGGTGAAACTGGGTATGCAATTGCCTATCAACGAATTGGCAAATAGTATACAAAAATGCCAGCATTTAATTTTTACGGAGGTAATGCATGATCGACTTGATTTAATGATTGAGCCTTTTATGAAATTACCAACCACAATTGAGGTTGATGAGTTAGAAGAAAATGATACCGAAACACATACACAGCTTTTATATCACGTACCAAATTTTAGGACAAAGCTAAATTTACTAAATCTGTTGTTAAAAGATGCTGAGGTTTTTGATAAGGTTGTAGTTTTTGTAAATACGCGTTTAACGGCACAAACTTTATCAAAAGATTTATTTGATGGCAAGGCCGATGATATTTTTGTGTATAAACCTTTGTTTTTTGATGAAGCAGGTTTCGATGACATAGAAGATTTTAAAGCAGTTGCAGAAGCCAGAGTTTTAATAGTAGCCAATGAAGGTTTAAAAGAAATGGATTTAACTGGAATTCCGTTTATTTTCCATTTTGAATTGCCAGTACAAAAGGAAACATACTTAAATAGAGTAATTAAACAAGACGAGGAAGAAGTGGTTGCGATCACTTTTACCACTGATTTAGAGCTGCCTCAGGTTCGTAAGATTGAACAAGCAATTGGTCAAAAAATTGAGGTTGCCGATTTGCCAGAAGATTTATTGGTAGAAGAAGTAACGAAAGCTAAAGCACAAAAAAATAAAATGCTAGCTGAGCAGGAGGATGAAGAAAACTTTAGAGATGCAGCCTACCATAAACGTAAAGAAAGCAATTCTAAAACAACCAATTTCGGTATCGGTCAAAAAGCGATCATGAATAAAAAGAAAAAGCACGGGTAGTTTTGTCTGCCATTCTTCCGATCATATTTCGTCATGTCGAACCTAGCGCAGCAAGGAGATATCTGTTACCTATTATCACAGAATTAGCATAGATTTGAGCCGAAAACATAGAGATTTCTCCTCGTGAAAACTAGTTCGGAATGACGAAGTTAGTATAAGGTTATATTCAAAACTTACATTAATTCCCAATCTGAGTAACTTTTTTACTCATTTTCTCCTGATAAGCTGATGGGAAAATGGCATGATTTTTCTCAACCATGGTTGCCATAATTTGCTTTACATGATCCTGGATTTTTGCAGGCAATGCATAAAAAGTCAAATCAACTTGAGTTTTACGCTCATTGTCTAAAACTCCATTTTGGTGTCTAATTGCCACTTTTTGTCCTTTGTAAAATAGAATGATTTTTGCTCTGCCATCATCATAACCATTTGGGCCAAAAGTGCCATAAACTAAAATTGGCTCAACTAAACCATCGCCATCAATATCGTTAAATTGGCAATATTTTGTCCAAAACCAAATCGATGTTTCTTTTTCTACACCTTTTAAATCGGGAATTTTAAAATCATTAACTTCCCATTTTTTTTGATTAATACCTTTATCGCTTTTAAAAGTTAGCGCCTTTATTTTATTATTTACCGTATCCTTTAATTTGTTAACGCTATCTGCACTCTCAGTTAAAGCTACATAGTAAGTGCCACTTTTATCTTTGTAGGTATATGCTCTAAAAATAGGAAAGGTAATGAGGTTTTTCTTCTTAAAATCATCGTTAAAAAAAGCATTCGTTTCTGCTTTATTTAAAATTTTGCTAGTTGTATCAGATTGAGCGTTAGCTACAAACGCAATTAGAGTTAAAAGCGCTAGTACATATATTTTTTTCATCCCTTGCTTATTAGATAAAGCAAATATAAAAGATACAGGGATAGGTTACTGTTCTTTTTTAAGAATTAAAATATCCTTAATTAGCTGTTCCGTTTCTAAAGCCAATGTTCCGTTGTAAATGCCCCTAATTCTTTTATGCTTGTCGATAAGCAAAAAGTGTTCAGTATGTAAAAAATTAGTACTGTCTTTGGTAAAACCTAAATCCTCTTCTGCATAGTAAGATTGCCTAGCTAATTTGTAAATCTCAGCCTTGCTACCAGTTAATAAGTGCCAGTTTTTATTGGTGATGGCATTACGCTCTGCATAAGCTTTTAGAACGGTTACAGAATCAATCCAAGGTGTTACGCTAAATGATAATAAAGCAATATTGTTATCATCATGAAATGTAGAATCTATTTTTTTTAGATTGTTTGTCATGATGGGGCATATACTACCACAACTTGTAAAAAAGAAATTGGCAACGTGTATTTTACCCTCTATATCATTTTGTGTTATGGTTTTATTGTTTTGATTTTTAAAAGAGAAGTTAGCAATCTGATGGGTAATTTTTTGTTCCACCTGCTTGGCATTACTAATAAAAATTGGATTGAAATTTGGGCTATTGTAATAAGGGATTACCTCATTATCAGATTTTTGCTTACAACAAAATAAAAATGTACAACTAATTAAAACTAACGCTATCTGCAACATTGATGCAGTTTTTTGTTCCCAATAAGCCATATCTTCTACCATTTTTAATAATGTAATTTGTCTTAATTTTTCCGTTAATCCACCACATTTTTATGCTGCCATCTTCATGGCCGTTTTTATAGTTAAATACTTTATAAATGTTGCCATTTTCATACCATTCTCTGGCTGTTCCGTTAAACTCATCATTTAAAAAATGGTACTCAAATTTTAATTTCCCATTTTGCCACCAAGCTCGGTGCAAACCTTCTTTTTTGCCGGCAATGTAAAAACGCTGCTCGGCTAATTGTTTGTTAGCATGCCACTTTTTAGTAAATCCTTCTTCTAATCCATCATAAAATGATTTTACTAAAGCTGTATCACCATTTAAGTTAAGCTCAAATTGATGGCCTGTAAAATGTTTTTGCTTGTAGTAAACTGTGTCTTGTACGTAAACAAAATTTGTATCTGCAACATTAATATTTACAGCTGCAATTTCATGTAGATGCGCTGCATCTTTAGTTGTTTTTGTACATGATGATTGTATCAACAACAGCAATAAGAAAATGGAGTTAACAGCAAAAGAACGTTTCATTAAAAACTTACTGTACCAGCTGCGCCATAAAATCCACTACCATTTAAATAAGGTGCATCAGTAGAAAAATGATAGTGATAAATGCCATTAGGATAATCTGCAGTTGCGCTTGTGTGACCATGATAAGCATCTAAGCTAGAAGTGGCTACAATAGCACCATTTTCTTTTGGACCATAAACTGGAAAACCATCTAATAAAAATCCCATCAATGCATCTGTACCTTTTGCTAAAGTTAATTTTATTGGTTCCACATGGTAATGATATCTTGAGCCTTGGTCTGGATGTCCATAACCTTGATCGAAACTAGCCATTTCATTACTTAAAGGAGAACCACCTGCAGCATATTGATTATATAAAGGTACGCCGTTAATAGCTACACCAATTGGCCCCATTGGCGTTGCAGCATGATTTGCATTTACAGCAGGATTTAAAGGAATTTTAAAAGTATAACTCTGTGTAGCTATGCTGTTCGGGTTTTTTGAAAAATTTGTATTACCAAAAGTTGTTCCACTAAAATTTTCGTAAAGTGTATTACTAGTGCTGTAATAAATACTTTTATGATCTGGCAAGCCATTCGTTTTAACGGTAATATAAGTTCCATCACTCGTAATACTGCTTGCACCAAATATTTTCTTGTAAATATCTGGAACATTAGCTCCAACTGTTGTAGTTACTACCGGATTAGTTACCGTTGGCTCTGTATTTGTGCTAGATTTTTTGCACGACAGAAAAATTATTAACGTTAATACTGCGCTAATGCAGGTTGATGTTTTGATGATTTTCATAACGATTGGAGGTAAATTTTAATCCTTTTTTAGAGTTAGACGAATGCCGCATTAAAATCCTTCTATATAAATTAATTTTTTAAAAAGGTGGTGGATTTTCTCTTTGTGGCCTGTCATGTGGTGGTCCATCCCCAAAATCTGGATGGGGTGGTGGGCCAACTGGGCGATTGTTTTTTCCATTGTTTTGCCTGCCCATTTTTTCAATTACTGCCGTTATAATATCATCGAATTTTTGTTGTTGAGCTGGTGTGCATATTGCCCTCAAGCTTGAGAAATGATCAAATGTAAATAAATCTAATTTTTCTGTTAAAACGCTTACTTTTTTCGCAGCAGTTTGCTTTTCGGCATCGCTAGCATTAGGTTTTTTTAGTAAATCAAAAAAATGCTCTTTGGCAGCTCTTATTTCATCTTTAATAGGTTTAGATCCATTTTGGTGTTCGCGTACCATATCCAAATATTTTTCTTGTTGATTTGGATTAAGGTTAAGTTCTTTGATAATAAACTGTGCTGGTCTACCTTTGAATTGTAGAGAATTTTGGCCTCTTTTTATCCAAAATATACCGATGGTAACCATATTTGCTAAGAGCAAAATGATAATCAAAACCGTATAAAATTTCTTGTTCAAGCTCATGTCGGTTTAATAAGATGAAATACTTTGATCGTATGCAGCTGCAAAACTTTCAATAGAATTATCGCTCAATTGTTGAGATTTACTCTTTTGCGTTAACATAATCGTATTTATTAAAAAAAGAACAGTTAAGGTGCAAATCATCCAAACCGGTTTTAAAGGAAAAATCCAATCTTCTTGCCTTTGCTCATTTGCTAACCTCGATTTTAAGCGTGTATAAAAAAAATCTTTAGGCTCAGCAGATCTAATTCCGTCTAAGCTTTTTAAATATTCGTCAGTTATTGGGGTTTTATGTTGGTCCATAACATTAAGAATTTTTATAGTGTTGTAATTGTTTTTGTAAATTTTGTTTCGCTCTGCTAATTAAAGATTCGATGGCTTTAACACCAAGCTGCATAATCTCACACGCTTCGTTATATTTCATTCCTTGTACTTTTATTAACGTAAAAGCAATTTTCTGGTTTTCTGGTAATTTATTTATTGCATTAAATAATTCAGCAGCTCTTTCTTTGTGCTCTAAAGCAATACCTGGGTGATGAAAAATTTGTTCCTTATTTTCATCATTCGGCATCCACCAAGGCAATAATTTTTGTAATAAAACTCTATTTTTTCTCTGTCTAAGTTTATCTAATGCCTTTCTTACAGCAATTCTATAAATCCAAGTTGTTAGTGAACTATCGCTTTTAAATGAATTAATTGAATGATATACTTGTATAAAAACATCTTGAGCTGTATCATCAGCATCATCGATATCTTGTAAAATATTTAAAACTGTATTAAACACACGGGTGCGATATGCGTCTACCAAATATTGATATGCAGTTTCACTTCGTTGTTGTAATTTTTTAATTAAATCGTTTTCTTCCAATATCAATTTGGTATTAGACGATTGGATATTTAAAATCCTTCGTGCTAATAAAGATATTTAAAAAGAAGTTGTGTTTTTGGAATATAATTAGATAGTTAACCTGTATTTTTAGGAATAGAGAAAAGTTTTCAAAAGAGTAATGGGTATTACAAAGCCTTTACTTTGGCGCTGGTGTAATTGCTTAAAAATTAACGTTATAACTTCTTTGCCTCATTCCAATATACATCCATTTCTGCCAACGTCATGTCTTGTAATGCTTTGCCATTTTCTTTCGCTTTGCTTTCTAAAAATTGAAAACGTTTGATGAATTTTTTATTGGTTTTTTCTAATGCATTTTCTGGATTAATATCGATAAAGCGAGCATAGTTCACCAATGAGAATAACAAATCACCAAATTCATCTTCCGCTTTTTCTATATCAATATTTTCATTCTCGGCTATGTTAAATTCGTCTTTAAATTCTTGTAATTCTTCTTCAACCTTAGCCCAAACTTGCTCTTTTTTATCCCAATCGAAACCCACACCGCGAGCTTTTTCTTGTATACGACTTGCCTTTACCAAAGCAGGTAATCCGCTAGGTACACCGCCCAAAACAGATTTATTTCCTTCCTTAAGTTTAATCTGTTCCCAATTTCTTTTCACATCGTCTTCATTGTTTACTTCAACATCGCCATAAATGTGCGGGTGTCTATTAATCAGTTTATCGCAAACTCCGTTTAATACATCAGTAATGTTAAAATCATTGGTTTCGCTACCAATACGAGCATAAAAAACCAAATGCATCATTAAATCACCTAATTCTTTCTTAATTTCCTGCATATCACCTTCTAAAATAGCGTCAGAAAGTTCGTAGGTTTCTTCAATGGTGAGATGCCTTAAAGTTTCCATTGTTTGTTTTTTATCCCATGGGCATTGGGTACGCAAAGTATCTAAAACGTTTAACAATCTTAAAAAAGCGGTATCAGGAGTTGAGGTAGCTGGAGGCGGAATGTTTGCAGGCATATTTATTTGATAATGTTAAAAGCAATAAGCATTGTGGTTATAAAGAGAACAATTAATCCGCAAAGGAATAAAATATCCGCTGTGCGTTCTAATTTATTTGAGTTGATATTATTATTTCTCATTGCCAAAAATGACAATAAACAGCTGCTCATAAAAATTACAATAGCTAAAGCTGCACCTTCATCTATAAAAGTAGATTCATGTAATTTGGCAACTTTAACAGAGGTTAATACGATAAAACAAAAACCTAATAAGTTGGCCGAAGTGTTTAAAATATGTGGCGATCTATTCTCTCTCATTTAATAATTCACTTATTCAAAATTCAAAATTCAATCATTCACTAATTCAATCATTAATTACTCGGCATCTTCTAACTTAATTTTCTTGGTTATCCGATAAGTTCTTCTTTTTCTTGGCTTAACATGTCCTTCGCCTAATAAATTTCCCCAAGGTTGTAAACCATCAACTCTTTCAAAAATAATTTTTAGCATCGCCAAGTACGGTATAACCAAAAACATACCAGATATGCCCCAAATCATTTCACCGATAATAATACCAATAAAAGCAAAAAGAGCATTTATTTTAACTTTTGAGCCTACAACCAAAGGCATTAAAATATTTCCGTCAATGGTATGTACACCTATAAAAGCAAAAATCACAAACAAAGCCTGTGTTGCACCCGCAGTTGCGAAAGTTATTAATGCACTAATTAGCAATGCAGTAGAAATGCCCAAGTAAGGTATAATGTTAAAAATACCTGCAATTAAACCTAAAAGGATAGCATATTTTACGCCTAACAATGATAAGGTGATAATCATCATTAACGATACAATCAGCATTTGAAGAAACAAGCCGGTAACATATTTTCTAATAATGCGTTGTATTTCGGTTACTATTTCTTGTACTTTTTCTTTGTGTTCTTCATCAAAAACGGTTGTTAAAAAAGTAAATAGTAATCTTCTATAATTTAAAATGAAAAATGTAAAAAGGAGTGTAAATGCTAAAAATAGCAAGCTAGATGAAAGTGTTAAAATAGTAGATCCAATTACTACGGCACTAGTTGCTATAGATTTTTCAATGCCATCTGTTAAATAAGATTTTTGTTTGTATACATTAATGTTAAATGTTTTTGCAACCCACATTTGTATATCATTAAATGCAGCAATAACCTGTTTTACCAACAAAGGCCAATCTGCCCAAAGCTCTGCCAGTTGATTGCCAAAAAAATAAAGGATGCCATATAAAACAGCAATCATTAATATAACTGCGGTAATTGCGGCTACGCTTCTGCCAAATTTTGCTTTTTGCTCTAAAGCATTTGCAAATGGTAAAAGTAAAAATGCCATCAATAAAGAAAATAGCAAGGGAGATAACAGCGTTTTACCTAAAATTGCTAAGTAGCCTAGCATAATAATTGATAAAAGCACAAGCGCTAATTTTGCTACAAAAGGTAGCGAGATTTGTTTCATAGGTCAAATTTTGAATAAATATAAAAGTTTGCTTTAAAACTGTAGTATGGTTCAATTGTTTTTATAATAAGTTCCAACAATACTCCAAGCTCCAAACTAATTACTCCAAACTTTTTATGGCTCTTAACATCTCTCTTTTGCCTGGTGCACCTGGTAATTTTTCAATGGTAAATCCGCAAGCTTTTACAGCTCTTTTTAAATTGCCTGTAATGGCATAAGTAACAAATATGCCACCCGGTTTTATAAAGCTACAAGCATGAGTAATCATTTCATCTGTCCACAATTCGGGTTGGTGCCTTACAGAAAATGCATCGTAATACAACACATCAAACAACCCATTGGTATTAAAAGCTTGTAAAGTTTGGTGGGCAATTGTTAAATCGCAATGCAATGTAATTTTTTGCGAATGTATTAAAGCTTCCTCGTAATGCTCAATAAATTTATTCCATTGTTCATTTTTAACATATTGGTTGTATCCAGTTTGCTCAATCACATATCGCGTTAGCGGAAATGCCTCTATGCCAGTGTAGTTCAGTTTTATATTTTGTGCTTCACATTGTGCAAAGCTGAGGATGAAATTTAATCCCGTTCCAAAACCAACTTCTAAAATTTTAATTTCTTGAGCTGGATTTTTCTCAATGGCTAGCACTAAGCCAGCATTCACAAAAACATGCTTGCTTTCTTGTAAAGCGCCATGAGCCGAATGATAATGTTCGCCTATAGTTTCGTTAAAAAGGGTATTAGAACCATCAGCAGTTTGGGTAAGGATATTCATTGTTTGTATTTACAAGATTTGAGGATGATTAAGATTATAGCTCAAAATTACTATTTTAGTGCGGCAAAATTTTAAATGATTTGATTTGCTACAAACCTAAGATTTTAGCTTTTGTTTTTGCTAAATCCTAAACCCAAAACCCAGTATGGATATCGAAACCTTCAGAGAATATTGTTTGAGTTTGCCCGGAACTACCGAAGGGATGAAATGGGATCATCTCTGTTTTATGATTGAAGAAAAAATCTTTGTTATCATCGCAATTGATGAGGGAAACCGATTTTCTACTAAATGTTCGCCAGAAGAATTTGATGAGCTTACTGCTCGTGATGGCATTAAGCAAGCTTTTCATATGGCAAAAAGGCAGTGGGTGCAAGTGGCAGATTTAGAAGTATTAAATGACACAGAGCTCAAGCAAAGGATAGAGACTTCGAGAGCTTTAGTTTTGGCGAAGTTGCCTAAGAAAGTGCAAGAAAAGTACAAATAAGGTTTTTTAGAAAAACAATGGTAGTCATTCTTCGGTAACTTAGTCCCGCTTTTCATTTCAACCAAATGAAGAATTTGGTTTACATTATAATCGGGTTTATTTAACAAAGTTTGTGGGGTTTGGCGTCATGCAGCCCCAAAAAGTTGAATAAAGTTTGTAGCGTATGAGCCCGACTAACAATAATATTTACACCAATTTGCTTTTCAATAAAAAAGGCACCAATTGCTTGATGCCTTTAAATTTATATTAGCTTTTTATTTTACCACAATCTTATTCTATCTTCTGGTTTTTTATATAATTTATCGCCTGCTTTTACATCAAAAGCATTGTACCAAGCATCCATATTAACTGGTGCACCAATTGTTCTGTATGGACCTGGAGAATGTGGATCAGTTTTAATCAGCTGTGCTGCAGATTCTGGTAAAATATTACCTCTCCAAACCTGTGCCCAAGATAAAAAGAAACGTTGATCTGGTGTAAAACCATCAATTTTTTCGTTGCTCTGACCTTGTTTAGTCATTTTAAAAGCAGTATAAGCTGCATTTAAACCACCTAAATCGCCAATGTTTTCTCCCATTGTAAATTTACCATTAACATGCAGGGTATCTAAAACAGTATAGCTATCAAATTGATCGCCTAATTGTTTCGTTCTAGCTTCAAATTTGGTTCTATCTTCTGCAGTCCACCAGTTTTTTAAGTTACCATCTTTATCATATTGGCTACCCGAATCATCAAAACCATGGCTCATTTCGTGACCGATAACTGCACCAATACCACCATAATTAATAGCATCATCAGCATCTGGGTGAAAGAATGGGAATTGCAAAATACCAGCTGGGAATGTAATTGAATTCATAGTTGGGCTGTAAGAAGCATTAACTGTAGGAGGGGTCATGCCAAAGCGTTCTCTATCAACAGGTTTGCCTAATTGGCCAATGTTTTCGTTATAAGACCATTTGCTAGCATTAATTAAGTTTTGTAAATATGTACCTCTATTAATTTCTAAACCATCGTAATTTCTCCATTTGGTTGTGTAGCCAACTTTTGGAGTAAATGCATATAATTTTTCTAAAGCTTTTTGTTTAGTTTCATCACTCATCCATTCCAAACCTTTAATTCTAATTTCAAAAGCTTTTCGTAGGTTCTCAATCATTACATCCATACGAGCCTTCGCTTCAGGTTTAAAGTATTTAGCAACGTATAATTGTCCCAATAACTCACCAATTGTTCTATCAGTTAAAGCAGACATGGTTTGCCAACGAGGAGTTTGCACTTTTTGTCCGGTTTGTACTTGTGTAAATTCGAAATTAGCTTTTACAAAAGGAGAACTTAAGTTACCAGCAGCTGATTTTAAGATATTCCATTCTAAATAAGTTTTCCAATCAGCAACAGGAGTTGATGTTAATAAACCATCTAGAGTTTTAAAGAAGCTAGTAGAATTTACAAGGACAGTGTCTTGTCCGCTAACTTTAAGTTGTGTTAAAGTATTTGGCCAATTAATGTTTGGTGTAAGTTTATTTAGCTCAGCAACAGTTAGTTTGTTGTAGGTTTTATAAGGATCACGCATCTCTAATCTGGTCATTTGAGCTTGTGCCAATTCTTTTTCTATTGTGAAAATAGTTTTAGCCTTTTGTTGCGCAACAGCATCTGTGTAACCAATTAATTTAAATAGCGTAACCATGTAAGTGTTGTATGCCTCTCTAATCTTTACACTTCTGCTATCATTATTTAAATAATAATCTCTATCGCCTAAAGTTGTACCACCTTGCGAAATGTTAACCATGTATTTGTTAACGTTTTTACGATCTTGGCCGACACCAAAGCCATAAAAAGAACCACCAATTCCGTTAGTACGCATGTAAGTAGTATGGTCTAAAATGCCTTGTAATGAATTAAGTTTTTTTACTTTTTCTAACTCAGCTTTAATAGGAGCGTAGCCTAATTTTTCAATGGTAATGCTATCCATTGCTGCGGCATAAAAATCGCCGACACGTTTAGTTACAGATCCAGCTTTTGCACTTTTATCTGCCGCAGCTTCTTCAACCAAGCCTTTTACAGCTTGTGCGTTAAACTCTCTTAGCTCATTAAAAGTGCCCCAACGAGTTTCTTTAGCAGGAACTGGATTTTTCTTTACCCATGCTCCACTAGCATATTGATAAAAATCATCACCTGGCTTAACAGACATATCCATGTTAGCTGGATCGATGTATTTTTGGATTTTTTGAGCGCTTGCAGTAAATGTGCATGCGGCAATGCCCAAAACTGCAAAATAGTTTTTGAGTTGAATTTTCATACTTTAAATATTAAAGTCGAAAATTAAGCAATAGAGATTGTAAAGATGAGAAGTTAATAGAAATATTACTTATTAAACCAATAATAAAGTTTGGTTAAACCAATTTTGCGAAAAATCTCTGCGTTAAATAGGGTAATTCTAAACGATTTCATGTTTTTCAGTTTTATAGTTATTTAACATATTTTAACATCTTTTATTGTGTGAGCTACTAATTATTTTAAAATAATTGATGTTTGTTTCTTGATAATTATTTATTCATTTATCTCATAATGAGTATATTTGATTTGCATGTCAACAGAAAAATCATATCCAGAATTAACTGAAACGAAAGTTTACAGTTTTAATGATGTAGATGAGTCGATGACTTACAGCTATGCTCATTATTTAAATTGGCTTTTTGATGAACGGGTTGAATTAATTAAAGGGAAAATTTTTAAAATGAGCCCTGCTCCATCAAGAGTTCATCAAGAGATTTTTGGAGCGATTTTTAATCCAATTTATAGTTTTCTGAAAAATAAGCCTTGTAAAGCTTACGGTGCGCCATTTGATGTTCGTTTTCCTAAAAAGAGCAAAGCTGATGCTGATGTTTACACCGTTTTACAACCCGATATTTGTGTGGTTTGCGATTTAACGAAGCTAGATGATAAAGGTTGTATTGGTGCTCCAGATTTGGTTGTAGAAATTTTATCGCCAGGCAATAACAAGAAAGAGTTATTGCATAAATACCAAATTTACCAAGAGTTTGGTGTTAAAGAATATTGGGTAGTAAGCCAAAGTGATCAAAGTATTTTAATTTACACTTTAGATAGTGAGGGGAAATTCCGTCCATCTAAAATATTTACTTTGAGCGAAGAAATTACTTCTTCAGTATTGTCAGGTTTTGTACTTAAACTTGATGATGTTTTTGAAGGTTTGTAAATTTTAGCAAATAAAGTTTAAACATTAAGGACTTAAGCAAGATTAAGATTTTTGGGGCTTTGCAACTGATGTTTTCTGCACCTCATTTTGTTTTTTAAACCCGATAGGAGTGAACACGTATGGGTAACCCTTGTGGTTGCCCAGAAGTAAAACGGATAGCGGGGCTAACATTGATCGAATTCACTGTCGCTGCTTTTCAAATTCTTGATTTGGGTTAAATATACTTTAGTCTTTTAGCTTTAGTCTTTATCCTTTCTGTTTGCTCTTTCCGCTTAAAAACGTATTTTTACCTGCTAATTCCACAAACAATATAAATGAGCATTTCTACAAAATATAATCCTGCCGAAACAGAAAATAAATGGTATAGCTATTGGTTAGAGAAAAAGTTTTTTCACTCTGAGCCAGATGAGCGTGAGCCTTACACCATTGTAATACCACCACCAAATGTTACCGGTGTGTTGCACATGGGGCACATGTTAAACAATACCATACAAGATGTTTTGATAAGAAAAGCTCGTATGCAGGGTAAAAATGCCTGTTGGGTGCCTGGAACCGACCATGCCTCAATAGCTACTGAAGCAAAGGTTGTTGCCATGTTAAAAGAACAAGGGATTGATAAAAAAGACCTTTCTCGTGAAGAGTTTTTAAAATACGCTTGGGAGTGGAAAGAGAAATATGGCGGTATTATTTTAGAACAGCTTAAAAAATTAGGTGCTAGCTGCGATTGGGATAGAACGCGTTTTACCATGGAAGAAGATCTTTCTGAAGCGGTAATTGATAGTTTTATTCATTTATATAAAAAAGGATGGATTTACCGTGGTATAAGAATGGTAAATTGGGATCCTGCTGGTAAAACTGCAGTTTCTGATGAAGAAGTTATTCGTAAAGAAGTTAACCAGAAGTTGTATTATATTAAATATAGAATTGTTAGTCCGGAAGTCGGAAAGTCGGATGATTTAGTCGCCGAATCTTCGGACATCGGACATCAGACATCGGACTATCTTGTTGTTGCTACTACTCGTCCGGAAACGATTATGGCTGATGCCGCAATTTGTATCAATCCGAATGATCCACGTTTTGTACATTTAAAAGGCAAAAAGGTTTTTGTGCCATTGGTAAATCACGAAATTCCGGTTATTGAAGATGAATATGTAGATATTGAATTTGGTACAGGTTGTTTAAAAGTTACGCCAGCACATGATTTGAATGATTATGAACTAGGCGTTAAACATAAATTACCAGTTACAGATATTTTGAATGATGATGGTACGTTAAACGAACTAGCGGTTATTTTGGTAGGTGAAGATAGATTTGTAGCCCGAAAAAAAATAGCCAAAATGTTAGATGAGGCTGGTCATTTAGAAAAAGTGGAAGACTACAAGTCTCAAGTAGGTTTCTCCGAACGTACTGATGCCGCTATTGAACCAAAATTATCAATGCAATGGTTTGTGAAAATGAAAGAATTGGCACAGCCTGCTTTAGATGACGTGTTAAATGGAGAAGTAAATTTAATTCCGAATAAATTTGAAAATACCTACAGACATTGGATGGAAAATGTTCGCGATTGGAATATTTCTCGTCAGTTGTGGTGGGGGCAACAAATACCTGCTTGGTACGATGATAAAGGAGAGTGGGTTGTAGCAAAAACCAAAGATGAAGCTTTAGAAGAGTTTTGGAAGAAAAAAGGTTTAGATGTAGCAGAAGCTGATAAAGCTGGGTTTAAAAATCAATTAGCTCCATTTGTTAAACAGGATGAAGATGTAATGGATACCTGGTTTTCATCGTGGTTGTGGCCAATTTCTGTTTTCGATGGTTTTAAAAACCCTAATAATAAAGATATTAACTACTATTACCCAACAAATGATTTGGTAACGGCACCAGAAATTTTATTTTTCTGGGTAGCTCGTATGATTATGGCCGGTCGTGAGTTTATGGGCAAAAAACCATTTACCAATGTTTACCTAACGGGAATTGTAAGAGATAAACTTGGGCGTAAAATGTCTAAATCTTTAGGCAATTCGCCAGACCCGATTGGGTTAATAGAAAAGTATGGAGCAGATGGCGTAAGAGTTGGGATGTTAATGTCATCACCAGCGGGTAACGATTTAATGTTTGATGAAAGTTATTGTGAGCAAGGAAGAAATTTTGCCAATAAAATATGGAATGCTTTCCGTTTGGTAAAAGGCTGGGAAGTTGATGACAATTTAGAAAATCCGAATACACAAGCTATTAACTGGTTCGAAAATAGATTTAGCGAAGCATTGGCAGATATTGAAGCAGATTTTAAGCAATATCGTTTATCTGAAGCTTTAATGGCAACTTATAAATTAGTGTGGGATGATTTCTGTGCATGGTATTTAGAAATGGTAAAGCCAGCTTACCAACAACCAATTGATGCAGAAACAAAGGCTGTTACTATTAAATATTTTGAAGAAATATTGAAATTGTTGCATCCTTTTATGCCATTCTTAACCGAAGAATTATATCATGATGAATTGTTTGGCGAAAGAACGGAGATGGATTGTTGTATAGTTGCAAATTACCCTGTTGTAGGCAAAGCCGATGAACAATTGTTAAAAGAGGCAGAGCTGATTAAAGGTTTAATTTCTGAAATTAGAAATGTAAGAAACACGCGTCAGATTTCTCCTAAAGAAGCCCTTCCTTTAAGCATAAAGGTAAACTCTGGCTTAAATTACGAAAATTGGACTGATGTAATATTTAAACTGGCAAATGTTAGCGAGGTAGAATTGGTTAATGATAAAATTGCCGGAGCAGCTAGTTTTATGGTTGGTAACGATGAATTTTTTATCGTTTTAAACGAGAACATAGACTTAGATGCAGAAAAAGAACGTTTAACCAAGGAATTGGATTATTTGTTAGGTTTCTTGAAATCTGTTGATGCTAAATTAAGTAACGAGCGTTTTGTACAAAATGCAAAGCCAGAAATTATTGAAAATGAGCGTAATAAAAAGGCTGATGCAGAATCGAAAATTAGTATTATAAAAGAAAGCTTAACAATTTTAGGATAGCATATGACAAATGTAACCAGCACAACAATCAGAAAGAATGATTTAAAATCAACTTTGTTGATGATTTTATTGGTTTCATTATTTGTTGCTTGTGCTGGTGAAAAAAAAGCTGAAACAAAAATCACTTACCAATCAAAAATATTTACGGAGCAATTTTTAATTGATTATGTAAACGAAAATCAGGATTTAAATAGTGATGATAGTTTAACATTTGCCAATGCCTTAGATAAATTTCAAAGAGACATAAAAGGCGTAAGTAATAACCCCGATTTTTTGGTCGATTTTCCTTTGCAGGCTACCAATATTCGTGATACGGTTATGGGTAATCAAAGTTTTAAAATGGCAACTTTCGAAACTTATACAGATCCACTACGTGATAAAAATGGTTTGCTAAATAATATACAACTTAGAGTTAATGGAATATTTCAATTTCCAGACCAAGCCTATGGTTTAGCACTAGGCGGCAAATACTATTTAAAAGCCATGATTTATAGACAAGGTAAACGCAAAGATGTTAACCTTTACAAAAAAGAAGGTGGCCCAATTTATAATTTAGGTGTTTATCCAATGGCGGTAAAAGAGTTAAAACCTATTCCCTCTAAAATTGAAACCGCTAGTTTAAATTAGATATTTATGAGAAAAATATTTTTATTATTTGTTGTAGTTGCTTTTGCAGCCTGTTCTGGAGAGAAAAAAGTTAATCAGCCAATAAAATCAGCAGTTTTTATTGAACAGAAGCTGAGCGAATATTTATCAGAAAATGCAGATTGGGTAGTTGAAGAAAGTGAATCTGAAGCAACCGATAAATTTAAGCGCCAGGCTATAAAATGGAGCAATGAAACTGATTTTTTAAAAGAAATGCCTTTACAACTAAAGGAGATTAAAGATACTCTAGTTAGCGAGCAAGCTGTAAAGTTGGTTACTTTTAAGAGTTTTAAAGATGCCTCAAGACCAGAGCATTCTTTATTAAATAACATTGGGCTAGAAATTAACGGTATTTTTTCGGCGGACCAAATTAAAGGTTTAGAAATCGATAAAAAATATACGTTAAAAGGAATGTTATTTAAACAGGGTAAAAGAGCTGATGTGAAAGTTGATGTAGCTAATAAAAGTCCTTTTTATATGCTTGGGAGATTTACATTTTGGAATTTAGAGACTAAAGCGCTTTAATCGCCTAAAGAAACGTTTGCGTAAAAATAATATATACAGAATATGCAGTTTTGATTTAAAAATCATAATATTGGATTGAGGTTAATCGATTTAACCTAACCAAATTATAAATCTTTCAAATCACTTATTGTTTCTGTAATGGATAATACCAGAAGAAAATTTATCAAACAATCTGCTTTGCTTGCTGCAGCAACTTATGCAGGTACATTTACAAGCAGTGCCAAAAGCTACAACAGAATTATTGGTGCTAATGATAGGGTTAGAGTAGGTGTTGTTGGCTTTTCAGATCGTTTTAAAGACACCCTTTTTCCTTGTTTCCTAAATCATAACAAAGAACTTAATTTTGATATTGTCGGCCTTTCTGATATCTGGAGTTGCCGTAGAGATTTAGGCGTTGCTCACCTTAAAGAAAAGATGGGTAGTGATATTAAATCTTGTAGAAACAACGATGAGCTTTACGCTATGAAAGATTTGGATGCTGTAATTGTGAGTACAGCAGACTTTCAGCATGCCATGCATACTATTGAAGCTGTAAAAGCAGGTTGTGATGCCTACATAGAAAAACCTTTTGCCGAAACAATGGCTGATGCAAAAGCTGCATTAAAAGCGGTAAATGAAAGTAAAAAGATTGTTCAAATTGGCTCGCAACGTAGAAGTGGTGAAAATTATGCTACAGCCGCCAAATACATTCAAGATGGTAAATTTGGTGCTATCACCGCAGTTGATTTGGTTTGGAATGTAAACCAGCCAGGCAGATGGCGCCGCCCAGATTTGGTTGCCAAACTAAAAGAAGAAGACATAGATTGGAAAAGGTTTTTAGTTAATCGCCCGGCGGATAATTATGACCCTAGAAAATATTTAGAATACAGGTTGTTTTGGCCATACTCATCGGGCATGCCCGGACAGTGGATGAGCCATCAAATTGACACCGTACACTGGTTTACTAAATTAACTCATCCGCGAAGCGTAACTGCCAATGGCGGAATTTATACTTGGAAAGATGGCAGGCAAAATTGGGATACTATGGTTGCTGTTTTCGACTATGGTAAACCAGATTTTAGTGATGGTTTTCAAGTAACTTTTACATCGAGAATGCAAAATAGCGTAGGCGATGTTGGCGAGGTTTACTACTCAAACGGCGGTGAACTAAATTTAATTACCAATAAAGTTTCGCCAAAAGGCGGATTGAAAGAAAGAGAAGCTACAGCAATGGGCATGAAGCCTAATCTGTTGGAGCCTTTTGACCTATCTACAAAGGTTATTAAAACAGCTAGCGATGCTAACATGGGTGGCGATGCGCTAACCTCTGGTCATATGCGCAATTGGATGGAATGTGTAAGAAGCAGAAAAACGCCAAATGCACCAGTAGAAGCGGGTTATTATCACTCTATAGCCAACATCATGACAAATGCTGCGGTTCGAACTGGAGCTAAAGCCACTTTTGATGAGCAAAAACAAGAAGTAATGGCCGGCGGAAAAATCTTTAAATATTAAATAACGAGCCGTCATTGCGAGGAAGAATGACGAGGCAATCTATCAAGCAAGAAATATTTCTTCGTTTTGCTCGCAATGACTAAAAAATAAAATCAACCTTATAAAATTATGTTCAGTTCCTTAAAAAAAACTTGCTTTTTAACTCTTTCGGTTATCAGTTTTATCAGCTTTGCTAATGCGCAAAAATCGAAGCCATTATTTGATGGTAAAACTTTAAACGGTTGGAAAATTGTTGCCGGACAAGCGCCATATGCTGTAGAAAACGGTATGATTGTAGGCACAATGAAAGCGGGTTCGCCAAATTCATTTTTAATTACCGAAAAAGAATATGGTGATTTTATCTTAGAATTGGATGTAAAGCTAGAAGGTACAGAAACCAACTCAGGCGTGCAAACTAGAAGTCATTATGATGCTACAGGAAATAGTGGTAAGGGAAAGGTTTTCGGCAGACAGATGGAGATTGACCCAACACCAAGATCATGGACAGGCGGTATTTATGACGAAGCAAGAAGATTATGGTTGTATCCTTTAGAAACAAATCCAGCAGCAAAGTCGGCTTATAAAACCGAAGAGTTTAACCATTACAAAATTGAATGTATTGGCAATGAAATGAAAACTTGGGTTAATGGAGTACCTGCTTCCTACGTAATTGATACTTTAGATCAAACTGGTTTTATTGGTTTACAGGTACATGGTTTAGGTAATAAAAATTACTTAGAAGGAAAAAAGGTTTACTTTAAAAACATCAACATTCAAACAGAAAATTTAAAGCCTTCTGCATTTCCAAAATCAGTTTACGTAGTTAATTTAACCCCAAATAGTTTATCAGCTCAAGAAAAAGCAAATGGTTACAAATTACTATTTGATGGTAAAACAAACAATGGTTGGCTTGGTGCTTATAAAAATACCTTTCCAGCAAAAGGTTGGGATATAAAAAACGGGCAGTTAAATGTAATGCCATCTGATGGAGGTGAGTCTACAAATGGCGGAGATATTGTAACTAAAGAACAATTTGCTGCTTTCGATTTGTCATTTGAGTTTAAGTTAAGCGAAGGTGCAAACAGTGGTGTTAAATATTTTGTGACCTTATCAGAAAAAAATACAGGTTCGGCTATCGGATTAGAATATCAAGTATTAGATGATGAAAAACATCCAGATGCTAAATTGGGAAGAGATGGGAACAGAACGCTGGCTTCATTATATGATTTAATGACAGCGAAAAAGGTTTTGGGAAGCCCTCGTCCAATTGGAACATGGAATAGAGGTAGAGTTGTAGTTTATCCTGATAATAGAGTTGAACATTACTTAAATGGCGTAAAAGTTTTAGAGTATACTAGAGGCTCAGATGAGTTTAAAAAGCTAGTAGCTATAAGCAAGTACAAGGATTGGAAAAACTTTGGCGAAGCACCAAAAGGTCATATTTTGTTGCAAGACCACGGAAATAAGGTTAGCTTTAGAAGTATCAAAATCAAAAACTTATAATGCACCGTCGTTCGTTTGTTAAAAAATCAGCTTTATTAGGTTCGGGAGTTTTATTGGCTGATGAACTTTTTGCAAAAGTAGCTTTATCCCCAATTCATATTGCTATGATTGGCTGTGGCGATCGTGGAAAAGGTGTTTTATCTGTAATACAAAAGATGCCTGCTCAGTTTAAAACCGTTGCTTATTGCGATGTTTTAGATTTTAGGTTAACTGAAACCAAAAAATATGTGCCTTCAGATGCTATAGCTTTAAAAGATTATAAGCAAATTCTTGATGATAAAAAGATTGAAGCCGTTTTTATTGCAACGCCATTAAGCGAGCATTTTAAAATTGCAAAAGATGCAGTTTTAGCTGGTAAAGCAGTTTATGTTGAAAAAACGATGACTTACAATGTAGAAGAAGCATTGGCATTAAGAAAATTAGTTCAACAATATCCGAAGCAGGTTTTTCAGGTTGGTTATCAGTACCGCTATTCTCCTTTATATTTTAAGGTTAAAGAGATGATACAAAGTGGATACATTGGTAAAGTCTCTCAGATTGATTGTCGTTGGGATAGAAATTGGAATTGGCGCAGACCAGTTTCAGATCCAAAATTAGAGCGACAAATTAACTGGCGGATGTATAAAGAATACTCGGGAGGTTTGCCCGCTGAACTTCTTTCACATCAAATAGATTTTATCAACTGGGCATTTGAAACGCAACCAGACGAAATTATTGGAACTGGTGGTATAGACGTTTATAAAGACGGAAGAGAAACTTACGACAACGTGCAAGCGATTTTGCGCTACAAAAAAGCTGACATGATTGGTAATTTTGGCGCCACTTGTGGCAACGCTCACGATGGTTATTTGTTTAAAATAAAAGGAACAAAGGGTTCGGTAAATCTTTTACCAGATACGGGTGTTTTTTATCCAGAAAAAGAAAGAGCAAAAGAATTAGGTATAGTTGATGGTGTAACTGGAGCAACAAAATTGGTAATTGATAAAGATGGAGGCATCCCTATTTTAGATGAACCTACAAAAGACGGTACCTTTTATGCGCTCGAAGATTTTTATAAAGCTATAACTGAAGGCAAACCAACAGCGTCTAATATTAAAACAGGCACACAAGCTTCTATTTGCGTAGCCATGTGTAATGAAGCAATATATTCTGGTAATAAACAGTTGTGGAAGCAGGAATATTTTTAGGTTGGATTTGGAGAGTTGGCGTCGGCGCATGACTTCTAAAAAATAAAAAAGGCGTTTCGACAACCTAAACATGACAGACTTTAGCTGTAGCTTACGGACTTTCGGACTAAAAACTTTCGGACTTATTTACAATTCTTTATAATTAGGTAACTCTTCTACAAATAAAAATTGGCCATTGTTATGGTTTATTTTTGCGTAATAATGGTTTAAGCCATTGGTAACTGCTAACCAGCGGGCTTTATAAACAGAATTATATCTCGCAGCTTGGTCAAATGTAGCTTGGGTAATTGCAACAGATGGTGCTTTGCACTCAATTACCATAATTTTTTCTCCAGCATTATTGTAAACCAAAATATCGCTGCGTTTTCTGGTTTGGTTTAAACTTAACCCACCTTCAATTTGTAGCAATGCAGATGGGAAGTTTTTTTCTTTGAGCAAAAATCTAATAAAATGTTGTCTAACCCATTCTTCGGGCGTTAAAACCAAATGTTTTTTCCTGATTTCATCAAAAATAAAATACAAACTATCCTTTTGGGTAATTTTAAAAGGGTGGTTTGGTAAATTAAGAGGAGTGGGATTAAACATGGTTACGTATTGCGTATTGAGTGTAGCGGTTTGCGATTGAGTTCTCAAAGATAGTTTTTATCACTAATTTTTGGAGCACAAAACCAGTAGTTCTTTGGTAAAGTTCAGTCCCGCCAATGCTGCAATCTTTTAACCCCTAAATCCCAGCCGCAGGCGGGACTTGGTTAAAAGTATTTTCGCTTATGTCGGGGCTATTAAATTGCTGCTGTAGCTTTTGGGTGGGCTTTATTTGCACAAACTTTAATTTTAAACCCGACAGAACCAAATAGCCCACATCCGCCACGGCGGAGTGGCTATAGGCGATGTCGGGACTGCAATTGCCAAAAGCAATAACATTGTTTTTCTAAAAAACCATATCACACAACTCAATGCTCATATCTAAATAAAATTGTAATTTTACGCTTAATGAGCGCTGTAGATATTATTAAAGATTTAAAAGCCAGAAAGTTTAAACCGCTGTATTTATTGCAGGGAGAAGAGCCGTATTATATTGATCAGGTGGTTGATTATATAGAACATTATATTTTAAATGACGGCGAACGTGGGTTTAACCAAACTGTTTTATACGGTAAGGATGCTGATATGGCAACTATTTTAAATGCCGCAAAGCGTTATCCAATGATGTCTGAATATCAGGTGATTATTGTTAAAGAAGCACAAGATTTAAAGTGGGCAAAAGAAACCGAAGGCACCAGCAAAGAAGCTGAATTTGTATTAAATTATTTCGAAAAACCTTTGCCAAGCACAATTTTGGTATTGGCGTACAAGTACGCAAATTTCGATAAGCGTAAAAAAATATATAAGGCAATCGCTAAAAATGGCGTAATTTTTCAATCAGACCCAGTTCGCGATTACAAATTAATGCCTTGGATTGAAGAGCACATTAAAGAAAAAGGATACAAAATTGCTCCACAGGCAGCTGCTTTAATGGCTGAGTATTTAGGGACAGACCTCTCTAAAATTGCCAATGAAGTTGAAAAGCTTTGTTTAAATATTAGTAAAGACACAACAATTACTACAGAGCATATTCAAAAAAATATTGGAATTAGTAAAGAATACAACGTTTTCGAATTACAAAAAGCTTTAGCTACTAGAAATATTTTAAAGTGTAACCAAATTATAAATTATTTTGCCGACAACCCTAAGGCAAACCCAATGGTGATGGTAATGGCAAATTTAAGTGGCTATTTTACCAAAATTTTAAAATATCATTACCTGCTTAATAAAAATGAGGCAGCCAAAGAACTAGGTGTTAGTCGGTATTTTATAAAAGATTACGAAATAGCTGCACGAACCTTTAGCGATGCCAAAACTTTTGATATCATAAGTTTATTGAGAGCATATGATTTAAAGAGCAAAGGATTAGATAGTACTGGAAATACCACCGACGGTGAGTTGATGAAAGAGATGGTTTTTAAGATGCTACACTAAAAGTATCGAGATATGAGTATCGAGTATCAAGATATGAGTATCAAGTATCAAGATAAGAAAATTAAGTAGCAAGACAGTAATTTATACATCCATAACATTAAAATTTTTAAACAATCTAAACCACAGTATTATGCTAAAAGGCCTCAGAACAATCGTATATCATGTAAATGATTTAACCAGAGCGAAAGAATGGTATAAAAATGTATTTGGCGTTACACCATATTTTGATGAGCCTTTTTACGTGGGTTACAACATTGGAGGTTTTGAGTTAGGTTTAGATCCTGATGCTAATGATTACACACCGGGAAGTTCTTCCATAACTTATTGGGGTGTAGATGACATCCATACACGTTTTAAGAAATTTGAGGCTGAAGGCATACAAATTTCAGAATTGCCCAAAAATGTTGGTGGTGCCGTTTGGGTAGGCAGCATACGCGATCCATTTGGAAATGTAATTGGCTTAATCGAAAATCCAGAATTTTCAGCCTAGTAATATTTGTGCTAAAAATAGTGCTTATGTAACTGTAAAGTTATGTGAATTAAATGTTTAAACACTCTTTTGTGTATTATATTTACCTCACAATAACTAACTGAAAATTACATGAAAAAAAATTTACTTACTGTTTTATTAGCGGTTGGAGTTTTAACTGTTGCAAACGCTCAGGTAAGACCAACAGCAGGTGGAGCAGGTTCTGATTCTACCAGAAGAGCAGGTAGCGCATTAGGATCTGGAGTTACCGCACAGCCAAAACCTTATGCGACCGTAATTACCAATAAAGCGGTTACCCGTATGGGAATGATTACTACCCATAAATTAGAGGATAAATATTTCTTCGAAATTGCGGATACTTTATTAGGAAGAGATATTCTAGTTGTAAATAGAATATCAAAATCAGGAGCTGATGTGCGTGCTGCACAAGGTTACGCAGGCGATCAAATTGGTAGCTCTGTAATCCGTTTTGAAAAAGGACCTAATGATCGTATTTTTTTACGTAAAGTGAGTTTTAGAACTTATGGCGCTGATAGTACAACAGCCATGTTCCAATCGCTAAACAACTCAAATATTCAAGCTATTGCGGCTTCTTTTAACATTGCGGCTTATACACCAGACAAAAAAGCAAGTGTTATTGATGTGACTGCTTATTTAAACAGTGATAACGAAATTTTATATTTTAGTTCTCCTGCAGCAAAAACAAGATTTAGGTTAGGCGTTCAACAAGCAGATCGTAGCTATATTTTAGGTGTGCGTAGTTTCCCTACAAATGTTGAGATTAATGTAGTTAAAACTTACAGTCAAACTGCAGCAGCTTCTCCTTTTGGTGGTGGTGCCCCAGCTGGTGGTGGCGGTGGTGCAGCTAGTGGAGCAGCAACTATCGAGTTAAATTCATCTTTGGTTATTTTACCAAAAGTACCAATGAAAGCAAGATACTTTGACAGCAGAGTTGGTTATTTTGCTGTTGGCTACACAGATTTTGATTTAAACCCACAAGGTGTTAAAGAAATTGAATTGGTTAAAAGATGGCGTTTAGAGCCTAAGCCAGAAGATATGGCTAAATATAAAAGAGGTGAATTAGTTGAACCAAAAAAACCTATTATTTTTTATATTGATCCGGCAACACCTAAAAAATGGGTACCATATTTAAAAGCGGGTGTTGATGATTGGGCAAAAGCTTTCGAAAAAGCTGGTTTTAAAAATGCAGTAATGGGTAAAATTGCACCAACTAAAGAACAAGATTCTACTTGGAGTTTAGATGATGCTCGCCACTCGGCAATTGTTTACAAACCTTCAGAAATTGCAAATGCTAGTGGTCCGAGTATTTCAGATCCTCGCTCTGGTGAAATTATGGAAAGTCACATCAACTGGTTTCACAATGTGCAAAAACTAGTGCATGATTGGTACATGATACAAACCGCTGCTGTTGATCCTAGAGCACGTAAAATGACATTTAGTGATGAGTTAATGGGCGATTTGATCCGTTTTGTTTCCTCACACGAAGTTGGGCACACGTTAGGTTTACGCCACAACTATGGTTCAAGTTCTACTGTGCCAGTAGAAAATTTACGTAACAAAAAATGGGTTGAAGAACATGGTCACACTCCATCAATTATGGATTATGCTCGTTTCAATTATGTTGCTCAACCAGAAGATAATATCGGCAAGTCAGGATTATACCCGCGTATTGGCGATTACGATAAATGGGCTATTGAATGGGGCTACAGATATTTTCCAGATAGCAAAACTGTTGCTTCTGATATGAAAATATTAGATAAAATGACAACCGAATCTGCCAAAAACAGACGCTTATGGTTTGGTACAGAAACAAATTCTGATGATCCGCATTCTCAAAATGAAGATTTGAGTGATAATGCAATGGTTGCCAGTGATTATGGTATTAAAAACCTTAAAGTTATTTTAACAAACTTACCAGAGTGGACTAAAGAAACAGGCGAAGGGTATGAGAATTTATCAACAATGTATGGTCAATTGACAACGCAATTTGGTCGTTACATGGGGCATGTAGCTAAAAACGTTGGCGGTATTTACGAAAATCCAAAAACTGTTGATCAAGCTGGGTTAATTTACGAGCGCACACCAGCTGCTACTCAGAAAGCAGCAATGGATTTTTTAAATAGACAGCTTTTCACAACACCTAAGTGGTTAGTAAATCAGCCAATTTTAGACAACATCGATCAAAACCCACTTGAAGTTGTTTCTAGATTACAAGGTTCTACGCTTAGTCGTTTGTTAAGCAATAATACCATGAGTAAATTAGTGGCTGCAGAAGCTACTGATGGTGCAAGTGCCTACAAAATAACTGATTTGTTTACAGATCTAAATAATTCAATTTTTACTGAATTAAAATCTACCAGTGCAATTGATGTATATCGTCGCAATTTGCAAAAATCTTATGTAGATAGATTAATTACAATCATTAATCCTCCTGTAGCATCTGCAGCTAGCCAGATTATAACAGTTGGTAGAGGCGGTGGTGCAATGCCAACTGGGTTAAGTGCTTCACAAAGTGATGTAATGTCTGTTGTGAAAGGTCAACTTCGTGATTTAAATACAAGCATTAAGTCTGCTTCGAATACGCAATCAGATTCGCTAAGCAAATATCACTTGGCAGATTTATCTGATCGTATTGAAAATGCTTTAGATAAAAAATAGGAATTATTTAATATTCATGTAATCGCCTCAATTAATTTTGAGGCGATTTTTTTTATTTCAAGCAATAATTTTTTAAAGCTTTAAATTGTAAATCAAAAATTAATCTAAAATCGTAATTTAGAAAACAAATACAATAGCATGAAACATTGGTTAGTAAAAAGTGAACCTTTCAAATACAGTTGGGAAAAATTTAACGAAGAAGGAAAAACCTTTTGGGATGGAGTACGAAATTATCAGGCTCGTAATAATTTAAGAGACATGCAAGAAGGAGACCTAGTTTTGTGGTACCATAGCAACGAAGGTAAAAACGTAGTTGGTATCGCAAAAGTGGTTAAAGAAGCTTACCAAGATCCAACAACTGATGATAAAAATTGGGTAGTTGTAGATTTAGTTCCTGTACAATCATTAGATAAACCAGTTACTTTAGAGCAAATTAAGGCAGAAGAAAGCTTAAAAGATATTTCTTTGGTTAGGCAAGGTCGATTATCTGTAATGCCTTTAAAAGCTACAGAATTCGATAAAATATTAGAAATGGGCAGTTAGTTATACTAATTGCCTTTTTATAACGACTCAATAAATCTTAAACTTCAATAACCTCGTCGGTAGATTTACCTTTTTTGCTGGTTAATAAACCTATACTCATTACCAAGCTAGAGCCCAAAACTACAACAAACAAAAAAGCAGTGCTTATTTCAGGTATCCTTAAGCTTGCTGGTAAGTTGTAAAATAAAAGTATACTAATTAAGCCTCTTGGAGTTACAAATCCCTCTGGTAATACATGTTCTTTCTTAAAAATTAGTAAGTAAGAAAATCTGATGATGTAAATGCTCAATAAAATAAATAAGCCGTTAATAACGATACCTTGGTTATCGAGTTCGTAAATGTTGATAGTGAAACCAAATATCACAAAGAAAAATGTACGAATGATAAAAGCGCTCTCTGCTGATAATTGATGTAGTTGAACCAAATCTTTTGATAAATTCTGATATAGAAATATTGTTTTAAACCAGGCATACTTAATCGTGTCGGCATTATTTAAAAACAAGCCAAAAGATAGAATTAAAATTAGCGATGATAAATGGTAAGATTGCCCAATCGCATAAACCAAAATAAGTATCGATATAATTAAGAAGAATTTGATGTGGTGCGAAATTTTACCCATTATATAAAGTAAAACTACACAGGCAATTACAGATACCAATAAAATAAGTGCCGTGCTAAAACCTAAACTCATAAAAGAACTTATCGAAATATGAGGGTTTGAAACCGCAAAGTTAAATAGAATAATCCCTAAAATATCAGAAAAAGAGCTCTCGTAAATGATAAATTCTCGAGTTTTTTTAGCCAAACCAGCAACAGATGGAATGGCAATTGCCGAGCTTACTACACTAAATGGTATCGCATTTACAAAACAGACATACAACTCTTGATTGGTAATTTGATGAATAATAAAAGTAATAACAGATACAGTGGATAGCAACATGATCAATGCGGCCAAAAAAGCACCTTTAATTACCTTGTTTTTATTTTTATCGTACTTTAACTCAAGCGCTCCCTCAAAAACAATTAAAATTAAACCAACTGTACCAAGCGTTGGTAAAATGGTTAAAAAATTAAAGGTTTGTATATTAAAATTATCAACCAATAAACGTAATCCAATACCCGAAAAAAGTAAAAGCAATACCGATGGAAGTTTAGTTTTGCTAGCTACCAGATCAAAAAGGTAAGAGAAAATTACCAATCCACTTAAAATAATTAAGGTTGTGTAAGTTGTCATTGGCTTATAATTAGAAACTTAATAATAAGAATTACTCCTTAAAAAATAAAGCTTTTAGTTCATTGGCATCATTTGGCTCCATTTTGCCAGCCAAAATTAAACGCAATTGCCTACGGCGTAAAGCACCGCTAAATAACTCTTTTTCATCATCTGTTTCTGGCGTTAACTCAGGTACAGGTATAGTTCTGCCACTTTGGTCAACCGCTACAAAAGTATAATAGGCCTCGTTGCTTTTGGCTCTCGTGCCTGATGGTATATTTTCTGCCCAAACATCTAATCTAACCTCTACCGATGTATGAAACGCTCTGGTAACCTTCGCTTCAATGGTAATCACATCTCCCAATTTAATGGCTTGTTTAAAAGAAACGTTATCTACAGATGCGGTAACAACAATTCTATTGCAATGTTTCTGAGCAGAAATAGCAGCTGCAATATCCATCCAATGTAACAACCTGCCGCCCATTAAATTGTTAAGCGTATTGGTATCATTAGGTAATACCAACTCATTCATTATGGTAAAAGAATTTTTAGGATATTTTGCTTTAATGCTCATAGTTGGCTAAAATACAGAAAATTGAAACTGCTTTATGTATTATTTATGCAAAATAATGTTTTTGAAGCGCAATGATACTGCTCATTTTTAGTGTAAGTCCTACTTTACGTTACAATCTTTTTTGTGTTGAGATGGACATAAAAATGGGGGTGATGTGCTTCAAAAAAGTATTTTCACTTCAATTAGGGCTATTTAACTTTGTACATTGCTATCAAACCCCTCATAGTAGCAATACAAAACTTAAATAAACCTGATCGTAGCGAGCATGATCCCGATCTATCGGGAGAATAAAGCGCAGAGCAGGAATGAATTAACCGATTTGCACCGCTTTTGTTTTTCAAAAAGATGTTAAACTAGTCATTCGTTTAATATGCCGAACAGATAGATTAAGATTATTTGTTGCCAAATTTTAGCATTTTATGAACTAGGTTAATGAATTCGTAATTTTATTTAAAAGCTTTATTATTTATAAAAACCGAAACATATTTTTTAAATTTTGGTTATACCTACTTCAATATTTAATTTTCTGACATGAAAAATCCAACGCTCATCCAATATTTCCATTGGTATTACAACGAACCAGATAATCTGTGGACTAAAGCTGCAAAAGAGGCGGCTAATTTAGCTGAAATGGGGATAACCGGGCTCTGGTTTCCGCCAGCATATAAAGGTACTAATGGTGGTTTTTCTATAGGTTATGATACCTATGATTTATTTGATTTAGGCGAATTTGAGCAAAAAAATAGTAGAAGTACAAAGTACGGTAGCAAAGAAGAATATCAAAAAGCGATTGATGAACTGCATAAAAATAACATAAGTGTTATTGCCGATACTGTTTTTAACCACAAAGCTGGTGGCGATGAATTAGAAAAAATTAAGGTAAAAAAGGTAAATGAAGCCGATAGAAATGAATTTATTTCTGATGTAATTGAGATTGATGCTTGGACAAAATTTACTTTTCCGGGTAGGGCAGGGCAATATTCTGAATTTATTTGGGATTATAAATGTTTTAGTGGCGTAGATTACGCCGAAAACAATCAAGAAACAGCAATTTACGCCATCCAAAACGAATATGGCGAAGGTTGGGAAGAAGTGCCTTCTCATGAAATGGGTAATTATGATTATTTGATGTTTAATGACATCGATTTTAGAAATAGGGCAGTTGTAGAAGAATTAAAATATTGGGGTAAATGGTATTTTGAAACTTGTAAAATTGATGGCTTTAGGTTAGATGCAGTAAAACATATACCTACAGAATTTATTGCAGAATGGATTGATTACATGAAAAACGAATGCAATAAAGATTTATTTATTGTTGCCGAAAATTGGAATGTAGAAAGTGTTGATGAGCTTGAAAGTTATATAGAGTTAACAGGTGGCAAAACTCAGCTTTTCGATTCATTATTACACCATAACTTTTACTTGGCATCTCAAGCTGGACAAGAATATGATTTGAGTAGCATTTTTAATGATACCTTGGTTCAAAGAAATCCACTATTAGCAGTAACATTTGTAGATAATCATGATTCGCAACCTTTACAGGCATTAGAATCGTTCACCGAATTTTGGTTTAGACCATTGGCTTACGCCATGATCTTGTTGCGAGAAGGAGGAATTCCTTGTGTTTTTTATACTGATGTTTATGTTGCAACATATGAAGATGATGGTCAGCAAGTAGAATTAATTGGATTGCAAGAATTGCCACAGCTACTCAAAATTAGAGAAAATTTAGCCTATGGCGAGCAAAAAGATTATTTAGATCATCCTAATTGTATCGGCTGGACTAGAACTGGTATCGATGAATTTGAAAACTCTGGCATTGCAGTATTAATGACTAATGGTGAAGAGGGTTTTAAACAAATGGAAATAGGCAGCCAGTTTGCAGGCAAAACATTTGTAGATTTATTAGATAAACGTAGTGAAGAAGTGGTAATAGATGAAAACGGAGTTGGTGAATTTTTATGTGCAGCAGGCAGTGTTTCTGTTTGGGGCTTGAAGAATTAGGTTGTTCATTAGTTTATTGGTTCATTGGGTTGGAAGTTTAAACTAATGAATTAATGAACAATTGAACTAATGATACCAATGAAAATGACACCAATGAACTAATGATACCAATGAACTATTGATACTAATGAACAATTGAACTAATTCCTCGCAGTACTAATATTGCTAAATCCAACTAACTCATCCCAGCGAGCGCCAGGTTTGCGGTAATAAACAAATACTTGGTAGGTATTATCTGTTTCAAAAAATGAACCTTCGAATACGGTATCGTTATATTTGCCGTCATCGCCAATCCAAACATATTTATAATCGTATAAACCTTGTTTAAGCTTTATGTTTTGGTAAAAACGTCTTCTGGTAGGTTCAAAATCAAGTTTGCTGTTTTCATCTAGAATATAGTTGTTAAATCTGCCAACTACATAAGCATTTCCTTTTGTAGAAGGCGGATTTGCATTTAAACTAAATAATACATCAGCATAATCGCTATCAGTTACATTATCTCTACCTTCTTGGTTACGAATAAAAAAATTGCCATTTTCATCAATCTGGTTGCTGTATCTGGCATTGCCAAATGGCTGGTCTGTAACTAAAATTACATTTATGGTTGTGTCTCTGTAAAAATCTTGTACATGTTCGCCTTTGTACCTAAAATTTCTGGTATCAAACTTTCTAAATTCATTTCCACCCCAAAATTCATTCAAATTAATATCGTTGTAAACCAAAGTGTTTGGTTTAACAAAAGTTGCCATAGTATTTAAAATAGCGGTTTGTGGGTTGTTGTTCTGCATCACAATTGCCTTAACCTCCATATTCGGATTAACAATACTCATCGGATGAAAAATGCTGAAGTTTACTTTTTGCTTAGTTGTTCTAAACTCAACTTGTGAGCTTGGGACTATTTCTGCACCAACATTTACCGCATTATTAGTTACATAAAAACGCTGAGTTAAAATCAGTTTGTTTTGGTTGTTACCCTCGTAAACTTTAAGCAAATAATTACCTGCAATTTTAGGTTTTATTTGCTCATTAGGTAATTTAAGCTCGTAATGTGTAAATTTTTGTAAGGTATTAAAAGAGAAACGGTACTTAAAAATAATATCCTCCTCAAAGGTTTCTAAATAATCTAACTTATTAATTCGTGATGGTTTCCAGTCGTAAGTACAATGTTCAATCGTATAATTGTAGTTCTTATTTCCACCCTTTAAATCATCAAAAGCCAAAGTAATTGTTTCGGCAGATTTTAAGGTAATAATTGGCAGCGATTGTTCTTTGTCAGATTTATAACACTCAACAGTTTTAATATTTGGTTGATAGATTTTGTTATCGAAAATAATAACTGGGTTTTGCGCAAAGCAATTAGCACTTGTAAATCCAATCAAAATTAATAGCAACAGCCGAACCACTTTAATCATATCAATATTTGCTTTTAGGCATTTTTTAATCTCATTAACGAATATAAATTAACAAAGTTGTAATTTAACAAAAATGCACAGAGATAAAATATATTATCTGTGTGCATCCTCTTTATCTGTGGTAAGGATAGACTTAACCTTATCCCTCCAATTCCATAATTTCACTCGCCAATTCTTCCCAAGTTTTTTGGGCGTGATCAAGCAAAGCTTTTTCTGCCAAATACTTTTTATTGGCTTCGGCTAATTTATGCTGATTGCTGTAAACTTCCTCTTTTGCTAAATCTGCCTCAACAGCTTTAACACTTGCCTCAAAAACAGCAATTTCTTCTTCTGTTCTTTTTAACTTATCGTTTAATTTTTTCAATTGCTGCTGTGCATTTGCAGGCATTGGCTCAGCAGGTTTCTTCTTTTCTTCGGTAGTTGGTTTAACTGGTATTGGTTTTGGCGTAGGTATTACTCTTTTACTATTCCATTCCTCATATTCTGCGTAAGTACCAGGGTATTCTTTTATCTTTTCTTCTTCAATAAACCAGATTTTGTTGGCAACATTATCTAAGAAATACCTATCGTGAGATACAGAAATAAAAGTTCCTTCGTATTGTTGTAGGGCTTGTATCAAAATATTAACCGATTGTATGTCTAAGTGGTTAGTTGGCTCATCCAATATCAAGAAATTAGAATCCGTAGTTAACGATTTTGCCAAAGCAACCCTCGATTTTTCACCTCCAGATAATACCTTAATTTTTTTGAAAACATCATCGCCAGTAAACAAAAAACAACCTAAAATGCTACGCAATTCGGTGTCAGTATGTTTAGGAGCAAAGGCTTGTAATTCTTCTAAAATGGTATTATCTAAATGCAACGACTCTAACTGGTGCTGTGCAAAAAAGGTAGTGGTAACATTATGCCCCGTTTCAATTTTACCTTCTAAAAATGATTCTGTTCCGGCAATCATCCTTAATAAAGTAGATTTACCTTTACCATTTGCGCCAATCAAGGCAATTTTATCGCCTTTTTCAATTAAGCCATCAGCTTTTTCTAAAATATCAATATTCGGGTATGATTTTGATAAATTTTCAACCTTAATTACGTGTCTGCCACTTGGTTTCGAAAATTTGAAGCTAAAGTTTACCGTTGGGTTATCATCATCAACATCTTCTACACGTTCCATTTTATCTAAAGCTTTCATACGACTTTGTGCCATTTTTGCCTTACTTGCTTTAGCCTTAAAACGCTCAATTAAACGCTCTTCTTGTTTAATTTTAGCCTGCTGATTTTTAAACTCTCCTTTTTGTATCTCGCCACGTAATGCCTTTTCCTCTACATAAAATGAATAGTTACCCGCATAAACAGTTAGTTTTCCTTTTCTAGATTCAACTGTTTTACGTACAATTTTATCTAAAAAGTACCTATCGTGAGAAACAATTACAATAGCACCTTCAAAACTGCCTAAATAATTCTCTAACCATTTAATAGACGGTAAATCCATGTGGTTGGTAGGCTCATCTAGCAATAAAATATCAGGAGTTTGCAATAGAATTTTTGCCAACATTACACGCATGCGCCAACCTCCAGAAAAGGTATTTAACGGGCGATGTTGGTCTTCTGTGCTAAAACCTAAACCAGCTAAAATTTCGTTAGCTCGGTACTCAATATTATAGCCATCCAAAGCTTCAAACTCTTGCTGTTTATCGCTTAGTTTGTATAAAGTTTCTTCGCTATAGTCGGTTTCAATCTTTTTTAGTAGCTCTTCAATTTCGTCATGCAGTTGATTTTGGCGTTCAAAAGCCTCCATTGCCACATGCAAAATGGTATGGTGCGATTCGTACGAAAGTAAATCTTGGTTTAAATAACCAATTTTTAAATCTTTCGCCATCGAAATACTTCCCGATGATGGCGCATATTCGCCAACAATTATTTTCAACAAAGTAGACTTGCCTGTGCCATTAGCGCCAATCAAGCCAACTCTATCACCTGGTTTAATGTGCCAGTTTGCTTCGTCGTATAAGGCTCTAGAGCCAATTAAGAAGGTTAAGTCGTTTATAGAAATCATTTGGCTGCAAAAATACGATTTTTATTACCGTTTTCACGGATAAGTTCATCCTAAACTTTGTCAATATTAATATGCATTTCTAACAATGAAATTGATAAAGTTAATTACACTCTTTTTGACAGTAATTTTTCATTTTTTGAAAACGAATGGCAGCATATTTTGGCAAAACCAGTCCCGTTTTACGCTCCAATCCCCGATGAAAAATCGGGGTATTTCCGCTGCAACCGGGTTTATTTAACAAAGGTTAGTGTACTTATTCAAGTGTATAATGTAAAGCCGTAGCAAAATATGTTATGCAATACTTATATTTAAGGAAATAATAAATGCAGCGAATGAAAAAGATAATTATTCTTCTATTGATGCTTACGCCACTAAAGAATTTTGCAGTAGAGTTTTTTAATGGAACTTATGCCCAAGCGCTGCAGAAGTGTAAAGAAGAAAAAAAATTACTGTTTTTAGATTTTACAGCTGTTTGGTGTGGGCCATGCCATACAATGGAAAAAGAAGTGTTAAATGATCCAGAAGTTTCTAAATATCTTGATGAAAAGTTTGTGGTTTTAAAGTTAGATTTGGATGAGCCTGATACCTATTATTATCGAGAAAAGTTTAGCGTAAATGGTATTCCTGATTATACGATTGTAAATTTTGAGGGAAATCAACTTGCCAAACATTTGGGTTCTTGTTCAAAAAAAGAATTACTGGTTTTTTTTAATTCTATCGATAAGAGCAAGAGATTAACAATAGAACAAATTGATGAAAAATTAAATGAGTTAAAAAAGATATATGACGAAAAACCAAACGCCCAAAGTTTATATGTCTATTTAAATTTTCTATTGAAATATAAACAGGATGGTGCCTTAGCAATTAAGATTTACAAAGATGCCACAGCAATTAAAAAAAATAATATAATTCAAATTCCGAAATTGTTGGCCCATTATTTTGCAAAGAATAATGATGAAAATTCATTTAAAAACTTAGTAGATTTTATGAGTGAAAAAGGTACGGGACAATCTTTAATTTCTGCTAGAGCGCTCGCTTTTTATGAATTTTCTATTGCTAAAAATGATATTAATCAAGCAAGAAATTATTTAGATGAATATCTTGATGTGATTACTGAAGATAAAAGTTGGGAAGATGTAAGTGTAAGAATTATAAGGATAAAAAACTTTACTTATACTTACAAACAATATTCATGGGGAGTTAAAGCATTAGAAAAATTGAAAGATAATTATGCAGGCGCTTACGCAAATAAAAAAAGACTTCCTATAAGTGGACATCTTTATCAGTTAGCACTCATGAATTATTTAGATGGAAATTGTGCTAATACTCAACAAAACATAATTGAATACAAAAAATATCAGAGCGGGTTTAACCACCTTAGCGCTTATAATACCGAAAATGAGAAGTTAATGGAAAGGATGACGGAATGCAATGAAAAAACTAAATAAAATTTCTTTTTGAAAGTTTAAATATTCTCATACCTTTGTACTGTAATAAAAATAATTTCAGAATGAATAACGGAAGATTTGCTATTGCCTTACACATTTTAGTTTTGCTAGATCAAGCAAAAGGCGAATTGTTATCTTCAGAATATTTGGCCGGCAGTATAAACATCAACCCTGTTTTAGTGCGTAAAGAATTAAGTAATTTGCGTAACCATGGCTTTGTAAGTAGCAAGGAGGGTAAAAATGGTGGTTCTACTTTGTCAATTTCTGCAAAGGACATTACCCTAGCTTCAATTTACGAAAGCGTTAAACAAATTTCTCTTTTAGGTCACCAAAAAAATTCACCAAACCCAAAATGCCCCATAGGGAAGGACATTAATATGCATTTAGATAATTTATATAACGATACAGAAAAGGTTTTAATAGCCCAATTAAGCAAGCAAACTTTAGCAGATTTTAGTAATCAATTCAAATAAAAATTTTTTATCTAAAACTGTAATAAAAATAGTTACAATTCACTCATTCAAAATTCACTCATTAAAATTTAGACAATATGAAAATAGCAATCACAGGAGCAACAGGTCAGTTAGGAAATGTTGTAGTACAAAAATTGAAAGAAAAAACAGCTGCAGAAAATTTAGTGGCTTTGGTAAGAAAACCAGAAAAAGCTACAGATTTAGGAATTGAAGCTAGACTATTTGACTATGCCAAACCAGAAAGTTTAGCAAGTTCTTTGCAAGGTATTGATGTCTTATTGTTGATTTCGGGAAATGAAATTGGCCAACGAGAGGTGCAGCATAAGAATGTGATTAATGCAGCGAAGGCAGCGGGTGTAAAACGCATTGTTTATACCAGTTTATTACATGCAGACACATCAGCATTGATATTAGCACCAGAGCATTTGGCTACTGAAATTGCATTAATCGACTCTGGAGTTGACTATACAATTTTGCGTAATGGTTGGTATACAGAAAATTATGCTGTTTCTATAGCAGGAGCAATTCAAGCGGGTGGTTTTATTGGCAGTGCTGGAAATGGTAAAATTTCATCTGCAACACGCGAAGATTTTGCAGAAGCTGCCGCAGTAGTTTTGACTACCACTGGTCATGAAAATAAAATTTACGAACTAGCAGGTGATCAGGCTTATACTTTAACTGATTTTGCTGCCGAAATTTCTAAACAAACTGGTAAAAACATTCCTTACAACAACTTGCCAGAAGCAGATTTTGCTCATATTTTAATTGGTGCTGGTTTACCAGAAAGCTTTGCAAATTTGTTGGCCAATAGTGATGTTAAAGCCTCGGAAGGTGCTTTATATAGTGAAGATAAAACGCTAGCTAAGTTAATTGGGCGCCCAACTACTCCATTTGCAACAATTATTGAAAAATTTGTTTCTTAAAAATTTTAGCACTTCATAAAGCCTCATAACTTTAATAGTTTTTGAGGCTTTTTTGTGCACAAGCCTTTGTACAATAAACCTTGGCGAAGCGGTTATGGCAAGCGCAGCGCCAGCCATTTGAGCGTAGCAAAGGGCTGCTTTTGCCATTATTGATGTTGTTGATTTTCAAAAAATAAAATACCAGAATTTACATTTTGATTTTTTACTTATCTTCGTTGCATGTACCGCATCATCAAACCTATCTTCTTTAAATTCGACCCAGAAAATGTGCATCACTTTGTGGTTAAACGCTTAAAATGGTTTAACGATTACTTTCCCTTGGGTAAAATCATAATTAGAGGAAGTTATGATGTGAATATTAAAGGCCTAGAAAGAGAGGTTTTTGGTATTAAATTTAAAAATCCGGTTGGTTTGGCCGCTGGGTTTGATAAAAATGGCGAATATGTAGAAGCGCTTAGTAATTTAGGCTTCGGTTTTATTGAGGTTGGTACGGTTACACCTTTGCCACAACCAGGTAACGATAAACCAAGAATGTTTCGTTTGCAAGAAGATAATGCGATTATTAACCGCATGGGCTTTAATAACAAAGGCGTTGATGTAATGGCAGAGCGTTTGCGATTACTGAAAGATAAAGATCCAAGTATTGTGGTTGGCGGTAATATTGGCAAAAATAAAAATACGCCAAATGAAGATGCTACGAGTGATTACATTAAATGTTTCGATCGTTTATTTGATGTGGTAGATTATTTCGTGGTAAACGTAAGTTCGCCAAATACTCCTGGTTTACGTGCCTTGCAAGAAAAAGCACCCTTAATGGAATTGCTAAATACTTTACAGCAACGCAATTTAAAACACAATATTTCTCGACCAATTCTGTTAAAAATTGCTCCAGATTTAACTAATGAGCAATTAGATGATATTGTAGAAATTGTACAAGAAACTGGAATTGCAGGTGTAATTGCCACTAATACTACAATTGATAGGGATGGTTTATATAGCGAAGAAAACTTGAAAACCCAAATGGGAGGTTTAAGTGGAAAACCTTTAACCCAACGCTCAACTGAAGTTATTCGTTATTTATCCCAAAAATCTAATCAATCCTTCCCAATTATTGGAGTAGGAGGGATCCATTCTCCGCAAGATGCGAAAGATAAAATAGAAGCTGGTGCAAGTTTGGTACAATTGTATACTGGTTTTATTTATGAAGGCCCAGGTTTAATTAAAAGGATTTGTAAGGAGTTGGTTAAGAAATAGCAATCTATTTTTTAACCTTGTTCAAATTCTCTTCAACTCTAAATTCGGTTATTCTTTTTATCAAATCCAAAGGCATAGGTTTACCAATAGGAAATTGAACAGAACCTTTTCCTTGTTTGTAAACTGATAATTCTTTTTCAAAAGCTTCGTGACCGGTTGGTGTGGCGTAAAAGCCAATATGTTTTTTGTAACCTGCAAAATAAACTAATGGTTTCCCATTTAATTTAAATGCCGGCATAGCATAGCTGATGCATTCTTCTGCTTGTGGAGCAGCATTTCTGATGGCATTTCGAATTTGCGTTAAAATATGCTGTGTTTCTATCGGGAAACCAGCTATGTATTCATCGATATTATTTGAGCTGACCATATGTAATGACTAAACTCAAATTTAACAAATGAAATTTAAATTTATAAGTGCTATTTGCGACAAGTTTAGGGCTAGATCAACCTAAACTGTCAGAAAATACTCCATAAGCCACATTGCATTATAAAACGTGGTTTATGGAGTAGTATTAACTAATCGTTAGTTTCTAAATAACCTTTTAAGGCAGTGTGTAAAAAGTAATTCCAACCTTCATTAAAACTTTCTTTTTCAAATTCTGCGCCAACACCTTCAAAAGTTTCTAAGCCAGAGTGGGTTATTCTTAGTAGGGTTTCCTCGCCTTTATCTATCAATTCCCAGCAAACTAGAGAATTGCCTGGGTAATTATCATATCTCCAAGTATAAGCCAACTTCTTTCCGTCAATAACTT
The DNA here is from genome assembly GCF_059424425.1 of Pedobacter sp. GW456-11-11-14-TSB4. Taxonomy (NCBI): domain Bacteria; kingdom Pseudomonadati; phylum Bacteroidota; class Sphingobacteriia; order Sphingobacteriales; family Sphingobacteriaceae; genus Pedobacter; species Pedobacter sp. GW456-11-11-14-TSB4. The sequence goes on from NZ_JBWKZK010000002.1 coordinate 113,793, forward strand.
CTGTAACTTCACAAAAGTGTAAATACTGTTTGCCGTTTTCTGGTCCGCCCATAAAATCAAATTTGAAACCAACTTTAGGTTCAAACTCCTCTAATTGAAAATACCAGTTTTTCATTTCGTTTACATCTGTTATCGCAGCCCAAACTTGATCAGCCGTTGCGTTAAAAGTTCTTTCAACTATTACTTTTTCTGTTTTCATGTTTTATTAGATAATGGGTTAATCATATATGTTTTGTACAAAACATAACCGTTATTTATTTAACACCTAGAAATGATAAGAGTTTATATTTAAACTTTAAAAGGAGTTTATTCTCTGGTAAAGAGATACTTTCCTCCGCCTTGTTTTAATATCATTTGTTTAGTTGTTGGATTAAACTCCAAAACAATTCCGGCAGCTATAAATTCGAAAGTGTTTTTTGCGGTGGCTTTTAACACTAAAGGTCCTTGACTAGTTGCTTGTGCAATAAGTACGTTTTCTTTTTTGGTAATAGCAATTTTCATTGGGAAATTAGCTGCTCCATAAGTCCCTAAATATTGATCTAAATCTTCGGCATTAACTGTAATTTCACTAAAAGATGGAATATCAAAAGGTTTACTATAATATGTACTTAGGAGTGCGATGAGAATTTGGTTATTATCGTAATTATTTCCATTCGAGGTGATGGCTATAGCAAGTTGATCTGCTGGAAAATAATATAACATGGAAGTAAAACCATCTATTGCGCCTCCGTGGCCAAACCCTGTTTTGTCATAGAATGGAACACTTGTTAAGCCCATTCCGTAATTGTCTTTAATGGATTTCATTTTTTCGAGGCTTTGAAGCGAAACAATTTTACCAGTTAATAAAACAGCAATAAATGTATTTAAATCTGATGGATTTGAAACTATTGCTCCAGCGCCCAGAGGGATAGACATATCAGTTTCTGGTTGTTTAAGCCAAATGCCGGTAAAAGCATAAGAGTTAACTTCGTTATTTGCTAGATTAATTTTAGCTCCGTAATAGGTGTTTTTAAATTTAAGCGGATTAATTATCTTTTCTTTTAATATCTCCGGATAAGTTTTTTTATAAATTTTTTCTAAAATAATACTGAGTAAAATGTAATTAGAATTACTGTATTCAGCTTTGCTATCTGGTGCAAAAACACTCGCACTCGCACTAATCATATCAATTAATTCGGCTCTGCTTTTTGGAGTGGTATTCCATTTCAAATAATTTGGGTCATTTGTGAAATTGAAAATTCCACTTCTGTGGTTCAACAAGTTGGCAACAGTAATTTTATTTGCGTTTTTTACATTAGGGAAGAATTTACTGATGCTTTGATCAAGTGTTAGTTTATTTTCTTCAATAGCTTTAAAAATCAGCGTTGCTGTAAAAGTTTTAGAGATAGAACCAATTCTGTATTTCGAGTCGGTATTGGCATCTTTGCCAGTTTCGACATCGGCTTTGCCAATTGCCTTTGCATAAATTGTTTTACCATTTTGCATAACAGCAACACTACCCATGTATTTGTTATTGGCAGATAGGTTATTGAAAAGACTGTCTAATTTAGCAGGATTGAACTTTTGAGCAGACGTTGCAGTAAAAGCTAAAATTAAAAACGCAAAGGATAAGATTTTTTTCATCGTAGGAATGACTTTAGTATACGATGTAAATATAGCTTTTTACTTTTAGCAAAGTTTGGCGCATAAAAAAGCATCCCAAAAATTAATTTGAGATGCTTTTAAAAGTTTTTAAGAAAGAACTAGCTTATAAAGCGGCCGACAATTGTGTTAAAATTGCGTTGTTTTTAGCCAATTGATCTGTTTTAGATTGTTTAGAACGGCTACCCAACTCAAGGTTAGTAGCTAATTTTAAAGTTTTAACCTCTAAACGTGAAACGTTCTTGTTGTATCTATCTTTTCTTTTTAATCTTGTAACTGCCATGATAATGAGCTTTATTTCTTTTTTAATAATAAATGTGAGGTCGAGAGCGGATTCGAACCGCTGTAGCAGCTTTTGCAGAGCTGAGCCTAAGCCTCTCGGCCACTCGACCTTTTAAATTCAAGGTTGCAAAAATAACAATTATATGTTAGTATGCAAAGGAGAATGTTTTTTATTTCAATTTATTTGTCATTTCTTTTTAACTCACTACAAAATATGGCTGCAGATACAGCTACATTGAGTGACTCTGCGTTGCCAAAATTGGGTATAGTTACTGGCGTGGTAATCTTTTTAATAAGTTCATCGGCAATGCCATGACCCTCATTACCTAATAAAATTAACCCCTCATTACCCCAATTTGTTTTGTAAATGTTTTGGCCATTTAATAATGCGCCAAAAATTGGAAGTGTGGTTTGGCTCAAAAAATCTTCGAGATCAGTATAAAAAATATTTGTTCGAGCTAATGAACCCATGGTAGATTGAACAGTTTTTGGATTGTAAGCCTCAACAGTGTTTTGGCTACAAATGATATTTTTTATGCCAAACCAATCAGCGGTACGTATAATGGTGCCCAAATTACCTGGATCTTGCACATTATCTAATACAAGAGAAAAACTATTTTGAAAACTTTTAGGGTCTATTTTTTGTTGGCTTGGGATATGAATTAACGCTAAAATGCCTTGTGGATTTTGTAATGTACTAATCTTCTCCAATTCAGCGTTGTTTACTTCAAATAACTTTATATTTGCAGTGTTTTTTGGCAAAAATGAAAGGTGAGAAGCAGAGTAATATATACTGTGTATTTGATAGCTCGAGTTTATGAATTCTGTTATAGATTTTATACCTTCAGTAATAAATATTCCACTTTCTTTGCGAAACTTCTTTAAATGAAGAGATTTTATATAACTGATTTGAGATTTTGAAAGCATACAAGTATTACGATAGGCAACAGGTACAATTTATTGCAATATTACTATTTATTATTGTTTTCTTAGCAGGATGCGCTTCAACAAAATATATAGAAGATTACCAAGCTATAGTTAAAAAGGTAGAAATTGATAGTATTGATAAATCTTTTGAAGAGCAGGCTTACAATTACGTTCAGAAAGATATTCGCCCATCAGAAGGTTTAGGGATAAACGTTGCTATTTACAATGTTTTTAACACTAAAGATGGAAAATATAAAACCAGCAACATTAAACCTTTAGGCTCGCCACCGCCAATATTAGATAGTACTTTGGTAGAAATTTCTCGAAATCAGATTGAGAAATACTTAAAAAGTAAAGGTTTTTTTAAGGCGAAAGTTAAATCTGAAATTACAGTTGCAGATAAAAAAGCTAAACTTAAATTTATAGCTGACCCAGGACCAGCCTTCATGGTCAATAAAATTAGCTACCAAATACCTGATAGTACTGTTAAAGCACTATATCTAAACAAAAAGGCCGTCTTTACACATCTAAATGTTGGGATGCAATACGATGAGGATTCGTTGGTTTACGAGCGTGAGCAGATTTATCAAGTGATGCGTGAAAATGGTTATAAAGATTTCGAACGCCCTTACGTTAGATATGAACCAGATTCAAACCAAAACAACAGTAAGGTGAGCGTTAAGTTGGTTATTGATAATCCGTTAGATAGCAGCTTAGTGCATAAAGTTTATACCATAGGTGAATCTAATATTGTGATTGCTCCTAATTCTGATGGTTTTCCGGAAAACTTAAATTTAGATAGTCTTAAAAGTAATTTTAGAAGTTTTAGAGGAGTAACTTTTATGGATATGTCTACTCGCTTTAGGAGAAATCCGATAGTGAGGTATGATTTTTTAAGGGAAGGTGAAGTGTATGACATTAGAAAGGAAAAATTAACTTACGATAGGTTGTATGAGCTTAACGTTTTTAAAAATGTAAAAATTGATTATGTTAAAGCAGCAGATAGCAGTCAAAAAGTTTTACCTATTATTACCTTAATTCCTCAGAAAAGAAGAAGCAACAGGATAGAAGGTGAAATTCCGTTCAATGAAGGTACGGTAGGCATCAACTTAAGTAATACCTATACAGATAATAATTTTTTACGTGGAGCAGAACGTTTTCAGTTTCAAGTAAAAGGAGGTATTCAAGCCCGTAATGTAAATGGTAGAATATTTTCAGATATTTTTCAGCAAGATTTTTCGGTAAGTGCTGGCTTAACTATACCACGTTTAATGGTTCCATTTAATATCCCGTTGATGGGCAAAAACGGGATGCCAAGTACTACTTTTTCTTCGAGTTTTTTATATGCTTTGCAAAAAGATATTACCATACGTAGAGTTTTTATAAACTATGTAAGTTATGATTGGGTAGAAACAAAATCTAAACTTCATTCATTTACGCCATTAAATATCGAGTACCGTTTTGGTAGCGTTTTAATTGATACCAATGATACAGCTAACGGAGAAATTCTACTGAACAATTTATACAACGTTATTTTATTAGCAAGAAAGGATTTTACCTTAGGTATGAAATACGCTTATACTTTAAATGCTAATAAGCTGAATGAAAATAGAAGTTTCGTTTACTTTAGAGGAAATATAGATTTGGCGGGTAACTTATTGCAATTAGCAAGTAATACGTTTTCAGGTAAAAAAAATCCGGCAGCGGGAGAATTTGGAACAATTTTAGGTTTGCCATTTAACCAATACATTAGACCAGAAGTTGATTTAAGATGGTATAAAAAGTTAGGTACTGAATCTCAATTGGTAGCTAGATTAAATACTGGCGTGGGTTATGCCTATGGTAATTCTACAGCAGTTCCGTTTGAGAAGTTATTTTATGCAGGTGGTTCAAGTGGTGTTAGAGCTTGGCAAGCCAGAACTTTAGGTCCTGGAAATTACAATAGGGATATTATACCAACTCCAGAAGAAAGGAATGCAACTTTCGGTATTGATCAATTAGGGCAAATGCGAATTGAAACCAACTTGGAATACCGTTTTACATTGGTAAATAAACTTTTTGGAGGTAAACTTAAAGGCGCAACTTTTGTAGATATGGGTAATGTTTGGAACATTTCGCCAAATAACCCGCGTCCGGAGACCTATTTTGATTTTAAAAGATTAGGGCAACAAATTGCGATTGGTACAGGTTTAGGCTTTAGATTTGACGTTCAGTTTTTTGTATTTAGGTTCGATTTAGGGCTTAAGGTAAAAGATCCACAATTTGAACCTTCAGAACAATGGGTTATTAGTAAGTTTTTTAGCGGTACAAAAGCTTTTAAAGCTAATTATGAAGCAACCCATAGTCCGGATAGATATCGCTTTATGCAGTACAATTTTGGTATTGGAATGCCTTTTTAATTTACGATTTTAGATTTACGATTTTAGATTTTTTAATACGCATATCTAAAAGTTAAGCTTTTTCGGGTGTGCCAATGTGGTAGTTTCTTTAAGTTCGCTTACTATCTTATTGACTTAAAGTTTTACAAAATAATATTGCTGTCGAACATCTTTTGTAGTAACGAGCTACTAATCTTTTTAAACTGATTTCTAGTTATTTACGAATTTTTGGAAAGCTGCCTTTGTTATATAAACCCGACAAAAGTGGAAATACCCCGATTCTTCATCGGGGATTGTAACGTTTGGCGGGACCACTATTGCCATGAAAAACTGCCATTGTTTTACTGAAAGAAAATAGCTAAGTCTCTTTATAACTAGTGGTACTAATGATAGCAATAAACCATTGAACCAATGAACTATATTTAAATTAAGTTCTTTAAATAATCAAAAGTAGTTTCGAAAAAGGTAGAGATATTTAAGCCGTTGCTGTAGCTAAAAATCAACAAAATTACGAATAGGATGACTGCGAAATAAATAAACTTTTTAAAGGCAAATACCAACACCACAATAAGTAAGGGCACAATAATCAAAAACATTCTGCTAATTGTAAACGGATTTAAATCGCCTTCTTTTTTGTAAACATAAATCAGTTTGCTGTGTGTACCCTTGTCATTTTGGTGTTTTATGTAAACAAATGTTGATTTATCTACCTGCTGAGGTAAGATTGCTACACCTTGCGAAAAAGTTAACTCTTGTGAAAATCCGCTAATTATAAAAGTGTAAGTGCCGTTGATATGCTCTAGTGGACTTTCTAAACTATCTGCAGCAATAACAGCCAATTTACTGTTCTTTAATAAACTCTCTTTAACCAAAAAGTTATTAATTTCTGAGCTTTGGGCATTGGCCTTAACCGAAAATAATATTAAAAATATGATGATGATGTTTTTCATTATTCTATTGAACGCTTGTTGTAAATTAAATATCCTAAATGTAGTAAAACTCCGTTCCTTTTTATTGGGTCATCGTATAAATTATAGCTAAAACTTATTGGGCCTACAGGAGTGTGATAAACCAAGCCCGCTGTACCTGCATAATGCCATTTGCTAAAGGCTTTTGCATAATTTACACCTTGTAATCCATTTTGTTCAAAACCTTTGTAAGGTATAAACGCATAGGCTTCAACCCTTAAATCGAAATTATGTTTTAAGTTAAAGACATTTTTTATACCACCAGCTGCATAACTGCTTGCCCTAAAGTTTTCTAAAAATAAAGATTTGCTATCATTTAAAGGGTAAAATGCTGGCGCTGCCAAAAGCGTAGCATAATAATTATTAAATAGAGGTTGGTTTGAAACTACTACTTCGGCTAAATAACCCAAAGTATAGTTTTTAGTATGATAAAAATATCTCTCATCGCTTATTTTTAAATGAGCCCATTCTCTAAACTTTCTGAATATGGCTAACTGGTTATCTGCGGTAGATACCGATCTGAAAATATTGCCAGCTGTATAGTTTTCTTTGCCAGTAGAAAAATTTACACTTAGTAACGAACTGTGACCTCTACTTGCATACTGTTTTCTGTTTAATGAATTTTGCTCGAAAAACAAGCTAGTTCTTAAGCCATTAAATACAGTTCTGTCTAGTACATCGCCTACGCTAAAAGTATTTGTTGGACTATAGCTATCGTTATTGTTGATAAATGCAGTGCTTAATGTTAGCCTGGCGTTTCTGTTTAAAGGCATTCCGAATTTAATGTCGATTTTTCTGTCACCTTGCTCAATATAAACTGGTTTAGGATTTTCTATAAAAATTTGACTGTTATTATAGTAATTCCAATGGTTATAGGTGATTTCTGCAGCTAAAAATAAGGGTAAACCAGAGGGATAATCTATTCTGCCGCTTAATTGAGCAGATTCGTAAAAACGACCAGAGTAAAAGTTTGCCCCAAAAGTATAGGCCTTTTTGTTGAGGTAATTGTATTGTAAACCTAAATAAACATTGCTAATTGGCCTTGATGAGATGTTGCCGCCAAAATCTATCTTAAAACTCTTTTTAGGTTGAGCCACAATTTCGAAATTATAGCTGTCTGTTTGCGCTTGATAAGCGATTTTTGGATAAACTGTTTCAAAAGTTTCATCGGCTACTAATTTGTAATAGCCGGTTTTAATGTCATTTAAATCGAAAGTAGACTTGTCACTTTTAAACAAACGCTCAATATATTTCTTTTGTTGAGAATTTACACCAGAAACAGTGACATTGCTAAAAACTAAATCTGGCTTTCTGTTATTAAAATCATTTCTTTTGGTTAAAAGCTGCTGTGGCGTAATTCTTCTTTTTACAGACTGTTTAATCTTTTCCATATCGGCCATGGTAGCATCGTAACCTTTTTTAATAAGCTCAGCAACTGGAGCGAAGTTGGTTACATTATAATTAGTTAAATCTGGTTGAATATAAACTCCATTTTCGCCAACTAATGTAGAGTCTGATTTAGATAAAAACATGTAAACCAAAAATCTATTCATAAGTTTATCATCGTTTTTTGGGTATTCATTAAATGTTTTTGATGATACGTTTGCTCCGATAATAAAATCTGGTTTAAACTCATTTTTCATTACATCTGCCGGAAAGTTATTGTACAAACCACCATCAAAAACGTACTTATTTTCTAATTTTATAGGTCGATAAACCAATGGAACCGTCATTGTACCTCTAACGGCTTCTGCTAAACTCCCATTCTTCATCACCATGCTTTTCTGCGAAAGCACATCAGAAACCATGCAACGGTAAGGCACAAAAAGGTTATCAAAATTATCTTTAGAAATAGCTGATGCTTGCGAAAAAAGTTCTAGCAAGGCAAAGTTAAGCGGGATATCGTTTACTAGATTTTGTCTAACATTTAACCTTAAACTCGTATCAATAGAAAGTTTTGCTGTTAAAATTGAGGCATTAGCAGCATTTTTTTGAAAATAGAAGCTATAATCACTTTTATATTTTCCGCTAACCCAATCCTGAAAATCTGAACTTAAAGCAATTTGTTCTATCTGTTTAGGAGAATAACCTGCGGCATACATGGCACCAACAATGCCGCCCATGCTTGTGCCGGTAATATAATCTATAGGGATATTATTTTCTTCTAAAGCTTTAAGCGTGCCAATGTGTGCTAATCCTTTTGCCCCACCACCACTTAAAACCAAGCCCACTTTTTGAGCATTTACATTTAGCACAAAAGCAAAAAGGAAAAGGATAAGTAATTTAATAGGATGCATCACCCTATAAATTTATCGTTTTTCTTTTAATTAGTTTAACATATAAATAGAATAAGTTAAAACTGTAGCGAAGCTAACCCACATTATGTAAGGTATGTAAAGCAAGCCCGCAACTTTATTTATTTTGTAAAACAGGATGCTATTTGCAATAATTGCAACGAGTAAAATAATGATTTCAATTAAGGCCAAGCCAATTTGTTGTTGGTAAAAAAAGATAAACGACCACATTAAATTTAATACCAATTGTATAAAATACACGCTTGCAGCCAAGGTATAGTTATTGGCTGTTTTTCTTCTTTTCCATACCAAATAAGAGGCAATACCCATAATTGCATATAAGGTAGACCAAACTGGGCCGAATAAGTAATTTGGCGGGTTAAAGCTCGGCTTGTTTAGTGTAGTATACCAAGTTTTTACAGCTTCCATAGTAAAAAAACCACCTAAAGCACCAATTGAAAGAGGGATAATTAAACAAATAATAAAAGGGATAAATTGAAATTTTTGGTTGGATATAGACATGGTTTTTAGCTGTTTTTTAATAGTAAAACAAAGATAGTTTAATCCTGTTTTAAATTCAATTCGTTAAGGTTAAAACAATTTCTACAATACTTCGTTTTTGATTTGCCCATCAGTAAAATTGCTTATCTTTCGTAATCGATAAAATTACTCAGAAATGGCTCTTAATGGCTAATGCACAGCGAAAATGAATTATAAACAATTATTAGAAGAAGTAAAAAGTCATGTTCTGGCATATTTTGCCTCACATCATAATGCAAATTTGGTTTACCATAATTTAGAGCATACAGAAGACGTGGTTAATGCAACCATTCAAATTGCAAATCATTATCAGTTAAATGATAAAGATTTTTTTATTGTTGTAGCAGGCGCTTGGTTTCATGATACAGGATATTTTGAAGATCCGAATAACCATGAACAAAAAAGTGCTGATTTAGCGATAGAATTCCTGAAAACTATTGATGTAAAGGCTGATATTAGAGATGCGGTTATGCAGGTGATTATTTCTACAAAAATGCCACAATTGCCCACCAATCAGTTAGAACGAATTTTATGTGATGGTGATTTATTTCACCTAGGAACTGAAGATTTCAGGAAAAAAGGAAAATTAATGCATAAAGAAGTAGAATTGCTTTATGATATCAATATCAATAAAAAAGAATGGAGAAGAAAGGATATTGAGTTTTTAGAAAATCATGAATACCATACTGATTACTGCAACCTTTTATTGAATGATCAAAAATTAAAAAACTTAGAAAAGCTAAAAAGCAAAACTAAAGATACAGAGGAAGAATCGGTAGAAGCTTTAGTTGTAGATAAAAAACAAGACAACGCCGAGCCTAAACTTTTAAACAAAAAAGACAAACAAAGGCCAGATAAAGGTATTGAAACCATGTTCAGGATTACATCTACCAATAACCAGCGTTTGAGTGATATGGCAGATAACAAAGCTCAGCTTTTAATTACGGTTAATTCAATTATTTTATCGTTAATAGTGAGTTTGGTTTTAAGAAGATTAGAAGATAACGCATTTTTAATTATCCCTACATTCATTTTGTTGATGGTTAGTTTATCGTGTATCATCTTCTCTATTTTGGCAACCAGACCATCAATTCCAGATGGTGTTTTTACACAAAATGATATCGAAAGAAAAAAAGTTAACCTTCTGTTTTTTGGTAATTTTTATAAAATGGCATTGAGTGATTACAGCAAGGGAATGATTAGGGTAATGAATGATCAAGAGTTTTTGTATGGCACCTTAATTACAGATGTTTATTCTCAAGGTGTAGTTTTAGGCAGAAAATATAAACTTATCAGAATTGCGTATAACATCTTCATGTTTGGCTTAATTGCTGCGGTTTTGGCTTATGTAACCTCATATATTGCTTACGGTAAGCTGTCGTAAAAATGGAAGAAACTGTTGCAAAAAATACTTTTTTTGATAGAGATTTAAGTTGGCTATCTTTTAATGGTCGCGTATTAAACGAGGCTAGCAAAGCTGATGTTCCTTTATTGGAGAAGATTAAATTTCTTTCTATTTACTCTTCAAACCTCGATGAATTTTACCGAGTTCGGATGCCTGTTTTATTGGCTTTGGCTAAACTGAGCAGAAAGAAAAAAAATCACATTAAAATTGAGGAGGATTTATTAGACAATGCAAATGGAATAATCCACGAGCAGCAAAGTGAATATGGTAGAATTTTGGCAGAGATCATAAAGCCTCAGTTGCTAGAAAACCACATCAACTTTGTTTATGGAGTTAAAATACCAAAATCGCTTGAGCAGGAAACAAGCATTTATTTTGTAAACCAAGTAATGGCATTTTTGCAGCCAGTTAACTTATCTGTTTCAAAATCATCTTTTTTTCCTAAAAACAATGAGCTGTATTTTGTGGTAAACTTGGTTAGGGATGATGTTTTAGAAACCATAATTTTAAATATTCCGACAAATAATCTGCCTCGTTTTTATCAGCTTACACATGGTGCTGAAAAATTTGTGTTGTTTTTGGATGATATTATCAAAAACAATCTTAATCTCATCTTTAAAAATGCTGAAATTAAAGGATGTTACAGTTTTAAAATTACGCGTACTGCCGAAATTGATTTAAAAGATGAATATGCGGGCGATTTAGCCAAACAGATAGAAAAACAATTAAGCAAACGAGATTTTGGTTTAGCTACCAGATTTTTATACCAGCCAGGTATACCAGAAGAAACACTACAATTATTGCAAGATAAATTAAACCTGCAAAATGCTAATTTGGTTGCTGGCGGTGGTTATCATAATTTAAAAGATTTGGCATCTTTTCCAATTGATATACCAGAACTGTCAAATGATAAATGGCCTAAAATAAATTACCCACCATATACCAAGGGCGAATCATTATATCAGCAAATCATTAAAAATGATATACTAATTAATCCACCATACCAATCTTACGATAGCGTTTTAAGGTTTTTTAACGAAGCCGCAATTGATGAAGATGTACAAGAAATTTACATCACGCTTTATCGCGTAGCCAGTGATTCAAGAATTGTAAATGCACTCATCAGCGCTGCTAAAAACGGCAAAAAAGTTTTTGTTTTGGTAGAGTTAAAAGCTCGTTTTGATGAAGCTAACAACATTAGATGGGCCAATAAAATGAAGGAAGCTGGGGTTGATATTATTTACAGTGTTACGGCTTTAAAGGTTCATGCTAAAATAGCCCTTGTAAAACGTAAAGCGGGTTTGAGAACAATTTATACAGGCCTGTTCTCTACAGGTAATTTCAACGAAACAACCGCCAATTTTTATACAGACCATGTTTTAATGACAGCCCACCAAGAAATGCTACGCGAAATGGAACTGTTATTTATGTTTTTGGCGAAAAGGGTAAAACCGAGCAATCCAAACCTTATCAATTTTCAATATCTTTTGGTTGCTCAATTTAATTTGCAACAACGCTTTATCGATTTAATTGATAGAGAAATGGAGCATGCAAAAAATGGTAAGCCAGCTTCTATCATTATCAAATTAAATAATCTCGAAGAAAAAGTATTAATCGCTAAGCTTTACGAAGCCTCTAACGCAGGTGTTAAAATAGAATTGATCATTAGAGGGATTTGTAGGTTGATGCCAGGGGTTAAAAATAGTAGCGAAAACATTTCCGTGAGAAGAATTGTTGACCGTTATTTAGAGCATGGTAGGATTTTTGTGTTTAACAATGCTGGCAACGAAGAAATTTTTATGGGTTCTGCAGATTGGATGAATAGAAATATTTACCGAAGAATAGAAGTCTGTTTCCCAGTATTAGCTACAAATATCAAGTATCAGATTAAGGAAATGCTACAAATTCAATTAGCAGATAATGCTAAAGCAGTATTTGTTAACGATCAGATGCAAAATATATCGATAGTAACAAAAGGTAAATCTCTACAATCTCAGTATGAAATTTACCAATTTTTAAAAGGAGAGAAGTATGAAAATAGAAATGAAAAAAACTGATACGCATAAATTAATATTTTTTGGGTTAATTATTTTATCTCTTTGTATTTTAAATATCTCATGTGTAGAGAAAAAAGACAGAGGAGAAACTAATCCGCCAGGATATGATTTGGCAAAACCAATAAAATACAACATGCCAGATATTTTACAAGAGGTTTCAGGCATTGCCTTCAATAAAGGTAAAAATGATTTTATTTATGCACAACAAGATGAAGATGGTAAGTTGTTTAAATTACCGTTGGGCTCTAAAGATGAAACAGCAACTAAGTTTGGTAAAAAAGGTGATTATGAAGATGTAGCTATTGTAAATGATTGGGCAATTTTACTAAAAAGTAATGGTTCCTTGTATTCGTTTCCACTGGCCGAAACCAAAAATACAGAAACTACTAATGTAAAAGCATTTGAAAAATTATTGCCAAAAGGTGAGTATGAAGGGATGTTTGCAGATGAAACTAACAATAAATTATATGTTTTGTGTAAAGCTTGCAAAGTTGATAAGGACACAAAAAATGCTTCGGGCTATATTTTTGATTTCCAGCCAAATGGATCTTTCAAAGCCGCGGGTAACTTTGTTGTGGATGCAAGTTCATTAGATCAGCTTACAGGAAAAAAGAAAGGTGCTTTTAACCCTTCTGCGTTGGCCATTCATCCAATTACAAAAGAATGGTTTATCGTGTCTTCGGTTAATAAATCTTTAATTATTGCTGACGCGAAATTTAAAATAAAAGGTGCTTACCATTTAAGTTCAAACGAATTTAACCAACCAGAAGGTATTGCTTTTGATAGTGCTGGTAATTTATACATTTCTAATGAAGGAAGTGAGACCACCAGTGGCAATGTTTTAAGGTTCGATTACCAAAAGACTAAATAATTTTAATCAATATCCCTATGTTAAAAAAGCTACTTTTTGCTTTTATTTTAATGTTTTCTACCTTTTTTGTTTTTGCACAAGACAAGGATGTAAAAGCTCGTGTAATTTTAATCGGCGATGCCGGAGAAATGAACGATGGACAATTTTCTGCTTTAAAAAATGCCGCAAAGCATGTAATAAAAGGCAAAACAACCACTGTTTATCTTGGCGACAATATTTATCCGGTAGGTATGGCCATACCTGGTTATGGCAACTTTGATGAAACCAGTAAAATTCTACAATCGCAGTTTAAGCCAATGAGGGATGCTGGCTCAGCGGTATATTTTGTACCAGGTAACCACGATTGGGACAAATCTGGGCCAAATGGTTTGGCTAAAATTAAAGCTCAAGGCGATTATTTAGCATCTTTTAACGATCCCTTGTTAAAATTAATCCCTTCCAATGGCTGCCCAGATCCTGTGGCAATAAAGCTTTCAGATAAATTAACACTCATCGCTTACGATAGCGAATGGTGGTTATTCCCTTACAATAAGGCTAATCCCGAGGCAGATTGTGATTGCCAAACAAAAGATGAAGTGATTTCGAGAATGGAAGACTTGATGGAGCAAAACAAAGACAAGATTATCATCCTAGCTTCGCACCATCCCTTTCAAAGTTATGGTTCACATGGAGGATATTTCACTTGGAGAAATCACCTTTTTCCATTAGCATCACTAAATAAAAATCTATACATCCCTTTGCCAGTTATAGGTTCAGTTTATCCGCTTTTGCGTTCAACTTTATTAAGTCCAGAAGATTTAAATCATCCAGCTTATAAAGATATGATGACGCAGGTAAACAAGGTTTTTGGAGATAAACCTAATGTAATTTATGCAGCTGGTCACGAGCATGGCTTACAACTTATAAAAGGCGCACAACTTCAAATAGTTAGTGGTTCTGGTGCCAAAATGAATCCAAATAAAAAAGGGAAGGGGTCGCTTTTCAATGATATGAGACAAGGTTATGTTATTGCAGATCAATTGCTTAATAATGATATGAAATATGATTATTATGTTTTTGCAGATACTGGAATTACTAAAGTTTACTCTTATACGCAAAAGTACAGAGAGCTGGCTCCGATTGTTAAAAACGATATGAAGCCAATTTTGGCAGACAGCATAACGATTAAAATTCATCCATCTTATGACAGCGTAGGTAAGTTTCACCGCTACTTATTTGGCGAAAATTACCGAAAAGATTATGCAATGGACACTAAAGTTCCGGTGCTTAGGTTATCTAAAATAAAAGGAGGTTTAAAGCCAACTCAGTTAGGTGGTGGTAATCAGTCTAAATCTTTAAGGCTCGAAGATAAAGATGGCAAGGAATGGGTTTTAAGGAGTGTTGAGAAATATCCTGAAGTTTTGTTGCCGCAAGGTTTAAGAGAAACTTTTGCTAAAGATATTTTAAAAGATAACATGTCTGCACAGCACCCATTTGGCGCATTAGTGGTGCCAACATTGGCCAAAGCTGCTAATGTTCCTCATACAACTCCAATTATTGGTTGGGTATCGCCCGATGTTAATTTAGGTGATTATAGTGGTATTTTTGCCAATACGCTTTGCTTGTTAGAAGAAAGAGAACCTATAGGCGATTCGGATAACACCACTAAAATGCTTAAAAAGTTAGATGAGGATAACGACAATACTTACGATGCTGGTATGTATTTGCGTGCAAGAGCATTAGATGTAATGATTGGTGATTGGGATAGACATGAAGACCAATGGAGATGGATGCCAGAGAAAACTGAAAAAGGTAAAAAATATTTAGCAGTTCCAAGAGATCGAGATCAGGTATTTTTTAGCTCGGATGGTAAAATTCAGCGTTTTACTCAAAGTTCATCTCTTTTGCCAATGATGCAAGGCTACGAAAGAGAAATTAAAAATATAGATTGGTATTTATGGGAAGGTAGAGCAATGAATAGCAGATTGCTATCTCAGTATACCGAAAAAGAATGGGACGCAGATGTAAAAGCTTTTTGTGATAAAATGACTGATGAGGTTTTTGAAAAAGCTTTGAAAAATCTTCCAGAGCCTAATTATACATTAAGACATGATCAATTTTTGGCTCGATTAAAAGAAAGAAGAGCATCATTACCTAAGTTAATGAACGACTTTTATCATTTCTTTAACAGAGTTGTTGATATTCAAGCAAGCGACAAACATGAGCGAGTATTGATTACGGATTCTGCTGGACAGCATTTAAAAGTTCAAATCAATAAGATTTCTAAAGAAGGTAATATTAAAGAAGAAACATTTAGTAGAAATTTTGATCCGGCTATAACCAAAGAAATTCGTTTATATACGAAAGATGGAAATGATAGTGTTTTCATTGACAACAAAACATCAAACATCAAGCTTAGAATTATAGCTGGTAGTGGAAAAAAATATTATGATTTGCCTAATGTCTCTCGACCAATACAGTTGTATGGAAGAAAAAATGGTAATTCTAAGTTTGAAGGTGAGGATGAAGGAATGTTGCGCAAAAAGATGTCGACAGACACTTCTAACGTATCTTTTTACAATAAAGATATGTATGGCAGATCATCTTTAAATCTGAGTTTTGGCTTAAACCGAGATGATGGTCTTTTAGCCGGATTAAATTACAAAATTACCAATCCCGGTTTTAGAAAATCGCCGTACGGTAATTCTCAATATTTTTCATTTCTACATTCGTTTTCATCATCAGCCTTTAGGTTTAATTACAAAGGCGATTGGTTAAAATTAATTGGTAAAGCAGATTTAATTTTAAAAGCAGATGTTAATGCGCCAGACAACACTCAAAACTTTTTTGGGGTTGGTAACGAAACGCCAAATGATCAACCAATTAGATATTACAGAGCAAGGTTTAATATTTATCAATTTGAATCATCATTAAGATGGCGTAGATCAAAATCTACATTTAGCGTTGGTACACAATTTCAACTCTACAATTTTGACAATGATGACAACATAGGTAGGATAACTACAAATTTGCCAGCATTAAATTCGTTTGACAGTTTAACAATTACCAGAGGTAAACTTTTTGGCGGTGTGGTGGTAAACTTCATCAACAACACTAGAGACAATGATTTGTTGCCAACTTTAGGCTCCTACGTAGATTTTAAATGGACTGCAACTGCAGGGTTAAGCGAATTTGCAAACTCATTTGGCCAATTTACCGGAAGTATATCGTTATATAAAAACTTAGATGGAAGAGCTAATTTTGTATTAGCTGATCGTTTTGGTGGTGGAATAACGGTAGGTAAACCTGCGTTTTATCAAAATCAATTTCTAGGCGGACAAGGAAATTTGTTAGGTTATCGTCAATTTCGCTTTGCAGGGCAACATAGTTTCTATAATAATGTAGAACTTAGAGCAAAATTAGGAGACTTTGTGAGCTATGTGCTTCCTGGTCAGGTGGGTTTAATGGGTTTTTATGATGTTGGTAGAGTTTGGAATAGCAACGAAAAATCTGATAAATGGCACCATGGAGTAGGAGGTGGTATATATTTTGCACCAGCTTCCTTAACTGTTTTTAGGTTTGTTATGGGACACTCTGTAGAAGGTTGGTATCCATACGTATCTATGAGTTTTAGATATTGATATTGTAAAAAAATGAACGCAAGTGTTGTAAAGATTAACGAGGGAGAATGTTTCAATTGTCAGGTAGAGTATACACTTTCCTTTAGGCCATTAATTGCTTATTTAAAAGGTAGGTTAGAAACTGAACAAACCTTAAAGGCAGAGTTTTACCGTTTTTTATTAGAAAAAATAGAACGAGAGGATGCCCTTAAAAACGACATCAATGTTGATGATCTTGCCAAATATAAAGATACATTAGAACTCATCTTTACCATTTTAACGCCTTTAATGGCAAATGAAAAAGAGCTGTTTTGGGCGATGAGCACACCAGTTCCTGAATTTATCTTTTTTAGCACCGATAGTTTTCATGAGTTTTTTGGCGTACACAAAGAAGAAAAAAATAAAAATACCTTATTAGAAGATTCTAAAGAGAAAAAGCAGATTCAGTTTATTTATAAAATGATTTTGCGTAGGTTTTATAATTATACTACAATTTCGAATAACGAAATTTTATATGCTTACACAAATCCCGAAACGCATTTAACGAGCTATTATAATATTATTCCTGATACTCAATTTGTTGATATACAATTTGATGGAGAGCTGCCAGAATTAAACTTTGAATTGGTTGCAACCCAAATGCAAGAAGGCAAAGAAATTGAGCTTTTGCAAGAACTTTTGCCTTTGCACAAATTTAAGTTCGATGGTTTTTGTGTAATTACACTTACAGATGTAACCTTACAACATGCTTTAGATGGTATTAGAGATGCATTAGTTAACCATACCTACGAAGCCGAAGCCTATCAACATGTTATTCAAGCTTTAAAAACTTTAGCGGGTAACGGGCATATCGAATTTGGTCTGCTACCTTTTTTAATGGTAAACAATAAATTTGTTTTTGATAATGATCATCATTCTCAAAGTATCTTAATAGACTCTGCTAAAAAATACAATATTGAGGAAGAAACATTCTTTAATCTAGTAAATGAATACATAGAAAATCCTCGTCCTGTATTTTTTAACAATTTAACAGATGAGAAGATCGATAACTTTCCATTCTTAGATATTTTAAGAAAAAATGGAGTAGAGTCTTATTCATTTCTACCTATCTTTTATAACAACCAGTTAGCTGGGATAATGGAAATTTATTCTGAGCAAAAATTAATCGTTGATGATAAATTATTATCGAGATTTCATTCGGCTTTGCCATTGTTAGGGCAATTATTGCAATATAGAATTGAAGATTTTAACGCTAAAATGGATAGTGTTTTAAAAGATAAGTTTACTGCTTTACAGCCATCAGTACAATGGAAATTTAACCAAGTAGTTTGGGATTACCTGAAGAAAAGCAAAAACAAAAAGAAAACACATGAAATTGATACGGTTACATTTAAAGGATTGTACCCATTATTTGGAGCGATAGATATAAAAAGTTCTACCGTAGAGCGAAATTATGCCTTGCAAGAAGACCTAAAAGTATTGCTGGCTTTGCTTTGCGAAACGTTAGAAAACTTAAGAACCATCATTAGGTTAGATTTATTAGATAAAATTTTGTTTAACTGCAAAGATTGGGTAAAGCGAGTTGATGATTTTATCAATTCTAGCGAAGAGGCACAATTGAATGAGTTTTTAGAGTTAGAAGTTTATCCAATGCTTAGGCATATCGAAAAAGGTAATCCGCTAACTAGTGATGTAATTTCTAAATATTTTAATCAAATCAACTCTGAAGTTGGCATAGCTTACGAAAATAGGAGAACTCTTGAAACTTCTATGCAATTTATAAATACTTCGGTAAGTGAATATTTAGAAGATGCGCAACAAACCTTGCAACAAACTTATCCTTGTTATTTTGCTAAGTTTAGAACCGATGGTGTAGAATATGATATTTACATAGGACAAGACATCGCACCAGATGTGCCATTCGACTTGTTATATTTAAAAAATATTCGCTTATGGCAACTAACTGCTATGGTAGAAGTTGCTCGTTTAACCAATGGGTTGGTAAGTCAAATGCCTCGTCCTTTACTTACAACACAGTTGATTTTTATCCACTCTAATCCGATAGATATTAGCTTTAGAAACGATGAACGTAGATTTGATGTTGAAGGGGCTTATAATATTAGATATGAAGTTGTGAAAAAACGAATTGATAAAGTATTGGTTAGCGGTACCGACCAACGTTTAACTCAACCTGGTAAAATTGCGCTGGTTTATTTTAACAATTACGAGGCAAACGAATATAGAGAGTACATCAAGTACCTTCAAGATCAAGGATTTTTATTAGATGATTTAGAAACCCTAGAGTTAGAAGAACTACAAGGCGTTAGCGGTTTAAAAGCATTACGTGTAGGGGTTAACTACATGTCGTGTGATTTTTATGATGAGCAATGGGCAAAACTTAAAAAATCGATAGGTGATAAACCTTTACCAAAATTAAATAAAGCTTAATCTACTTTTTTAATGAACTAAGCTTGCGGTATATTTACTTCAAAGGTTGTCCCTTGGCCTTCTATTGAAGTAATTTCCATTTTACCGTTTAATCCATTAATTAAATGTTTAATCATTTTTAAACCAAATCCGTAGCCTTTTTCTCCCTCAGTGCCCACACTAGAATTTGTAGAGCCAGTTAAGATATTGGCGATGGTTTCATCGCTAATGCCAGTTCCAGTATCAGTTACTAGAATGTTTAAATTTAATTTATCATCAATTTGTGTTAAATCTAAATTTACAATAACATCACCATTTTGATTGGTAAATTTCAATGCATTAGATATTAAATTGCCCACTATTTGCAATACCTTATTTTTAGCACATGGAATAGATTTTTGCTGTTCGTTTATGTTTACAACAAAGTTGATATCTTTTACCTTTGCTTGCGGAGTATAAAGTTTAAGCAGTTTTTCTTTTAAGATCAATAAATTAAAATCATCTTCATTGTTAGGTTTGCTAATTCTTTTTTCTGATAAAATTTCGTCTGCCAAATCTAAAACAGATCTTCCACTTCTGTGTATTAAGTTTACCAAATCTAAAATATCATTAAGCTTGTTTTCTGCTGCCTGATCTTTTAATATTTCACTTAAGCCAATAATACCAGCAATTGGGCCTCTTATGTCATGCGCTACTTTTTTATTAGTTTCTTTGTCAGATCTAATCTTATTTTTTAGATCTTGAACCACCTTAATTGTACTTAATCTTGTAATAATTTCATTCGCAATAATCTTCAACATTTCTATCTTTTCTGGAGATAGTCTTTTTAAATTTTTATCTAAAACGCAAAGCGAACCGATGTTATGCCCAGAATTGGTTTTCAAAGGAACGCCAAAATAATATCTTAAATTAAGCGGATTATCTACATAAGATTTTGAATTAAAGCGAATATCCTTAGATAAATCTTGAACCTCAAAATGCTCATTTTCTAATATTGTGTATTGGCAAATGCTATCTTCTCTAGCCATTTGATCTACAGGTAAACCAAAGTTTGTAATAGACCATTGAGTATAACTATCAATCAAATTAACCAAAGAGATATCGGTACCAGATATTTTGGCAGCTAAGTGAGCAAGGTCTTTAAATGTACTTTCAAGGTTAGAATAGTCAATATCAAATTCATATAGATTTAATATTCTATCCATTTCATTTTCAGGAATTGGAGCTATGTAAGAAACAGGCATGATTGGTTTAAATATCAATTATCAGCTTATGCTAAAATAAATTAACGTAATTATTGCAACAATAGTTTCTTAACTTAAAAAACTGCATTTAAGAGATTGTTGCAGACTAATGAAATTTTAGTGCTCCCGACGAGATTCGAACTCATATCGATGGTACCGGAAACCATAATTCTATCCATTGAACTACGGGAGCAGTTTGCAAATATAGCTAAATAGCAGTTGATACAAGCTAAAGTACATAAATTCATCAAATTTGATAATCGAATAACTATTTCTTTATTTCTCTCTTTTTAAAACAATGCATGTTTTAATTGGCTTTTTAAAAAGAAAAAGCCACTTTTGCAAAACGATGTAAATACTAAATTTAATTATTTAAGCTTATGGAAGAACTGCTTGTAGATGAGGTTTTGGAATTGTTGGAAAACGATAGTGATAAGCAGTTAAAAGCGTACTTAAATGAATTAAATATTTCTGATGTAGAACATTTAATTGATGAATTGCCACAATATGCAGTAAAATTTATCGAAACGCTTTCTATTAAAAGAGCGGTAAATGTTTTTCGTATTCTCGATTTCCCTACCCAAGAGCGGATCATTAAAAAACTGCAAAGTAACAAGTTAACCGAAATTGTTAGGCAATTACCACCAGATGATAGAACGGCATTGTTGGGTGAGCTTAAAGGCGATGCGGTAAAAAAGCTATTGGTTTTACTGCCAGACAACGATAGGATAGAAGCTCTACACCTTTTAGGTTATAAGGAAGATAGTGTTGGCCGTATGATGACACCAGATTTTATAGCCGTAAAAATAGATTGGACGGTGAGCCGTGTGTTATCTCACATACGTAGGTATGGCAAAAATTCTGAAACCATTGACGTTGTTTATGTGGTTGATAAAGAAGGAGTTTTGTTGGATGATATAAGGATTAGAGAAATTTTATTGGCTGATCCAGATGTTAAAATTGGCGAATTAACAGACAATAGGTTAATCTCTTTAAAAGTAAATGATCCACAAGAAGAAGCAATTAATGTGTTTAAAATGAATAATCGGGTTGCTTTGCCGGTTATTGATGATCAAAATGTTTTACTCGGCATTGTTACCATTGATGATATTTTATGGATAGCTCACGAAGAATATTCTGAGGATATACAAAAAATGGGTGGTACGCAGGCTTTAGATGAGCCTTACCTAGATGTGCCCGTTTTTGAACTGTACAAAAAACGGGTAGTTTGGTTAATTGTACTGTTTTTTGGTGAGTTATTAACCATTGCAGCCATGTCTAATTTCGAGCATGAGATAGCAAAAGTGGTAATATTGGCTACATTTATCCCGCTAATTATTTCGAGTGGCGGTAATAGTGGCTCTCAAGCTGCAACGCTAATTATACAGGCGATGGCTTTAGGAGAAGTAACCATAAAAGACTGGTGGAATGTTTTGAAACGCGAAATTTTCTCAGGCATTTTTCTCGGCACCACACTCTGCTTGCTAAGTTTTAGCGTTATTTTAGTTTGGCATTTGGTAATGCCATCTTT
The DNA here is from genome assembly GCF_059424425.1 of Pedobacter sp. GW456-11-11-14-TSB4. Classification (NCBI taxonomy): domain Bacteria; kingdom Pseudomonadati; phylum Bacteroidota; class Sphingobacteriia; order Sphingobacteriales; family Sphingobacteriaceae; genus Pedobacter; species Pedobacter sp. GW456-11-11-14-TSB4. Next base: position 135,957 of record NZ_JBWKZK010000002.1, read on the forward strand.
TAGTACACATTACATTTTAATTGGTTTGGTGGTTGGCTGCTCGCTTGTAGGAGTGGTACTTTGGGGCACTTTAATGGGCTCTATGTTGCCGCTCTTGCTCAAAAAATTAGGTGCCGATCCGGCAGCTTCATCTACGCCTTTTGTAGCAACATTAGTAGATGTTACTGGTTTGCTAATTTATTTTTCATTTGCCATGTTGTTTTTAAAAGGCGTTTTGCTTTAGTAAGCGCTTCGTCATTTCGAACGAACTTTTCGTGAGGAGAAATCTCTTAATGCTTAGTCAATTTTTAGAAAAGCAGTTTCAGTAATGCTTAGGTTAATTCAGTCCCGCTGTATACTCCAATCTTTTTTGTGGTTTATGTTAGTCATCAGATGAATATAACCGGACTGCAAATATTCATCGGATGACTTCTATGGCAGAAGCAAAAAAGTATTTTCGTTACCATCGGGTTTAAGAATGAAAAAATTATGCTCCTATTTGGGTGTATACGTATTGCAACTGTTAATAGAATTACAAACAGCTGTTTTATAAACGGGATAGCAGCGCAAATCATTTTTTGTGTCACACTGAGCGTAGTCGAAGTGTACAAAAAATATTGAAGCGTAGAGCCCGTCTAACCTCAAAAAAAGCTTCTGTCGCTGCTTTTCAAATCATAAAAAAAGCTACCTCTAAACGAAGCAGCTTTAATTTTTTGCAATGACTTAAAGTCCCCTTTATGGGATTGAGGGGTTAAACGTTAAATCTAAAGTGCATAATATCACCATCTTCAACCACATAAGTTTTACCCTCTACGCCAAGTTTACCAGCTTCTTTACAAGCAGCTTCAGAACCTAGGGTTATAAAATCATTATATTTGATCACTTCTGCACGTATAAACCCTTTCTCAAAATCGGTATGGATAACACCAGCAGCTTGTGGTGCGGTAAAACCTTTGGTAATTGTCCAAGCTCTAACTTCTTGTACACCAGCGGTAAAGTAAGTATATAAATCTAACAAACGGTAAGCAGCTCTAATTAATTTATTTACACCAGATTCGGTTAAACCTAAATCTGCCAAAAACTCTTGGCGCTCTTCATAACTTTCCAATTCGGCAATTTCCGATTCAATTTTAGCAGAAATTACTAATACCTCTGCATTTTCATCAGCCACGCTTGCCTTAACTAAATCAACGTATTTATTGCCATTAATTACCGAAGCCTCATCAACATTACAAACATACATTACAGGTTTTTGAGTAAGTAAACCTAAATCCTCGATAAAATCGAAATCATCTTTTTCTACGTTTGCTGTGCGAATAGATTTACCAGTTTCTAAATGTGCCTTAAAAACAGAAAGAATATCAAAAGTTCTTTTGGCTTCTTTATCTGTTTTCGCCATTTTTTCAACCTTCTGGATACGTTTGGTTACTGTATCTAAATCTTTTAATTGTAATTCAGTATCAATTATTTCACGGTCGCGAATTGGATCAACTGAACCATCAACATGGATTACATTTCCGTCATCAAAGCAACGTAAAACGTGTATAATTGCGCTTGTTGCTCTAATGTTTCCTAAAAATTGGTTGCCTAAACCTTCGCCTTTAGATGCACCTTTTACTAAACCGGCTATATCTACAATTTCTATTGTATTTGGTTGTACTTTATTAGGTTTAACTAGTTCAGCAAGTTTTGTTAAACGATCATCTGGTACTGTAATAACACCAATATTTGGTTCTATAGTACAAAAAGGAAAGTTTGCAGCTTGTGCCTTTGCGTTAGATAAACAGTTAAATAAGGTTGATTTACCAACATTTGGTAAGCCAACTATACCACATTGTAATGCCATTTATATTTTTATTTACGATTTTATTAATGATTTAAAAGATTTTACTTTCGATTTAATCTTTTATTTATTTTTCAACTCACAACTCCCAACTCTTCAAAGGTCGCAAAGATATTAATTTTTAAGCCCTTTACATAGTAAATTATATATGTGTGCTATTAATTATGATTATATTTACCGAGTTGACAAGCAAAAGCCTAATATGGAAGAAAAAGAATTGATTGACATCGCACAGCCTGAGGTTAAATTGGTAGTTACCGAAGAAATGAGGAGCTACATTTATGAAATTGCAAAATGGGCCAGCTTTTTGGCTATTGTAGGTTTTGCATTTGCAGGCATCACTATTTTGAGTGCGTTTACCATTGGTGCTGCTATGAATAGTAACCCGCAATTGTTAGCTATGGCAAATACAATGGGAGCAGCAGCCGGTGTAGTTTTTACAGTTATGTTTTTAATTTTGGCGTTTGCGATATTTTACCCAAGTTTATTGATGTTTAAATATGCTACAAAAGCTAAAATTGGAGTTTTATATGGTGATCAGGCAAGTTTAGATGAAGCAATGAGCAAATTAAAGTCGCTCTTTAAATACTGGGGAATTATTACCATTATTTATTTGGGCTTATATGCTTTAATGATTATAGCGACATTAATGGGCAAAGCCGCGGGTTAAAATATTGGGCTTAAAAAAACTCCTAATTTTCATCAGGAGTTTTTTATGTTTAATTCTTAAAAAGAAAAATCATCGTTGTTTGATTTTGGCGTATATTCTGCGTTTTCAGAATATTCATAACGCTTTTCTACCACTTCTTGATGAGATTTAATATATTCTACTGTCTCAGTTAAGCCTTCGGTAAACTTTTCGAAATCTTCTTTGTATAAAAAGATTTTGTGTTTTACAAACACGCCATCTTCTAATCTTTTCTTGCTTTCTGTTAGGGTTAAGTAGTAATCGCCTGAACGTGTTGCTTTTACATCAAAAAAATAAGTACGCTTACCAGCTCTTACTTTCTTACTAAAAACTTCTTCTCTCTCTTTGTTGTCAAAATCTCCCATTGTTATGTCGTAGTATAAGTTTAAGGTTGGGGTAAATATAAAGCAATAATTATTAATTCAAAATAGATATTGCTATCTTTTCATTTTAGTTTAAATATTTTCGTTATCCAACAAAGCCTAATTTTCTAGATTTTCTTCTTCTAACAATTGGTTGTTGTACATTTCGGTATAAGCGCCACCTTTTTCAAGTAATTCATAATGTGTGCCTTGCTCAATAATTTCGCCACGGTCTAAAACCAGAATTTTATCGGCATTTTTAATGGTTGATATTCGGTGCGCAATTAAAATACTCGTTTTGCCTTTCATTATTTTACCTAAATTTCCTAAAATTTCTTCCTCGGTTTTGGTATCAACTGCCGATAGGCAATCGTCGAAAATTAAAATTTTAGGTTCTTTAATCAAGGCTCTTGCGATAGATACACGCTGTTTTTGTCCGCCAGATAAAGTAATACCTCTCTCACCAAGCATAGTTTCAAACTTTTGGTCAAAATCTATAATATTATGGTAAACGGCGGCATTTTTTGCTGCATCTTCTACTTGTCCTTCGCTAATTTCGCTTAAGCCAAAGGCGATGTTATTTTTTATCGTATCAGAAAAAAGGAAAACTTCTTGCGGTACAAAACCAATCTGATTACGGTAATTGTTTAGGTTAATATGGCGCAACTCCTTACCATCTATTTCAATTTTACCAGAGTCGGTGTCGTACATCCGCATAATTAAGTTAGCCAAAGTAGATTTACCCGAGCCTGTTCTGCCAATTACAGCTAAAAATTGCCCTTTTTCAATTTCAAAGCTTACGTTTTTTAAGGCTTCAATCCCGGTATCTGGATAAGTGAAACTCACATTTTTAAAACTAATATTGCCATTTATCGATGGTTTTTCAACATTGTTAGATGTAATATCTGGTTGCAGTTTTAAAAATTCATTGATCCTTTTTTGCGAAGCAGCAGCTCTTTGTATTAACGTAGTAACCCAACCTAGCATCGTTACCGGAAAAGTGAGCAAATTGATGTAAATGATGAATTCTGCAATATTACCTGCTGTAATTGTACCGGCAATAACTTGTTCGCCACCAATGTAGATGGTTAATATGGTACTTACGCCAACCAATAACAGCATAGCTGGATAAAAAAGCGCTTGTACTTTTACTAAACTCATCGAGTTTTTTTTGTACGAATTACTTTCTTCTTCAAAAACTTCTTGTGTTTGAGCTTCTCTAACATAAGATTTGATTACCCTAATACCCGAAAACCGCTCTTGTACAAAACTCGATAATCGAGATAATTGCTCTTGGATTTTCTCACTTTTTTGATTGATTAACGTATTTACATAATAAACTATAACTACTAAAATGGGTAATGGTAGCAAAGCATAAAAAGCCAATTTTACATTTACCGAAAACATAAAAAATATGGCAGTAAAAAATAAAATGGTGGTATTGGTGGTGTACATAATTGCCGGACCAACATACATTCTTACTCTGTTTACATCTTCAGTTGCCCTGTTCATTAAATCCCCAGTATTGTTGCGACGAAAAAAGCCTAGGCTTAATTTTTGGTAATGGGCATAAATTTCATTCTTCAAATCGAACTCAATATGGCGAGACATAAGAATAATAGTTTGCCTCATAAAAAACAAAAACAAACCTCTAATCATGTAAATGACTAAAATTAAAGCGCCAAAAAAGAAAAGGTTGGTGCTAAAGATGTTGTAAATAACTTCTTGCCTATCAAAACCATCAAAAAGTTGATAGATCGTAATATTTTCAGTGATCAAATTAAAGGCATGCCCAACAACTGGAGCTTGTAAGATTTGGAAAATAATAGAGATAATTACAAAAATTAGCCCAGGTATAATTCGCCATTTATATTTATAGAAGTATTTGTTTAAAAAAAATAGATGCTTCATGTTCGGTAAAGTTAGCCAAAAGAGTTTCTTTTTTTTATTTATCGCACAAAAACAATTCAAATAATGGTTTTTTTATCTTAATTTTGCGCTATCAATTCAACAATTTGGTATGTCTGGTAATAGTTCTGTAGTAACTTCTGTTTTAGACCAATTAAGTGCAAATGGCCACAAAAAAGTGGTTTTTTGTAATGATCCCGATACCGGATTAAAAGCGATTATTGCCATTCATGATACCACATTAGGTCCGGCTTTGGGCGGTACACGCATGTTTAACTACAATTCTGAGACCGAAGCTTTAGAAGATGTGTTGCGTTTATCAAAAGCAATGACTTACAAAGCTGCCATAACCGGCTTAAATTTAGGTGGTGGTAAAGCTGTAATCATTGGCGACTCTAGAAAAATCAAAACTGAAGCCTTAATGCGTAGTTATGGACGTTTCATTAAAAATCTTAATGGCGAGTTTATAACTGCAGAAGACATGGGTACCACCACGCGTGATATGGAGTACATCCGCATGGAAACTCAATATGTTACTGGTGTTCCTGAATCTATTGGTGGAGGTGGCAACCCTGCTCCTGTAACTGCAAAAGGTGTGTTTTTAGGGATTAAAGCCTGTGTAAAAGAAGCTTTTGGTACAGATATGCTAGCTGGAAAATCAGTAGTTGTGCAAGGAATTGGTAATGTTGGTGAAAACTTGGTCGAGTTGCTAAGACAAGAAAACGTTGAGGTTTATGTAAGCGATATAAACGAAGAACGTTTACATGAGGTTGCTCGTAAATACAAGGCAAAGCCAATAAGTGCCGATAAAATTTTTACCATTGGTGCCGATATTTATGCGCCATGCGCTTTAGGAGCTACATTAAATGATAAAACCATCAAAAACATGAAGTTCTCTATTATTGCTGGTTCTGCAAATAACCAATTGGCAGATGAGCAAGTACATGGACAGTTGTTGTTAGATAAAGGCATTTTATACGCACCAGATTATTTAATCAACGCAGGTGGATTAATCAATTGTTACTCTGAATTAACCGGTTTTGGTAAAAAACGTACCATGCAATTAACAGAAAATATTTACGAGGCAACTCGCGAAGTAATAAAATTATCAAAAACAGAAAATATACCAACAAATTTAGCAGCTAGTCGTATTGCAGAAAAAAGAATTAGCGACATTAAGAAAATCAAATCATCATATTAATAAACTATAAAGGTAAAATTTACCACTCGTTCTTACATTCATGTTAAACAGAAGGCACCTCAGAATTAAAGCTTTGCAAAATATTTATGCATGGCACATGACAGAAAAAAAAGATAGCGTAAGCAGTCAAAAAACTTTAATGCAAAGTATTGATAGTGTTTACGAAATGTACATTCGGATGCTTGCCTTATTGGTAGATGTTACGGAATACACGGCAAATGATGCCATTGAAAGAGCAAACAAACATTTGCCAACTGCCGAAGATTTAAATCCAAATCAGAAATTACTGCACAATAAATTTATTGAGGTATTAAAACTTAATCCAGAGTACTCGGCTTTAGTTAATAAATATCAGGTAAACTGGCATTCAGATCCAGAATTGGTAAAATCGATTTTTATCAAACTAAAAGAAACGAAAGAATACGCTGCTTACTTAGCAGAAGAAAATGAGGATTTAGAAAGTTCTAAAGAAATTATCAAGTTTATCTTCCGTAAGGTTTTGCTTAAAAATTTAAACATCCTTCAGGCATTTGAAGATAAATTTATCAATTGGCCAGTTGATAGGGAAGTGATGCAAGGCATGATTGCCAAAACATTAAAGAACTTTACCTCTGATGATCCCTTTAAAAACAAATTAACACCAATTAGCGCCGATTGGACAGAAGATAGTCGCTTTGTGAAAGATTTGTTTGCCTATACTTTAAAAAATGATAGTGCTTATCAGGATTTAATTGGCGAAAGAACTAAAAATTGGGAAGCTGAGCGTATTGCTTTAATGGATACCATTTTGATGAAAATGGCAATTTGCGAAATGATGAATTTTCCATCAATTCCTGTTAAGGTAACCATTAATGAGTATTTAGAACTATCAAAAGATTACAGTACACCGAAAAGTAATACATTTATAAATGGTATCTTAGATAAAATTTTAAACGATTTAAAAAGATCAAACAGTATTAAAAAATTAGGTAGAGGATTAATAGACGAATAACATGAGGAAATTAATTTTTATATTATTTGCAGCAGCTGTATTAACAGCTTGTAACCAAAGTAAAGCAGATAAATTGGTGGAAAAAGCTGAAGAAGCTGCTCCTACAGAATTGTCAGAAAATGCTCCTGTAGTGAAATTTGATAAAGAAATTTATGATTTTGGAGTAATTGAACAGGGTGAAAAAGTAACTTATGAATTTAAGTTTACCAATACAGGTAAATCTCCATTAATTATTACAGATGCAACAGCAACTTGTGGTTGTACTGTTCCAGATTTTCCAAAAAAGCCAGTTAAACCAGGTGAAAGTGGTATAATTAAAGTGGTTTTTGATAGTACTGGTAAGATGGGCATGCAAGATAAACAAGTTACTTTGGTTTCTAACGCTAACCCAACGCCAGAAAAATTACACTTAGTGGGAGAAATCAAAGAGAAAAAATAGTCTCATTATAGCTTTCACAAAAGGAAAGAAAATAACAAATTTAATCAATTTAACATTCCAACACCCCTTTAGGTTGGGGGTTTAATTTTTAACAAAAAACATAAATGACTACAACATTATTATTACAGGCAAAAGGTTTTGATTACAATACATTAATTATGATGGGAGCGATTATGGTCGTTTTCTATTTCTTTATGATCAGACCTCAAGTTAAAAAGGCAAAAGAGCATAAAAAACTTGTTGCAGAATTAGGTATTGGAGATAAAGTAATTACAACTGCTGGTATACATGGTAAAATTGTAGGTGCAAATGATACTACATTTTTAATTGAAGTAGAAGGTGGAACTAAAATCCGTTTTGATAAATCTGCTATATCTTTAGATGCTACCAAAGCTGCAGTAGCTCCTGCAACTCCAAAAGCTTAAATTCATTAGCTAAAATATAGGCCACTCTTCAGTAATTTCGGGAGAGTGGCTTTTTTTTGTAATTTTACCTTATGCCCTTTATAAAATTAACAAAAGTAGAACGTAAACGTTTCTTGGTATTTACCCTTTGCTTTTTTGGTGCATTGGCAGCTTGGTTATTTATGGCGCTTAACGGCAAATATAAATACACTGCCAAAACAGAGTTGATTTATAAAGATGAGCCTCAAAATAAAGCTTTTAAACCCTTGCAGCCAGATGTTGTAGACTTAACTGTTGAAGGTACAGGTTGGCAGTTGCTTTTTTCGAAGCTGAGGATCAATCCACAATCTATCACGGTAAGTTTAGAGAAGTTAAATCGTAAAAACTTTGTGTTATTTTCTGAGCAAATAGATCAAGTAAACAAACAGTTAGAAACTTCTCAAAAAATTATATCCATAAAACCAGATACCTTATATTTTGATTTTAGCAAACGTACCAATAAGCGTGTACCGATAAAGCTTACTTCGCAGCTAACATTTGCAAATCAATACGGTATTTCTAATCCTGTAATACTAAAACCTGCTTATGTAAATATATCTGGTCCGCAAGAAGAGCTAACTAAAATAGATGAATGGGCTACAGATACCTTAAAACTTTCTGATTTACAACAAACTACAAATACCAGGATTGCAATTAGAGAAAATTACAGCAATAACATTAGTATTTATCCAAGTAGTGTGGGGGTGGTTATACCAGTTGATGAATTTACCGAGAAAACCGTTGAGGTGCCTCTAAAAATTATAAATAACATCGACTATTATGATATCAAACTCTATCCTAAAAAAGTTCAGGTTACATTTTTAGTATCATTATCAAGCTACCAAGAGGTAAATGAAGATTTTATAGAAGCCGTTGTTGATATCAATGAGTGGAAAAAATTAAAACACAATAAACTTACGGTACAAATTAATCGCTTTCCTAATTATTGCAAATTGGTAAAGGTTTTTCCTGAAAAAATTAACTTTATCATCGAAAAATAATGCTGAAAATAGGAATAACTGGTGGTATTGGGAGTGGAAAAACAACCGTTTGTAAGGTTTTTGAAACTTTAGGAATTCCTGTTTTTTATGCAGACACAGTTGCAAAAGAAATCATGATTGCCGACCCAGTTTTAATTAAAGGTGTAAAAAACACTTTTGGATCTGAAAGTTATTTTAATGATGGTACTTTAAATAATAAACATATTGCAGCTATTGTTTTTAATAATGCTGACGAATTAGCAAAGTTAAATACATTAGTTCATCCAGCGGTTTTTAGAGCTTTCGAAACTTGGGAAAATCAAATTGCAACATCAGTACCTTATACTTTAAAAGAAGCTGCTTTATTGTTTGAAAGTGGTTCATATCAAATGTGTGATATCAATATTCTGGTAACATCGCCTTTAGAAGTAAAATTAGCTAGGGTTATGCAACGCGATAAGGTAAGTGAATCTCAGGTTTTAGCTAGAATGGATAAACAATTTAGCGATGATCAAAAAATGGCTATGGCTGATTATTTTATAGAAAATACCGAACAAAAATCTGTTATTGAGCAGGTTTTAACTTTACATCAGCAATTTTTAAATCGATAACAATCGGATTAGAAAGCTCAACCAAGCTTATGACAAATTCTAAAGAGATTATTCCAAATTTTATCGTTCAAACTAAAGTTGGACTTTTCTGTGAAATTGGTAACTTTTACCTCGATCCGAAAGAGCCAGTTATCGATGCGGTAATATCTCATGCACATGGTGATCATGCAATAGGAAATAATCAGCGTGTTTATTGTACAGAGGCAACCTCTGTTTTTATGAAACATCGATATAAAAAGTTTGCTGCAGGCGAATTTTTCATCAAAGCATATCATCAAATCTTCATTTTAAATGGGATAGAAATCTCTTTTATCCCGGCAGGACATATGTTGGGATCTGCCATGATTTTATTATATTATAAAGGAGTAAAATATCTTTACACGGGTGATTATAAGTTAGAGCAAGATAGCACCTGTGAACCCATTGAATTTACCGAAGCTGATGTGCTGATTACTGAAACTACTTTTGCTGATCCAGAAACAGAACATCCTGATGCTGTTAAAGAAATTGAAAAGCTCAATGAAGTTAGTAGCAATATCATGATTGGCGCATACGCATTAGGTAAAAGTCAGCGTTTAATTAGCATGATTAATCAACATTGCCCAACTAAACGTATACTGTTGCATCATAGTATTGTTCCTTTTGTTAAAATTTACGAACAACTTGGGGTAAATTTAGGCAAATACGAAGTTTATGATAGAAAGGTGATGAAAAACAACCAAACCGACATGATATATATCGTGCCACCAATGGTTTTTAACAGTTATTACAGAGCCGTAAATGTGGTAAGGGTTTTTGCCACAGGGTGGAAGAAGTTACAACAAAACAATCAAATTCAATTGTATATTTCTGATCATGTTGATTGGAAAGCAATCATAAAAACTATAGAAAATGTAAAGCCAACAGAAGTTTGGACAACACATGGAAATGGTACACAATTACAATCTTATTTTAAACTTAAACTGGTAGTTAAATTGCTCAACTAATGGTAGAGGGTGTTGATTATTATTTCAATGAACAGGGTCTAATGGTGTTTAAAGCCGCATACCACTTAAAAAGAGGTAGCTGCTGTAAGAACAAGTGTTTGCACTGTCCGTGGAATTTTGGGAAAACCGATAATCAACAATACCCAAAATCATCTATAAAGCAAGAAAAAACGAATGGTTCAACTACAGAAAGAAGTAAGAGCAGCGAAATTTGAAAATATTTTTCAGCAAGCATTAGTCAATGTAATATTCACTTATCACTGGAGTACACAAAACGTAAAGGAAGCATTATCTCCTTTTGATATTACGCAGCAACAATATAATGTTTTACGCATTTTAAGAGGTCAGTATCCTAGTCCGGCAACCGTAAATTTAATTAAAAATAGAATTTTGGATAAAATGAGCGATACTTCGCGTATTGTAGATCGTTTGATACAGAAAGGTTATGTAGAAAAATCTATAAATAATTACGATAAACGTGCTGTAGATATTATAATAGCTGATAAAGGATTGGCATTGCTGAAAAAAATGGATAAGGAAATTGATTTTTCTTCATTTATTGCACCAAATTTAACACAGCAAGAAGCAGAACAATTGAATATTTTATTAGATAAAATGAGGGGCTAAATTAATGGCTGTGCCCAGCTGCATAAAAGCCAATTAAAGCAACTCCAATACCTAAAAGGACAGCAACCATTTTACGTTTGTTAATTTTATGATCTGCACTTGATTCGAAGAGGATAGTGGTAGAGATATGTAGAAATATACCAATTACAATGCCCATAACTTTATTAAAGTATTGCTCCATACCTGTAATACTTCCATTGCTTAAACTTAAGCTAAAATAGTATCCAGCAGGTGCCATTATTGCAAAAATGATAATGTAAAGTATTACCTTGTTTGCTTTGATATGGTTTTGAACTAAAATGCTTGCCAATGCAAATGCCGCAGGAATATGGTGGAGTGAAATACCAAAAATTAATTCATTGTTTTGATCTTTAGCCAATGGCATTCCTTCTAAAAATGCGTGTAGGCACAAACTAGCCATAATACCCCATGGAAAACTATGGCTATGATGATGCTTGTGGATGTGACCATGTTCTACACCTTCAGAAAACTGCTCTAAAAATACTTGCAACAAAAAGCCAATCAAAATAAAAATGCCAATTTCTTTTTTATCCGTGCCGCTGTAAGCATCTGGTATAAGGTGTAAAACTGTTATGGCAAATAAATATGCACCACTAAACGATAGAATAAGTTTTAACAGTTGCGATTTATCGTTTTTTACCAAAAAGATAGATAACCCTCCAAAAAAAGCGCAAAAGAATAAAACAAGAAACTTCCAAATTTCCATTAGATGGCAGGTTTAATTTTGGTGTAAAGGAAAAAAGTAAAAAAACCAATGCAGGTGCCTAATAAGGCGCCAAACATTGTATCTATTGGGTAATGCACACCAACATATATCTGCGCAAAGCTAATGCTAAATGCCCAAAATAAAGCCAAAGGTAAAATTGGTTTCCACTGTTTATAAAAAAGGCAAATTAAAAACACGGCAATAGCAAAATGATTGGTAGCATGTGATGATGGAAAACTAAAACCACTTCCGCATGGTACACGCCTGATAATTTCATCAGCTAAATTAAAATTATTACAAGGTCTTATTCGCCCAATAAATGGTTTAATTAAACGAGATGCAATAAAATCGCCAATGGCAAATGTGGCTAAAATCATTGCAATCATATAGTAGCCTTGCTTTTTGTAGTTTTTGATACAAAAAACTACTATAAATAAATATAGCGGCGACCAAAAGAAACGGTTTCTGAGTAAAGGCATAAGCCAATCGAAAAATCCATTACTTAAACCGCGATGAATGCGAATAAACAATTCTACATCAAATTGCTGAATATCTGCCATTACGCTTTTTTACAAACCAATATTAAACGGTCAGATTTGATTTCATCAAAAGCATCTAAGTTATAGTTGCCAAATGTCTCGGTAATTGTTAATCCGCTTTTAGTCAGCATTCTTTCAAAATCTGCTAAAAAGAAAGCTTGCACACGTTCTTCAAACGCATAAGCTTTTAAACGATGCTCGAAATTAATGTGTTTGATGATTTTTCCTTCAGAAACAAATTTGTGCAAATGAAACTCAATGCCATCAATAGTTTTTGTTTCTTGGTTAGTTAGATTTTTAATTATTTTTTGAGTATTAAAATAATCAATTACCAAGGTTCCATCTGCTTTTAAACTTTTCCTAAAAGATTTTAAGGCATTAACATGATCTTTCTCAGTTTCAAAATAACCAAAACTGGTAAATAAGTTTAAGGCAATATCGTAATAATTGATATAGCCTAGTTTTCGCATATCATGCACATAAAAGTGCAAGTTCTTTTGCTCAAACTGCTGTGCATATTTAATGTTTTGCTCAGAAAGATCTATACCGGTAACATCGTAGCCTTTTTTGTTCAAATAAATTGAATGTCTGCCTCTGCCACAAGCAATATCTAAAATTTTACTATCACTTTTTGGGTGTAAATATGCAGATAGGTTATCTATCAACAACTCTGCCTCTTCATCGTTACGCTGACTGTAAAGGATATGGTAATAAGGAGAGTTAAACCAATACTGAAACCATTTTCGCTGCATACTGCTAATATGTTAACTTTTTGTGAGCAACAAATATAGCAAATTGAAGTTCAAGAGCTATAAAATTAATTTTTAGAGTTTTAAAATATGATTAAAATTATCTAGCGCTGTAGCAATTAATGCATTCCATTCTTAAAAATTTCTTATTTTTGAGAAAATTTATAAAACTTGACATTAATAAAATCTATTTCCGGAATTAGAGGTACCATTGGCGGAAAAGCTGGCGATGGTTTAACCCCAATTGATATTGTAAAATTTACAGCAGCATATGGCTCTTGGGTTGTAAATAAAACACAAAATAAAAAAATTGTTCTTGGTCGTGATGCCCGTATTTCGGGAGAAATGGTGAATAATTTAGTGATCGGCACCTTACAAGGTTTAGGCATAGAAGTGATAGATTTAGGTTTATCTACTACACCAACTGTTGAAATTGCTGTGCCGATGGAAAATGCAGGTGGTGGTATTATTTTAACTGCTAGTCATAACCCTAAACAATGGAACGCTTTGAAACTTTTAAATGAAAAAGGCGAGTTTATTAGCGATGCTGATGGTAAAGAAGTTTTAGAAATTGCAGAAAATGCTGAGTTCGCTTTTGCTGATGTAAATGATTTAGGAAAAGTTGTTGCAAATGATACTTATTTACAAAAACATATTGATGCAATTTTAGCCTTGCCTTTGGTTGATGTTGAAGCCATTAAAAAAGCAAATTTTAAAATTGCTATTGATTGCGTAAACTCTACAGGCGGTATTTTTGTGCCTGCCTTATTAAAAGCATTGGGTGTGAATACTGTGTATGAATTGTATTGTGAGCCAAATGGAGAGTTTCCACACAATCCAGAACCGTTGCCAGAAAACTTAACTGAAATTGCTAAAGTGGTACAAGCCAAAAGAGCAGATTTAGGTATTGTTGTTGATCCAGATGTTGATAGACTTTGTTTTGTTAATGAAGATGGAACTATGTTTGGCGAAGAGTATACTTTAGTAGCTGTGGCTGATTATATTCTAAAAAATAATCCAGGCAACGCAGTTTCTAATCTTTCATCAACACGAGCATTAAGAGATGTAACCGAAAAAGCAGGTGGCGAGTATAATGCTGCAGCAGTAGGAGAGGTAAATGTTGTAAACCAAATGAAAGCAACCAATGCTATTATTGGTGGCGAGGGTAATGGTGGTATCATTTACCCAGAGTTACATTACGGAAGAGATGCTTTAGTTGGCATTGCCTTGTTTTTAACTCATTTGGCAAAAGAAGGTATTACAATTTCTAGATTAAGAAGTACTTATCCTGCTTATCATATCTCCAAAAACAAAATTACGCTTACCCCAGAAATGGATATTGATGCGTTGTTAATTAAAGTTCAAGAGAAATATAAAAATGAGAAAACTAGCACCATCGACGGTTTAAAAATTGATTTTGCAAATGAGTGGGTTCACTTACGCAAATCGAATACCGAGCCAATCATACGTATTTATAGCGAAGCTGAAAATGAAACTATAGCTGAAAATTTAGCTAAAAAAATCATTTCAGACATTAAAGAAATACTTCAACTTAATTAATACGATTTTCGCAATCTGTGTAATCTTTTACATCAGTGTAATCATAAAAATATGAAAAGAGTTTATTTAGATAATGCAGCCACAACACCTTTAGATCCAAATGTGATTGCCGAAATGACTAACGTAATGCAGAATTTTTACGGCAATCCGTCTGCAATACACGCTTTAGGTAGAGAGGTGAGAACTTTGGTAGAAAAAGCAAGAAAGACTGTTTCTGGTTTGTTAAACGCATCTCCATCAGAAATTTTCTTCACATCTGGTGGTACTGAGGCTGATAATACTGCCATACGTTGTGGTATTTCTGCTTACGGAATTAAACATGCAATTACATCTAAAATAGAACACCACGCGGTTGAGCATACTTTAGCAATGTTGTTAAAAGATGGCGTGATAGATAAATTGAGTTTTGTTAATATTGATGAAAAAGGAAATATTGATTACAACCATTTAGAAGAACTGTTGCAAAACAACGATCGTACATTTGTTTCACTAATGCATGCCAACAATGAGTTGGGTACGCTAACAGATATGGAAAAAGTTGGCGATATTTGTGAAAAATACAATGCAATTTATCACGCAGATACAGTTCAAACCATGGGTCATTATCCGCATGATGTGCGTAAGCTAAAAGCGCATTTTATTGTTTGTGCGGCGCATAAACTTCATGGGCCAAAAGGTGTAGGCTTTTTATATGTTAACAGTAATATTAAAATACCACCAATGATTTACGGCGGTGCGCAAGAACGTAACATGCGTGGCGGTACCGAAAATGTATATGGTATTGTGGGCTTGGCCAAAGCATTAGAAATCGCTTATGCAGAAATGCAAGAGCACCAAAATCATATTCAAGGCTTAAAAAATTATTTAAAAGAGCAGTTAATAGCCGAAATACCCGGTATTGCTTTTAACGGCGAAACTGAAGAAAACAAAAGTTTATATACTGTTTTAAATGTGTCGTTTCCAGAAATGGATATGGCAGATATGTTGTTGTTTAACTTAGATATTAACGGTATTTGCGCCTCTGGTGGCAGTGCTTGTTCATCTGGCTCAAACATTGGCTCACATGTTTTAAATGGCATTAAAGCAGATCCAAATCGT
The DNA here is from genome assembly GCF_059424425.1 of Pedobacter sp. GW456-11-11-14-TSB4. Taxonomy (NCBI): domain Bacteria; kingdom Pseudomonadati; phylum Bacteroidota; class Sphingobacteriia; order Sphingobacteriales; family Sphingobacteriaceae; genus Pedobacter; species Pedobacter sp. GW456-11-11-14-TSB4. Next base: position 151,688 of record NZ_JBWKZK010000002.1, read on the forward strand.
CCATCGGTGCGTTTTTCTTTTAGTAAATACACCACAAAAGAAGATTTAGACTATGTTTTAGAGAAAGTGAAAATGGTAGTAAAGCAAAATGCACTTGCGTAGTTATTATTACAAATAATTATTAATCTCGTTTGGTCATATAATAGTCTCAGCATTTTTGTTGAGACTTTTTTATTGGTAAAACATGGGCAGTTTTTCATTTTAAACTGCAGCCCTTCTTTTCGCTTCAATCTTTTTGTATTTTGTTTCGGCTTCGCACTCAACAACAAAAAGTATTTACGCTACAATAAGGTTTATATTACAAAGTTTGTAGTTCTTGGCAATGGCTAGGAGCAAACCTAAATAGATGCAAAAACCTGCGTAAAATAAACCCGACATACGCGAAAATTCTTTTTATTAAGTCCCCTTTAGGGGATTTAGGGGTAAAAAGAATTGCAGCATTGGCGGGGCTGCTGTTTGTTCGCTGCACAACATTTGCTTTTCCTATCAAAAAACAAAATAGTTATTGTATTGTTATTTAAGTACATCAAAACTAAATGTTATGGAAAATCACAAAGAAAATCAAGAAGAGAATAATAGAGAAGTTAAAGCTGATTTAATTGATGCTGTAAATCCTGATAGTGATACTACACGTACGGAGAAAAACATCGAAAAAAGTAAATCTTCAAATCCGACAAGTAATTTCGAGAAAAAACATGCTCGTACTAATAATGCATTAGGAGGTAGCCACGAACCAGGTACCACACCAGGCACAGGATTTTAACTGTAAATTAATTATATTTAAACCACGACATTCATCGTGGTTTTTTTATTTAAAAATATGCAAAGAAGAAAATTTATTCAGAATTCTGCATTGGCTGCAGCGGTTTTGGCTTTTTACAAAGGAGATGCTTTTGCAAATCCATTAAGGGCTTATCAGTTTAAAGAATTGAGGAATGGTGTTGGTGTATTTTTAGAACAAGGAGGAACGATTGCTTGGCTAAATAGTACTAATGGTTACGTGGCGGTTGATTCTCAATTTCCGGCGTCGGCAACGCATGTAATTGAAGAATTGAAGAAATTAGGAGATAAACCTTTTAAATATTTATTAAATACTCACCATCATGGCGATCATACGGGTGGTAACATTGCTTTTAAAGGCTTAGCGGAGCATGTGGTTGCGCATGAAAACTCTCTTGTAAACCAAAAGTTAGCAGCCGAAAAAGCAAATAATTTAGCTCAGCAATTGCTGCCGGATGTAACTTTTGGAAAGGGTTGGAAAGCGCCAGTTGGTAAAGAGAAAATTAGCGCTTATTACTATGGCTCTGGTCATACCAATGGCGATGTGGTTTACCATTTCGAAAACGCAAATGTGGTACATGTAGGCGATCTGGTGTTTAACCGTAGGTTTCCTTACATAGATCAGGCCAATGGTGCGCATATAGGCAACTGGATTACCGCTTTGGATAAAATTTACAATCAATTTGATAAAGATACAATTGTAGTTACTGGCCACAGTTTAGATCCTGAGAAAGTAGTTGGCGACAAAGAAAACGTAAAAGCATTTAAAAATTATCTTGAAAGTTTGCTCGCTTTTGTTGGTGCAGAAATTAAAGCAGGTAAAACAAAAGAAGATATTTTAAAAGCAACAACAATACCTGGTGCACCCGAATGGAAAGGTGATGGTATCGTTAGAAGTTTAACTGCAGCATATACAGAGTTAACCGTAGGTTAGTAAGTGTTTGGAGACGAGCGTTCAATTTCGCCTATCGGTCGGTGTCTCACCGACCGAAACTATTTCTATTATTTTTATCAACTAAGAAAGTTCTAATCTCTATAATCTCTTGCCTATCGGTCGGTGTCTCACCGACCGAAACTATTTCTATAATTTTTTATTAACTAAGAGTTCTAATCTCTATAATCTCTTAATATTCCAAATTCATCCATACCAGTCTTGTAAAAGATTGCACTACTCCATCTATACTCTTCTGGATACTTACATAATCCCCACTTTTCTAAAGTTGGATTATTGTGTATATAATCTATTTTTTGCAATAAAATTTCCTCTGTACTTAAAGGTATTGCCAAAGGGTCTCTTTTCCAAAATTGATAAGTTCTATCCATTTTTTCAGAGTAATAATCTTTTAATAGTGTATTATTATTTGCAAGAAGGTATTTTCTGAATTGATGAGCTGTGAATTTTGTAAAGCTTGTTGCAGGATTTTCCTTGCCATTTTGTTTTAAAATATTCCATATTAAATGAATATGATTAGTCATAATAACATACGCATTAATTTCTACTAGTTGTTGTTTTACTAAACATTGTAAAGAGTTAATAATTATCGTTTTCAATTTGTCATCAACTAAGAGATGAGCGAAATTACAGATGGTATCTGTATAGAAGTATGAATTGTAGAAATCCATCTGTCCCTGTCTTTTATGGAAAATGTGCATAATGTTGAAATTTGCAGGGATGCTAACACAAGGTAGTTATATATAATCAAAATCTTATCGCTTTATATTTTTTCGGTCGGTGAGACACCGACCGATAGGCGCTAAGGAAATGTAATTAAAATATATTTTTTCGGTCGGTGGGAGACAAACCGATAGGCGCTAAGGAGATCTAATCAAAAGAAGTTGACTGACTTGTCTATGGAATTGAAAGTAGGCTCGATATTTATTTATTACTTTATATGTTTTTCTTGTAGTTGAGACACTAAACGATAGATGAAACGCTCAATTATTCTCCCAAACTTTATTTCAATTTATAAACGTTCCATATTAAAAATAATTCTTCTATTTAACTAACGGTTAATTATTTCCCAAATTCTATAGGGTATATTTGTTCAATTCAAATCGCTATTGCTATGGATGATTTTTTAGCCGCCCGTTCGCAAATGGCCCTTTCTCTGGGCTTTCACATTATTTACGCTTGTATTGGTATGGTAATGCCGTTTTTTATGGCAGTATCGCATTATAAATGGTTGCAAACCAATAATGAAGTATATAAAAACATTACCAAGGCTTGGAGCAAAGGAGTAGCCATATTTTTTGCTACAGGTGCGGTTTCTGGTACAATGTTATCTTTTGAGTTGGGCTTACTTTGGCCAAAATTTATGGAACATGCTGGCCCCATATTTGGGATGCCGTTTTCATTAGAGGGAACAGCTTTCTTTATAGAGGCTATTGCACTTGGGTTCTTCCTTTACGGGTGGAATAAATTGAACAAATGGTTTCATTGGTTTACTGGCGTAGTAGTTGGTGTAAGTGGTTTAGCTTCGGGTATTTTAGTTGTAGCCGCAAATGCGTGGATGAACAGCCCAGCTGGGTTTGATTTTGTTGATGGTAAATATTTAAACATAGACCCAATTGCGGCCATGTTTAACAAAGCATGGTTTACACAAGCTTTGCATATGTGTTTGGCTGCTTTTACTGCCACGGGTTTTGCTGTTGCTGGTGTACACGCTTTAATGATTTTGCGCAAACAAAATCCAGATTTTCATTACAAAGCTTTCAAAATTGCAGCCATATTTGCTACCATTTGTGCGGTATTGCAACCCCTAAGTGGAGATTTATCTGCAAAAGATGTAGCACAAAGGCAACCTGCAAAATTAGCTGCAATGGAGGCTTTATACACAACCCAAAAGCCTGCTCCATTATTGGTTGGAGGAATTGTAGATGAGAAAAATAAAAAGGTAACACATGTTATAGAAATTCCGGGTGCTTTAAGCTTTTTAGCGCATGGAGATTTTAAAGCAGAGGTTAAAGGGTTAGATCAAATACCTGTAGATGAACAACCACCGGTGGCAATAACTCATTACGCTTTTCAAATTATGGTTGGTATTGGCACGTTGCTCATGTTAATATCGTTAGGTTATTTTGTACTCCTTTTGCGCAAAAAATCAATTTTAGATAGACGTTGGTTGCTCAAACTTTTTGTTATTTCTATTCCACTTGGGTACATCGCTTTAGAAGCGGGCTGGGTAGTAACAGAAGTTGGTAGGCAGCCTTGGATTATTTACGGGATTATGAAAACTAGAGATGCCGTAACACCAATGCCAGGTATCGCATGGTCATTCTATTTGTTTACCGCAATTTATGCATCGCTCAATGTCATTGTTGTTTTCTTGCTCTATCGACAAATTAAAATGGTACCTCAATTATACAGTCAGCCTCAGGTTTCACCTTCACTAAAAGTTAAATAATATGGGTTATGTAATTATCATCTTCCTATGTGCATCCATTTTGCTGTACTTTTTATTGGGCGGGGCAGATTTTGGTGCCGGAATTATCGAATTGTTTACCTCTCGAAAAAACCGAAGTAAAACCCGTAAAACAATGAGCCAAGCCATTGGTCCGGTTTGGGAAGCTAACCACATGTGGCTCATTATTGCCGTAGTAATTTTGTTCGTTGCTTTTCCAAAAGTATACACCACCATGTCGGTTTATTTGCATATTCCGTTGGCCATTATGCTAATTGGCATTATAGCAAGAGGTACAGCCTTTGTTTTTAGGCATTACGATGCCGTTAAAGACCAAATGCAAGATGTTTACAACAAAATTTTTATCTACTCGAGCTTTATTACACCCTTGTTTTTGGGCATTATTGCAGGTAGTGTAATTTCTGGTAAAATAGATAGCGATGCCAATAATTTTGCAGATGCTTATGTATTTGGCTGGTTAAATTGGTTTTCTATTGCTGTAGGACTGTTTACTGTAGCACTTTGTGGTTTTTTAGCGGCAATTTACTTAATAGGAGAGAGCCAAGAAGTCGTGGACCAAAAGCGTTTCATCAAAAAAGCAGAGTTCATGAATGTGGCTGCGGTAATTTTTGGTGCCATGGTTTTTACAGCTGCCTACCTTGAAGATGTACCCTTGTACACGTGGGTATTTCAAAATGAAATTGGTTTAACAGCCGTAATTTTAGCCAGTCTTTCGCTTGTTTTATTATGGTACCTCTTGCTAAAAGGCAAAACAAAAATTTTAAGAATTTTAGCCGGTTTTCAAGTCACCATGATTTTGGTTGCCATTAGTTATGCGCACTTTCCAAATTTTATCCGATTAAAAAATGGATCTGCGCTTTCACTTTATGAAACCATTGCACCTTTCAAAACAGTGCAAGCATTAGGATGGGCTTTAGTTTTAGGGAGTTTTTTAATCTTGCCTTTTCTGGGTTATCTGTTTTATAAATTTCAGCAGAAAGAAGAGTAGTTATATTTCAATGGTTCATTAGTTTTTTAGAAGCGCTAATGCAGTACAACTATAAATGTCAGTCCTGCTTTCCATTCTATCTTTTTAGCTATCCTTCGCTTTGGCTCCGGATAAGCGCTAAAAAGGATATCATTCCAATCAGGGCTATGAAACAAATTTACTGTACAAAACGAAATAATTTATCTGCCATAATCTGAGATAAATATATTCCAACGGCAATCTTGGTAGTCAGTAAACATATGAAATAGCAAGCCAATGGCTATAATTCTAATCACCTTATTCTTCTGCAGTAATAATAAAAAGTAAACTGCTATAGCATAATAACTGTGCAAAGGATGAAAACCGATGCTGCATCTCCCGGCTTCAAATATTGGGGTTGCCAATAAATGATCTAAATCTACCAGCATCGTGCAGAGCAAAATCAAATAGGTTTTTTTCCAATCTTCCTTAAAAAATAAATACGCTATTAGTAACGGAAAAACGAAGTGTAAACCGTAATGTATAAGTGTTTGGATGATTTTTAGGGTATTGATATCCATAATTTAACTTCAATTAAAAGCTAAATTATAAAAATTACGCTAAGCTTAAAACTTTAGCTTGCGAACTTTGTCGCTAGCTTTTAAATATTCAGATAGGGCAGCAGATCCGTACCAATTGAATAAATCTGCATCTAATAATTTAGCTTTAACTGCAGGGTCGGTTGCTAAAATTTCTTTTGCCTCATCAATGGTTTTCACATTTAAAATAAAAATTCCTCTATAGTTTTTATCGTTTTTACCCATCGGCCCTGCCACAATTAACTTATTCTCTTTAACCAATTTGCCCATATTCGCCATGTGTCCGGCAAAAGCATCATCATATTCTGTTTTGGTAGATGTTGTATTTGAGCCAGTTTTAAGCATTACCAAAATATATTGTTTCATGCCATAATCATCAGCGCCTAAAGTCTTAGCCAATTCAGCATCATAATTCGGATTTGTACTTTGGGCCTTTGCCGTAAAAAATAAAGCTGTGCAAAAGATAAATAGGATTAAATTTTTCATTTTTTGTTTGGGTTTATAAGTTAGACCTCAGCAAATAGAATTAGGTTACACCCTGTTAAGCTTTTAATTTTTGATAAACCTTCAGCTTTAAAATATTGTAATACACAAATTTAAATTAGGTTTTTCTCCGCTAACCATTTTGCTAACTCTGCTTTAATAGCATTACCCATTTTTTGCTGATTTGCTGGATTTTCTAAAAATTCTTTACTCACACCATTATCACCTACTTCTAAAAGTACACGATATTTAGCTGTATTTACATGCTCATCTAAACTATAGAAAGCTCTTTTGCCAGTAGCTTTGCATATATAATCGTTTCTGCCGGTTGAGCTATCTAATTGTACACCTCGGTTTTCTAAATCAGTAACTGCACTTATTGCCGCAACTAACCTTGCCGCTAAAGCTCTATTCTCTGCTTCGTATTCATCACCATCATGTATAAAACCCCAAATGGCATGTCGCTTTGTGCCTCCATTATTGTGTACAGAAATAAAAACATCTGGTTTCTTTTTATTGGCGTTTTTTAATTCATAGGCATAGCCAGATATTTTACCATCTATAATAGCCGATGTATGTTCTACAACCGTATTACTGCCAACATTTGGATGATGCAGATTTGGCTCATTTAAGCTCCAAACTTTAAATTCTTTTAGTTTTGGGCTTGCAGCGATTGCAGCTTCTACAATACCATTGCAAACTGCAGCTTCGCTAAAATCTTTGCCAGTATCTGTTTGGTGCGATGGCTGCCATACTCCCACCACTTTTGGCTTTTCTAAAAATTTTAAAGTAAAACTAGATAGGAGCGTTAGGCAGGCAAGTGAAAAGAATATTTTTTTCATAGGGATTGATTTTAATACCCTAAGATAGAGTTTTGAATTTAAAAAATTCGATGTTTATGATACTAGAAAGTTAACACTAACAAGCTTAAATTTCTTTTTAGGTATCTAAAATTCTATTAACAAAAAAAGCAAGATTAACATTCCGTAGTACATCAAATCCTGCTTTTTTACCATTTATTTTCCGTCTTTCAGACTTTTCCGACTTCCGGACTATTCTAATTCTTCATCATCTTTAAGAAACTCGCCAATTTAGCTTTCATCTGTCTTCTATCAACAATAAAATCTAAAAAGCCATGTTCTAACACAAACTCAGAAGTTTGGAAACCTTTTGGTAAATCTTTTTTAATGGTTTCTTTAATTACACGTGGGCCAGCAAAGCCGATTAAAGCTCCTGGTTCTGCAATATTAATATCGCCTAACATAGCGTATGATGCAGTAACACCACCAGTAGTAGGGTCAGTTAATAAAGAAATATAAGGGATTTTAGCCTGCGCCAATAAAGCCAATTTAGCCGATGTTTTGGCCATTTGCATTAATGAAAATGCAGCTTCCATCATACGAGCACCACCAGATTTAGAAATCATTAAAAATGGCACTTTGTTTTTAATGCTGTAATCAATAGAGCGAGCAATTTTTTCTCCTACAACAGATCCCATAGACCCTCCAATAAAAGCAAAATCCATACAAGCAACCATCAATTCCTGTCCATCTACTTTACCGTGAGCAGCTCTAATTGCATCTTTTAAGCCAGTTTTAGCCTGACTTTCTACAATACGCTCGGTGTAAGGTTTGTTATCGTTAAATTGTAATGGATCGCCAGAAGTAAGGTTGGCAAACAATTCGGTATACTCGTTATTGTCGAAAAGAACTTGAAAATATTCTTTAGAACCTATTCTTAAATGGTAATCGCAGTACTGACAAACATATTTGTTTTCAGTTAAATCTGCACTGTGCAAGGCCTTTTTACAATTAGGACACTTGTTCCACAAACCATCTGGTGCTTCTTTCTTTTCTTCTGTTGTGGTACTAATACCTTTTTTTTCTCTCTTAAACCAACTCATGTTATGTTTTAAAATTGCGAGTACAAAGAAACGAATTTTTTTTAAACTATAGTACGTGTTTTTCTCTAAGTGTTTAACAAAAAGCACAACTTTAGCTATAGGTTATTGTAAAAAATACACTTAGGTAAAAAATGATGTTTTTGTCGATTTTTTTTATAACTTCGAAATATCAAATTTAAATAGAAATGAGTTTAAAAGGCTATAAAGGCGTAATTTACGGAGCAGCCGTTCAAGAATTATTTGAGCAGGCTAAAAAACATCAATTTGCATTACCAGCGGTAAATGTTACAGGAACCAACACCATAAATGCGGTAATGGAAACTGCAAGAGCAGTAAATTCTCCTGTTATGATTCAACTTTCTAACGGCGGAGCACAGTTTTACGCAGGTAAAACTTTAAATAACGATAATTTAAATGCTTGCGTTTTAGGTGCAGTTTCTGCAGCTAAACATGTTCATTTATTAGCAGAGCATTACGGTGTGGCTGTGGTTTTACACACAGACCATGCTGCAAAAAAGTTATTGCCATGGATTGATGGATTGTTAACACATGGTGAAAAATTCTTCGCAGAAACTGGTAAACCATTGTTTTCATCGCACATGTTAGATCTTTCTGAAGAATCTTTAGAAGAGAACATGGAAGTTTGCGTAGAATATTTTAAACGCATGGACAAAATGGGCATGACTATTGAAATTGAATTGGGCGTAACTGGTGGAGAGGAAGATGGTGTAGATAATACTGATGTAGATAGTTCTAAATTATACACGCAGCCAAGTGAAGTTGCTTATGCTTATGATGAGTTAAGTAAAGTTAGCGACCGTTTTACTATTGCTGCAGCTTTTGGTAATGTACATGGTGTTTACAAACCAGGTAATGTTAAATTGCAACCAATCATCTTAAAAAATTCTCAAGATTTTATTAAAGAAAAATATGCCTTAACTGCAGAGAAACCAATTAATTTTGTTTTCCATGGTGGTTCTGGTTCATCGCAAGAAGAAATTAGAGAAGCTATTTCTTACGGTGCAATTAAAATGAACATCGATACCGATATGCAATGGGCATTTTGGCAAGGAATTTTGGATTATTACAAAACTAATGAAGCTTTCTTGCAAGGTCAAATTGGTAATCCAGATGGCGATGATAAACCAAATAAGAAATATTATGATCCACGTGTTTGGTTACGTAAAGGCGAAGAAGAGTTTGTTAAGCGTTTAACAGGTGCTTTTGAAGATTTGAATTGCATTAACGCAAACGATAAATTGTAACGAACAATTAATATAAATTATAAAGCGCTCTGAAATTCAGGGCGCTTTTTTTGTTTCGTTACCACGGATTTATTTCAGGGTTTGCAATATTAGGTAGCAACTGTTTGCGAAATTTTGGGGTGTTGCTTGCATAAAGAATATCGCCAAGGTTTGATAGTCCGGTAGCAACCTGCCCGAAGAGCATTTGCTTAGTTTTTAGCCCCGGGTGAAGCGTTTACCCTGCAGCAAGTAGCTTTTGCTACGCAGCGAAGTGTAAGAGCGAAACACGGGAACGGATTTATTGAATAGCAATTGCCTTGCGCTGCAAAAAATCTTTATTTATTTTAATTGATAATATGATTATTGACGTTTTAATTGCAGAAATTAGCTATTAGTTAAAATTTTGTGATTTATGGAAACAAAGCAAAAAAATATGGGTTTATTTGAAAGATTTGCCAACGCTGCTACTAAATTTACCGGAAGCTCTCCAGCATTTATTGGCGCTGCCGCAATTGTGTTTTTATGGGCGGTTACAGGGCCACTGTTTAATTACTCAGAAACTTGGCAATTGGTTATCAATACAGGTACAACGATAATTACATTTTTGATGGTATTTTTAATTCAAAAAGCACAAAATAAAGACGGCAAAGCCATTCAATTAAAGTTAAACGAATTGATTGCTGCACATGACCATGCAAGTAATAGAATGGTTGATATTGAAGATTTAACCGAAGAGGAGTTAGACCAGCTACACAAATTTTATGTTACTTTGTCTCGCTTGGCAAAAAAGGAAACAGATATTCATTATTCGCACTCTATAGATGCGGCAAAAGAACTAAATTTAGAAAAAACAAAATCTACTAAACCCTATAAAAAACATAAAAATCATGGACGCACTATTGGTACACAAGGCACTCACTAAAGAAGAATTAGAAAAGGTTTTTGCTATACGCAAAATTGTTTTTGTTGATGAACAGGGTTGTCCGCCAGAGCTTGAGTATGAGAATGAAGATGTTTCGCATCACTTTCTAGCTTTATCAGACCATCAACCATGTGGTGCATGTCGCTGGCGCAAAACCGATGCCGGATATAAGCTAGAACGTTTTGCGGTACTGAAAGAGTTTAGGGGTTGTGGGGTAGGCAGAGCAATGATTGCCACCGTTTTAGCTGATTTACCTTCTGATGCGCATTATATTTATTTGAATGCACAACTAGATGCTATGGGCTTATATGCAAAATTCGGTTTTGTTGCCGAAGGGGAGCAATTTGAGGAGGCGGGTATACAGCATTTTAAAATGGTGAAGAAGGTTTAAGGGGCTTAAAACTTAACCACAGATTAAAAGGATGAACACAGATAAGAGGGAATAGAAATCTGTGTTTAGCTGTGTCAATCTCTAGTTGGACTAATTGAAGCTAAAGTAGAGTTAGGAATTAAGATTTTAGCTGATTATATAGTATTAAAACTCCCAAAACAAAGCATACTAAACAGGTACCCCAAATTAACCAATCTTCTAGCATATGTGGTCTAAACATAAAATGACCACGATTACCTGCGCCATAAAATGCAAAACAAAATAACGCGATTAATAATAAAATAATTGCTAGCGTAATTTTAAAAACTCTCATCCGCATCAACTAAAATCTGTGTTTATCAGTGTCAATCTGTGGTTAAATCAATTGCCAGCAAAAACTTTAGCAGACAATGCCATTGCCTCATTCCATTTATTCATATTCAAATTTAAATCTTCGCCTTTGGCCTGCAAAAATGCAATCAAATCTTCTGTAGCCATATTTCCAGTCAGATCGTCAGTGGCCATTGGGCAACCGCCAAAACCTTTTAAAGCGCTGTCAAAGCGTTTGCAACCAGCCTCGTAAGCAGCCTCAATTTTTTCTAAACGAGTAGAAGGTGTGCTATGTAAATGTATGCCAATTTCAGTTTGCTTAAATTTTGCAATTAGCACAGGTAAAATGGTTTTGATCTTCTCGGGAGTTGATACACCTGTTGTATCGGCTAACGAGAGAATTTTCACGCCTCTGTTTACCAATTCATCAGCCCATTTTTCTACGATCTCTATATTCCATTCATCTCCATACGGGTTACCAAATCCCATTGATAAATAAACCACCGCTGTTTTTTGATGTTGATCGCATAAGTTCAGCATTTCTTCAACAGTGGTTAAAGATTGAGAGATACTCGAATTTGTATTGCGTTGCTGAAATGTTTCTGAGATTGAAAACGGAAAACCAAGGTAATTGATCTCTTTATGCTTCACAGCTTCTTCTACGCCTCTTAAATTAGCTACAATGGCTAGTAGTCTAGTGCTTGTATTACTTATATCTAATTTCGCTAAAACTTCTTTTGTATCTCGCAGTTGCGGAATAGCTTTTGGAGATACAAAACTGCCAAAATCAATCGTGTCAAAACCAACTTGTAATAGCAAGTTAATGTATTCTGCTTTTAAATCCGTTGAAATAAAATCATGCAAACCTTGCATGGCATCACGTGGACATTCTATGAGTTTCATTTTTAAGATATAAGATTTGAGAAGTTAGATATGAGATGTGAGACTTAGTTTATGTTCCTAAACTAGCGACCAATGAACTAATGAACTAATGAACCAAAGACCAAATGACTAATGAACTATAGAACTTTCCGTCTTTCCAACTTCCGGGCTAGCTACACTTTCAGACTGCAAATTATTAATCGCTTTCCATTTTTCGCCTTTAATAAATGGTCTGATAATTAATCTGGTGCCTCTATCATAACTAAAATAACTCCATACCCAATTTACAAATACAATTAACTTGTTTCTAAAGCCTACTAAAGTCATTAAATGCACAAACATCCAGGTAAACCATGCAAAAATACCCTGAAAACGGATTTTGCCGATATCAACCACAGCTCTATTTCTTCCAACTGTGGCCATAGATCCTTTATCAAAGTATTTAAAGTTCTCTGTTGGTTTACCCTCAATAATGTTTAGCAGATTTTTAGCTAATAGTGTTCCTTGTTGTATGGCAGCTGGTGCTACACCTGGATGTCCGTTTGGAGTTTCTTCTGTAATCATCGCCGCAACATCTCCAACTGCGTAAATATTTTGATAGCACTCTACTTTATTAATTTGATCTACTTTTAAACGATTGCCTCTAACCGTACATTCTGGATTTAAACCATCTAATACTACCCCTTTAACACCCGCACTCCAAATTACAGTTGCCGAAGAAATATTTCTGCCATCAAGTAGTTCAATCGTTTTGCCATTGTAACTTTTAACCCTTGCATTGGTATAAACCAAAACGCCCATTTCTTCTAAAAACTGTTGAGATTTTTGTTGCGCTTGTGGCGACATTGGTCCTAATAACTCTGGAGAGCCTTCAATTAGATAAATATTTACTTGATCAATGTCTATTTCCGAATAATCATTTTTTAACACATGGCGCTTCAACTCGGCCAAAGCACCGGCAGTTTCTACACCTGTTGGGCCACCGCCTACAACTACAAAATTTAACAATTCTGCTTTGGTGGTTGGGTCTGTGGTAATTAACGATTGCTCTAAATTCTGCAGAATTAAACTTCTTAAATTTAAAGCCTCGGGTATAGACTTCATTGGCATGGCATTTTGCTGAATTTCATCTTGCCCGAAAAAGTTACTTGTAGATCCTGTGGCAATTACCAAATGATCGTATTCAATTTCACCGATGGTTGTAATTAGTTTATTTTGCTCTGGAATAACTTTTTTAACCTCCGTAACCCTAAAAGTCAGGTTTTTTTGCCCTTTAAAAATTTTTCTGATGGGAAAAGCAATCGAGTCTGCTTCTAAACCCCCAGTTGCAACTTGATACAATAATGGTTGAAACGTATGATAATTATGTTTGTCGAGGATAGTTACATCAACCTCTTTATTTCTTAATTTTTTTGCCAATTCTATCCCGCCAAAACCACCGCCAACAATTACAATTCTTTGTCTTTTGTTTTCCATAGTAAATAAACTATTCAGCCTATCAAATAGTTTGTCAAATATAGCAAGTTATAAATTGAATAAATGTAAAACCAATTGATGTAATGATAAAGCAGAAGTTTAATTTTTTTTTGAAAAACTATGTCAGTGCTTTTGGCTTTTTCAGCCCCGCTTTTTAATCGGGTTTATATTACAAAGGCAGTAGTTCTTTTGGGGCTTTAGTTCTGGCAAAAGGTATAAGAATAAGAGCATTTAACCACAAAGGCACAAAGAACACCAAGAGATTTTTGTACGTATGATTAGCTTAACATGAGGGGCAAGAAGCTGATATGAAATGCTTGCTTTGTTGTTTAAACCCGATTGGATGAATGCCATTTTTCATGGCAGTAAGGAAAGCGGGGCAGGAGTATCCGATGAAATGCTGACATTATTTTACACCTCACCCTTTTAAAGTTAGTAGTTAAACTTAGTTCCTTCGTTTCCCTCTCTTTGAGGAGAGGGGCTTGACAGACAGCATGCAAGCCCTAACCTTTCACGGGGTGAGGCCACAAAAAAAAGGGTTCCGAAAAATCGAAACCCTTAAATTTTTGATATCGTTTAAATTAACTAAGCTTTTTTATTTGCTTCGTTTTTAGATAAATCGATTACAATTGGAGTAGAGATACACAATGAAGAATATGTACCAATGATACGTCCGATTAATAAGGCGAAAATAAATCCTCTAATGCTATCTCCACCGAAAATGAAAATTACAATTAGTACGAAGAATACTGTTAATGAAGTTAAAATTGTACGACTTAAAGTACTGTTCAATGCGAAGTTGATTAAAGTATCGCGTTCTGCACCATAAACATCTTCTTTTCCTTTTTCTGCCAAACGCTCACGGATACGGTCAAATACAACAACTGTTTCTGTCATGGTGTAACCCATTACCGTTAAAATAGCTGCAATAAAATCTTGTCCAATTTCTAATGGGAAAGGTAAAACACCATCTAAAATAGTATAGAATGATAACACCAACGCCACATCATGGAATAATGCGATAACCGCACCTAAACCATATTGCCATTTACGGAAACGAACCAAAATATAGATAAACATTACCAAACAAGAGAACAAAATTGCTCCATATGCTCCGTAAATAATATCATTTGCAATAGTTGGCGTTACTTTTTGAGAACTTTCAATCTCATATTTAGCACCTAATTCACCTAAGCCTTTTCTTAAAGCTGTTTCAACAGTTTTATCTGCATTAGGATCGTTAATTTGCCAAGGAGTAGTTATTTTTAAAGCATTGTCTGTTCCAGCAGTTTTAACTAAAGCCTCTTCACCTTCAAAATTAGCAGATAATTTTTCTGCAACTTCTGCAGTATTCATTTGCTTATCGAAAGTAACCATGTAAGTTCTTCCGCCTTTAAAATCAACACCTAAGTGTAAACCATCATTTTTGATATAAAAAATTACACCTAAAACAATAATTGCTGCAGAAATCATGTAATATAATTTTCTACGACCAACAAAGTTGAAAGCAATATTTTTAAATGCATTTCTAGTTACACTATTATCGAAAGAGATGTTAGCTTTTCTACTTAACATTGATTCGAAAATTACTCTAGAAATTAATACAGCTGCAAAGAACGATGTAATTACACCCACACAAAGTGTTACAGCGAAACCACGTACTGGTCCGGTACCAAACACTGCTAAAATACCACCTAAAATAAATAGCGTTACGTTTGAGTCGATGATAGACGACATTGCATGTTTAAAACCTTCTTTAATAGCAGTTGCCGTATTTTTACCCAAGGCAAGCTCCTCTCGAACACGCTCAAATATCAGAATGTTCGCATCAACGGATAAACCAATGGTTAACACGATACCAGCAATACCAGGTAATGTTAATACAGCACCAAATGCTGCTAATACACCCATGATAAAGAATAAGTTTATTACCAATGCAATATTAGCAACCCAACCTGCTTTGTTATAGTAAAGCGCCATAAACGCTAAAATAACAGCAAATGCAATAACAAATGATGCTAAACCACTATCAATTGCTTGTTGACCTAATGAAGGACCGACTACATAATCTGAAACGATTTTTGCTGGAGCTGGTAACTTACCTGCTTTTAAAATATTTGCTAAATCTTTTGTGTCTTCTGGAGTAAAGCTTCCTGAAATTGAAGAAACACCATTAGGAATTTCGTTTTGTACTGTAGGAGCTGAGTAAACTGAATTATCTAATACAATTGCAATCGCTTTTTTATTGTTTGGATCAGCAGATGCATCAGCAGTTACTTTTTTCCATTTGGTAGCACCTTCAGAAGTCATGTACATGGTAACTTCTGGGTTGTTGTTCTGATCAAATGTGTTACGAGCATTAGCTACTGATTCGCCACCTAAATCTGGTTTGCCATCTAAAGAAGTTACTTTGATTGCGTAAAGTTCAAAAACCTTTGATTTATCCATCGGTTTAACACTCCACATAAATTTAAGCGTACCCGGAATTAATGATTTTACATCTGGTCTGGCGAAGTAAGCATTTACTTTAGCTGTATCTTTTTGTAACACCCAACCAACAACTGGTCCTGGGCGTAAAGCTTGTTGGCCATTTTCTGCTTGGTAAGTAGGGATACTTAAAACAGCATATAGAGGATTTTTCTTAGCAGCTTCTGCAGCTAAAGCAGTAGATGAAGTATCTTTTGTTTTATTGCCTTTAACAATATCAGCTAATTTGCCACCAGCAGCCTTTGTAGTATCTGCGGCAACAGTTGCAGTTGTAGCAACAGTATCTTTTACAGTTACGGCTAAGGTTTTATTAATGTTTTCTAAAATACCAACAACTTCTTCGTTTTGGTAAACTTGCCAAAATTGTAATTCTGCAGAACCTTGTAATAATTTACGAACACGTTCTTTATCTTGTACACCTGGCATTTCGATGAAAATTCTGTTAGAACCTTCTTGTTTTTGCATGTTCGGACTAACCATACCGAAACCATCGATACGACTACGTAAGATTACAAAAGAACGATCAATAGCACTTGTAGCTTCTTTAGACAAATAGCTTTTTACCTCTGCATTGCTTGCATTGGCTTTTAACAAAGCAGTGTTGTCTTGATTAGCGAAAAAATCAGCTAATTTTCCGTTAGGTGCAAGTTTTTCGTATTCACTAACAAATAATGAGATGTAATCTTTACCACCAGCATTCATTTGCACTTGAGCATTTTGCAATGCCTGGTTAAAAGTAGCATCGGCTGTATTGTTAGCTAAAGATTTAGTTAGCTCAGCTAAAGAAATCTCCATAGTAACGTTCATACCACCTTTTAAATCTAGTCCAAGGTTAATTTCTTTACCTTTTACTTGTTGGTATGTTAAGCCTAATAGTGGATAAACAGGCTCATTAGCCATCGAATCTAAGTAAGCTTTTTCTTTAACGGCATCGCCTTTGGCAAACGCTTTCGCGTCTTTTTCTACGTTATACGTAACCAAATTAAATGATAACGAATACAGACAGACAATACCTAAAAGTATTGCCATAAATTTAATAAAACCTTTACCTTGCATTTTTTGTTATGTATTATTTCTTATTTGCTGTTTTTAAACAAGTCGGCAAATCTAATTATTTTTTTAAATAATAGGACTTGTTATTTTACTTTTATTAAGGAAGTTGAATTATATGCGTTCCAACGTAGAAAAAGTGTAAGCTACACTATTTTTTTCATCTGCAGGATGATATTCTTTGTTAATCTCTTTCCATTCTTCTCTATTTAACTCAGGAAAAAAGACATCCGCTTCGTAGGTTTGATGAACGGTAGTTAAATAAATCTTATTGGCGAGAGGAAGTGCGTATTTATAGATCTCCGCACCACCAATTATAAAAACTTCATTTTCATTTTGGCAAAGCGATAATGCTGCTTCTAATGTATTTACAACTTCTACGTTTGGTATTTGGAGTTCAGTAGATCTGGTAATTACAATGTTTCTTCTGTTGGGTAATGGTCTACCGATCGAGTCGTAGGTTTTGCGACCCATAATGATGGTATTGCCCGAGGTGATTTCTTTAAAATGCTTTAAATCTGCCGGTAAATGCCAAAGTAATTGATTGTTCTTACCAATGGCATTGTTTTCTGATACGGCTACTACGATGGATATTTGGTTCATTAGTTCATTAGTTCTAAAAGGCACATTGCGTCATTGCGATTTACGGAGTAATCTTAAAGCTTTTTATAGAAGGATATTGCTTCGTACCTCGCAATGACGACTCTCACTACACCGCCACTATCCCCTTAATATGTGGATGCGGATCGTAATTCTCTAAAGTAAAATCTTCAAATTTAAAGTCAAATATATCTTTTACTTCAGGGTTAATTTTCATAGTGGGTAGAGGTCTGGTATCTCTGCTCAATTGTAAGTTTGCTTGTTCGATGTGGTTATTGTACAAATGCGCATCGCCAAGCGTATGCACAAAATCCCCATATTCTAAACCGCATACTTGAGCTACCATCATTGTTAAAAGCGCATAAGATGCAATATTAAAAGGTACACCTAAAAATATATCCGCACTACGCTGGTATAATTGACAGCTTAATTTTCCATCGGCTACGTAAAACTGAAAAAATGCGTGACATGGAGGCAAAGCCATATTTTCAACCTCAGCAACGTTCCATGCAGAAACAATGATTCTTCTCGAATCTGGATTGCTCTTAATGGTATTGATGATTTGGGTGATCTGATCAATAGATTCGCCATTTGGTTTTGGCCAACTACGCCATTGTGAGCCATAAACGGGACCTAAATCTCCATTTTCATCAGCCCATTCATCCCAAATACGTACGCCATTTTCTTTTAAATATTTGATGTTTGTATCGCCACTTAAAAACCAAATGAGCTCGTGTATGATAGATTTTAGGTGCAATTTTTTAGTGGTAACCATAGGGAAACCTTCAGCCAAATTAAACCTCATCTGGTAGCCAAATACACTAATTGTTCCTGTACCAGTTCTATCGTGCTTTTGAGCGCCATGATCTAGCACATGTTGCATTAAATCTAAATATTGTTTCATATCACAAATCCGCCAATGGCGATGCTTAAATGTTCTAATGCAAAACTATAAATTTAAACAGTCTTTAGGTATTTGGTTTTTCCACAATCTGGATTTTGCTAACCAACCAGAAATATCAACTCTGTTAAAAAGAATTAAATGCTTGGTATTTTGTAGCCATTATGATATTCAGCCGCAAGATGTTTGTTAGCCTCGCTATCAGTAAATTTGTTTTTTTCTGCATCCCAATATATTTTTTTACCAAGCCTGTAAGCAATGTTTCCCATTTGGCAAATTTTTGCGATGTGTGATCCAACTTCAATTGATGCATTTAGGTTTTCAAGTTTTCTTGATTGTACCACATCTAAAAAGTTAGCAGCGTGTTTTTCCAAACCATTATCAACAGATTTTTGAAATTCTACGCGGTCAATTTTATCTTTTCCACTTTCTCTTTCGGGTATAACTTCCCAGCCTCGTCTGTTTACAATCAAAGTTCCATTGTTTCCGATAAAAGCCACGCCGTGATCTCTACTGTAAGGCCCTCCATTAATTCCCGTTGCATGTTCCCACTGCAAATTAAAATCTTTAAACTGATAAATTGCTGTCAAAGTATCTGGTGTTTCAGATGCATCATCAGGGTTTGCAAATTTTCCTCCAGATGCAACAATACTAATTGGCGTTTCAGCTTTCATGCCAAGCATGGCAAAATCAATCATATGTACACCCCAATCTGTCATTAAACCACCAGCATAATCCCAATACCATCTAAAATTAAAATGAAAACGATTTCTATTAAAAGGTCGGCTAACTGCTGGTCCAAGCCATGCTTTGTAATCTACACCTTCAGGTACTGCACTGTCTGGTACAATTGGAGTGGCTTTCATCCATCCTTGGTATGCCCAAGCTTTTACCAAACGTACATTGCCTAATTTGCCAGAATGAACATAGTCCATCGCATCTGCAAAATGTTTTTGACTTCTTTGCCATTGGCCAACCTGTACAACTTTATTATACTTTTTTTGAGCAGCGACCATTAAGTTACACTCATGTATAGAATTTCCAGCAGGTTTTTCTACATAAACATCTTTGCCTGCAGCTAGGGCATCAATCATAATTTTACAATGCCAATGGTCTGGTGTGCCAATTACAATTGCATCTATATTTTTGTTAGTTAATAGTTCTTGATAATTGGTAACTGCAATTACATTAACGTTGCGCCTTGCCAATTCTTCAGTTCTTTTCTTCAATACATTTTGGTCAACATCACACAATGCTAAACATTCTGCTCGTGGATCTTTTAGTAAAGCGTTTAAATTAGACCAGCCCATGCCGTTTACGCCAATCACACCAAAGCGAATTTTATCAACTATGTTATTGGCGAATAAGTTAAGCGGAGCAAATGAAGATAAACCAGAACCTGCTAAAAGAACTGTAGTTGATTGAATAAAGTTTCTGCGTTTCATATATTTTCAGGTTACGTTTATGAATGGTGAAGCAAAATAAAAGATCATTAATAAATTAATATATTGCATTTGATTAAAATAGTAGTCTTCAAGTTCGATGAAATCTTTCTAATATAAAAAAGGATATCATTTAAGTAAAATTCACTTGATTATTAAAACTAAATATGCATAAAAAGCTTGTCGTACTCTGCTTATTGTTATTCTTAACTATTCTGAGTTTTGGACAATCACCAAAAGCCTTAAAATTGTCTGATGCTGCAATTGCATTAACCAAACTGAAAGTGGTTTATGACCCTGCTTACTTCAGTATTCCTTATCCAAATGGCGATGTGCCTGCCGGGAAAGGTGTTTGTACTGATGTAGTGATTAGAGCTTATCGAAATGCTTTTAACATCGATTTGCAAAAAGAAGTGCATGAAGATATGAAACCAAATTTTAAGTTATATCCAAAAAATTGGGGCAGAAAAACAACCGATAGAAATATTGACCACAGGAGAGTTTATAATTTAATGGTTTTCTTTAAACGAAAAGGTACTGTAAAACAGATGACGAAAAATGCAGCGGATTACAAGCCAGGTGACATTGTTTGCTGGAATTTAAGTGGTGGTATTTCACACATTGGTTTAGTAGTAAATAAAAAATCGCCCGATGGCAAACGATATTTAGTTGTGCATAACATTGGCGCAGGACAAGTAATAGAGGATGTACTTTTTGATTGGAAAATTATTGGTCATTATACTTATCGGTTATCCTGATTTACGATTTACGATTTTAGATTTACGATTTCGAAGTGTCTTTAAAGATTCTACTTTCTTCGTATCTTTGACAATCTAAAATCGTCAATAAATAATCTAAACTCAAAAGATGTTAACTTTTGCAAACGCTAAAATAAATTTAGGTCTGTTCCTTACTGAAAAACGAGCAGATGGTTACCACAATTTGCAAACGGTTTTTTATCCGATCAAGATACATGATGTAGTTGAGTTAATTGATGCCAATGAAACATCGATGGTAACAAAAGGGATAAATATTCCTGGCGATGCGATTGATAATATCTGTTTAAAAGCTTTTAAAATATTACAAGCTGATTTTAATTTACCTCATCAACATATCATTTTGTTAAAAAATATTCCGGTTGGTGCAGGTTTAGGCGGAGGTAGCTCAGACGCAGCTTTTTTGGTTAAATTGGTTAATCAGAAGTTTAATTTGGGATTAAGTGATGAACAAATGGAAGCATATGTTAGGCCATTAGGTGCAGATTGTGCGTTTTTTATTAAAAATAAACCGACTTACGCATTTGCCAAAGGCGATGAGTTTGAAGATCTTCATCTTGATTTATCGAACTACTATTTAGTTTTGGTAAAACCACCTGTTCATGTATCTACAGCTCAGGCCTACAGCAAAGTAAAGGTAAAACAGCCTTCAACTTCTCTAAAAGATTTGATACATTTGCCATTACAAGGTTGGCAAGCTCATATTTTAAACGATTTTGAGCCTTCTGTTTTCGAAAAATATCCGCAAATTGACGAAATTAAAACAAAGCTTTATCAATCAGGAGCTAAATTTGCCTTAATGAGTGGGAGCGGATCATCAGTTTTTGCTATTTTTGAAAAAGAAGTGAAACTAACTGATTTAGAAAAAGATAATTTAGTTTTTTACAATATATAACAATACTCGTCATTCTGAATTTATTTTAGGATCTGTTTAAAAATGATGCTGAAGTGAGTTCAGCATGATGATGGGGCAAAAAAATGGAAATCAACCTTATCCGCAAAAGCGGGAAATTTAATTTTGAAGCTCAAAATGAAAACGGTTTTACCGTTGAGCTAGATGCAAACCCAACCATTGGTGGCGAAGGTAAAGGTTTTAGGCCTATGGAAATGCTCTTGGTTGGTTTAGGAGGTTGTAGCGGTATTGACATGGTGAACATTCTTACTAAACAAAAAGAAGACTTAACTGATATTAAGATTAATATTAAGGCAAGCCGAGTGAATGCAGAACCAGCAATTTTCGAAGAAATTAATATTCAATTTAACTTAACAGGAAATTTGAGTGTACAAAAAGTAGAGCGAGCCTTGCAAATGACCTTTGATAAATACTGTTCTGTTTCTAATATTTTAAGTCGCTCTGCAACAATTAATTTTTCATATACTATTAGTAGCAAGTAGTAAGAATCGAGTATCAAGATTTAATGCTTGTGCTCATTTTCCTCTCTTGATACTTGATACTAAAATCTAGATACTCAAATAAAATGTCCGAAAATTTCGAAACCATAGCCATCCGTACCCAAACAGAAAGAAGCTTGCACAAAGAGCATTCATCACCAATTTATTTAACATCAAGCTATAAGTTTGATGATGCCGAGGAGATGCGTGCCCTATTTGCAAATGAGAAAGACGGTAATGTTTATAGCCGTTATTCAAATCCAAATACATCAGAGTTTATAGAGAAGATGTGTTTATTAGAAGGTGCAGAAGATGGTTTTGCTACGGCAACTGGCATGGCATCTATTTTTACCACATTTGGTGCGTTCTTAAAAAGTGGCGACCATATTGTGTCAAGTCGTTCAGTGTTCGGATCTACCCATCAGTTGTTAACTAATGTTTTTTCTAAATGGGGCGTAACATTTGATTATGCCGATTTAGACAAGCCACAAGAGTGGGAAGCATTAATAAAGCCGAATACGAAGATGATTTTCGTAGAAACGCCATCAAACCCGGGTATTGATATTATCGATTTAGCATTTTTAGGCAGCTTGGCAAAAAAACACAATCAACTTTTAGTGGTTGATAATTGCTTTGCCACCCCTTATTTGCAACAACCTCTTAAATTAGGTGCACATATTTCAATCCACTCGGCAACAAAATATATTGATGGGCAAGGCCGCGTTTTAGGTGGTGTAATTTTAGGGAGTAAAGCTTTAATTACAGAGGTGATGAATTTCGCACGCCATAGCGGACCATCATTATCGCCCTTTAATGCATGGGTTTTATCAAAAAGTTTAGAAACTTTAGCAGTACGTATGGATCGCCACAGTGAAAATGCCTTAAAAGTTGCCGAATATTTAGAAAAGCATCCCAAAATTAAATTGGTGAAATATCCATTCTTAAAATCACATCCTCAATATGAGATTGCTAAAAAGCAAATGAAACAGGGTGGAGGAATTGTAACCATTGTGGTTGATGGTGGTGTAGAAGGCGCTCGTAAATTTATGGATGGCCTAAAAATGTTCTCTATCTCTGCAAATTTGGCTGATACAAGATCAATTGCTACACACCCTGCAACAAGTACGCACAGTAAATTAACTGAAGAAGAACGTAATATTGTGGGCATAGAACAAGGTTCTATCCGTTTGTCTATCGGTTTAGAGCATATTGATGATATTTTGAAAGATATTGAGCAAGCGCTGAATAATTAGCAGTTTTGAGTAAGCAACATTTAAAAAAAGGCTTTATCAGAATTAAAAATTCAAAAAGTTAAAAAGAATTAAATTTGGTAGTTTCGTCATGCTCAGCTTGACTGGGCATCGTAATGCGCTTAATGTGGGGTGATGATTAACCTCTTATAGCTTTACGATTCCCGTTTTCACGGGAATGACGACCGCACAAAATATTATTGTGTCTTTCGATCTTTAAAATCAATTCTGTTACAGCCTTTTTTGTTTTGAAAATGAATGTCAGCGTTTCATCGGTTTTTTAGCCCTTCTTTACACTTTACTTCGGGTAACCGCAAGGGTTACCACTACGTGCTCGTTTCAATAAGGTTTAGTTAACAAAAGATATTGGTTCTTGGCATTTGCTAGGAGCATACCTAATAGTATCAAATCCCTATGTAAAATAAGCACTGCGTGTTCTTAATATCTTGCTAAAACCTAAGTTTACTTGATAAATTTATCAGTTTAAGAAAGATTTTGTGATTAGGCGGGTAAACACAACACTGAGCCATTTTTACAAATCTTGGTTAAATTTAATGTGGTTTCAATCTTTGAATCGCTTGTTTTATGCATCATGCTTTCTGACGATAAAAGCAGCACAATTTTTTTGTTCTTAACCCGATAGCAATGGAAAACCTTTTTTGCCGAAGGCTTTTAGAAAAAAGTTTGGAATGAATAGCGGGACTGAATTAGCAAAAGAATTACAGGAATTGTTTACCTGTAAAATTTACTCGTACGATGATTTAAATTTTTAATTTAAGGAATTAACTAATATAATCTCTGTCCTCATCGCTAAGCGGTGATCTTTTCTCTGTATTTACGGTGTAGTTCTTTTCAATCTCGGTATCCAAACTGGTAACGGTTTTACGTGGTCTGCCCACCAAAAAACCTAGAATAAAACCGATGAAGATACAGATGCCTATTACCAGTAACTTAGAAACAGGAACAGGAGCTCCAATTAAAAAATCAAAATCTACAGCATCGTTATTGATGATTAAAAATGTGGTAAGTAGGGCTGTTACAACTATGATAAATATGGTTTTCGCTTTCATTTCTCTTTATTTTCACTCCATTGTGGGAGTTTAGGTTTAAAAACTGTAATTAAATGTGAATTCTAAGATAGGGTTTTGGTTATATATTTTATTTACAAAAATTAATCTCGCTCCTAAGTCAACAACAGGTTGGTAGCGCAATAAGTTTACACTACTACGCAATTCTAAGCCAAAAGTTTTAGGTTGGCTCAAATTAGTTTCATTACCAATGTTCTCATAATGACTAAATAATCCTCCTCTAAAATTTCTGATGTAGGCCAAAGAGCCAATTTCGGCATCAGGAAACGCAATCGGAAAACGATAGTTGAAAAGTAAAGTGTTTTGTAATTCACTTCTTGCATTAATTTGTCCATACCCAAATACAGTAGTAATTTCATTGTTTAAACTTAATGAGCCGCTTGATTTCTGGTAATTGAAACTAGTTGTAAAAGAATGGTTTTTTACAAAGCCAGGAAAATAAAACAAACTTTCAAAAGCCATCAAATCTCCAGTTAAGTTTTGGTCAAATGGCTGATTGAAATAACTAAATCTAATCGTCTGCGCCCAACGAGGCGCAACATCTCGCTCCGCAGTTCTAATGCTGTGGCTAAATCCAACGCCATAACTCATCGGGAAATTTATATTTTTTCGGAACAACGCTGCTTCTTTCGCCTCAAAATATCTTTGGGTATAACTTGTTCCAACTTCAGCTAAAAAACTATAGTTATGATTGTAGGCGTTAATGCTTAAGGGTAAACTTGCTTTTAGGTCGATGAAATTTTCTCGCCAATTGGCTTCATTTACCAAATTATTTAGTCTGTAAAAGCCTAACCTTGGTCTATTTCTTAAAACAGCGCTAAAAACAGGGTATAGCGATTTGTAAGAAAATCCGGCATTGTATTCAATTCTCCGCAAATCGCTGTGGTAGTTAATTCCGGTAAAAAAGTCGAATGTGTTTAAAAGATCATTTGACTTTAGTTGTAAGCCAATTCGATCATTTTCATCTACTGTTGGACTAATGCTATGAAAGTTAAATGAGTGGGCGAGTGGACTATATTTTTTGGTTTCAAACTTTTCTTTAGGAATGTCATCAAACACATTTCCTGATTGTTCTTGTCGCTCAGCATCTTCTGCAAAATACACAAAATGATTTTCACTTATTGGTCGATCAGCAATTTCTGTTTTGGCAATATCGTAGCCTGTTTGCGTAAAATTGTTAAATAAAATCGAGGTGCCGTCATTACTTAAGCTAGTATTAAAGCCGCCGAATTTTGCTGAAGTAAGAGCCGTTATCTTTTTATTTTCGACATCTACTTCATAAATATTGTCAACGCCGCTTAGATGGGCGTTAAATGCGATTTTATCTTTTAAAAATATCGGCCTGCTCAATTGCTGATTGGTTTCTGGTATAATTTTTTCATCTACACCATTTTTGCTTAACCAAAGTGATTTTCCTTTTTCGCTCACACTGATGTAAGTAATTTTCGAACCATCAAAATTTAGCGATGGCATTTGAAGAATTGAATTTTCAGAATTAGGCAAGGTTTCTAATATTTCTCCACTTTGGGGATTTACCATAACTAAATTTGATCGGTTGCTCAAATCGATTTGCACTGCAACGATTTTTTCGCCGTTGGCGGAAATGGAAGGAGAGAAGAGCCTAGTTTTAAAAGTCAATTGCTTTTTTTCTTTTGTGGCGAAATTATAAGTGCAAATAACGCTGTAACTACGTTGTTTATAACGTGCGTCAAA
Organism: Pedobacter sp. GW456-11-11-14-TSB4; assembly: GCF_059424425.1. Lineage (NCBI taxonomy): Bacteria > Pseudomonadati > Bacteroidota > Sphingobacteriia > Sphingobacteriales > Sphingobacteriaceae > Pedobacter > Pedobacter sp. GW456-11-11-14-TSB4. Next base: position 177,744 of record NZ_JBWKZK010000002.1, read on the forward strand.
TCTAATCTCGTCCCAAACTAAAATTCCGTTGCCATAACTAAACCAAGGTTGCTCCTGATAAGCTATTTTAAAGAGCTTATCTTCGCTTTTATCTTCATTAACCAATACAAAGCCCGGTGTTTCACTTTTGGTCTGTTTAAGGGCTAAAATTTGGCCTTTTTTAATTTCTGTTGGTAAAAAATAATTGCTGGCAAATTTCGCAGGGCGATTTAAAGAAATGTAATTTTCACTTCTTGTTTTTTCAGCTTGTTTTTGCCATTGGTCTTTTAAATCTGAAATAGTTTTTTCATAATATTTTTTAGTGCTTTTGCCGGTATACTTTTTTAAACTGCTTGAGAATGGATAAAGTCTGATTGGTCTTTTTTTGATATCGCTCAAAAGACTATCGGCTATTCCATTGCCAAATTCTTTTCGCAACTTAGAAACTATTAAATAACCGAGTTGATAATAACCAGCGGTGAGGTCTTTGTTTGATCCGAAATAATTTTTAGAGTAAGAAAAATTTTTGCCGTTTAAGAGTGAAGTTCTGAAAGGCATGATCCATGAAGGCTGCCTGCCTCGACCCGCATTCGTCAAAGAAGTTTCGATGCTTACCGCGTCTCCTTCAAAAAACCATAAAGGTACTGCGGCTCCTAAGTAGGCAAAATAAATTTCTTCTGGAAAAGGCTTGGCCTTAGCTCCAGTAATTTTATCAAATTGAGCAACGTGTCTAAGTTCATGAACAGCCAAATTATTTAGCCAGTCTTGACTATCGAATTGCTGCGGAGGAGTGGTATAAAATTGAGACTTTTTTGGAGCCAATTGAACGAACCCATTTGATATGGTTCCGCGGTTTTGTAAAACGATTGGAATGGCAGTTTTTTGTAGGCTTAAACTGTTAGCAACCGATGGATAAATTTTACCAAGTGTATTTGCCATTCTTTGAGCTTCATTTTCTAATTCGGTAGGATAGATGATTTTGAAACCGCTAGTTTGAATTTGCCTCCATTTTACACTAAGTGGATTTTGTTCGCTATCAAAAATTTGTGAAAAACTAGGTATTGAAATAAAGCTTAATGTTAATAATGCTAAAATTCTGATTTTCAGATTTATATGTGATGTAATAAAATTCATATTTCTTGTTTGCTAATTTATTTAGTTTTTTAGAGGTTAGGAATGTTTATTTTTATTAATTTATACTTTAAATATAAACTTATAAATAACTGATAAAGAATTATTTAATTATATTAATGTTATCTGTTTAAAATTGTTTTTTATATGTTTTTTTAAGCTCATTTAGCTTAGCTTATCAGTATTATACTTTGATTTAGATTGTGGTAAAATAACGGAGTTAATATACACTTATTCTATCATATTTAAGGCAAAATTTTTCTTCACAATTTTAAAATGTTTACCATTTGTGTTGAAAATTACCACATTAGTTTTGCTTATTTTAAATATTATTTATGCCGTTTTAAAGCGCTTTTTTAAATCAATTTTTATCCAATTTTAGGGCGTTTTAGTGATGTAAAATCAGGCTTTAGAAAGTCGATTTTTTGATCTTTTTTCACCTGTGTTTTGGTAAGTTTTGTATTGATATTTGAGCTCTTTTGTCATTCAATTTTAAGCTCTAATTTACTTGTCCCCTACCCCATGAGGGTTTGAAAAAAATGGTGTTTTTATGCTTTTTTTTATACTGTTAAACTCCAATATTTGGGTGTGATTTTTAATTTGAATCTAGTTTTTGCAGACATAAATCGCCGGTTTTAAACTGTACTTGACTTGAAATTTTTGATGAATTTAAGATGGTTTATATAGTTAATCTGGACGTTTAATTTGAGGTATTAGCGCATATTATTTGGTGTATAGATGCTAATTTTCTAGTACAAAATGGTGCTATTTGAGATTTGGTGTGCTGTAATTAGTAGCCGAAATACTCTTTTATTTGATTGATTAAATACGTTTATAAGTTATTAAATTACGGCTAAATAGAAAATTTATAATGCATAATTAAAGCTTATTTTGGATTGAGATAGGTGTTATTTGATAGCTACTGCTGTATGTTTATAGCCCCTGGTGCAGCGATGCCCTGCAGGCAGGTAATCTTTTGTGCTTCGACAAGCTCAGCATTGACAGAAGTATTTTCATTTCTCCCGTTTGGTTTATGCAGTTTTATGCTGCTATGAGGGGTTGCAAACTGCCCAAAGAACCAGCAACTTTGTAATATAAACCTGATTGAAGTGGATGCCGATTTTTCATCGGCAGGAGCGAAAAGCAGGGCTAAATTAGCCAAGAACTGCATGTAGTGTTTTACTGAAAAATCTGCCCATTTTATTTTTAAAGGCCACTATACTTATGGATTATAAACAGACTAAATATCAAAAGATTGTTTAGGAACTACCATTGCCCCCTTCAAAGGGGGGGCATGCATGATCATAACCTTTATTATTGCAGAAAGTTAAAAAACTGTTACCGAAATATTGAAAAATTACACTGCCGACAGGCAGGCGTATAAGCGGAACAAAGGACTGTTTATGATTAAATGCGCTGCCTTTGCGCTTAAAAAAATAATAATACGCTTGCCGATTATCTTTAAATATTTAGGATGTAAAGAGAATAATTAAGCTTTGTTTTTGCGCTTTTTGTAGATAGGATAGATGAATACTGCGGCCAGTATTAAGAGCGATCCGATGTAAAATCCAGCAGTCATTTTTTCTTTATTGCCAAATAAAATAAGGGCTAAAAGTATGCCATAAACAGGCTCTAAATTGGTTACCAATGCCACTTTAAATGCTGATAAAGTTCGCATAACACCAACACCCGCAACATAAGCTAAAGCTGTACAAATAGTGCCCAAAATGAACAAATAGAACCAGTCTGCACCACTTAAATTGAACGTTTCTGTTTGTATACTTTGATCAAAAAAACGATACAAAGTGATCCAAAAAAAGGCTCCAGAAATCTCATAAAAACCAATAATACTAGGGTCGGTTTTCTGAACAAATTTTGAATTTATGGTAGAGAAAGTGCTTGCTGCCAAAGCAGCCAATAAGCCAAAAATAATACCTGTTGTATATTGAGACTCGAATTTAAAGATGAGATAAATACCTAAAATGATTACCAAACCAATAAAAATATCTCCTTTAGAAATAGTTTGTTTTTTAGCTAAAGGCTCTATAATTGCTGTAAATAAGGTTACTGATGATAAGCAAATTAAGCCTACGGATACATTGGCTACTTTTATGGAATGAAAGAAAAAGATCCAATGTATGGCTACAATACCGCCAGTTAAGAAGAATTTAAAAAATTGATTTCTTGTTACTTTGATGTTGGTTTTGCTGAGCATAAAATAGGCAAATAAGCTTATGCTAGCAATTAAAACCCTATACCACACCATTTGCACAGCGTTGATGGATATAAGATCGCCTAAAATACCGGTAAAACCCCAAATAAATACGGTAGCATGTAAAATTATTAAATTTCTATTGGTGTTTTGCTTTGGCTTGTTAGCAATTGTGGTATCCATTATTTAGGTGCTCGTCTTAATAAATATAAACCTAGTAAACCAAAAAATATGGTAGGTAACAGTACGGCTAATAGTGGAGGGAAACCACCTTTTGTAGAGAACATTTTTGCAAACTGATTAAATACGATGTAGGCAAAACTTAAGATAATTCCTATTCCTAGGGGTAAACCAACACCACCTCTAACCTTTCGAGATGATAATGCTACACCAATTAATGTAAGTACAAAGGCAGAAAAAGGTTGAAACCAACGTTTGTACTGTTCAAAAAGCAGATCGCTCATAATACCTGAACCTCTGATTTTTTCTTTTTGTATTTTTTCTGATAACTCACCATTGCTCATGCTTTCGAAAACGTTTTGATAAGCCGAAAAATCATCGGGGCGCATATCTAAAACGGTATCTTTTTGGGCACTAATGCCGTAAACCATTGTTTCTTTAAATCCATCAATGTTTCGGGCCGAGTAATTAGTTAGTTTCCACACTCGTTTCAGCGAATCCCATGCGATTTGATCAGCAACTAATTTTTTCTTAATGTTGTCGCCTTTAAATTTATCTAATGAAAAGCGATAGCCAATGTTTGTTTTATTATCAAAACTTTCGATGTAAATATAGGTGTTACTATCAATCTTCATGTGAATGTTTGCCTTTGTGAAAGGATCATTCTTGTGCACAACCTCGTTTTCGAACTTATTTTTAATTCTATTGGTATAAGGTAAAACGTAAAGGTTAGAGGCAAGATTAACAGTGAAAATGATAGAAGCCGAGATAAAATAGGGGCGTAAAAATCGATTGAAACTAACTCCACCACTTAAAATGGGCACAATTTCTGTCTGATCGGCCATTTTTGCCGTAAAAAATATAACAGCAATAAAATTAATTAGTGGGGATAGCATATTTACGTAAAAAGGAATAGAACCAGCGTAGTACTGTGTAACTACTTGCCAAATACTTAAATCTGCCTCCAAAAAATCATCTAATTTTTCAGATAAATCGAAGATGACAATAATAACAACGAACAAAACAAGCGTATAAATAAAGGTACCTAGGTATTTACCTATGATAAAACTATCTATGATTTTTGTACGCTGTTTTATTGCTTTCATTTATAATTTTGTTCCTAAAATGGTTACCATTTTGTTTTTCCAAGCATAAAATTCTCCTGAAATAATTTTTTTCCTAGCCTCATTTACCAACCAAAGGTAAAAGTGGAGGTTATGCAAAGTTGCTATTTGGGCACCAAGCATTTCTCTAGAGTGCATTAAATGTCTCAAATATGCTTTAGAATATACTTGATCGGCGTGTAAATCGCTATCTGCATCTATTGGAGAAAAATCATTGGCCCATTTTTTATTCGTGATGTTGATCATCCCTTTTCGGGTAAATAACATTCCGTTTCGGGCATTTCTGGTAGGCATAACGCAATCAAACATATCTACACCTAACGCAATATTCTCTAAAATATTTACTGGTGTTCCAACGCCCATTAAATAACGAGGCTTGTCCGCCGGTAAAATGTTACAAACCACTTCTGTCATTCCGTACATTTCTTCGGCAGGCTCGCCAACCGATAAACCACCAATGGCATTGCCTTCACGATCCATAGAAGCAATAAATTCTGCAGATTTGACTCTTAAATCTTTATATACCGAACCTTGCACGATAGGAAACAATGTTTGATCGAAACCATATTTGGGTTCTGTAGTATCAAAACGATGGCAACATCTCTTTAGCCAACGGTGTGTCATGTTAATTGAGTTGGCAGCATATTTATAATCGCATGGGTAGGGTGTGCACTCATCAAATGCCATAATAATATCTGCACCAATGGTTCTTTGTATATCCATTGCATATTCTGGCGTAAACAAATGTTTTGAACCATCAATATGTGAGCGAAAGGTAACGCCCTCTTCTTTAATTTTACGAACTTTACTTAATGAGTATACCTGATAACCCCCACTATCTGTTAAAATTGGCTTATCCCAACCAATAAATTTATGTAGGCCGCCAGCAGGTTCTAAAATATCTAAGCCTGGTCTAAGGTATAAGTGATAGGTATTTCCAAGTATAATTTGGGCTTTAATATCTTCTTTTAATTCTTTTTGATGTACTGCTTTTACGGTTCCGGCAGTGCCAACAGGCATAAAAATTGGGGTTTGAATATCGCCATGTGCTGTAGTAATTGTTCCAGCTCTGGCTTTAGAAAGTGGGTCGTTTGCCTGTAAATTAAATTTCATATAGGTTGCAAAAGTAGCAAATAAAACACACTCTACAGCTACTGTTTATGAACTTTGATAGCGAATTTTAAACAATAATTAAAGCATTAACGTTATTAGTAAGCTCGAAACATAACATTCATTTAAATGCGAAAAATCAAATTAATTATTAGCGCTTTTATTTTTATTTTACTGACATCACAATCGATATTGGCACAATGGGATCCTGGTGCGACAGCCGATTTGGGCATGGGTTACGGACAAAATGCGCTTAGTCAGAGTGTGATGAGTAATGTTTTTAACAATGCTAATGGTGTTTCTAAGGCTGATAAAGCAGATTATCTGTATTTAGGTTTTAGTCATTACAGAGGTTTTGAAGAGAAAATTTTCAATTCATTACTAAATAAAAATAAGAATACAGACAAAGGGAAATTAAGAAGTTTTCTAACAAGTACCAGAACAATGCATCATTTTAGTGAGCATGCGAAAGCTTACGGATTAAAAACAAGCAATATCTCAGATTTACTGGCTATTGGGATTGCTTGGAATTGGGAGATGTATCATCAAAGTAAAGCTGATAAGCAAAAAGTAGTTAAATTACGCAATGCGATAAGAGGCAATATGGCAAAAAGTAATGTCAGAAATCAAATAGCCAAATTATCTGAAGCGGATAAACGTGATTGGATTTTGGGATTTATGTATAATCACAGCATGATTGCCCTACAGATTAAAAACTCTGGAAGGATTTTACCTTTGCACAAACAACAATTGGCAAAAACTATTGCTCTAGCTGGCATTCCTGATATAGGCAAGGTTTCACTTAAATAATAAAATTCAATCTATTTATCAACATAAAGCAGCATTACAGATTAAAAATGAGAGATTTGCAGCTTTTAAAACTATAGAGTGGAATTTAATATATTAGAGATTTGCTTACTTAGCGGATTAATTTTTTGTTTGTTGGTGCAATTGTACTTTAGTTTGTTTGTACACTTAAAATTGGCAAGCGTTAAAATTAATCAAGTTGTTGATAGCCAGAAACAAGCATTAAGTGTTATTATTTGTGCAAGAAATGAAGCTGATAATTTACAGCGATTTTTACCAAATATACTTCACCAAAACTATCCAAATTTTGAGGTTATTGTGGTTAACGACCGCTCATGGGATGGAACGGCAGATATTTTAAAAGAATTTGAAAAAAACTACCCTCAATTGAAAGTGGTAACGGTTGCCGATGGAGATAAGTTTATTGCAGGTAAAAAATTTGCTGTAACAATGGGTATCAAAGCAGCCAGCAATGAGTGGTTGGTTTTTACCGATGCAGATTGCGAACCAGCATCTGAAAATTGGCTAAGCGAAATGCAACAGACCACAAATCCTGATACGGAAATTTTATTAGGATATTCTCCATATTTTAAAAAACGAAGTTTTATTAATGTTTTAATTAGGTTCGAAACATTTTTTACCGCGGTAAATTATCTTTCTTTTGCATTAAAAGGTATGCCATACATGGGTGTTGGAAGAAATATGGCTTATAAAAAATCGTTATTTTTTAGGAATAAAGGCTTTGCGGCGCACATGCATATCCCATCGGGTGATGATGATTTATTTGTAAATGCAAGTGCAAATCAAAGAAATACAGAAATTAGAATTCATCCTGACTCTCAAGTATGGAGTGAGCCGAAACCTTCCTTGTTTACTTATTTACGACAAAAGAAGAGGCATTATGGTGCAGGGAAAATGTATAAGCCAAAGCATAGATTTATATTATCAATACAGGTAATTATGCAATTTGCATTCTACGTTTTAGGCGTAATTTTATTATTTTTCCCTACAACCTTATATATCGCATTAGGCATATTTAGTCTGAGTATTTTAATTAGAAGTTTCGTCTATCCTAAATTGTTAAAACGCTTAAGCTATGGTGAGCTGAGGTTTTGGTTCCCTATTTTAGATGTTATTCTTGTTGTTTTTTTACTGCTTAACGGTATTCTATCTATATTTGTAAAAAAAGTTGCTTGGAAATAGCCGAGTTTACAATTTTACCTGACTGCCACAGACAGGGATTTACAAATTACGATTGATTTTAGCCTACTTACAATATTCTCCAATGGTAAAACCTGATATCATTTTAAAATACTTTAAAAACCTAACAGAAAAGCAAGTTTCACAGTTCTCGCAATTATATGAATTATACAGTTTTTGGAATGCACAAATCAATGTAATTTCTAGAAAGGATATCGATGAATTGTACGAAAGACATATCTTACACTCTTTAGGTATTGCAAAATTTTGTGAATTTAAAGCAGGAGAAAAAGTTTTAGATGTAGGTACCGGTGGTGGTTTTCCGGGTATTCCGCTTGCAATTCTGTTTCCTGAAACTCAGTTTCATTTGGTTGATTCAATCGGGAAAAAAATAAAAGTGGTTACAGAAGTTGCTGCAGCTTTGGATTTAAATAATGTCACTGCTAGTCATTTAAGAGCAGAACAAGTAACAGATAAATATAATTTTATCGTTTCTAGAGCAGTTACTAGATTAATAGATTTTTATCCTTGGATCCAAAACAAGTTTGCTAAAGAAAACAAAAATGCCATTAGAAATGGAATTTTGTATTTAAAAGGTGGAGATTTAACAGAGGAAATTAAAGAATCAAAACTGAAAGCAGAATTATATCCGCTTTCAGCTTACTTTGAGGAAGAGTTTTTCGAAACTAAGTTTGTGGTTTATATTCCGCAGTAGTTAATGTTTGTTTTTTTAACTTACCAAATCTTATAAATAAACTGTTTTTGAGGCACTTACATACCTATGTGTATTAGCATTACCTCTAAGCGAGCGTGCAATGGGTTTTTGAGTAAGTGACTGAGGAGAAGGTATTCCAGTTAGTTTTGTTTGATATGGAGAATTTTCCAGCTTTTGTTCATCTAAATCCGAAGGTTCATTTGATTTAGTTTTAATCTGATTTGATGGATATCCCTGAACTTTAACTTCCTTGATTTTATTCTCATTAATAGGATGCCCCTTAACCGCCCCCGTAACAGTAGGTTTTTGAGGGTTAGCCTGTATCTTAACCTTATTTAATTGATCTCCATTACTGTTAATTGGAAAGCCTTGTACAACGATATCTTGGTGTGATTGCTGGCCATAACCAACTATTTTAACTTCTTTAATTTCATCTTTATTGCTTTTGATTGGATATCCCTGAACAACTCTGGTTAAATCAGATTTTTGAGGATAAGCTTGTATTTTTACCTCTTTTATTTCATCCGCATCGCTACTTAGTGGGTAACCTCTAACAACCTTGGTTACTCTTGGCATATCCGATTTGACAGGCCTAACAATTGGTGGTGGAAATTTAACCGGTCTTTCTATAGGAGGAGGTGACACAACCGATTTGGGGCCTAAAATTTTAATTTTATTTCCAATAATTTGTACTGCACCAAATTGCGCTATTTTACCATACTTTTTCATAGCCTTTTCAGGATTGATTATAGTGATACTTTCAGCGTTTCTTAATCCATAAAATTTACTATTATCCTTTATAGCATTTCCATTAATAACGATATATCTATTATCCACCTTTATCATTTCATTACTTTTTACACTATATACGTGTTTTGGGTAAAAATTAATGTGATCTGGTTTTACAATTGGTGGCGGAAATTTTACTTGATCCTTTTTAACATTATAACCTGTTGGCGGTGCTTCTATTGCTGGTGGATCTTTTAATTTTTCTTGAGTAGGTTTTACAATTGGTGGTGGGAATGTATTTACCGCTTTTTCGCCAAAAATTTCTACAGCACCATATTTTCCCTTAATAGTACCGTATTTTTTGATTGCTTCTGTACTGTTTAAATAAATAACGTCATCCGCCTCGTTAGTTCCATAATATTTATTGTTGTCCACAATCTGGTTTCCGTTGATAACAATTAGTCGTTTTTCTAACGATATGTAATTATTTTTCTCATCATATTCATGAGCTGGGAAGTATGTCTTTTTAATTTCAAGTACTTCTTGTTGAACAGTTACAGTAGCATTACTTTTCTCCGGAAGCAGATCTACATAACCATAACTTTTTGTAAATGCCATTGTAGATACGCAAAGCATACCACCAGCTAATGGCAAAGCTAACAGCAACCTGAGCCTAGCCCAATTTGCTGTTCTTTTTTTGTTTAACATGTTAATTCTCCTTTTTAATATTGATTGATTGAATATTTGATTGGTAAGTGGAGTAGGTAATACACCAAAGGAGTTTTCGATCAAAAACATAGCATATTCATGTTTTTTCATTCCTTGATTGGTGCTCAAATCATCTGCAATGTATTCGTGCAAAAGTTTAATATCCTTTTTTATAAAGAAGATGATGGGATTAAACCAGCAAACGATTTGCAAAATTTCGAAAAATAGTATATCTAAACTGTGTTTCTGTTTAATGTGAACCAATTCGTGTTTAAATACGGTTTCCTTTTCCGCCAGATGCGGATGAATAAATAACAAGTTAAAGAATGAAAACGCGGTAGTTTGGCCATCTAATTCAATAATGGTGATTTTGCCATTTGATTTTTTATTGGCTTTTGCCCATAAGCGAATAATTTTGATTAAGCTAAGTATCAATTTGGCAGCAAAAATAAATGCAATTAATAGATAAATAGGATAGAGGTAATCCATATAATTGGTATGCTCCACTACAGGGTTTGATGCTAGATTTGCCAGTTCATCTACCGTGTATAAAACTGGTGGCGGAAATAATGCATTGTCAACAACTGGAGCTGGTTTTAAAAATCCCAATTGCAGTATTGGTAATACAAAAGCCGTTAAGCTACTCACTAATACAAAATAGCGGTTAATGTTGTAGAAAGTTTCGTGTTGTAGAAACAGTTTATAAAAGCCGTAAAATAAAAGCAAATACAAATTTGCCTCTAGCAAATAATACATCCAATCCATTATTTATTGTTTTTAAGGTTTTCGGCCAAAGCAATTAATTCATCTAACTCATTCATATCCATGTTTTTCTCTTTTACCAGAAATGAAACTAGGCTTTGATAGTTGTTTTCGAAATAATTATTCATCACTTTATCAAAAGCAAAATGTTTGTACTGCTCCTCGGTTATCACCGGAAAATAGATATGGGTGTTGCCAATCGCTTTGTGACTGATAAAACCTTTCCCTTCCAAAACCCTGATTACCGTTGATACCGTATTATATGCAGGTTTGGGTGGTTCCATTTTTTCTATCACTTCTTTTACCAACCCTTCTTTCATTTCCCAAAGAATTAGCATCACTTGTTCTTCGGCTTTTGTTAACTCTCTCATTATATTATTTTCTTTACCGTTAATTTAAATTTACTACTATTTTTATAGTTAACAAACTATTTTTATAGTTTAATTGCAAAATATTGATTTACAGTTAATTAAAATTAATTATATTTCATAGATATAAATTATTACATTAGATTTAATGAGTTTAGTCCATAAAATAGCACTTACCTTAATAAAAGGTGTTGGCCCAATGCACGCCAAAAATTTGTTGATTCATTTTGGTAGCGCTGAGCATGTTTTTGCTGCTAGCAAAGAAAAAATAATGAAGATTGATGGCGTAGGAGAGAAAACAGCTGAAGCTATTTTAAACACCGATGCTTTAATTAAAGCAGAGAAACATTTAGATTTTATTGAAAAACATAATGTACAAGTTTTATTTTATGCAGATGATAACTATCCAAAGCGGTTGCGCAACTGTTTCGATGCGCCATTAATTTTGTATTACAAAGGCACAGCCGATTTAAATCATAGCCGTATCATTAGTATTGTAGGTACCAGAAATGCAACTGCTTATGGTAAATTATTGTGCAAACAACTTGCTGAGGTTTTAAAACCTTACAACGTGATTATTATGAGTGGTTTAGCACATGGAATTGATGCTGCAGCTCATAAAGAAAGTTTAAATTTAGAAATACCTACTGTTGGGGTTTTAGGGCATGGTTTAGATAGAATTTACCCAGCTGTGCATAAAGAACTTACAGTTAAAATGGTGCATAATGGTGGATTATTGACAGAATTTTTGCCGGGCACCAATCCAGATCGAGAAAATTTTCCGAAAAGAAACAGAATTATTGCAGGCATTGCCGATGCAACTATTGTGGTAGAAGCATCAATAAAAGGTGGTGCTTTGATTACCGCCGAAATTGCTAACTCTTACAATAAAGATGTTTATGCTTTTCCCGGTAGAGTTACCGATGAGTTTTCGGAGGGCTGCAACTTTTTAATTAAAACAAACAGGGCAGGGCTAGTAAATAACCCGAAAGATCTGATTTATTATTTAGGTTGGGATGATGAAATTGATCAAAAACAACAAATTCAGGTACAAATGCCAATTAACTTAAATAAAGAAGAACAACGGATTTACGATATATTAAAAGAAGAACCCATAGCTATCGACGATTTGAGTTTGAAAACTAAATGGCCTCAAAGTAAATTGGCAATTATCTTATTAACTTTAGAAATGCAAGGAATTATTGTTTCTTTACCTGGCAAAGTTTACAAGATTGCCTAATTTTATAGTATTAATGCCTACTTAATAGGTAGTTTATAAAACATCATTTTATTTATTCATAATCAACAAAATTAAGTTTCGTTTTAGATATAGTTTATAAAATACTTATCGCCTTTGTGTATTTTTGTAACATGTGGTATAATAATATTTTAGAAACAATTGGCAATACGCCGCTAGTTAAATTAAATAACATAACTAAAGATGTTTCGGCAACAGTTTTGGCAAAAATCGAAACTACAAATCCGGGTAATTCAATTAAAGACCGTATGGCGGTAAAAATGATTGAGGATGCTGAAAAACGAGGTGTTTTAAAACCTGGCGGCACAATTATAGAAGGTACATCTGGTAATACTGGAATGGGTTTGGCAATGGCCGCTATTATTAAAGGCTACAAATGTATTTTCACCACAACAGATAAACAATCGAAAGAGAAAGTTGATGCTTTACGTGCTTTCGGTGCAGAAGTAATTGTTTGTCCCACTAACGTTGATCCAGAAGATCCGCGTTCGTATTATTCGGTTTCATCGCGTTTAGAGCGAGAAGTACCAAACTCATGGAAGCCTAACCAATATGATAATTTAGCAAACACACAGGCACATTACGAGCAAACTGGTCCAGAAATTTGGGAACAAACCGAAGGTAAAATTACACACTTGGTAGTTGGTGTAGGTACCGGCGGTACGATTTCTGGTACAGGTAAATATTTGAAAGAGAAAAATCCGAACATTAAAGTTTGGGGAATAGATACTTATGGTTCTGTATTTAAAAAGTACAAGGAAACAGGTATTTTAGATAAAAATGAAATTTATCCTTACATCACAGAAGGTATTGGAGAAGATTTTTTACCACAAAACGTAAATTTTGATGTGATTGATCTTTTTGAAAAAGTAACTGATAAAGATGCGGCTTTAATGACAAGAGATATTGCTCGTAAAGAAGGTATTTTTGCTGGTAACTCAGCTGGTTCTGCAATTGCGGGTTTAATTCAGCTTAAAGATCAATTAAAGCCAGAAGATGTAGTTGTAGTTATTTTTCATGATCATGGTAGCCGTTACATGGGCAAAATGTACAATGAAGATTGGTTGCGTGAGCGTGGTTTCTTAAAAGACGAAAAATTAACAGCCCGTTCAATTTTAGCAAAAAGAAGCAACCAAGAGGTAATCACTTTAGATTGCGAAAAAACGATTACTGAGGCGATCAATATCATGAAAACTTTAAGCATTTCTCAATTGCCAGTTACGCAACAAGGCATGGTTATAGGTAAGGTGACAGAGAGTAATATTTTAGATTCTTTGTTAGAAAATCCATCTTTAAAATCGAGCCCAGTAAAAGAGATCATGACTTCAAGCTTGCCTTTTGTTGATTTAAATACATCTATTGATAAAATTTCATCGATGATAAATAAAGACAATAGCGCTGTTTTAGTAGAAGATGAGCAGGGTAAATTCGAAATTATTACGCAATACGATATTATCGAGGCAATTTCTGGATAATTCCTAAATCCTATAAAAAGGTGTTACCTATTATGAAAAACCAGCTTAGAAAATATCAAGGCTGGTTTTTTTGTGTTAAGGTTTTTAATTTTTAGAAAAGGCACATCAGCATTTCATTTGAAAATTCAGTCCTGCTACCGCTTCAATCTTTTTTACTTGCTGCTGTGCTTTTCAAGAAATAAGTATTTCATCGCATTCAGATGAAAAAGTATTTAAGCAACTACAAAAAAAGTATTTCCGCCATTATCAGGTTTAAAGTACTTACAGTTTGCTGCTATTTAAAAATTTATTTGGGTAGTTGCACATAAAAGGTAGTGCCACCCTCATTATTTTTTTCGAACCAAATTTTACCAAAATGCGCTTCTACAATTTGTTTAGAAATAGATAAACCTAATCCATATGCTTTTTCTCCTGCGGTTCCTTCTCTTTTAGCTTCGGTAAAAACATCAAATATATTTGCAGCAATATCATCTGGTATTCCAATTCCTCTATCGGTAATGCTTACAACAATATGCCTTGGTAACTCTGTAATATCAATTATTATAGTTTGTTGTGTTTTACTAAATTTAATTGCATTTACAATTAAATTATTAAACAATCGCCATAATTTCTCCTTATTGGCGTGTATAATCAATTCACTGGTACGATTAAAAATCAGTTTCTGGCCTTTTTCCTTCGCCTTAAAATGTAACATAGATACACATTGAGCAATAACCAACTGAATATTGATGTTTTCCCGTTTCATTTTAATCTTGCCAATTACAAAAAGAAATGAATTTAAAATTTCGTTAATCATTCCAATTGCGTTATCTGCAGATTCAACAATAACACTAATTGAACTTTTATTTTTTTTGCTGATGTCATCTTCATCAAGCAATAGCGTAGAAATACTTGATATCCCTGCCAAGGGATTTTTAAGATCGTGAGCCATTACCTTCATAATGCGAGCATAATTCTGATTTGCATCCTCAAGTTTTAGCAAATTTTCCTTTAACTCTTCATTGTAAACCTCAATTTTTTGATTAGTTGTTTTAGCTTGTTTAATGTTTTTGATTAATAACAGAACAATCAGAATTACTAAGACCAGCAAAAATAAAGTGAAAAACAAATAAATGTTTTTAAGAAATCCTTTCTTTTCAAGATCCTGAAGCGTATATTTTTGATCTATATTTTCTAACTCTTTTTCTATGCTAATAGATGCTAATGTAGTATTGGCTTTTAAAATCGAATCGTGTAATTTGATGTATTTCTGCTGATGGGCATACGCAGTTTCAAAATTTTTCTGTTTTAGGCTCAGGTCGGCTTTTGCTTTATACCATCTGCATTCTAAATCTGGGTCATAAATTTTATTCATGATTTCAGAGCTGCTATCTAAGTAATCTTGAGCCTTATTAAAATCTTTACTAAACGTATACAGCGTAGCTAATTTTATCATTGGAGGTATATACACTCCCTTATCTCCAGAATATTTTATGCTCAAGCATTTTAACAAATAACTTTCAGCTTCCTTAAGATTTCCTTCTTTTAAATATACACTACCCAAATTATCATAAGCAACAGCTTTAGTATCATCTAACGCATAGGTAGAAATTGATTTATCTTTTTGGAGTTGCTCAATATAGTTTAGATTTTTTTGATAATAAAGTTTAGCGCTATCTAATAAATTTGCCTTTTCATAACAATAGCCAATGTTATTGAGTAATCCTTGCAATAAAAAGAAATGGTTAAAAGGGATTTTAGAAGTATTGCATTTAATTTCTAGATCGTAACTTTCTTTATAATAGCTGGCGGCTTTTAAGAATTTGTCTTGCCTGTAGTAAACATTACCAATGCTGCTGGCAAGTTCTCTATAAGCACAAATATCAAGATTTTTTTCTCTAAATGCTTTGGCTTCTAAGTATTTAATAACCGCTAGATTATATTTTTTAGTCAAATAAAGACCGTCAGCCTTAAGCAATAGAGCTTTAAAATACTCAGATTTGTATTTTTTGATATTTTTCTCTGAGTTAAATAAAGCAAAACTACTATCAACATAAATGTTATTAGGCTCATGGTTAGCGTTATATCCATAAAATTTAGCCCTGTAATAAAGTGATAACCTGGGTATATCATCTTCATCAATTAGATTGCGGATCGAATCTAGAGATTTATTGAGTTGTGGGCTAAGTGGTTTAGTGTCATCAAATAATAAAATAGAATCGATAATTCTATTATTTTTATCTATTTTTTTTGAATTACACCCATAAAATAAACAAAAAAGTACCAAACAGAATAGCGTAATGGCTATTCTATTTGATACTAATCGATCAGGTGTTATGTTCATTTATAGCATTATCAATGACTTGGTCCAGAGCCTTCTACACGTTTAATTTGTGCGCCAAGGGCTCTTAAACGGATATCGATATCTTGATAACCACGTTCTATTTGTTCAATATTGTAAATGGTTGATGTTCCTTCGGCAGATAAGGCTGCAATTAACAACGAAACGCCAGCTCTAATATCTGGAGAAGTCATGCTAATACCGCGAAGTTGATATTTTTTATCAATACCATTAACGGTTGCACGATGTGGATCACATAAAATAATTTGCGCACCCATATCAATCAATTTATCCACAAAAAATAACCTGCTTTCGAACATTTTTTGGTGTATCAAAACATTTCCTTTTGCTTGAGTGGCAACTACTAAAACAATGCTTAACAAATCTGGTGTAAAGCCAGGCCAAGGTGAATCGGCAATGGTTAAAATAGAACCATCAATAAAAGTATCAATCTCGTAATGTTTTTGAGATGGAATGTAAATGTCATCGCCCCTGCGTTCTAATTTAATCCCAAGTTTTTTAAATACTTCAGGTATAACACCTAACTCATCGTAACAAACATTTTTAATGGTAATTTCAGATTCTGTCATTGCGGCAAGGCCGATGAAAGATCCAATTTCGATCATATCTGGCAACATTCTGTGTTCGGTACCACCTAATTTTTTAACACCTTCGATAGTTAATAAATTAGAGCCAATGCCTGATATTTTTGCACCCATGCGGTTAAGCATTTTGCACAATTGCTGTAAATAAGGCTCACAGGCTGCATTGTAAATAGTAGTTGTTCCTTTTGCTAAAACAGCAGCCATAACAATGTTTGCTGTTCCGGTTACTGATGCTTCATCTAAAAGTATATAAGCTCCTGTTAAATTAGTCGCATCAACGTTAAAAAATGCTTTTTTACTATCGTAGATAAACTTTGCGCCTAATTTCTCGAAACCTAAAAAGTGAGTATCTAAACGGCGGCGGCCAATTTTATCTCCACCTGGTTTAGGGATTGCCGCTTTACCAAAACGAGCCAATAATGGGCCAACAATCATGATAGAACCACGTAATCCGCCACCTTTAGCCTTAAAAACATCAGATGAAAAGAAGTCTAAATTGATATTTTTTGCTTCAAAAGTATAAGTGTCTTTGTTAATTCGTTCTACAATAACGCCTAAGTCACCTAATAATTCAATCAGTTTATTTACATCCTTGATGTCAGGAATATTGCTGATGGTAATTTTTTCTTCTGTAAGTAATACGGCTGATAAAATTTGCAGTGCTTCATTTTTTGCACCTTGCGGAGTAATTTCTCCCTTTAATTTTTTACCACCAATAATTTCAAATGCATTCATAATTTATAAATAATACGTTATTGCGAGTTTACAAAGCCTGCCTATTGTTGGCATGCAATCTCCTTAATTTAGGAGAATTGATAAACACGAATAAAGCGCTTATGGATTAATATCTTTGTTTCGGGTTGTTATTCTTTTGGTGTCTGCCACCGTTATTGTTATTATTCTGACGACCTTTATTGTTGTTATTTTTGCCGCGGTTGTTGTTGTTTTGGCGATTAACTTGCGGCCTAAACTCTACTTTTTGCAAGTTAACATTTTCTTCAATTTCTAGTTTACCTTCAGAAAGTTCTCTTAAGTTTTTTAAGATCACTTCATCAGCAACATTATCTTTGTTCCATTGTACGTAAGCCATTTTCATAAAGTTGGCAACGCCTTGTACCATGGCTGCTTTACGTTCTGGATTTTCCTCCTCTATCGTTTTTTCAATCAGTTTTTCTACAGTTTTGCCGTAGTGTTTATACCTGATTTTTTGCTGCGGATAACCAATATGCGCTGGCTTAACCATTGCCGCTTCTGGTGTTGGTTTAGGATAAGGGCTATCAACATCAATCTTGTAATCAGAAATGATGTGTAAATGATCCCACAGTTTGTGTTTAAAATCGGCAACATCACGCAAATGCGGATTCAAAAAACCCATTAAGTCTATTACTGCCTGAGCATATTTATTGCGTTCTTCTTTAGTAGGCAAATCGATAATGTACTTTACCATATTTTGTACATTACGACCATACTCAGCTAAAATTAAGTCGCTACGAGTGGTATTATAATCGAAATTCATTTAAAAAAAATAATTATTGAAAATTAGGTATTGTTAGGCACATTATGAAATAACCAAAACAAAAAATAAATACTTGAGAAACAAGTGGTTATTTAAATGAGAAATTTTGGTTAAGAATTCACCGAAATGCTGAAGCCTTTAGTGTTGCTAAGGTAAGTAAATAATAAGTAAAACTGAAATTCTTCCTATTTCTTTGAGGCTTTATCAGAATTAAAAATTTAAAAAGAATTAAATTGGTGTTTTCGTCATGCTCAGCTTGACTGGGCATCGTAATGCGTTTTATGGACGATAATTATTAACCTTTTATAGCATTATGATTCCCGTTTTCACGGGAATGACGAGCTCACAATATTATTCTGCCAAATCAATCTTTAAAATCAATTCTGATACAGCCTCAAGGCTTAATTATCAAAAGCTATAAAAGATGCTGAAATAAATTTAGCATGACGACTCTTTAACCTCTGTGTTCTTAATTTCTTTGCGGTTAAAGACCTATTTCACTATTCTCAATTTCGCAAATTTTAACAACAACTGCTTATTCCCCAATCCCTGAAAAAACACTGTTGCTTTCACATCAGGTAAATTTCCCTCTAGGTTTACAATCTTCCCGAAACCAAATTTTTCATGTTCTACATCCATACCGTTTTGAAACTCATTAGCCGCATTAGGTGCAAAACCTGGAGTAGGTACGTGAGCTTTTGGTAAAATAGAAGTTGTTTTTGGTCTTATGGTAGCTGTACTTGTAGTTGGCTTTGGCGTAAACTCACGTTGTTGGCTCCAAGTTTTACGCTCGCTGTCAAAACTATTATCGCCAAAGCTACTTTTAGCCGGTTTAACCACTTCCAATTCTAAATAAGAAGGATTAATTTCATTGATAAAACGACTTGGTTCACAAGAAGTTAAAGTGCCCCAGCGGTAGCGAGAAGTAGCGTAGGTAATGGTTAATTTCTTTTCTGCACGAGTTATAGCCACATAAAATAAACGGCGCTCTTCTTCCAAATCAACACGAGAAGTTAACGACATTTGACTAGGGAAGAGGTTTTCTTCCAACCCTACAATAAAAACGTTTTTAAACTCTAAACCTTTGGCAGAGTGCACCGTCATTAACGAAACCGTATCAGCATCCTTGTCTTTATCTTTATCGTCATTGGTTAGCAATGCAATATCTTGCATAAAAATTGCCAAACTTCGGTCTTCAATATCTTCACGCTCGGCAAATTCTTTAATACCGTTCAACAATTCTTGTATGTTTTCGTAACGAGATCGGCCTTCAACGCTATCATCTGTATGCAACTCCTTTAAAATACCAGAGTGTTGTGCAATGTAAAGCGCAGTTTCATAAGCATCCAATTTCTTAGATTCTGCCGCAAAACTTTGTATCATTACCGCAAAATCATTAAGCTGATTAGGAATACGGCCATCCACATATTGATGCGCATTGCAAATCACCTGCCACATCGTAATGTCGTTTTTATCGGCAGCAACAGATATTTTTTCTAACGTAGTATCGCCCAAACCTCTTCGTGGGTAATTAATAACTCGTTTAATTGCCTCCTCATCTGCCGGATTAAAAGTTAAACGGAAATAGGCGATTAAATCTTTAATCTCCTTACGTTGATAAAAAGATAAACCACCATAAATTTTATAAGGCACATTTAGTTTGCGCAAAGCCTCCTCCATTGCTCTACTTTGCGCATTGGTACGGTATAAAATCGCAAAATCTTTGTAAGTAATTCCCGCGTTCAATCTGTCTTGTACAATCGCTTCGGCAACTAATTTACCTTCTTCGTTATCAGAAAACGCTCTTGAAACCTTAATTCTATCACCTTTTTCATTGGCAGAGAAAACATTTTTCTCTAACTGATTTTTATTATTGGCAATAATACTATTGGCAACCTCAACAATGTTTTGGGTCGAGCGGTAGTTCTGTTCCAATTTATAAACCTTCAAATCAGGGTAATCACGCTCAAAATTTAAAATGTTTTGGATGTTTGCCCCACGGAAAGCATAAATACTTTGAGCATCATCACCAACTACACAGATATTTTCGCTTGCTGCCGTTAGTTTTTTCACAATCGTATATTGCGAAAAGTTGGTATCCTGGTACTCATCAACCATTAAATACTTAAACTTATGCTGGTATTTATTTAATACATCAGGATGATTTTTCAATAAAACGTTGGTTTTAAACAACAAATCATCAAAATCCATTGCCCCAGCCTTGTAGCAACGTTTGGCATAAGTATCGTAAATTAAACCCAACAGCGGACGTTTATTCCCTGCATCTTCCGCCTGTATTTGGTCGTTTTCTAAATATTCGCTAGCAGAAATTAAGTTGTTTTTTGCAGCCGAAATTCGGTTATAAACTACGTTTGCAGCATATAATTTATCATCAAGCTGCATTTCTCTTAAAATGGTACGAATTAAACTTTTGCTATCATCCGTATCGTAAATGGTAAAGTTGCTCGGATAACCAATTTTCTCAGCTTCAACACGTAAAATTTTGGCAAAAACAGAGTGAAACGTACCCATCCAAATGTTTTTAGCTTCATTACCAACCACTTTGGCAATACGCTCACGCATATCTTTACTGGCTTTATTGGTAAAAGTCAACACTAAAATATTAAAAGCATCAACACCTTTCTCTATCAAATGCGCCACACGGTAAGTAATAACCCTTGTTTTGCCCGATCCCGCACCAGCAACAATCATTACTGGTCCGTCGGTGTTTTCTACTGCTGCTCTTTGTTGTGGGTTTAATCCTGCTAAATAATCCAAATCCGCTTCTATCTTTTTGAGGTTCAAAAATAACAAATTATGCGGTGGTATTAAAAAGTGTTGGTAAAAATAAAAGCCCCACCCAACCCTCCCCAGTAGGGAGGGCTTAGCAAAGTCCCCTTTAGAGCCTGCTCCGATTTAATATCGAAGGGATTTTGGGGTAAAGTATGTCCTGTGTTTTATAGCAATGTTAGTCCTTTGCTCCGCTCAAATTCCGCCGAAGAAAAATCGGCGTCATAACCGCTTCGCCAAGGTTTATTGCCGTTAGGCTTATGCAATAAACAAAGGTTGCAGGGTGTAAATGGTTGGTGCGGTAAAAGTTTTGGTTCACGGAAACACGAACCACGGATTTGGCGATACAATCGCTTAGCTCAAACATCCTCTTTACAACCGAGAACGATTTTGGGAACGGATTTTGATATATTGTTGTTATGACAGATAAAAATATAGAGTTTAGAGATATTCCTGAGGGCGGGAGTGATGACGCTTTTGCTAGTTTAAAAGAGAGATTAGAAACAGTTGAGCATTTCCCAAGTATTTATAATTTTAAATTTATTATAACTGGTGGCATGGATAAAATAGAAAAATTACGAGAAGTTTTACTCGACGATGAGTTTATAGAAAAGCCATCTAAAACGGATAAATATATTTCTATAACCGTAAAAAAAGAAATGCAGAATGCTGATGAGGTTATTGCCATTTATAAAAAAGTTGGTGTCATTAAAGGAATTATGATGCTTTAATGCTGATGTAATCATATAAGATTTATAAAAGTAAATGTAGTGAGTTATTGTAGGTTTATTCTAATTTTAAACCTAAACTCGCCTCACATCCAATCCTTATCACCGCTCTCTACCTGATACAACCAATAGTTAACCAATTTTTTAATCTCTGTATAATTGCCAAACTTATAATGAATTATACCAGCAGCGGTATGTAAATCTACATGCCCAACATCAACACTTTTATGCCAAGGATATTGAAAAGTGCTTATCGCTTGTATTTTATGCGGAAAAATATGATCGTATGATACATCCCAAATGCCAGATTTTTTGATGATAAATTCCTGATTAACCATTAAACGATGTCTGCGGTAGCTAAAATAAATCATCACTAAAACCAGAATGAAATAGACAATAGCCAAAGGATAAAAAACCATCACCTCTGGTATGTTTAAAGCTACAATCAAAAAAATTCCGACCGGCAAAACCGCATTAAACAAAATGGGTAGGTTTAAAAACCTAAAATTAGGTAGGTAAGTTTTGGTTGCATCTGGCAATTGGCCCAAAATGATTTTTAATATCTCATCTTTTTCTGCAGAGCTGCAACCTGGCAAGCTCAAATTAGATTTTTCTAAATCCTTTGCATCAGTAGGCGTGCCAGATGTTGCTTGTTTTAAGTTTAGGTTTAAAATATTTAGTTTTCTCTGAAAATAATTCTGACTGTAGCTCGTAATCTGCACCTTGTTTGGGTTTAGCAAAGTATTTTTCTTAGTTAACAAACCAGCAGAAATTAACAAAGAGTGTTTGTGTTTGCTAATTTTAAAATCATAAAACTTAACTACAGTTCTGATGATATTAATCACCAGCAATGAAATAATTAATGCTGCAACTAAAATCCCGATTGATGCTACATTAATTCCTCTTTCAATGGCAGCTTCAACCTGTCCATTATCTGTATCAAAAGCTCTCAAAAGCTCTTTGGCATTATGAAAAACTGCATAGGCAAAACCAATTAACAACGCCAAACTGCTACCATAGTTAGAGGTTAAACCCACCTTCAATAAAGTCGATAAACTAAGTTTGATAAACGGCTTTTCAGTCTCTAATTTTTGGTCATTATCATCAATTACTGTATCATCAGCTACTTTATTGCCGTTCAACAAATGTTCTTTTAATCTATAAGCCGAAGCTTCATCAATGGCTTTTATGCTCACTTCTTTGTCGGCACCACCTGCAGTATCAATTTCTAAACTAAAAACGCCAACCATTTTTTGTAAAAAAGATTGATTAATATTTACCTGCTGTATCTTCTCTAGCGGAATAGTCAATAAGGTTTTGTTAAAAATACCTTTGTTAATTACAAATTCTTGCTTTTCATTATCTAAAAAGAAGGTGAACTTTAAATAATTTAGGTACGAAAACAGAATGGTTACCAATAAAATAATCGCTGCTCCCACAAAAAAGTAAATCAAGTTGCTTTTTTCAGATTTTAAAAGAAAAATAATAAATGGAAAAAATAGTGCTCTGATAACTTTTTGAGCAGCATAACCGGCCATAATTACAATACCAGCAGCAGATTGCCTTTGCGGTTTACTAAAATCGTTTTCCATCTTATTCTGCGGCTGCATCAACAATTAAATCCAATCTTTTAACCAAAACCTCTTTTATAATTCTGGCTTTTTCAACTTCAATACCAGCAATATGAACATGCCCGGTTGCGCCACCAGCCGTAAAAATCTGTAAAGTGGCCAATTTGTAACTTCTAGAAATAATGCCTTCATCTAAAGCTACATGCTGTATTCTGTTAATAGGGATAATCGTTGTTGTTTCGGCAATCACACCATGTTTATAAATAATATCTTTCTCTCGCAATGCAAAACCTCTTTTTTTAAAACTTAGCCTGTAAATAAAAAATAACAAGGCAGCAAATATTAAATAACCAACAATAGGATACAGCAGATTTGGCCTTTTCTCATCAATTAAGAAAAAAAATAAACCTAAACAGGCACCTATAAGTAGAAGCACAATGCTCAGGTTGATCACAATTACATTCCAATATTTTGGGTTAGGAGGGCTTAATTCAATATCTTGATATTGGGGTAGCTTATCTAAATCGATAGGTTCGTTTGTAAATTCTTGCATAGTTCTGATTTCTGCCTAAATATACAAATCAAAGTTTTTGGTGTGATAAGAATTAGATTTTATTTCTTTTTATCCAATAATCACCAAATCGGATGTGTGTATGTGGTTCCAAATTTAAACAGTTTCCTATATTTGTTTAAAATATAAATGTTATGCAAGAAATCAAGAAATATGTAGAAGATAACAAGCAACGTTTTTTAGACGAGTTGTTTGAGTTGTTACGTTTTCCATCGGTTAGTGCCGATCCTAAATATAAAGGTGATGTGTTAAAAACGGCTGATTTTGTTGCGCAAAAATTAAAGGATGCCGGAGCAGATCAAGTTGAAATTTGCGAAACAGCAGGTTATCCGATAGTTTATGGCGAAAAAATTATTGATGCCAGTTTACCAACCGTATTAATTTACGGTCATTACGATGTGCAACCAGCAGATCCCTTAGAATTATGGCATACACCTCCTTTTGAACCAACCGTTCGCGATGGCAAAATTTACGCTCGTGGTGCTTGCGATGATAAAGGTCAGTTTTACATGCACGTAAAAGCATTCGAATTGATGATGAAAACCAACACTTTAGCCTGTAACGTTAAGTTCATGATTGAAGGTGAGGAAGAAGTTGGTTCTGCAAACTTGGGTATTTTTGTTAAAGCCAACACCGAGCGTTTAAAGGCAGATGTAGTTTTAATTTCCGATACTTCGATGATTAGCATGGAAAACCCTTCTATTGAAACTGGTTTGCGTGGTTTAGCTTATATGGAAGTAGAAGTTGTTGGTCCGAACCGCGATTTACACTCTGGTGTGTATGGTGGCGCAGTGGCAAACCCGGCTACAATTTTGTGTAAAATGATTGCTTCTTTACATGATGAAAACAACCACATTACCATTCCTGCTTTTTACGATAAAGTAATCGAGCTGAGCGATGAAGAGAAAAAAGCTTTAAATTCTGCTCCGCATGATGACGAAGAATACAAACAAGATTTAGCCATTGACGAAATTTGGGGCGAAAAAGGTTATTCTACTTTAGAGCGTACCGGTACCCGACCAACTTTAGAGGTTAACGGTATTTGGAGCGGTTACATTGGCGAAGGTGCAAAAACAGTATTGCCAAGTAAAGCCAACGCTAAAATTTCGATGCGTTTAGTGCCAAACCAAAGTTCTGAAGAGATTTCTGAGATTTTTGCCAAACATTTCGAAAGCATTGCGCCAAAAGGAGTGAAGGTTAAAGTTACCCCACACCACGGTGGCGAGCCTGTGGTTACGCCAACAGATAGCGTGGCCTACAAAGCTGCCGAAAAAGCCATTGAAGATAGTTTTGGTAAAAAGCCAATTCCAACTCGTGGCGGTGGTAGTATTCCTATTGTGGCATTGTTCGAAGATGTTTTGGGTATCAAATCTGTACTTTTTGGTTTCGGTTTAGATAGCGATGCTTTACACTCGCCAAACGAAAAATACGATATTTATAACTATTACAAAGGCATCGAAACTTTGCCATTGTTCCATAAATATTTTGCAGAATTGAGTAAGTAAGATTGTCACGCTGAGCGCTTGCCCGCCGTGGCTGGTAGTCGAAGCGCTCTAGTAGGTCTTCGACTACGCTCAGACTGACATTATTTAGAAATTTAAACGATTACTCAGTTAAACTGAATAAAGAATTCCCTGTTTATTCAATTAAGCAGGGATTTTTTTTGAAAACGAATGGCAGTTTTACATCGCTGCTGCAGTCCCGCCATTGCCTATAGTCCTCGTTTCGCTGCGCTACACTTCGGGCTATTTGGCGCTGTCGGGTTTATAAAACAAAGGGTTGGGTTTTATAGGGGTAAGGTTAATGGTGTGCGGCTTTACGAAGAAGCGGATTTTGGAGCTCTAAACTGGAAACACACCACAAAAGTTAATGCTAGGTGGAATGTTCAATTAACCTCTGAACCAGCTGTTTTGCAAAATCGCTGTTAGCGGTCTATGGATTTGAGTCAGCTTGTTTATTTCCAAAATACAATTACTAATGCTGCAATGATTACAACTCCTAGAATTACCAAAACTGGAATGATTAATTTAGTGTCGCCACCTTTCATTTCAATTTCAAATGTCCCTGAACCTGTCTTGATTGTCTGCTTTGATTTGACATACATTCCTTGTTTATTCAATGCTGTCAATTCACCCATAATCGCCATAAGGTCATTTTGAGCAATTTGGCTTTGAGTAATTTTTTCCAAAGCACCTTTTCTTATTTCAACATCGTCTGATGCTACACGCAATGTAAGTTCGTGTCTGTCATCGTCTGTCAGAGTAGGGATTTTGGTTATGATATCAATGATTTTTGTATTATCAAGTCTTGCAAGTTGATTGTTATTGTCCATATGTTTTGAATTCTTTTGTTAATGTTTTAAGTTGTTTAATCTCTTCGCTTATAAGATTCAATACAAAAATACCCACAAAGAAACCACCAAATATAAGCAAAGTAAAAAGTTTATGATTTATTGCCAAAGAAACCAAAGTGATTATTACAATGATGTAAATAGCAAGCTTTATTGAAGAGATAATAATTGAGGTCTTTAATAATTTGAAGGGCTTCATTTGTGATTTCAGAGATAAGATACCGCCTTCGCCTTGAAAATTTGAATTCATACTTACTTCACTTTCTCCATATGAAAGTTCTTCGTAATGTGCAAAAAACAATGATATGTCGTTTGCATTTAAGAATGAATTACAAATTGCTTTGTTACCTTCTTTATGAATTGATACGAGTTCATATGCGAGGTATTTGTCCGAATATTCTTTAAACCGGCTATTAGTTTCAATTTCTTTAATCTTAAATTTTGGAATCTCTACATCTTCAACGCTTGTATTTGTTATATCAACTTTTGAATTGAATAATGTGATTGAATAATTAGCAGAAAAAATTCCACGCTTAAATTTGAACATATAAGGAAGGAATATATTGAAGTCTCTCTCGATTTGGTCAAATGCCTTTTGTAGTTTTATTTCAAGAATGTACTTACTTATTTCAAGTGCTTCATTCTTTTCATCTTCAGTCAAGATATTAAACCTGAAATTTCGGATTGTCAGAGATTGTATCTTTTCATATTCTTTTTCAAAGATTGAAACAACTTCTTGTGGTCGTTTTAACTTTGTTGTCTGCCTAAAAGTTGTCTTTTGACTTGACTGATATGACTTAACCGAATTTCTTATGGAGGCCATAAATTCGTGTATGCCTAATTTATGCTTGGCGCTGTCATCGAGAAATTTAGGCATTAAGGATAAAATCCTTTCTTTCATTAAGTCAGTCAAATGATAATCTCCATTTGCCCATTCGGAGTATTTTTTTTTCAGATATGCAAATGAACGCGAACCGTAAACATCATAATAGTAGTTTGATAAATTTCTTCTCGTTTCTAAATCTGCTGTAAAAAACTCTTGAAGCAGAAATTGTGCGTAGTCAAGGTATTCCGTTGTAAAATCAATTTCCTTTTCAGAGAAATAGAATTTAGATTGATATGTCCTATATCCCCAACTCATCTTTTGAAATAGGTATAAAGTCCAACAAATAATAGTATCAAAACCAAAGAGCCAACGAAGTATGTTTTTAGTGAAAGGTCTTGCCAAAATGTTTCCTTTTTTTCTTGCTCTTTAATGATTGTTTTTTTCTTGCTGTCTTCCCAAATTCCTTTGTTTGTTTCTCTTGCTTGTAGTTGAGCTTGCTCATAATCGTTTGATTTGCTGAAATTGTATTTAAGATAAGCGAAAGCAAAGCCGTCTGAAACCATTTTTTTATTGATGTCAACACCGTCAAGAATTACATACCTTAAAAGTCGTTGATAACGGTCTCGGTCATTGGAAATGTTGTCGGTTTGCAGGTCAACGATTTTGTTTACGATTAGGTCTGATAGATATTGCTTTGCTTCTTTTCCAAATATGTCTGAAGTCTCAGGAGCATTTATTCCGATAAGTCTAACTTTTTCGCCCGTCTCTGTTTCAAAAGTGTCACCGTCAATTACTCTCGTCACTTTGGTTGTTGTTCCAAAGCAAAAAAAAGTTGTCAGTAATAATATGTATGTTATTGTCTGTCTCATTGTCGTAGTTGTGGTCTTCTCGCCATACCGCCACTTGTTCCATTTGCTAATAATCTGAGTATACTCTGATAAACACGAATATAAACCTTTAATAGTCATTCATTAAAGTAATTTTTCCACATCAAAAATTAACCAACCGCAAGCTACAAATTACTATAACCAATTCTTTACGGTTTCCCGTAATCCATTTATAATTCAATATTCAAATACTGCCAAACCATAAATTTTTAGCTTTGTGATACATTTCTATTCGCCGCAAATTTTCGTCGAATAGAAATGTTATTTACCACAGATAAACACCTAAATTTTTATCAACTTTGTAACATGCCTCCAATAAAAAGAAAGCCTGTAGCAAGAAAACCCATTACACGTAAAAAGCCAAGCAAACCATTTGCTACCAAATGGAAAGTTGCTTTGGCGGGTTTGCTGTTAATTTTGCTTTCTCCATTTTATTATGGTTATGTGTTAAAATTCGCTTCGACAACTTGGTTTTGGTTGCGCCACCCAACTGATGATGTGAACTATAGAACTTATGAAAGTTTTGCGATCAAAATTCCTAAAAAACATCAAATACACGGCATAGATGTTTCTTACTACCAAGGAAAAATAGATTGGCATAAGGTAAAAGCAATGGAAGAAGATGGTGTTAAAGTTAGCTTCGCATTTATTAAAGCAACCGAAGGCATTTTATTAGTCGACCCGTATTTTCAACGCAATTGGCGTGAAGCACCCAAAGCAGGTTTAAAAGTGGGTGCTTATCATTTTTTCAGACCGAAAAAATCGGGTTTATGGCAAGCCAACTTCTTTTTGCAAACCGCTAGTTTCGAAAAAGGAGATCTACCACCAGTTGTTGATATCGAAAGTTTAGATGGTGTTTCGCCAGAAAAAATGCGCAAAGAGTTAAATGCTTTTGTTATCCAGGTAGAAGAAAAAACCAAAGTTAAACCCATTATTTATTCTGGTTTAAAGTTTTACAAAGACAACCTAAAAGGGTTTTATAACGATTATCCACTTTGGGTGGCTCATTACCATCAGCCTAAGCTAAAACTAGCAGAAGATAGCTGGGATTTTTGGCAACACTCCGATAAAGCCCGCATCAATGGGATCAATCATGTGGTAGATTTTAATGCCTTTAATGGCGATAGTTTGAAACTTCAGCAAATGCTGATTAAATAATTTGCTTTTTGGCGATTTGCTTTTTTGTAGCAGAACCCCTGTTATATAAACCTGATAGCGCCGAATAGCCCGAAATGGATCCGCCGCGGCGGAGAAATGAGGCTATAGGCAATAGCAGGACTACAGAAGCGATGAAAATAAAGCCTTCATTTTCAAAAAAAAACTTATAAAAAAAAGTCTACCGTTTAGAGGAAGACTTTTTTGAAAATAGTTTGTTTGGTTTATCTATTATCTTCTTGAAGCTACATAAACATCAGAAGCAGACATATCTGTTTTTTTAGATTTGAAACCCTGCAAGGTAATTCTCGATGTTTTATCCATATTAATGCTGTACAAATCTGTCTCACCGTTTAGGCTTATAATTGATGCATCTTTAATGCTAGTATATAAACTTTCTGTTTTTGCATTGATATTTACAAATGCATTATCTTTTGTAAATACTTGAAGATATTTTAAAGTCAGCGGATTTTCTGTTGTTACTACAGCATTTTCATCAGCTTCAATTCTATAAATATCATCAACATAAATAGTAATTTTTCCATTGTGTTTCGAAGTAACGTAAACGGCATCTCCAATTTTTTTAACCGAAACTCTTTCAGTTCCTTCATTGGTATACAGAACTCTTGATTTTGAATTTTGTACAACAGTTACTTCTGCATTGCCACTAATTTTTATTTTTTTTACAGATGATATATCTATAGCACTTGCAGATACAGAAGTTGGTTTTAATGCTGAATTAGCATAAATATTTGATGTTGAGAATGTTAAAGCGATTAAGCTTGTTGCGATTAAGGTTTTGATTGAAGTTTTCATGATTGCTAAGTTTTGTTTGTGATTTGATTATAAGACGCACACAATCAAAAAACGTTGCAAGCAAAAACAGCTTATTATACGAAAACTTCGTAATCATCGACGAACAGGGATTTAATTTAGACGAAATTTTTTATTCGTCATATCGAACGCAGCGCAGCGAGGAGATATCTGTTACCAAAGAATTAAAACAGAGTTGAATAAACTTTTCTCTATGGTAAAGAACTTACAGATTTCTCCTCGTTCCTCGTTCGAAATGACGGATTAGATTGTCCAACGCTCACATGTTTTCAAAAACTCTTCATCAGCATCTGCTCCAATACCAATGGTTTCGGGTACATCTAAAAAGTAACCATCGTAAGTTAAACCACCGATAACAGGATCAACCAAATGACCAAGTAAACAGGTGTCTAAATCAAAAAACACCACATTCGGGCTTGCTAATGCAAAATGTAAATTAGCTGTTAAAGCAATTCTACTTTCTAGCATGCTACCAATCATGCATTTTACGCCATGTTTTAAAGCTTCCTCGTGTATTTTTTGCGCTTCTAAAATACCACCAGATTTAGAAAATTTGATGTTAATGTATTCGCAAGCCTGACTATTAATCAGCTTTCTAGCATCGTGATGGTTGTAACAACTTTCATCAGCCATTAATTTAATAGGCGAGTTTATGTTCAATTCTGGCAATTTGTCATCGTACCAAGTACGCATGGGTTGTTCACAAAATTCAATATTTTGGTCAGCCAGTTCGCCCAGCGCAAATAAAGCATCATCAAAACTCCAGCCTTGGTTGGCATCCAAACGTAAAATCATTTCATCGCCCACGGCAGCTCTAATTTGTTTTACACGTTCAATATCATCATTTACTTTTTTGCCCAATTTAATTTTGATAATTCTGCAACCATTTTGCTGGTATTTCAATGCAGTTTGCGCCATACCATCAGGCGTATCAATACCAATCGTCATGTCGGTTTCAATCGTCTTTTTTTGTCCACCTAAAAATTGATACAAAGGCAATTTTGCATTTTTTGCGGCAATATCAAATAAAGCCATATCAAAAGCACTCTTGATGGTCGAATTGTGATCTGCGTAAGCCAATAAATCTTGCATTCGCTCAGGTATCTCTAGCGGATTTTTGCCTTTCAAAATCTGAGCAAAATCTTTAGCCATCGCCAAACAAGTTTCTTGAGTTTCGCCTACAATCATCGGAAAAGCCGAGCATTCGCCCACACCATGTATTCCTCCGTCGGTATAAATCCTGATTAAAACATTTTGCGCAAAGTGCATCGTACCAGTAGCAATTACAAAAGGCTCCATTGGTATGCTAAAGCGATATATTTCGGTATGGGTAATTTTCATTTTCTTTTTTGAGATATGAGACAATAGATATGAGATGTGAGATCCGAAAGCTATCGGATTAAGAACGCTAAAGTAAAAAACAAAACTAAATGAAAAGGGTTAAATAGATAATTTATATTTTTACGAGGTTTCAGCGACATGTCTCAAATCTCACATCTCAAATCTCACCTCTAAAATGCAAGAACCAAACAACCTTATTCACGCATCATCACCATACTTATTACAACACGCTTATAATCCGGTAGAGTGGCACGAGTGGAATGCCGAAGCACTTGAAAAAGCGAAAAAGGAAAATAAATTGATTTTAGTAAGTATCGGCTATTCGGCCTGCCATTGGTGCCACGTGATGGAGCATGAAAGTTTTGAGAGTTTTGAAGTTGCCGAGGTAATGAACAAACATTTCGTTTGCATTAAAGTAGATCGAGAAGAAAGACCAGATATTGATCAGATTTATATGTTGGCTGTACAATTGATGAATGGAAACGGCGGTTGGCCATTAAACGCAATTTGTTTGCCAGATCAGCGACCAATTTACGGTGGTACTTATTTTCGCAAAAACGATTGGATAAACATTTTAGAAAATGTGGCCGATTTATGGAAAAACGAACCAGATAAAGCACAAAATTATGCAGAGCGATTAACAGATGGCATTCATCAGGCCGAAAAGATAATTCCGACTATAAATGAAATCGAGTTTGAGTTAACACAGTTAGAAGAAATTATTGAACCTTGGAAACGTCACTTTGACATCAATTTAGGCGGTTACAACCGATCACCAAAATTTCCATTACCAAACAATTGGAGCTTTTTATTGCGATATAGCTTTTTAGCTGCCGAAGAAGCAACTTTTATGGCCACTTGCACTACCTTAGAAAAAATGAGCATGGGTGGTATTTACGATCAAATTGGTGGCGGCTTTGCCAGGTACTCGGTTGATGATAGATGGCATGTGCCTCACTTTGAGAAAATGTTGTATGATAATGCTCAACTCATTAGTTTATACGCAGAAGCTTATCAATGTCTAAAATTTAAGCCTTTTGTGCAAGTAATTATTGATACCATTGATTGGACTTTTAGAGAAATGAGTGCAGAAAATGGCTTATTCTATTCTGCACTAGATGCGGATAGCGAAGGGGTTGAAGGTAAATTTTACGTTTGGGATAAAATAAAATTTGATGAAATACTTGGTGAAGATGCTACGCTAATGGCCGAATATTTTGATGTTACAGATGAGGGTAATTGGGAAGAAGAGCACACTAACATTTTAAGAAGAACAAAAACCGATGAAGAGATTTTAGAAAAATATAAGCTAGATGCCGAAACTCTTTATGAAAAAGTTGCCTTAGCAAAGGCGAAATTATTAGATGAGCGTAGCAAACGAATAAGGCCAGGTTTAGATGATAAATGTTTAACCGCTTGGAACGCCATGATGATTAAAGCATTGTGCGATGCATCACAAGTGCTAGCTTACCCAGAATATTACGAAAGAGCTAAAC
The DNA here is from genome assembly GCF_059424425.1 of Pedobacter sp. GW456-11-11-14-TSB4. Lineage (NCBI taxonomy): Bacteria > Pseudomonadati > Bacteroidota > Sphingobacteriia > Sphingobacteriales > Sphingobacteriaceae > Pedobacter > Pedobacter sp. GW456-11-11-14-TSB4. The sequence continues at coordinate 210,492 of NZ_JBWKZK010000002.1, forward strand.
TTGCCGCCAATTTTATTTTAGACAATTCGGTAGCCCCAGATGGAGGTTTATTTAGAAACTACAAAAATGGAAAGGCAAGTATAACCGGGTTTTTAGATGATTATGCTTTTATGATAGAGGCTTTGATTGCACTTTATGAAGCAGATTTTAACGAAGAATGGTTAGCCGAAGCTAAATCATTAAGTAATTATGTGCTTAAAAACTTTAAAGATGATGAAAGCGATATGTTCTTTTATACTGCTGCCAACGGCGAAGCTTTAATTGCACGCAAGCATGAAGTAATGGATAACGTTATACCAGCATCAAACTCGGTAATGGCGCAAAATCTACAAAAATTAGGACTGTTTTATGATGATGAAAATTACCGTAATCAGGCATCAGCTATGCTAAAATCGGTTTTACCACGCATAAAAGCTTATGGTTCTGCTTATGCTAACTGGAGCATACAATTGCTAAATGAAGTGTATGGCGTTAATGAAATTGCCATAGTTGGTGAGGATGTTTCAGCAGAAAAAAAGGAGTTCAATAATTTCTACATCCCTAATAAAATTACATTAGGCGGAACAAAAAGTGAGCTTCCCTTGTTAAAAGATAAGCAAAGCCAGCAAACAAAAATTTATATTTGCCGAAATAAAACTTGCCAACTGCCTGTAAGTACGGTTGCCGAGGCAGTAAAATTTATTAATTAAAATAAAATAGATGAATATCAATTCAAACACAGTAGTGTCTATAACTTATGAACTACACACTACAACTCCAGAAGGTCAGCAAGTTTTTGTTGAAAAAGCAAACGAAGAACAACCATTAGTATTTTTATATGGTGTAGGCATGATGTTGCCTAAATTTGAAGAGCATTTAGCTGGCTTGAAAGCTGGCGACGAATATAGTTTTGAACTTTCTGCTGCAGATGGTTACGGCGAAATTGATGCTACTGCTCACGTAGATTTGCCAATTAGCATGTTTGCAGAGGCTGGTCCAGATTTGCCAAACGTTGGCGATGTTATTCCTTTACAAGATAACCAAGGAAATCAATTCCGTGCTGGTGTAACTGGTGTACACGAAGAGCATATCTCGGTAGATTTAAATCACCCAATGGCTGGTAAAAATTTAATTTTTGCTGGTAAAGTTTTAACTGTACGTGAAGCAACTGCTGATGAGTTAAGTCATGGTCACGCTCACGGTGCTGATGGACATTCTGGTCACTAAGAAATAAATAAATAATTTTTAAGAGACGTTCTTTTTAGAGCGTCTTTTTTTATGCTTTGTCATTCTGAACGCAGTGAAGAATCTCACAGATTATATTCCAACTATGAGATGCTTCCAAATTCGGAATGAAAAGATTAGAATTATATTAGGTTGGTCCAATAATATTCTCTGAGCAAAATAGATAAGGTTTGAAAAGCAAAACCTCTTTTCTGTAGGTCATTTCAGCCCCGCTATTCGTTTCTGCCGAAAAAAAATCGGCATCCACTGCTATCGGGTTTATTTAACGTTAGCCTCTATTACTATGAGGGGCTGCAAATTTCCCAAAAACTATAGGCTATGTAATATAAACCTGATTGAATGAAAAGCCCAAACGATTTTTCATCGGTTTGGGCTTGTAAGAAAAGCAGGGCTACAGAAACGATGGAAAAGTTACATTCGTTTACAAACCCTTATCTAAGTAAAAAATTAAAGCGCTTCGGCTTATACCAAACCAATAGGTGAACTATTGGTGTCTCAACTGCTGAAAATAATCTAGTAGTGTGCTGTGTGCCACAGACCACGGAATAAATAAATAATTTTTAAAAGACGTTCTTTTTAGAGCGTCTTTTTTTATGCTTTGTCATTCTGAACGCAGTGAAGAATCTCACAGATTGTCAAAATTCGGAATGAAAAGATTAGAATTATATTAGGTTGGTCCAATAATATTCTCTGAGCAAAATAGATAAGGTTTGAAAAGCAAAACCTCTTTTTTATAGGTTATTTCAGCCCCGCTATTCGTTTCTGCCGAAAAAAAATCGGCATCCACTGCTATCGGGTTTATTTAACGTTAGCCTCTATTACTATGAGGGGCTGCAAATTTCCCAAAAACTA
>NZ_JBWKZK010000002.1:212666-504960 GCF_059424425.1 Pedobacter sp. GW456-11-11-14-TSB4
AATCGGCATCCACTGCTATCGGGTTTATTTAACGTTAGCCTCTATTACTATGAGGGGCTGCAAATTTCCCAAAAACTACAGGCTATGTAATATAAACCTGATTGAATGAAAAACCCAAATCGATTTTTCATCGGTTTGGGCTTGTAAGAAAAGCAGGGCTACAGAAACGATGGAAAAGTTACATTCGTTTACAAACCCTTATCTAAGTAAAAAATTAAAGCGCTTCGGCTTATACTAAACCAATAGGTGAACTATTGGTGTCTCAACTGCTGAAAATAATCTAGTAGTATGCTGTGTGCCACAGACCACGGAATAGAATAGTTTAACTATCAGGGGTTGCAGGCCTTTTCGTCATTGCCAGCTCGACTGGCAATCGTAATGCTATGGTAGGTAAACAGAAGTTACCTACACAATCCTTGTTATATAAACCTGATTGAATGAAAAGCCCGAATCGATTTTTCATCGGTTCGGGCTTGTAAGAAAAGCGGGGCCACAGAAACGATGGAAAAGTTACATTCGTTTACAAACCCTTATCTAAATAAAAAATTAAAGCGCTTTGCCTTCTACCAAACTAATTGGCGAACTATTCATGGCATTGGCAGTACTCAGTTTTAAAATTCCTTTAACTTTAACAGTTTGGTATGTAAACTTTACCGGCTCTTTAAGCTCTACTTGCACCATTACAGGCACTCCGTTTTTACCGCAATAAAAACACTGGTTGATGGGTAAAGTGCTTAACATAAATTTAGTTTGCTTCATACCATCTTTAATTGGTACAATGTAACCCTCTAATTCGAAAGGTTTATTGGCATATTTTTTAATTTCGTTACCAAAAATGGCATACATTTCTGTGTCTTTAACCGTTTTAAAGTCAACACTACCAATAACATCCCAGTTTTCTGATAAAATTTGATCGCTTGGATCATGCTGCGCTTTGGCACCGAAACCAAAACCTGCTAATAACAATATAACTAAACTAATTTTTTTCATTTGTGTTTGTGTTTTAATTTTTTGCCAATATTTTAGAAATATTTGATTTGTATGCCTGCAATGCTGGGATTACAGCTGCAAATATACCAATACCTAAGCCTGTAAGCAATAAGTAGAACTCGCTTGTAATAAAAATACTACCAGTTAGCTTTGCTTGGGTGCTGTCTTGGTAACTACCTATCATTTCTAATGTTAAATGCCCTAAAGCTATGCCAATAATTGTACCAGCAATGGTTAACAATAGTCCTTCTAAAATCACAATTATAAATAACTTGGTACGCGAAGCGCCTAAAGTTCGCATTATGGCTAAATCATAACTGCGTTCTTTTAACGAATTGTACAAGTTTACAAACACGCTTATGGCTGCAATTAGCATAATTAACACAGCAAACCATTGCAAAGTATCTACGCCAACGCCAATTAAAGAGAAAAGTCTGGTGCTTTCTTGTGCCGGACTAGCCGCTTGCATATTGGTAGTTTGATTTACCATTTGAGGGAAAATAGCCACTGCCATGTAAGAACGGTATTGAATTAATAAGGAAGTAATTTCTCTACTTTCCATGGCTTCTGCCTCTTCTTTTTCATGGTCATGCGCTTCGCCTTCTTCGTGCTCATCAGGTTCTTGATGCTCTTCATGCATTTTCCAAACGCTGCCAATGTTAGTTAAAATTAAGTTATCGGTAACATTACCTTGCGGAGTTAAAATGCCAACAACTTTATATTCATGATCTTTGTGTTGGTCTTTGTTTTCGGTTAAGCCATGTGCGCCAAAAAAGGTATCGCCAACTTTTAAATTCTTGTCTTTGGCAACTGTAGCGCCAATTGTAGCTTCTAAATCGGCTTTCCAAAACTTTCCGCTTTGTGTTTTTAAGCCATACAGGCTGATGAAATTCGTATCTGTGCCAACAATTCTAACGCCATCATAATTATCGCCCAAGGCTAGGGGAGTTGCCCTTTTAACGAATGGATTTTTAGCTAGTTTGTTGGCTTCGTTTAAAGGAATATTGCCAGTAGGGAAATCGATGTAATAAATGCTGCTTAATATTAGTTGCAGCGGACTACCTTTTGCGCCCACTACCAAATCAATATCCTTACTGTTGTTGTTTAATTTTTGTTCTATTTGGGTTGATGCCAAAAGCAAAATGGTTAAAATACCAGTGCCAAATGCAATTAACATGATATTTAATGCCGCCGATAGTGGTTTAGACCAAATGCTTTTCCAACTTATTTTTAATGGGCTCATGTTAAACTGTAGGTATTTGTAAATGCATCTTTAACTCTTTTATCATGGGTAGCAACAATTAAGGTAGCTTGGTTTAAGCCAGATTGTTGCATGAGCAATTCTAAAACTGCTGCGGCGTTGTTATCGTCTAAACTAGATGTTGGTTCGTCAGCTATTAATAAAGTTGGTTTATTGATTACCGCTCTAGCAATAGAAACACGTTGTAATTGTCCCTGACTTAACTCATTTGGGTAAGCAGATTTTTTATCGGCAATGCCTAAAGAGGTTAAAACTTCATCAACTCTGCTTAAATCTTCTGGTAATTTTGCAAAACTTTGAGCCAAGGTTAAATTTTCGGCGATGGTTAAGCTTTTTATTAGGTGTGGTTTTTGAAAGATGATGCCAATTTTTTGTCCCCTAAACTGATCTAATGCTTTTGATGAAAGTTGATAAATTAAGGTTTGATCAATATTTACTTCGCCCTGTGTTGGTTTTAAAATGCCTGTTAAAATGTGTAGCAAGGTTGTTTTCCCACTTCCAGATTGGCCTAAAAGCAACCATTGTTCGCCATTATTTATTTCCCAATCTTTAAAACTGATTTGTTGGGTAGTACCATAGGTATGTGAAACAGATTTGATTGAAATCATCTAATTTTTTAGGTTTCTGTGTGCTACAAAAATAAGAGTTAGATATGAAAAGTTTGGATAGCCTTGTAAAGTATTTGCTACTGCCATAAAATTATGCAGTTTGATGAACACCGAACAAACGTTTGCATAAAGGTTTTTAGTTAATAATTGAATACTTTAAAAGATTTGGATCAAAATTTATGAGAATTAAACATGAGTTTTTTTTCTAAGTTTTCGTTCCTGTAGGTAGTTAACTGTGAACAAAATAACCCAATAATTTAAAAGTAGATTGTGCAAACGTTTGTGCTAACAAAATGAGCAGTGTAATTTAAATATTGCTCTACTTTGTAAAAAATTAAAGATTATGATCAAATACCTGCTTTGTATTGCTACCATTATTGCGTTTATAACATGTACTAAAAAAGAAACCTTAAAAACTACTCAGTTAGATGCTAAACCAAAAGTAACAATTCCTTTAGGTGGCAACGCTTACATAACCGAAAGCAATAACTCATCTACAGAAAAAATTGATGATAGAGGCACAACAGGGTTAACAAATTGGACGAGTACAAATACGGTTGTGAGTGTTTATTTTAAGGTGCAAGCTATTGGTAAGGTAAATTTATATTTAAGAGCTAAAGTAGATGAGGGATCTACAAGCAGCATTAAGGTTTCAATCGGTGAACAATCTTTAATAAAAAAGCTCACAAATTCTGTTTTTGATACCCTGAGTATCGGAGAATTTGAAATTAAAGAGAAAGGCTATGTTAAAGTCGATTTGCAAGGTGTTACTAAATCGGGATCAAATTTTGGTAATGTTAGCGATCTAATTTTGCAAGGTAGTGAGGTTCTAACAAACATAATTTATGTTAAAGACAATGCATCAAGCAATTATTACTGGGGCAGACGAGGTCCTTCGGTTCATTTAGCCTATCAAGAACCTGCTGATTTTAATACAGAATGGTTTTATAACGAAGTAAGTATTCCTAAGGGTGGCGATGTTATTGGATCGTACTTTATGGCAAACGGATTTGCTGAAGGTTATTTTGGAATTCAAGTAAATTCTGCTTCAGAAAGGAGAGTGTTGTTTTCTGTTTGGAGCCCGTTTCAAACTGATAATCCTAACGCTATACCCGATGACGAGAAAATCATTTTATTAAAAAAGGGAACAGATGTAAAAACAGGTGAATTTGGTAATGAAGGTTCTGGTGGACAAAGTTATTTAGTTTACAATTGGAAACCAGAAACAACCTACAAGTTTTTGTTGCAAGGGAAACCAACGACAGATAATTATACAATTTATACAGCTTATTTTTATGCCCTAGAATTAAACAAATGGCAAATTATAGCTTCATTTAAACGTCCGAAAACGCAAACCTATTTAAAAAGAATGCACTCATTTTTAGAAAATTTTAACAATACCAAAGGATATTTAACTAGAACAGCAAATTACGATAATGCTTGGATCCGTTCTGAAAATGGAGTTTGGAAGGAATTAACCGTGGCAAAATTTACTGGAGATAACATTGCTCGAATTAATTTTAGGAATGATTTTTCTGGTGGCGTTAAAGACAACAAATTCTTTTTACAAAATGGAGGATTTTTTAACAACAGCACCACTTTAAATACGCTGTTTACAAGACCAGCAAAAAATCAAACTCCAATAATAGATTTTAATCAACTCCCTTAAATAAAATCATCCCATTAGAAAAAAAAGCTTGGATTAACTGCCAAGCTTTTTTTTAATGTGCAGCAACAAGTTTTCCAAGTTCATCTGCAACTATTTCTTCAAATAAATTTGATGATGAAATATACTTTTCTAAAAGTGTCAATTGGTTTTTTGCTCTAGCCAAATTTTGTCCGGAATATTTCTCCCCATAATATTGATCATTTGCTAAAAAATCAGTCAAAAATCTAATAGCTTGCATGTAAATCATAAACTTACCAGCGTAAACAAATAATTCTTTTTCTGCCTGAGTAAGCATTTCTCCCATTTTTTGTAAATATCCAGTAGCAATTGCAGAAAAAATATCGGGTCTAATGTTTATTTTAGTCAAATCTTGCTCTTCCTCATCAACCGGACATAAGTATGTTCTAAACATATCTCCTAAATCGCTAATGTAAAAACCAGGCATAATGGTATCTAAATCAATAACACATAAACCAGCATTATTTTCATCAAATAAAATGTTGTTAATTTTTGTGTCATGATGAACTACTCTTATGGGTATTAGTTTTTTATCAACAAGCTCATTATAGGTTTCAACTATGTTTTTGTGTTTGTAAATTAAAGCAATTGCATCTTTGGCCTCTGTTAATCTATTGTTTTCTGCTATTGATAGTTGCTTTTCAAACGCTACAAATCTAAAAGTTAGGTTATGAAAATTTGTGAGTGTATAATGAAGATTATCAATGTCAAAATCTTTTAAAAGCGAAACAAACTCACCAAATTTAAATGCGGCCTCATAAGCCTGTTTACCATTATCAACAGTGTTTATGGTTAAAGAATTTTTTATGAATTTTGATAATTTATAAAACTCACCATCATCATCTTTTACAGAAAACTCGCCACTGTTAGATGCTATTAATCCTGCGAAAAGATAATTTGGATAATGACGTGATAAATATTCGCCTACTTTTTGAATGTTTTTTGTTACTAAAATTGGCGATTTAAAAACACCTTTATTAATCTGTTGAAGTATATATGAGTCTGAACCTTGTTTTGATGTTAACTTGAATGTTTTATTAATTAAGCCAGAGCCAAATGTACTGACCTGATAATCATCATAGTTAAGGTTAAATTGTTTAAGAGTGTCTTTTAACATGTTATTGCCGCTTTTATCAAAGCTAATTAATCCAAAATTACTTTCTTTGCACAAACGTTTGCGCTATCTTTTAGTGGTTTTAAGTTATTCTTGTCTGTTTAATTGGTTCACAACTAATTCAGATTCAATAGTAACTTTGTGGTAAAAACTTTCGGATGAAGTATTTTTGTTTTTTAATAGTTCGAATAAAATTTCGGCGGCTTTTTGCCCCTGTAATGCCGGAAATTGTTCTACAGATGCTATAGGCACGTAATCCATGTAATTGATGAGCGGCAAATTTGCATAACTCACAAACTTTAAATCTTTGTCTAAATTTATATTCAGTTTTCTAGCGTGCTTTATAGCGTATAGCGCATTGATATCGTTAAATGTAACAATTGCAGTCGGTGTTCTTTTGTTCGATAATAACTTATCTAAGGCCTCTTGTGTGCCATTTTCGGTTAAATCGCAGCTTACAACTAAACTTCCGTCAAACTTTAATCTGTTTTTTGTAATTGCCTCAAAATAACCTTTTCTACGTTCTTCGCTAGCAGCAAGGGTTGCAGGACCATTAATCATGCCTATGCAACGATGTCCTATTCTAAGCAGATAGTTTACTGCGGCTATAGTTCCGGTTTCAATGTTGCAAGCAACCGAATGTATATTTTTAATAGGTGGGATACGATCAAAAAAAACGATTGGAATACCGTATCGCTCTAACACATCAAAATGATCAAAATTTGAAGTGGTTTTAGCAACAGAAACTATTAAGCCATCAACCCGATGGTTTTTCATCATTTCTATCAATTGTTTCTCCCGTTTTTCATCATCATGAGATTGAGCAATAAGGACTGTATAATTTTTTTGGTAGGCTAAATCTTCAATTGCGCTAACTGCCGATGAAAAAAAAGCTTCTGAAAGTTCGGGTAAGATTAAACCAATTGTTGATGTTTTACCTTTTTGAAAGAAGATAGCACTCTGATTAGGTTCATAATTTAACTCTTTTGCTAATTTTTGAACTTTTTGCTGGGTAGTAATTCCAATACTGGGATGGTTGTGCAATGCCCTTGAAACCGTAGATACGGAAACATTGAGTATCGCGGCTATTTCTTTAATTGTTGTTGGTTTTTTGCTCATCAAAACAAATAAATTATTTGATGAAGTTATTTAAAAATTAGAATAAAGCCTAATTATTGCAAATTCTTTGATCAAAATAAGAAGGTGAGATATGGATAGATTTACGAAAAGATACCAAAAAATCGATTTGTATGATAAGGTCAAGTAAGTTTAATTAGTATATTAGCTTCAAATCTATTGTTATGGAAATCAAGTTCATCATATTTATCTCACTTGCTTTTTTACTAATTGGCTATTATTTATATGTATTGTATAAAACATTACAATATAAACGCAAGTATGGCAAAACAGCCGATGCGCAAGATTTGTATTTAAGAACTGGGCCATTTCACCTCTTGTTTTTTGGTAAATTATTTAAGAATGATGAAAAATCTGATTACAAAGTTTTAAGAGAAGAAGAGGATACTACTAAAAATTAAATACCTTCTCCAAATCTAGCTCATAACCTGGTAAAATTGGAGTTGTCACTTTTTCTCCTGCTACTAATAATCTTGTTGGTTTAAATTTTCCATCATCACCTAAAATATACTTAAAAAAGGTTTGGTCACCTACACTTACAATCCAATATTCCTTAACGCCTGCTTCTTCGTAAACTTCATATTTAAACTTTAGTTCTTTTTTGTTATTGCCGGGTGAAAGTACTTCGACAACAATATCTGGAGCGCCAATACATCCTCTTTTATCTAATTTTTCAGGATTGCAAACCACAACTACATCAGGTTGTATCACCGTAAATATATCTTTATCTTCTTTGCTTTCTCTTGGTAACCTAACATCAAATGGCGCTCCATAAACTTCGCATTTATGTTCCTCTAAAAAACTATGCAATGAACTAAAAATACTTCCGAAAGATTTTTGGTGATATCTTGAAGGCGCCGGACTCATCTGAAAAAGACGGCCATTGATCAACTCCATTCTTTCATCAAACGTAAACCGCATGTAATCTGCATAGCTATAAGTTGCAGAAAAATCAATATCATTTACAGTAGAATAGGTAGGTAATTCTTCCTCTGTTGGGTACGGTTTTGGCTTACGCATCACATCGTTAATTTAAATTACAAACTAAATATAACTAAAATAAAAAAGAGTTTTGAATAGGTTCAAAACTCTTTTTCGTAATTTAAATATGAGTTGATTAATTTTCTTTTACATTAAAAAACTAACTATTTATACATTTCTTCTCTTAATTTAGCTACATCTTCATTGTTGATATAATCATCGTAAGTCATCATTCTATCGATACTACCTTTTGGAGTAATTTCTATAATTCTAGTAGCTACAGATTCTGTTAAAGCATGATCTCGTGAAGTAAACAAAGCTGTTCCTTTAAAATCTTTCATTCCATTATTTAATGCCGTAATTGATTCTAAATCCAAGTGATTGGTCGGCTCATCAAACATTAAAAAGTTGGCATGTTGTAACATCATTCTTGAGAACATACAACGCATTTTCTCACCTCCTGATAATACTTTTACGTTTTTCAGTACCTCTTCGCCAGAAAATAACATTCTACCTAAAAAGCTTCTTACAAACTGTTCATCAGCATCCGTGCCAGAATATTCACGTAACCAATCCACTAAATTCTCATCTTTACCTTCAAAATAATCAGAATTATCGTTTGGTATATCCGCCGGACTAATCGTTACGCCAAATTTAAACTCTCCGGTAAAATCTTTATCTCTACCAGTAAGTACATTATAAAAAGCGGCAGTAGCTAAACTATTTTGAGAAAGGATAGCAACTTTATCACCTTTGTTAACCATAAAGTTTACGTTTTTAAACAAAACTTCACCATCGTTACCAATTTTGGTTAAGCCCTCAACCTGTAAAATCTGATCACCAGCTTCTCTACCTAAGTTGTTAAACAAAATTGCAGGGTATTTACGGCTCGATGCTTTAATTTCAGATATATCTATCTTATCTAAAGCCTTTTTACGCGAAGTTGCCTGTTTACTTTTCGAAGCATTTGCACTAAAACGTTGAATAAACTCTTGTAATTCTTTAACTTTTTCTTCCAGTTTTTTATTCTGATCGCTACGTTGTTTTAACGCCAATTGGCTACTCTCATACCAGAAAGTATAGTTACCCGTATAAATGCTCATTTTACTAAAGTCAATATCCACAATGTGAGTACAAACCGCATCTAAAAAGTGCCTATCATGACTAACAACCAATACAATAGCTTGATAATCAGCTAAAAAGTTTTCTAACCAAGCAATCGTATCAATGTCCAAATCGTTGGTAGGCTCATCCAACAATAAAATATCAGGATTGCCAAATAAAGCTTGTGCCAATAAAACACGTACTTTTTGGTTACCATCAAGCTCTTTTAATTGTTTATAGTGGTGCTCTTCTTTAATGCCCAAATTGCTCAATAAAGTAGCCGCGTTGCTCTCCATGTTCCAGCCATCTTTTTCAGCAAAAAGATTTTCTAACTCACCTGCACGTTCGCCATCTTTATCATTAAAATCTTCTTTAAGGTAAATCGCATCTTTCTCAATCATGATGTCATACAATTCCTTATGACCCATCATCACTGTTTCAATCACCGTATTTTCATCAAATTCGTAGTGATTTTGTTTTAAAACAGCCATACGTTCGCCCGGAGTAAAAGCCACCGAGCCAGATGTTTGAGTAACCTCACCACTTAAAATTTTAAGAAACGTAGACTTACCAGCACCATTAGCGCCAATTACGCCATAACAATTGCCATGTGTAAATTTTAGGTTAACATCTTCAAATAGAGTGCGTTTGCCGTAACGAAGGGATAGGTTAGAAACTGAAATCATATTGCTTAAAAATAAGCTGCAAAGGTACGGAAAAAGGTTGAGGGGAGAAAGGAAGTAGCTAAAAAGGTTTTTGAGATTGTTGTAAACGAATGCCTATTTTCCATGGCAAATCAGTCCCGCTTTTCACTGTAGCCTCACCCGATAAAAAAAATCGGGTTTCGGGCTGCCGTTGCAATCGGGTTTAAATAACCAACAATTGTGCTTATGGCAAGAGTAAACTCAAAATTCAGTTAAATTTACTAATTTCAAGAATTATGTATTCAGAAACACTATTCAATACACTTTCTAATGCAATTTCGAAGAGAAAAGTAGAAGAATTTAGTAAACTTGCTCAATCAAATACTGGGTTAGTTAAGCAATTTCTTGCACTCAGTTTCCATCCTAAACATGAAGTAGCTTTTAGAGCCGCATGGATTTTAGAAAACATTTACTTAGCTAATCCACAAAATTTTATACCACATGTGAATTGGTTTTTAACAAACTTCCCTCATCAAAACAATACATCTGCAAGAAGAAATTTTGCAAAAATATTAGCTTTAGTTACCAAAAAGAATGCGCCTAAAGAAATAAAGGAAATTGTATGTAATTTTAATACAGATCATTTGGTAGAAACCGTATTTGCTCGGTTAATTGATGAAGAAGTTGCTGTAGCAATTAAATCACATTGTTTAAATATTTTAGCTAATCTAAGTACTAAACATCCTTGGATTAGAGAAGAATTATTACAAACCATGGATTTTTTGGTTGATAAGGAAAGCGTTGCATTTTTTGCGAAAGCTAAACAGATCAGAAAACAATTGAAATAACAATTAACACTGCAACAATAAAGCAATAAATTCATTCATTTACCAAACTGCACAGCAAAAATTATACTTTTGATCAATGAGTACGCCAATAGAAATCTTAAACAAAATCATAAAAGAAAGAAGAAGTATTTTTCCGATTAGTTATATACAAAAGCAAATTCCGAAAAATGTAATCGAGCAAATACTTGAGAACGCCAATTATGCACCAACGCATAAATTAACACAGCCTTGGCGTTTTGTTGTATTAAAAGATGAGGCTAAAACAAGACTAGGCCTAACATTAGGTAAAATATACAAAGAAACTATTCCGGCAGAAAAATTTTTGCAGAAAAAATTTGATAGCTTTTCTGTAAAAACAGCTCAATCAGATTGCATTATTGCAATTAATATGAAAGTTTCGGGTAAAATACCAGAATGGGAAGAGCTTGCAGCAGTAAGCTGTGCTGTGCAAAATATGGCTTTAACCGCTCAAGCGCTAAATGTGGGTGCTTATTGGAGCTCACCGCCATTAATTGATCATTTAGGTGATTTCCTATCACTTGATAGCGATGAAAAATGCATAGGCTTGTTTTATATGGGGTATCATAATGAAACTACTGCTAATGCTAACAGAACACCTATACAAGAAAAAGTAATTTGGATGGAAAGTTAATTGTTGATTAACAATCAATTAACTTAAATATTTACTGCTTTTAGTTTTGGTATTAAAATTTTGATATATTTAATTCAATCAAACCGATTATTATGCAAGAATTAAAGTCATCTCTATATCAACTTTGTTTAAATTTTATTAACGAAAGAATAAATACCGCTGAAACAGCTCTAAAGCAAGCTCGAGAAGCTAGCAACGACGATACAAAAAGTAGCGCTGGTGATAAGTATGAAACCAGTAGAGAAATGATGCAACAAGATATAGATAGAAACAAACGTCTTTTAATTGATGCAGAAGAAAATCAAAGGGTTTTAAGCACTTTAAAAGATGTTCCTTTTTCTGAATCGGCAAGAAACGGTAGTTTGGTAGTAACCGATCAAGGTAAATTTTATTTAAGTATAAGTGCAGGGCAATTGCAATTAGCAAATGAAACTATTTTCGCAATTTCTGCCGTTTCGCCAATAGGTAAAATGCTTTTAGGTAAACAAAAAGGCAGTAGTTTTGAGTTTAACGGCAAAAAATATTTGATAAAAGAGGTGGCGTAGTTTTGAGCTTACTGCTCAAACTTTTTTAATTTAATAAGTCATATCGAACGCAGTGCAGCAAGAGCTTTTAGGTTTAAGCAACTAGCAACTCGCAATAGAATTACAAACAGAAGTTTTATAAACGGGATTTAACGGAAATCCTTTTTGTGTCACGCTGAGCGTAGTCGAAGCGTACAAAAAGATTGTAGTGTTAGCCCGACTAATATTAATAAAAGCGATTTGCTTTGCTTTTCTAATAAATTATGCTGTTGTGTTCTGTGTGCCACAGACCACGAATGCTTATATAGTTTGTCATTCTGACCTTGTGAAGAATCTCTTTATATTTTGATAGAGATTCTTCGTTTCACTCAGAATGACAAACGTGGGTTAAAAACTCTTTACAATACTATTATGTAAAGTTTTTGGGCTCCAAAATCCACTTGCAATAATTCTTCTTACCGTAAACAATGGATCTTTTTCATCACGTTTATCGGCTAAAGAAAAGGCCATTTTAAAACCACGTTTCTTTAATTCTGGTATGCCTGCAGCATTCCATAAACCAAACGGATAAGCAAAATATTCAATCTTTTTACCTGTAATTTCTTCTAATTTTTTGGTCGGTTTATCTAATTGTTCTTCCCAATCTTTGCCTTCGTATTTTTTAAAGTTTTTGTGATCGTAAGTATGGCTGCCAATGGTATTGCCTTCATCAGCAAGTGTTTTAATTTGTTCTTTGCTCATGTAATTTACAAATTTACCTTGTTTGCCAATTGAAACCGTCATGATGAAATAGGCAGCTTTAAAACCATGCTTTTTTAATGTAGGATTAACAACTGTGTATTGGTCTAAAACAGTATCATCAAAAGTTAACATTATTGGTTTTGAAGGTAATTTGGCGCCTTCATTTAAATAAGCATACAATTGATCTGGCAAAATAGTGTGGTAACCGCTATCGGCCAACATCTTCATCTGATCTTTAAAATTCTGTATCTCAACCGTATAATCTTTACCCATTTGTCCATCTGTAGATTTCCAGTTTCTAACTTGGTGGTAACATAAAATGGGCACTTGTTTACGGGCCAATATCGTTTTTGCATCAGCAACTTTAACTTTACTTATATCAACATTGGTTGTTGCATCAGCAACGGTTTGTGTTACATTTTCGGTAGTATCACCAGTAGTTTTGTCTGTTGGTCGAGATTTTGACTGACAGCCAGCTGTAAATATCAAGGCTGCTGCAATTGTGGTTAAAAAGTTCTTGCTCATAAGTATGTTTATTGTGCAAAACTATAAAATAGCTACTTATTAATGCAAATATCTTCCACTGTGTGGATAAATTCTTTGATAGATATGATTTTGTTAAATATTTTATAAAATTCTATCCTTTTTATTACACTTTAAATAGCTGTAGAATAAGCATTAATAAATAAATTAGGCCTTTTATTTACTCACCCTAATCAATGAAAAAACTTTACTATCTATTTTCTCTTGCTGCGCTTTTAAGTACAAATGAGGTACTAGCGCAGACTAAAACAATATCGCTTACAGAAACTACACAGGCGCCAGTAAGAGCAAATTATCAAGCTGCTGCTCGTTTTTCGCCTTCCAAACTTCGTAAAATTATTTATTCAACAGCGGTTGATCCGCATTGGTTAAAATTAACGAACAGGTTTTGGTATCAGTATGAAACGCCAAATGGTAAACAATGGTATATTGTTGAACCAGCTGTAAGAAGCAAAAAAGCAATGTTTGATAACAATAAAATGGCGGCCGACATAACTTTAATTGTCCGCGACCCTTTTGATGCCCAGCATTTGCCAATAGAGAATTTGAAATTCGCTAAAGACGAGAAAAGCATCAATTTTGAAGTAAAAAGTACAATTGACGAATTAAAAAAAGATAGAAAAGATAAAAAAGCTGCAGATTCGATGCAGAAAAAAATCTTCTTTTTTAATTATGATTTGGCAACAGCAAAGCTTACTGAAGTTAAAAATTACGATAAGCCAAAAGCTAAACCAAGTTGGGGTTCAGTTGCACCAGATTCATCGGCAATTATTTTTTCTCGTAATTACAATCTTTATTGGATGGATAAAGAGAACTACAAAAAAGCCGTTAAAAATGAAGATGATAGCACAATTGTAGAGCATCAGCTAACAAAAGACGGTGTTAAGTTTTATTCATATGGTAGCGATGGCGATGGCGAGGATAATGAACTGAATGCCAAAAACAACAAAAAAAGAAGAAGAGCCTACGTACTTTGGTCGCCAGATTCGAAACACTTTGTGTTAGATAGAACAGACTCTAGAAAAGTAAAAGATTTTTGGGTAATAAATAGTACTGCAGCAGGTAGACCAACCTTAGAAACGTATAAATATCAAATGCCGGGTGAGAAAGAATCGCCGGTTGATGAATTTATTTTGTTCAATTTCCCGGCTAAAACGTATAAAACTATCAACACTACTGCTTTTAAAGACCAAAGTATTTCTACATGGGGTAAAGAATCATTGGTGAAAGATAGAGATGATGAGTTTAGGCCATCAATTTGGCTAGGGGATAATAGTAAGTTCTATTTCTCTCGCACCAGTAGAGATTTAAAACGAATTGATGTTTGTACAATTGATATCAACACTTTAAAAGTAACCCCAATAATTGATGAACGTTTTAATACTTATGTAGAAGTTCAGCGCCCGGGTTTAATTGATGAAGGTAAAGAGATTATTCATTGGAGCGAGCGTGACGGTTGGGGCCATTTCTACTTATTTGATGGCAATGGAAAATTAAAAAACCAAATCACTTCTGGCGCATTTCATTGCGAAGGCATAGTTAATATCGACCAAAAAAATAGAAAACTTTATTTTACGGCTAATGGTCGCGAAGCCAAAGAAGATCCATATTTTATGCATTTATACAGCATCAATTTTGATGGTTCTGGTATGAAATTATTAAATGCAGGAGATTTTGATCATGCTGTGGTGATGAACGATGAGGCCAAATATATAGTAGATAATTTCTCTAGAGTAAATACAGTTCCTAAATCAGTTTTACTAGATAATTTAGGTAACAAGGTGATGGATTTAGAAACCGCAGATTTATCGTTATTGATGATAACAGGTTACAAATTTCCGGAGCCATTTAAGGTTAAAGCTGATGATGGTGTGACCGATATTTATGGGGTAATGTATAAGCCTTTTAACTTCGATCCAACCAAAAAATATCCAATTATAGAATACGTTTATCCTGGTCCACAAACCGAAGCTGTAAATAAATCTTTTGGCAGAAGCATGGATAGAATGGATCGTTTAGCACAATTAGGTTATATTGTAATTACGGTTGGTAATAGAGGTGGCCACCCAGCTCGTTCTAAATGGTACCACACTTATGGATATGGCAATTTAAGAGATTATGGTTTAGCAGATAAAAAAGCCGCTATTGAGCAATTGGCAGATAGATACTCATTTATTGATGCAGATAAAGTTGGGATAACTGGCCACTCAGGTGGTGGTTTTATGTCTACAGCCGCATTGCTAGTTTATCCAGATTTCTTTAAAGTTGCAGTTTCTGCAGCTGGTAATCATGATAATAGCATTTATAACCGTTGGTGGAGCGAAAAACACCACGGTGTAAAAGAAATTGTTTCTGCCAAAGGTGATACTACTTTTAAATATGCCATTGATAAAAATGCCGATCTAGCTAAAAACTTAAAAGGCCATTTGTTATTAATGCATGGCGATATAGATAACAATGTAAATCCAGCAAACTCAATAAGGATGGCAAATGCCTTAATTAAAGCCGGTAAAAGATTTGATTACATCATTGTTCCTGGTCAGCGACATAGTTTTGGTGATATGACAGAATACATGTTTTGGCGTTTAGCCGATTACTTTAACAACTATTTATTGGGGGATTTCTCAAAATCATCTGAAGTAAATATTGTAGAAATGGATAAAGAAATAGAAAGAAAACAATAAGTTTACCTGAAGGCTCCCGAAACGGAGCCTTTTTTATTTGACTAAATTATGTATGTAGGAAATCATTTGCCAATACATATATTTTTAAATTTGCGCCTTTATTAAAAGTAATGAATAATCCATCACCAAAAGTTTTAGTCGAGCAAACAGTTTTCCCGATATTATTTGCCCTTAGTTTTTCGCATTTATTAAATGATACCATACAATCCCTCATTCCTGCAATATACCCAATAATTAAAAATAGCTATCAGCTTAGCTTTTCTCAAATTGGTTTAATTACGCTAACGTTTCAAATGGCCGCATCGTTGTTTCAGCCATTTGTAGGCTTATATACCGATAAAAAACCACAACCTTATTCGTTAGCTACCGGTATGGCTTTTACTTTAATAGGATTGGTAACATTATCTCAAGCTTCAGATTTTTATTTGATATTAGTTTCGGTAGCTTTAATTGGTACAGGTTCATCAATTTTTCATCCAGAAGCGTCAAGAATGGCTCATGCCGCATCTGGCGGAAGAAGAGGATTAGCTCAATCGGTTTTTCAATTAGGCGGTAATGCAGGTAGTTCTTTAGGTCCGTTATTGGCCGCATGGATTATTGTACCGCATGGGCAACTAAGTATAGTTTGGTTTTCGCTGATTGCACTTTTGGCTATTGTTGTTTTAACTTATATTGGCAATTGGTACAAAGATTATTTACAAAGTTTAAGAGAAAATTTAACAGCAAAATCAAAAACGGTTAGTCATAATTTAAGTAAAAGAAAAGTTGTTTTCGCTATCGTGATCTTACTGATTCTCATTTTCTCAAAATATTTTTACATGGCTAGTTTAACCAGCTATTTTACATTTTATTTAATACAAAAATTTCATGTTCCCGTACAAACTTCACAAATTTATCTCTTTGTTTTTTTATTCTCTGTTGCTGCTGGTACGTTAATAGGAGGGCCAGTTGGCGATAAGATTGGACGTAAATACGTGATTTGGTTTTCGATATTAGGGGCTGCACCTTTTTCATTACTATTACCACATGTTAATTTATTTTGGACTGGTGTTTTAATTGTTCCTATCGGGATAATATTAGCTTCGGCATTTTCGGCAATTTTGGTTTATGCACAAGAATTGATACCAGGTAAAGTTGGTTTAGTTTCTGGCTTATTTTTTGGTTTTGCTTTTGGTATGGGCGGCATCGGATCTGCATTGTTGGGTAAATTGGCAGATGTAACCAGTATTACATATGTTTACCAAGTTTGTGCGTTTTTGCCATTAATTGGATTGCTAACCGTATTTTTGCCCAATATTTCGACTACCAAGAAAGCCTAAATTTTATTCGGACTAAAATATAGACGCTCACTAGATGTTTGTTTTTAAGGTTTACCTGAGTTTTTAAACCCGACAGGAGCGAGCACGACGCCAATTTTTTTTGGCTAGTAAAGCGAATGGCGGGGCTTGCTTAACAGATGGAAAACAGAACCCTGATTTTCTGAAATACAAAGGAGAGTTTAATTAGTTATATAAGCTTAAATGATTAAACAAAAAGCCCTCTATTTTTAAAATAAAGGGCTTTTTAATCAGTAATTAAATTTATTTTTTACTTCTCATTCTCATTCAAAAAAACAAACTGATGATCGAACATATCTAGTTTGATTTTGCTGTCCTTATCAACCGTTCCGGCTAAAATCGATTTAGATAACTCATTTAAAATTCGTTTTTGAATTACCCTTTTTAACGGTCTTGCACCAAATTGTGGGTCGTAACCTAACTCTGCCAACCAATCTAAAGCCTCAGCGCTAGCTTCCATGGTAATGCCCATTTCTGCTAAAGTTTGTTGCACCTGTTTAAACTGCAAATCAACAATGTTTCTAATTTCACTTCTTTGCAAAGGAGTAAACATAATTAACTCATCAATTCTGTTTAAGAACTCAGGACGAATGGTTTGTTTCAAGAGTTCAAACAACTCATTTTTTGTTTTTGCAATCACTTCGTCTCGGTTTTCATCAATCAAGCCTTTAAAATTATCCTGAATTAAATGCGAACCGATATTGGAAGTCATGATGATGATGGTGTTTTTGAAATTCACCACTCTACCTTTATTATCTGTTAAACGGCCATCATCCAATACTTGCAGCAAGATATTAAAAACATCAGGATGTGCTTTCTCGATTTCATCTAACAATACAACAGAATATGGTTTTCTACGTACAGCCTCGGTTAATTGTCCGCCTTCATCATAACCAACATATCCCGGAGGCGCACCAATCAACCTAGAAACAGCATGTCTTTCCTGATATTCGCTCATGTCAATTCTAGTCATGGCGTTTTCATCATTAAATAAAAACTCGGCTAATGCTTTTGCCAACTCTGTTTTACCAACGCCAGTTGTACCTAAGAAAATGAACGAACCAATTGGTTTGCGTTTATCTTGTAAACCTGCTCTTGAGCGGCGAATTGCGTCTGATATTGCTTCAATTGCTTCATCTTGCCCAGCAACACGTTTGTGCAATTCATCTTCTAAGTTTAGCAATTTCTCACGCTCACTAGCAATCAATTTCGTTACCGGAATGCCAGTCCAACGACCAACCACGCCCGCAATATCGTCAGCAGTAACTTCTTCTTTAAGCATTCTGCTTTCGCTTTGCACACCTTCCAAATCAACTTTTAGTTTTTCAACTTTGTCTTGCGCTTCTTTAATCTTTCCATATCTAATTTCAGCTACTCTTCCATAATCTCCAGCACGCTCAGCTTGGTCGGCTTCTAATTTAAAAGCTTCAATTTGCTCTAGTTGGTTATTAACCGCATCAACCAAATCTTTTTCACCTTGCCATTTTGCCTTAAACTCATCACGCTCTGCAGATAGATTAGCAATTTCTTCAGAAAGTTCTTGTACTTTTTTGTCGTCTTTTTCGCGTTTTATCGCTTCACGTTCAATCTCTAAACGCATAATTTCGCGATCTAGAGCATCTACATTTTCCGGAACGCTATCCATTTCCATACGCAATTTAGATGCTGCCTCATCCATTAAATCAATTGCTTTATCTGGCAAAAAACGGTCGGCAATATAACGTTGGCTCATTTCTACTGCGGCAATAATCGCTTCATCTTTAATCCTCACTTTGTGGTGGGTTTCATAACGTTCTTTTAAGCCACGCAAAATAGAAATTGCATCTTGTGTATCAGGTTCTTCAACCATTACCTTTTGGAAACGACGTTCCAAAGCTTTATCTTTTTCTAAATATTTCTGGTATTCATCTAAAGTGGTAGCGCCAATTGCTCTTAATTCTCCTCTCGCCAAAGCTGGTTTCAAAATATTTGCCGCATCCATCGCACCTTCGCCACCACCTGCACCAACCAAAGTATGTATTTCATCAATAAACAAAACAATATCGCCATCGCTTTGCGTAACTTCTTTTACTACGGCTTTTAAGCGTTCCTCAAATTCACCCTTATATTTTGCTCCAGCAATAAGAGACCCCATATCTAAAGAATAAACCGTTTTGCTTTTCAAATTTTCGGGCACATCACCTTTAATAATTCTAAATGCAATTCCTTCTGCAATGGCTGTTTTACCCACACCAGGCTCACCAATTAAAATCGGATTATTTTTCGTTCTACGAGATAAGATCTGAATAACTCTGCGAATTTCTTCATCTCTCCCAATCACTGGATCTAACTTGCCGCTTTCTGCATATTCATTTAAATTTCGAGCATATTTATTTAAAGCTTGATAGGTAGCCTCTGCATTCTGATCGGTAACTCTATGATCTCCTCTTAAACTAACGATAGCTTTTTTTAGGTCTTTTTCGTTAACACCTTGATCTTTTAATAATTTCGATGTACCATCGTTAACTGCTAATAAGCCTAGCAATAAGTGCTCTACCGATACAAAATCATCCTTAAATTCTTTTAAATAAGAAGTTGCTTTTTGTAATGCAGCGTTTGCGCTCGATGATAAATAAGCGTTTCCACCAGTAACTTTTGGTAATTTTTCTATAGCTGCGGTTAAGTTTTGCTCAACCACATTAAGGTTTACATTTAGTTTTTTTAGCAAGTAACTTACTACGTTTTCATCAACGGTTAGTAAACCTTTTAATATATGTGCAGTTTCAATAGCTTGCTGCTGATTGCCCTGCGCTATTTCAGAAGCTTTTTGGATAGCTTCTTGTGCTTTTATTGTAAAGTTGTTGAAGTTCATATTTCCTTTTCATTCAAAACAAATGCCACAAGATTTTTGCTTCACTAATCGGAAATTTTGTCGGTAAGTATTTGATTTACACGACTAATTGTCTGTAAATAAGCTATTTATACTGAAATATTGTCGTGTTAATCCTAATGGTTTGAAAATCAATGGAAGTGGCTTTTGGCTAATGTAGTCCTTCTTTACGTTTCAATATTTTTAAGCTTCGACTATGCTACCGATAAAAAATCGGTACACTTCATCTTGACAAAAATATTTTCACTGCAATAAGGTTTATTTTACAAAGGAAGTAGTGCTTGGGCTGTTGCTAAAGTCTATGCAAATGAATTAAATTCCGTCGGTTAAACCAATAGCAATGATGAGGAAAAATGTTCCTTAAAAGAAAATTTGAAAAAATCTCCAATAAAATGATTGCCTGCAATTTATTAAACACAAAAAAACACCATCACAAAATGAGGGTGTTTTATAATATTTTTAGAAGACTATTAAACTAAAACTTCCTTTAATTTTTGTGTTTGGTGGTCAGCTAGTTTTTGCAAAGGGCCAGAAGCCAACATTTTCATCATCATATTTAAATCTGCCGAAATAATATGTTTAGCAATTGTGCCTCCGTTATCAGTTGGTTCCACAGTCCATTTTAATTCTACATCGAAAGGTGGTTTTTCTGTTGGTATGGCAATAATTTCGCTGTTTGGCACACGATTAGAAATTTTGATAGCTAATTTAGCCATGTTTTGTATCGTAAAACTTGCTTGATCATTTGTAGATGACCAGTTATAGATGTTATCAGGCATTAATTGTTGGTGGTTATTTAAATCTTCTAAAAAAAGATAAACTTTATCAATTGGTAAATCCAACTCTACTGCACTTTCTATAACTGTCATATTTTATTTTTTAAAATCTTTAATAACGCAATTCTTAACTCAAAACTTCTTTGCCCCATTCTGCAGGGTTTTCTCGCCATTTATTTAGTAAATTGATATCGTTTTGAGCAATAAAACTATGTTCTGCAGCGTAATCAATTAATGCACTATAATTGGATAGGGTAGAGTAACGGCACTTTGCAGCAGCAAAATTTTCATCAGCTTGGTCAAATCCATAGGTAAATATAGCAACTAAACCAGCAACAGACAAACCTGCTTCACGTAATGCATTTACAGCTTGTAAACTACTTTTTCCTGTAGAAATTAAATCTTCAATTACAACTACACGTTGGCCTTCAATTAGTTCTCCTTCAATTAAACTGCCAGTGCCATGTTCTTTAGCCTTGGCTCTAACATAAATAAATGGCAAGCCTAATTCTTGAGCTACTAAAACTCCCTGAGGAATACCAGCAGTTGCTACACCTGCAATAACATCAACAGAACCAAATTCTTCTTGTATCTGCTGCGCTAATTTTTGGCGAATGTAAGTTCTAACAGATGGATGTGATAAAGTGATGCGGTTATCACAATAAATTGGAGATTTCCAACCAGAAGCCCAAGTAAATGGATTATTTGGTTGAAGTTTCACCGCTTTAATTTGTAATAAAAATTCGGCTACCTTTAATTCAATATCACTTTTATTATACATGGTTCAAAAATAACTATTTTATGTGAATGATGTTGCGTTGTGAACAATTGAATATCCACATTTTTTTACTTATTAAATACAACTAATTGAAATTGAGTAGATTGTTTTGTGAACAATTTTCTGAAATTACGATAAGTGGTGATTACATCAAATGAGGTAAATATTTATTCATGAAAACATTTATTGCTTTCAACAATTTTTTAATACTTTTAAAAAATGCAGTTCACGGTTATCTAACAAAATTTGCTTGTTAATGTTTAATCTTTTTCTGCTTATTTTATTTATACCTTTTATGAAAAGTTACCGAATTTATTTCAATAACAACACGCTATTTATTGCAGATTCTATTCCTAATCAAGTAGAAAAAATACAACAACTTTCGGTAAGCAATTTTAGCTTTTTAGACTTTTTTAATTCATTGCGTAAAGGAGGAAATAAACATTATGCATTAATTGACGACAATCCGAAGGCGCTATTTAAAAAAATAAAAAAGAAATTAAATATTATAAAAGCTGCAGGTGGTTTGGTAGCCAATAACAATAATGAATACTTGTTCATTTTTAGAAATAAAAAGTGGGATTTACCAAAAGGAAAAGTTGAAAAAGGCGAAAAAGTTAAAATCACCGCAGTTAGGGAAGTTGAAGAGGAGTGTGGCGTTGTAATAGAAAAACGCGAAGATCTACTGTGTAAAACTTACCATGTTTATGAAATGGATGGAAAAGTAATTTTGAAAAGGACAACTTGGTACAAAATGAAGGTTAAAGGAAGTCCGAAATTAATACCACAAGTTGAAGAGGGCATTACCACTGCATCTTGGGTAGCTCCGTTAGGTATTAAAGTTAAAATGGAAAACACTTATCCTTTAATATTAGATGTTTTAAAAGCTGGCGGATTGGTTTAGTTCAATTTAGATCATTTAGATCTTCTCTACTTTGTAAACCTTTTACAGATTTACAAAGTTATTGTCTTATCATTTTCAATGTAGGTAATTCAATTACAAGAATTTAATCACTTCTTTTGGTACGAACGGACTAATATTTCCTTTGTTTCTTAAAATATCTCTTACAATGGTTGAGCTTATGGCCGAATATTCTGGTTTGCTTAACAATAAAATGGTTTCTACTTCTGGCATCATGGTCTGATTAATTTGAGCGATTGCTCTCTCATACTCAAAATCAGATGCCGAGCGAATGCCTCTAACCATGTATTTTGCATTAATTTTTCTGCAAAAATCAACTGTTAACCCTTCATATAATTGTACATCAACTTTCTCATTTTCAGCAAAAATCGTTCGAACCATTTCTTCTCTTTTTTCTGCAGAAAGGAAGTTCTGTTTTGAACTATTTAAACCAATGCCCACCACAATTTTATCAAATAATGGCAATGCCCTTTTTAGAATATCAACATGAGCAATGGTCATCGGATCAAAAGAACCTGGAAATAATGCGATTTTCATCTTTTTGTTGTTTGTTTTTTATGGTGTTGCAGCTATAATAATTTGTTGAATTATACTGATAACTGTTAAATTATTATGACTTAATAAGGTAAATATAGATGTTTAAGCTGAGAGGTAAAAGCTAATGCTATCTTTCCGAAAATTCGGAACAAGCTCTCACACGCTCGTTCGATATAAAGGCGGATCACCCTTCAACTTTCTCAAAAAAACTAAAAGAACTATTGCCGTATTTTCTCACTTCAGTAAAACCAGGTTGTAAATTTAGTTTTAAAAATGGTGGGTGTTCAACAATCAAAGTTCCATTTTCTGCTAACAAATTTTGCTTCATTACCAATTGTGGTATCATTGGGATATTTGGTAAATCATACGGTGGATCGGCGAAAATGATATTGTATTGGTGGTTATCCTGGGCTAAAAACTTAAATGTATCTGCTTTTTGAGCTTCAATTTGACTGAGTTCAAATTTTTCTGCAACAGATTTAATCCAAGCTATACAACCCGGATGTTTATCAATTGCGCTCACATGCTTAATGCCACGAGAAGCAAATTCAATACAGATGCTGCCAGTTCCGCTAAATAAATCTAAAACATCGCATTCATCGAAGTCGTAAGTGTTATAGAGAATGTTAAATAACGCTTCTTTAGCCATATCTGTAGTTGGCCTAACCGGAAGATTTGCTGGCGCATTAAATTGTCTTCCTTTTAAAATTCCACCAATTATACGCATTTGCTTAGGGCTAATAAACTACTGTAATAATGAGCTGGCATATCTTCTATAACTTCTTGATCAAGATCATTTGATACAGTTAAGAAATCAGTTGTATCAAAGTATTTTTTGATGCAATTGTAATTTTGATCATTTTCATGAATAATTCCACACAGATAAATCTTTGTTGTACGATCAATTTTCAATTGATTAATCATCAATAATAGATAATAGTTCAATTCTTCTGCATCATCAATTTCATAACTTTGCTGAAAAATAATTTGATTATCAGTTAAGTAAATCACATTTACAGTACCAACTGCAAAATCCAAAATCAGCGATGCTGCATTTAATTGCTCAGCTTGATTTAATAAGCCAGCATTTTCATGAAACACTTTAGCTTCTTTAAAATTTAGTACATTTTCTGTATTTTTTGATAAAGAAAAAATCGTGTTAAAGCCAAAATGATTTTGTGCATCGACAAAAACATTGCTCGAAGCGCTTTCTGGAAAATATTGTGCATTTGCGCCAACATTTTCTTCGCTAAAAAATTCATTAGGTACAGTAATTACATTAGGTGTGTTTACCGCTATTTTTACTTCCTGATAAGCTAAAGTTAAATATGGATCGGTTTTTAAACGTTCAGCAAATTTGCTAGTAACGTTTTCACATTCTTGCTCATCATAAACAGCGCTTACTTTGTTAGTTTCACTATTTATAATTGCATAAGAGAAACTTTTCGATCCAATTTTAACTAACAAACTACAATTATTTGAGGCTGATGGTTCAAAAGTCGGATCTATCAGTAAGATGCTGTTTTTATTATCCATATGTTGGCAAAAATAACTTTTTTCTATAACATTACCATTGCATCTTTGCTAAATGGATAAAGTAAACCTAATTGCGCAATCATATCCTTTTGCTCCAACAGCAGAGCAATTGATTTTTTGCGCAAAAGCAACTTCGTTTTTAACGCAAAATGTACTACATAAATGCTTTATTTTAAGAGGTTATGCAGGTACAGGTAAAACAACATCGGTTGCTGCTTTAGTTAAAGCTTTACCATTTTTTAATACCAAGGTTGTTTTGTTAGCACCAACAGGTAGGGCTGCAAAGGTGATTAGCAATTATACTGGTAAAACAGCATTAACTATCCATAAAAAAATATACAGAAAACGAAGTGCTGTAGCTACAGAAATGGCTTTTCAATTAGCTCCAAATTTAGCCGAAAACACCTTGTTTATTGTTGATGAAGCATCGATGATTGCTGATGAATGGAACCCACAAAATGGGTCTTCTTTTCTTAAGGATTTAATTGAATTTGTTTTTCAACCAGGGCCAAATGGAAAAGACAAAAATTGCGCTTTATTATTTGTTGGCGATACAGCTCAGCTTCCGCCAGTTGGTAGTTTAGATAGTCCTGCGCTAAATGAAAAGTACTTGGAAACTAATTTTGGCTTACAAGTTACTGCTGTTGAGCTTAAAGAAGTAGTTAGGCAAGAGAAAAAATCGGGTATTTTGGCCAATGCAACTATGCTCAGGCAATTAATTAATAACTATGAGGATAATGTTATTGTGCTGCCAAAATTCTTAACCAAAAGCTATAAAGATATTTTTAGCATGACGGGCATAAAACTGGTGGAAGGATTGGAGTATGCTTACAGCAAATTTGGGATAGAGAATAGCTTGGTCGTTTGTAGGTCTAATAAATCAGCTAATGTATATAATAATCAAATCAGAGCTAGGTTATTGTATCGTGATGAAGAGTTAAGTGGTGGCGACCAAATTATGGTGGTTCGAAATAATTATTTTTGGCTGCCCGAAAATCCTAAAGCCGCATTTATTGCCAATGGCGATATGGCTAAAATTACACGTGTGCGTAGGGAAGAAGAACGTTATGGCTTACGCTTTGCAGAAGTGAACCTTGAGTTTTTGGATTTTCCGGAAGTTGGAACTGTAACTTGTAAAGTTATTTTAGATACCTTACAAGCCGAAACGCCAAACCTACCTTACGAAAAAAGTAAACAAATGTTTGAAGGTTTAATGTTAGATTATGATCATTTAAACAGTAAACGCGAAAAAATGCAGGCCATTAAAGAAGATCCGTATTACAATGCCTTGCAAATTAAATTCGCCTATGCAGTTACCTGCCACAAAGCTCAAGGTGGCCAATGGGATGCAGTTTTTGTAGACCAAGGCTATTTAACCGATGAAATGATTGATATTGATTTTTTAAGATGGCTTTACACAGCTTTAACCAGAGCAAAAAGAGAACTTTTTCTAGTTAATTTTGCCCAAAACTTGTTTGCTACCAGTCAGCAAGAGTAGTTTGATTAAAAACTAAGCCATTGGTAGTAAAATTGTAAACACGGTGCCTTCGTTCTCTTTACTTTCCATCAATAACCTTCCTCCATGTTGCTCTACAATTTTTTTGCTAATGTGTAGCCCTAAACCTAAAGATTTTTCACCTTTTAGGCCTAATCTTCCCGATCTAGAAAATTGATTAAAAACAAACTCTTTTAAATGTTGAGGTATGCCAATACCATAATCA
This sequence comes from Pedobacter sp. GW456-11-11-14-TSB4, assembly GCF_059424425.1. Lineage (NCBI taxonomy): Bacteria > Pseudomonadati > Bacteroidota > Sphingobacteriia > Sphingobacteriales > Sphingobacteriaceae > Pedobacter > Pedobacter sp. GW456-11-11-14-TSB4. The sequence continues at coordinate 238,661 of NZ_JBWKZK010000002.1, forward strand.
GAAATTACGATACAAACATTTTTATCGTGATCAATCACTTCAACATCAATAGATTTATCTTCTCCAGAAAACTTTAGCGCATTAGTAATTAAATTATCTATTACTCTTTCAATTTTCGATAAATTAATATGTATAAACGCTTCACTTGCATTCGTCAGTTCAATTTTTCTAGTGGTATTTATACTCCATTTCTCAACAATGTGCTTTACATAATCAAAAGCAGTCACTTTTTCGGTAAGTAAAATTGGTTTATCAATACTTACAGCCTCCACTAAATCATTAATAATTTCTTTGGCTTGCTTAGCCGATGTTTCAATCATGCCAATTTCAACGCTATCTGCCTTATCCATTTTTAATAAGCTGCTCAGCATTTCTATATTGTTTATCGGGCTTCTTAAATCATGCGCCACAAAAGATAATATGTCGCTTTTTTGATTATTTAAGCGCTCAATTTCTAATGTCTTCTCTTCCAGCTGCTTTAACCTGACAAAATGCTGAGATTTAAAATAATAGCTATATCTCGAAAAAGTAATCAAAATTGCCGCTAGCACTAAAGCCGCAATCATATTCATTAATTTCTCTTCAAAACCTATTTTAGGCAATACCATACTTAGAGAAAATACCAACACAATAAAAATTGTTATGCCAACTATTTCTCTAAATTCTATAGAAAAAAAAATGCTTACAGTTAAAATGCCAATCAAAAACATGGTCATTGTATTTTTGGTGTTATGTAATGATACAACATAACTAACGCCAAGGGTAATTATTAGAGTAAAGAGAACAAAGAGTAAAGTAATCAGTTTATTTCTCTTATAATTAAATTTGGTTTTTTTAGTAGCAAATTTGCTCCATAAATAAAAGAGTAAAGAACCTCCAATTTGTATCCAATTGCCAATTGAGTGCTCATTATACTGCGTTATTTTTATGGTTTCATCATAAAAAAATGTTGCAATTAACCTAACGGCACAAGAAATTATTAAAATAGTTAAGCTAATAACTTTAACCTGTTTAAGATTAGCATTACTGTAAAATTGTTTAAAATCTGCAGCAAATTTAGGCGGAGTTTTATAGGTAAAAAAGGCTAACAAAACAAAATAAATTGGGGCTTTTAAAAATAACAAAAACCTTAAACTTTGGTTGCAAAAAATAAATATTTGTAAAGCAATATGCTGCACTATTTAAAGTAAGCCCAACTTTACGCTATAGTACTGTTTGCCTGCGGCAAGCAGTAGCTGCCGCTTCAATTTGGTTTAAAATGCAAATACAATGCACTTTTTAAAGGTTTAATAGCAAACGCAAATAGCTATAAACCAAAAATGCCATTAACCTTATGGCAATGGCATTTTTTGCATCAAATAAATAAATAAATTTTTTATTACTTATCCTACTACTTTTACGTTTTCAGCTTCTGGACCTTTTTTACCGTCTTTCACATCATACTCCACAACTTGTCCTTCTTGCAAAGATCTTGTTCCTCCTAAAGCAGAGTGGTGACAAAAAATATCTTTGCCGCCTTCTTCTGGGGTAATGAAACCAAAACCTTTTGCATCATTAAACCATTTTACTGTACCTGTCATAACTTCTTTTTTATTAAATTAAAAAGTGAAGATAACAATTTCAATATAAAAGGTTAAATTAATTTCACACTATTACAAATTAATCACTTTAATATAAAATAAAAGGTGCAGCTTGTTAAAGCCACACCTTACAAAAAACTCCCTTAAGTAGATAAACTACTCTATTTATTACATTTAATGGCTGTCAAAAGTTTTGTTAAGTAACAAAAATTTTAATCAGCTAAATGGTCAACAACTATTTTAATCTCGTTATCACTCACTGTAATTTTACGTTCTTTATATAATCCACCAATTGCTTTTTTAAAAGCACTTTTACTTATTTGAAAACGATCATAAATTTCATCTGGCGTACTTTTATCGCCAAGCTCAATTGTGCCACCGCATTCTCTTAGCTCTTTTAAAATTACATCCTTAGAGTCGAGAATATGTCCAAAACCAGTAGGTTGTAAGGTTAAATCAATTTTGCCTTCAACGCGTACCTTTTTTATCCAACCTTTTCTTCTTTCGCCAGGTTTTAAATTAGCAAACAGCTCGTTGTGGTAAAGTAAACCTATATTCTTGTTATTAATAATTGCATTGTAGCCCAAATCGGTTTTTTCAGTAATTAATAAACTAACTTCATCTCCCTCATCAAAATCAAAATCTTCTTCTTCAATAAATTTATCTAATCTCGATGAAGCTAGCATCCTGTTGTTACTTTCATCTAAATACACATAAACAGCATAGCTTTCGCCAATTTCCATCATGCGTTTTTGCTCACGTGTAGGTACGTAAATATCTTTCCCGATACCTAAATCTAAATAAGCACCATCATCATTTGCATCAACAACAGTTAAAAAAGCAAAATCATCTACTTGTGCAAATGCTTCTTGAGTAGTGGCTATTGTATTTCCATCTTTATTTACAAAAACAAAAACTTCAATGTTATCTCCCAACTCAACATTTTTTGGAACGTGCTGATAAGGCAATAAAATCTCTCTATCACCATCGCTTAAGCTTAAACCATCACTATTTTTAGCAACTATTCTTAGCTCATTGTATTTTCCAATTTCTATCATTTTTTAATTTTCAGTTAAGCCATTTTCTTCAATGGCTATTTAATTTTCTTGCTGCGAAGTTACACAAAATTAAGAGCTAAATTTTAGTAGTTATGCAGTTTAATCGATTAATAATTAATAGCTTTATTCGCATTTAATAAAAGAAAACTAAATTAATGAGTCAGTTATTTCCAACGTTTTTCCTAGGCGATGAGTATTTTATCGACGAGAAGGTGAACCTTTTAAAGTTTACAAACGAATATAAAATTTACAATGAGCAAGGTGTTCAAATTGGCATTATAAAACAGCGCATGAGCGGATGGCAAAAAGCATTAACCTTGTTAATTAACAAAGCAATGATGCCATTTAAATTAGAAATTACAGATATCAACATTCAATTGCAGGCTACAATTTCAAGAGGCTGGACATTTTGGATGTCGAAGATTGTAGTAACTAATGCAGATGGAACAGAGATTGGGCATATCAAACAAAAGTTTAAGTTTTTTAAACCTACCTTTTTAATTAATGACCCAGCTACTGGTGAAAATATTGCACAAATAACTGGCGATTGGAAAGCATGGAATTTTACGATAACAAATTCAGCTGGTGTTGAAATGGGAAAAATTAGCAAAAAATGGGCTGGTGCAGTTAAAGAAATTTTTACAAGTGCCGATAAGTATAACGTTTCTATAGATCCTAGTTACGCAGAAAATACTAAAAAAATAGCCATTGTTGCCGCCGCTATTACTATTGATATGGTTTTAAAAGAAAATAAGTAGTACGTATCGCTTGGCAAATTGCCTTTAAATTACAAAATCCTTGTTGATGAATTTTAACAAGGATTTTTTTGTATTAAATAATTAAGGGTGTAAAAAATCTTTAAACCATTTTCTATAGCGCTTGTTTTATCCAGTGATCAAATCTGAATGTTATGAACTCGATAAATCCTTCGCCAAAAAGTATTAACCAAATGAGCGGGCAAACCGTGCAAGAACCACACAGCGCACATGCAACACCAGTGGTTGAAGCTTATATTAAAAACCGTACTAAAAAAGCTGATAAACAAATTAAGCATGAGGTTTACGCACATTCAAACGGAACCAGATCTTAAGAAATCTTGCTTCTTTCGGGCTCATAATTAAGACCCGGTGAAAGCCAATACAGTAAAATCATTCTTGAATAGCGGTAATTAAATGGCGAAAATATAAGTGTAGTACCAAAAAGTAAAAGCACGAAATACCACAAATTATCATATTCTAGTTTTAGGCCAAAAATGTAGGCAGCAACGCTCATTGTAACCATTTCTGCCACATTCATAGCATAGCTTACAAACATGGCTACGTAGAAATATCCAGGTTCACGTTCAAACTTCAATTTGCAATGCGGACAAAATTCATTCATTTTTTGAACTTTAAACCCGTAAGTTGGGCCTGTGAAAGTTTTACCAACTCTACAACGTGGGCATTTTGCTTGTGTAAAAGCACTCCATTGAGATAATTTTAGATGATTAGGTTGTTCTATTGCCGACATGATTTTTGGTGTTTAATTTTCTGAATTTTTCTGGCGTAATGCCTTCGTATTTTTTAAAAAACTTGATGAAATAAGATTGATCATCAAAGTTTAATTGTTGCGCTATTTGTGCAACTAAGAGATCTTGGTTAATAAGTAATCGTTTAGCTTCTAATATTATTCGCTGCCTAATTAATGTACCTGCCGAAAAGCCTAAAAAATCATTGCATAAAGCATTTAAATGATTTGGTGTAATATATAAAATCGCTGCGTATTGTTTTGGCAAACGTAGAGTTTTATAATTTTGCTCTATTAAATTCTGAAAGCTTTTTAATATAGTATGGTTGTAAGGATTTGCATCATTTAGCCTATCATGCGATGAACTTCTAGAAACCTCTATAAATAATCGTATCAGCATGGTTTTTACTAAATCATCATTAGTTGCTCGTTCTGTTAAGCCATCTTTTAAAATATCTTCGCAAATATTGGTAACTATTTGCTGCGTTTCGCTAGTCAATTCAATAACTTGCTGATCTGTTATTCCACTAAAAAAGCTAAATCTTTCTAAATAATTTTGGTTCAATAAAAAAGAGCTTAAATAGCTTGTAGAAAAATTGATGATGAAACCATCTGGTTCGGTTTCAAAATCCCAACTGTGCACTTGCCCAGGTATCATGAAATAAATTAATCCTGGTTTTACATCATAGGTTTTAAAATCTATTTGTTGTTTTCCGCTTCCAGAGGTAAAAAATACCAAATGGTAAAATGTATGGCGGTGAGCGGTATATAAGTGCTGATGTTCTTGCGAATAATGGTGAAATCTGCTAACTAAAATGCCATCATTTTTGTAAGCTTTAAGGTTATTGATATCGTAAACAGGAATACCAGATTTCATATTACAAAAGTACCATTTAAAATACATTTTATAATGGTATAATCTTTAGATAAAATGGTGCTTTTTACTGATTATGATATTTTGTAGCAATACGTTTATAGCAAACAGAAATTATGATCTAAAATGATAAAGCAATGGTTTTTTGAGGAAACTGGGCAGAATAAGATAAAATCATATTCATGATGTAATCATTTGATGGGTAGGGTGTAATGGCAGATTTCAAAGTTTCGGTATCATTAATGTCTACATATTCAGAAATATAACCCATGCCGTAAAATTTACCTTTTTCAATCCATAAACAACTTTTTTCATCATCTGTTCTACCATCATCAATTAAGGCGAAAGATGGAAGCAAGTCTTGTAATGCTTTTATAGCTCTTTTTACTCTAAAGTTGTAAACTGCGGTGGTTTCTAAACCAATGCATGCACCTTGGCAAGTGCCTAGCTCATGTCCGCTACAAGCAAATTTAGTGGTTTGTATAAAACATAATTTTTCGCAAAGCTGATGATCTGTTGTTATAGTACGTAAAAGCTGATGACCTTCTAAAAGATTATTGAAACTGTATAAAACAGATCCATTTTTTCTGTATTTATCTATACCAAGTCTGATATATCCATTTTGATCTTCAAAATAATACAATGAATATTTTTGCTCAAAACGTTTCATTGCTCGGTTATTCTCTGGCCAAAGCTTTTTAATTTCTGCAGCTTCCAAAATAAAAGCCATCAACTCTGTACCACAAGTTTTAAAATCTATAGTATGGATGCTTTTTAAAAAATTCTGCCTTTGCGAACTACTGCTGTTGCCACTAAAATGTGTGCAAACCCTTTTTTTAAGTTGTTTGGCTTTGCCAACATATACTACTTTTCCTTTTTCATCTTTGAAATAATAAACACCTGGTGTATTAGGTAATTTATCAATTTCTGAGCGGTGTAAGTTTGGCGGTAGAGTTTGCTCTTTCGAGGTTTTTTTTAAGGTTTGTGTAATTAAACCTTCATGGTCTTGAGCTATTAATTTGCCTAGTAAAATTGCTGTAGCATCTGCATCGCCACCTGCACGGTGCCTATTGTTTAATTGTATGCCTAATGAATTACATAGTTTACCTAAGCCATAGGAAGCAAAACCTGGAAATATTTTGCGACTTAACCTTACAGTGCATAATTTTTTGGCATTAAGCGTATAGCCGCAAGCTTCTAAGTGATGGCGTACAAATGAATAATCGAAATTTACGTTATGGGCAACAAATGTTTTATTGGCTAAGAGGTTATAAATCTCATCGGCTACGCTCCTAAAATCAGGTGCATCGGCAACCATTTCATTTTCTATACCTGTAAGTGCCTGTATATGTATAGGAATATGTTGGTGAGGGTTAATTAAGGTTTCGTAGCTATCAATAACCGTTTCGCCATCGTGTATTTTAATGGCAATTTCGGTAATGCCATGTGCTGCTGCATAGCCTCCAGTGGTTTCGATATCTACAACTGCGTACAACATATTTTTAAACTGTAGCTACAAATGTATGCTAAATTTGTTAGTAATACAAGTGAATTTTTGTCGCATTTAAACTTATAGCTAAAGGTTTTGGTGGGTTGCTAATTTTAATAGTAGCACTCAAGTTTGTAAAATAAACTCGATTGCAGCGGTACATCCCGAACCGATTTTTCATCGGTTCGGGAGTTTAGCGTAAAGCGAGACTGCCAATAATAGAAGCAGTATTTAAGCTTTTCAAAAAAAAGTAAATTAGGATACAATAAAATTAAGATATGATCGTCTGTATATATGAGAGCGTTAATTTAGATGACGGCGATGAGACTAAGGTTTTATCGCCGTCTCTTTTTTTAAAGAAATTTTAATTTTAAGGTCATTCCTTATAGTTGTAAGAAAATTTTTATCTTGAAACAATAAAAAAGATATTTGAGCGCTTATGTATATGAGAGCGTTAATTTAGATGACGGGGATAAGACTAAGGTTTTATTCCCGTTTTTTTTTGAAGTAAAAATAGCAAAGCGGATACAGGCAGATTAGGCCTAAAATAAAGCCGCCAATAGTATCGCTAAGCCAATGTGCACCCAAATAAATTCTCGAAACCGGAATTAAAAGCATTAAAAACAAGGATATAAACGTTATAATTTGCTTTAACCGCTGTGGTATGGTTTTAAGGTTTCTCATTAATATGATGATGAAGCCAAAAAATAATACGTATGACATCACGTGTCCGCTTGGAAAACTCTGAAAGCGGTTTATTTCTACCAAACGAACATAAAATTCGGTTGGGCGTGGCCTGTTAATGATGTTTTTGATGCCTAATATGACTAATGCGGATAACAATATAGAAGCAATGAAGTATGATTCTAGACGAAATTTGGCAATAAAAAATATAGCTGCTACCAATAATACCATAATGAGCGACCAGGGCAATTCGCCAAAAAAACTGATGGCAAGCATAATTTTATCTAGCGTAGGCGACTGAATTTTTTGTACGAGGAGTGAAATTTGAACATCTAGATGAGGTACTGGATGTTTTACCACTAAAAAACTTAATACAATAAAGGATATAACTAGTGCAAAAAAAGAATAGGCTAAAAAATTACGGCTCAATCGCATTTAAATTCAAAAATTGGGTAAGGAACTAATATAGCGTTTAGCGAAGATTTTTTAAATAAAAAAATGTCTTAGTTTTTAAGTAAGACATTTTAGGGGTTGCTTTTAAACGAAGGATTCTACTTTACGGATACCCGAATTCCTTCTGTATGTGTGTTAAATTCTGGTGCGTACATGCTTTGTAAAGAGGTAATTCCATTGCTAAAGTTTCCATTATGTGTTACTCTAAGCTCGTATTCAAATACGCAAGTACCTTTGCTTAAATAACTGATGAAAAAATTAGTACTGGCATCTTTTGTGCTTTCGTAATAGCCTAATCCATCTTGATATTTATACCTCGAAATTACATTAACTGGTTCGAAACCAGATGACCGCATGTCTTTTAAATGCAAATATTCCATGTCTCTATTGCTGTAAATTTCGATACGAACCTTTATCAAATCGCCAATTTTAAGTGCATTTATTGCTGTTATTGGCGTTAAAAGATTTCCTTTATTTGTTGTTTTTTGGATAAACAGTTGTTTTTTAATTTTTACACCTGTATTTGCAGGGGTTATTTTATCTAACTGCTCAAAATATTGCCAGTGTAAGGCACCCCAAGCCGTATTTTGGTTGTTGTTCACTACATCAACTTTTGCCATATCTGGTTTAACATTAACATCAGAAATAGTTATTTTTTGATATCCCGTTCCAGCTTCTTTTTGAGCGTTTGCGAAACCTAATTCTGCAATTGTCTGATTTCCAATCTTAATTTCTGGATCTTTATTTTCTGATAAAATATCATATCCTCTCATTAAAAGCACATAACAGGCGGCGGCAGTCGCTTTAGTTGTTTTCCAATCGTTAGTTTGTTTATTTTTTAATAACCAAATTTTCATCTCTTCAACTGCCTTATTATCTAAGGCTACTTCATCAAATGCTTCAATCAATAATGCCTGTGTTTCTATAGGATTTTGATACCACCACCAACCACTAGTATTTTTAGCCCAATACATTCCCATTTCATCGCTTTGCTGTGCAGTTTGTTTTAATAGTGTGATAATTTTTGATGGCTCCGTTTTATTTCCATTTCTGTGTAAAACTAAAGCAGTTTGAGCCAATTGATAGCTGTCGAAAGTTTTCCAATTTGTTGTTATTTTATTGATGTAGTGTGCTTTGGCTTTAATAAAATCGGTATTGTTGTTTATTTGGTTGGTGTAACTTCTAGCAAAAAGATAATGCAACGGCAAGTAGCCAAAATATCTACCATTTAATTCATTCTTGTAATCTTTAATTAGTTGATTATCGAGGTAAATAATAGCTTTATTGAACATAACATTTAGGTTTGGATATGCCTTTTCGTCTATCAATTTTAATTTTTTAAGCTGACCAATGCCCAAAACAATATGCTGGGTGATGTATCTATTGCCTTCCATGCCTGTAAACCAAGGAAAAGAACCATCAGCATATTGCATTTTTTCTAGCTTTTCGAAATTGCTTTTTAACTCATAAGTCATTCGGTTTAAATCGAATAATACAGCTAATCTTTTTTTACGCTCAGTTTCGTTATCAGCGTTTCTAACCCAAGGTGTTTCTTCTAATAAAATTGATTTTAATTCGGGGTTTTTCTCCAAGTTAGATAACATCGCTTCACCATTTTTTGTGTTTTGCCATTGTTTAAAAATAGCAGCAATTTTAGGAGAGCTATTAATAATTCCTGTAGCAAAACTATTGGCATAAAAGCGACTAAATGTTTGCTCAGCACACTCATAAGGATATTCCATTAAGTAGGGTAGTGCTTGTATGGCATACCAAACAGGGTTTGAGGTAAACTCGAATGTTAAAGCCTGATGACGAAGTGTTGTAGAAGAGCCAGATTTTAATAGTTTATCCATGGTAAACGTTTTGCTGGTGTTAGCTCTAACGTTAATAGGCATACTTTCGGTTACCAACATCGCATTTGCCAAAACCGGAATAGTCATTTCTTCGCCATCGCTAAATTTTCCACTTTGTGCCAGTAATTTATAAGTTATGGCATTAATACCTGCAGGGATAATCAATTTCCATTTTAGAACGCTCATCGCTTGATTGTCTAATTCAAAGTTTTGGTTCAATTCTTCTCCATTAGCCAAAATTTGGATGAGTTTTCCTGTTAAGGCATCTTTTAATTCTAATAACGCATCACCTTTTAAACTTTTGCCCGAAAGATTATTGAGTTTAGCACTTAATAAAATGGTATCGCCTTCGCGGAAAAAACGAGGTGCATTTGCTGAGATAGCCAATTGTTTTTGGGTAATGATTTCGTTGCTAATTGTTGCTGTTTTTAAATCTTTTGTATGCGCAAAACCCATCATTTTATAGCGTGTTAATGATTGAGGTATGGTAAACTCGATATTAATTTCGCCCTTTTCATTTGTTTTGAGTTGAGGATAAAAGAATGCAGTTTCGTTAAAATTGGTGCGTGGAATTATATTTTGCTTTCTAAAAATTGGTTTTCCATTAACCATCTGAATGCCTGTTTTTGGATCATAACTATCCATGCTCATGAAATTATAAACCGTATTGTCCTCTACTACAACAGCTTCTGTTTGCAGCCCAGCCTGCTTTGCTGCCAAACTGTTACCTCTTATTCTAATCACTTCATTTGATTGCACCGTTGCTACAGCTCCAGTCATCTCTCTTTTACTTACTGTTCCATAACCTGTAACCACAACTTCATCTAGCGAGTTGCCATCAGGCAATAACTTAAAATCTAGCCTTTTCTTAGCGCCAACTTTTTGCTTTAATGTATTGTAGCCTAAACCAGTTATGGTTAATTCATCCCCAACTTTTGCATCAATACTATAAAGCCCAAGGTAATTCGTTATAGTGCTTACTTTGCCATTTTTTACAATTACTCCTGGCACAACGTATCCTTGGTTATCAAAAACAATTCCGTGTAAAGTTTTACCACTTGCAAGCTCTTTAAGTTTAGCTTCTGCAGCACTAGATATTCCTTTAAAAGTTTTGTTTTGTAAATTTTGGATGTAATTTCTATACCCATAATTATAGCCACCGTAATAATTATATCCAAAATGATTTAGATTTTCATATTGTCTTACTTTTACACCATAATATGGATAGCTTGTTAAAAACCAAAATTTATTACTGTTTGAAAGTTGATTGTTGTGATGTTGCCATACATAGGATTGGTAATCGTAATAATTACGCAAATTTTGGCTCCAACTCATTTGCCTAAAATCGTTCAAAGAAGCGTCGTAAAGTGTAGCCACCATTTCTGCCATTTCTTTTTCGCCGCTTTTATTGCTGATCTGTAATTTCCAGCTTTCTTTTTCGCCAGGTTGCAGTTTATCTCTAAAAGTTAAAAATTTAATATCCAGTTGCTTGCTTAAGTTATTGATATAGATATTTTGCAAAGAATTGTAAGTTGTGCCATTGCTTATCATGGTAAACTGCACCGCAAAAGCATCTTCGAAGTTTGCTTTAGCAGGTACTTTAATGATAGTTTGTTTAGGAGAAATTTTTACCCAAACCTTTTCTACAATATTGTTTTTGTAATAAACTTCGTAAAACGCTAAGCTATTTGGGGTCAAACCGGCCAATCTAAAAACTGCACTTTCATTTGGTTCAATAAAATTTGTTTCAGCAACAATCCACTCTGTGTTTGTTTTAATGGTTACTGGTTTTTCGCCATAAACAATTACATACTTCTCTAGGTTTAAAGTATCATTCGCTTCATTTTTTACCGTAAATTTTACTTTGTAATATCCAGGGATCAAGTCTTTTTGATTGATGATAAAATCTCCTTTTCCTTTATCAGTTTTACTGTTTTGGTTGAACTGATTTTTAGAAATAGGCCATTTCGCTATATCAAATTCATTATTGTAATCATCTGTTGGGAAGTTTTTAATAAATTCATCTTTGCTTAAAGTATAATTCTCTGCGTAAAACGGACTTTTATTGGTTAATCGATTTGGTGTTTCTAATAAAAACCATTCGGCGGTTAAAGCAGCATTAATTGGAACATTATTTAAATTATTTATTGTAAATGGAATTTTAGTTTCTTTGCCATTTAAAAAGATAATTGGATCATTAGCAACCGATAAAACCATATCTTTTTTGCCTATGTTAATTGATGCTGATTTGGTTCTAGTTTCACCATTCATATCGGTTATGGTTATTTCAATATCAAAAGCATAATTAAGCTTTTCATTAGGTGTTTTAGCTAAAAAATTAAACTCCCATTCACCGCCATCTTTGCTAAGAGTATTCCCAAAAGCAATTTGTTGTCTATTGTAAACACTGCTTCCGTAAATAAAGTTGTTATCGTAATAATTAAACCTGTAATCATATATCGCCCTGCGAAATATTTTGTAAGAAACTTTGGCATTATTTACGGAATAACCTGCAAAAGCCGTAGCCTTACCAGTTACCTTAACACTATCGTTAAGTCTATATTTTCCATTAAGTTCATCAAAAGCTATTTCAAAAGTTGGTCTTTTATACTCTTCAACTTGTACTTTTAAGCTGCCATAACCAGTATATAATTCCATTAGTCCATTTAACTTACCCATAGGGATAACAAAAGAACCTTGAAACGTGCCAAATTCGTTGGTTGTGTGAGCTTTTTCTTCAATTTCCTTACCATTTACATCTTCGAAAGTGATGTCTATTTTTTCTCCTGGTAAAATTATATTTTTATCGTTTTTGTTATCTATAAAAAGTCCTTTGTAAAAAATGGTTTGTCCGGGTCTGTAAATTGGTCTATCGGTAAATAAAATTACCTTTTTATAATCCACATCCTCTTTGTTAGCCCTATAATTGTAATTACCAACATTAATACTTAAGCTATCTTTATTCTGATAAACAATAGCGTTTGCTACACCTTGTGTTTCATCTGTTGTTGCATTGCCCAATTCGTTTGTTATGAGTAGCTGTGAATTGATAAATAAACCTTTATTATTATATTTTCTTTGCTGAATTTTTGCGCCCTTAACTGCAACTCCTGTTGTATTATTTACGACATAGTATTCGTGTAAGTTATTGGTTAGTAACCTATTGGTGACAGCTAAATTGGTTACAGTAAAGTTTGTGTAATTAATAATTTTACTGCTTTCGTTGCTGTTGGTATTTTGAGAAATTAACAGATATTGACCGAAGTCTAGACCATCAATTTTTGTAACCAAAGTATGTGCGTTAAAATCTGTGGACTTAAGCACAACTACGAACCATTTTTTGAGGTATTTATTTTGGTCTAAAAATTTAAAAAGATCTTCCTTACTGTCTAGCTCGGCTTCTGTTCTTTCATTAATTGGTCTCTTATAAAGTTTAAAGTAAACGGTATCCAAATTTTTATAAGTTAATAATAGCTGGGCAGCTTTATTTGGCTCAATATTAGTTTTGGTTTGCAAGCGTAACTCTGGGTATTTAATTGCCATAATCATGCTTGATGCATTTTGTGCGCCAATACTTTTTGGATAAGTTGTAATTGCTTTATTTGCTAAATCAACTGCTTTGGTTAAGTTTTGATTAAGGCTATCTACTAATTGATTGTTTTTGTAAAGTGATGCCTGTTCAAATAAAACATCGGCATACACCTCATTGTCATTAATATGATTTGCTAATGTTTGTAAAGCGTTAAAATATAATTGTTTATCATCGTTTCTGAGCGAAATAAATTTTAATCTTCGTAAATCAGCATCAGCTAATGCGATGTTATTACTAGCATTGTTTTTCAGCAAATTTTTAAAAATCTGTAATGCGCTGATGTAAAATGAGGAACTATCATTTTTTGGGAGCTGAATATTTAAAAACAAATTTCGTTCTGCAAACCAAATCGGATCATTAAAATTTAGACTTTCTTCTTCAGCCTGGGTAAGTGAAATTTGTGTATTTGTAAAAACATCAATTGCCCTGTGAGCCAATAAATCGTATAGCGTTGGCCTAAAGCTCCTGTTGTATTTATCGCCAGCTAAAACATGATCTAAAAAATCTACTTTGGTGTTTCTTAAAAGTTCAGTCTCGCTAATGGAAGCCAAATATGTTTTAGTTATTTCGTCAATTAATTTTCTGGTAGACCATGTATTAATATCCTCTCCAATATTACCCTCAACATTAGTTCTTTGAGCAATTTTCCATTGGTTTTGTTGATAAAAATTCCAATAACATTCGGCCAATAAAGATTGTAAAATGCTTTTTTCTGGTTGTTTGGCAAAGCTGATGTCTTTTCTTAAATCAATTAAAATTTTATCGAATGCGTTTTCTTCCAAATAACTTTGAAACATCATTCTATAAATAACAGATTTAATCAGCAATGCAGAATTGCCCTCGGCTCTCGCTTGCAGATTTATTTTTTCTATTAGCACCAAAGCGTCTTTTGGTTTAGCTTCTTGCGCAATGGAATCTACTTTGTAAAAATCGTCTACAGTATATTTTTGGGCAAAGCCACTTAAATTTAAAACTGAACAAAAAATAATAAGGGCTAACAAACGTAAAATAGATTTCATAAGCAATGCTTTCTATGGAGATGGAATTTCCGTGCAAATTCCATAAATTATTAACTAATGAGCAAATCCTTGTCCAACTCAGATTTAGTTTTGGTGTCTTTCATGCTAATGTAAACCAAAAGAGAAATAAAAATACAAGCCGTGATGTACCAGTAGTAATAGTTTTCGTGGTTAATATCTTTTAGCCATAGGGCGATGTATTCTGCACTGCCGCCAAAAATTGCAACGGTTAACGCATAAGGCAAACCAACACCTAAAGCCCTAATCTCTGCCGGAAAAAGTTCTGCTTTTACAATGGCATTAATACTCGTATAACCACTAACAATAATTAAAGCAAACATTAAAAGTGCAAATGCTTGCCAATGTGAGGTGGTTGTACTTAAAATAGTGAGTAGGGGTACAGTGCAAATAGTACCCATCACACCAAAACCGATGAGTAAAGGTTTTCGCCCAATTTTATCAGATAAGGCGCCAAAAACAGGTTGCAGACAAGCAAAAATGAACAATGTAGCGAAAGACATTAAAGTTGAATCCTCTTTGCTCATGTTCATGGTGTTCACCAAAAACTTTTGCATGTAAGTAGTGTAAGTATAAAATGCTAAAGTGCCACCTAATGTTAATCCAACAACTTTAATTACTGCTTTTGGATGTTTTAACAATGCCTTAATGGTTCCTTTTTTATCTGAACTGTGGTTTTTTTGGTGTTCGAAGGCCTCAGTTTCTTGGAGGTTTTTTCTGAGGTAAAGAGCCACTATGGCTAGTATTGCGCCAACTATAAAAGGAATACGCCAACCCCAATCATGCATTTGCGCATCGGTAAGTAATACTTTTTGTAAAATCAGTTGTATGCCTAATGCCAACAGCTGACCGCCAATTAATGTTACATATTGGAAACTAGAGTAAAAACCTCTTCTGTTTTTTGATGCCATTTCGCTTAAATAAGTTGCCGAAACACCATATTCGCCGCCCACACTTAAGCCTTGTAGTAACCTGGCAGTTAGCAATAGAATAGGAGCTACAATGCCAATAGTTTGGTAGGTTGGGATAAAAGCAATAAGCAATGAACCAAATGACATCAATAATACCGAAAACATCATCGATTGTTTGCGACCAATTCGATCTGCCAAACGACCGAAAATATAACCACCCAAAGGCCGCATTAAAAAACCTAAAGCAAAAATTCCTGCAGTATTTAGCAATTGAACGGTTGTGTTTCCTTTCGGGAAAAAAGATGCTGAAAAGTAAATTGCAAAAGCAGAGTAAGCATACCAATCGTACCATTCTACTAAATTGCCTATAGAACCACCAAAAATTGCTTTCAATCTTTTGGATGAAATTTGATCTTCTGCTTTTTGATAAATGGTTTCTGCCATTGATATTGATTTGAGTTTGTAAGATAGCCAAATTATTTTTTAACGAAATTGCTACATTAGCAAAAATAATCGCCCACTCATGTCATACTGTACTGTAATTGAAACCATGCCCGAAGAAAGAAAGGCTTTACATAAGGCTTATCACGATTTTCATTATGGTTTCCCCATACACGATGACAATGAGCTATTTTGTAGGTTAGTTTTAGAAATTAACCAAGCGGGTTTAAGTTGGGAGTTGATTTTAAAAAAGCAGCAAGCATTTAGAGATGCTTATGCCAATTTCGACATCAAAAAAGTTGCCGCCTTTACCGAATCCGATAGAGAACGATTACTAAACGATGCTGGAATAATTCGCAACCGATTGAAAATTAATGCTGCCATTGAAAACGCAAAAACAATAGTATTGCTGCAGCAAGAATTTAGCTCATTCGAAAAATGGTTAGACCATCATCATCCAAAAACGAAAGCAGAATGGGTTAAGTTGTTTAAAAAGACTTTTAAATTTACTGGCGGAGAAATCATTAACGAATTTTTAATGAGCATTGGTTATTTACCTGGCGCTCATGATGATAATTGTTGGGTGAATAAAGAGATTTTAAAGCTAGGGGTGAAGTGGAGAGAGATTTTATAGGTTTTGGATTAAGTTAAAATATACGATCTATCGGTCGATGTCTCACCGACAGAAATAAGGATCTGTTTCGGCTGGTGGGACACCAGCCGATAAGAAAAATAAACCAAATTAAATTTTTATGAATAAATTAATTAAGTCGAAACTTCTGCAAGGTGTTTTAATTGCAAATGTTTTCGCACTATCAATTATTGCTTTACAAGCTAAGCTTGGTTCTCAAAACGAAGGGATACTTGTCTTTTCTGAATTTGTAATTATACCAAGTGCAATGGGTATTATAGCAGCATGGTTTTGGAAAGATTTAGGTTTAAAAGGTAAGCATATAACAGGATATTCAATTTTAAATGGTTTGTTGGCTATCTTATTAAGTTTCATTTTTTTAGGAGAAGGAATGATTTGCTTAATCATTGTATCTCCTTTAATTTTTGGGTTTGTAATTACAGGTGCTTTTATCGGAAGGGCAATGTTTAAGAGAAACAACAATACTTTGAACTTGAGTATTGTGAGTTTATTGGCAATTGTTTTTATTGTTGATTCAATTTCAGACCATAAATATGAAAACATGGTTTCTGACGAAGTAGTTATAAATGCCTCACCAGAAAAAATTTGGAAACATGTGGTTGCTTTTGATAAAATAACAAAAAAAGAGGATTATTGGTTATTTAAAGTTGGTATGCCAAGTCCGATGGCAACAACGGTGAGCGAGAGAAAATTAGGAGCTAATAGAAAATGCATCTTTAGTAATGGATATGTTTTTGATGAGAAAATTGTTGTTTTTGATGTAGATAAGAATTTAACTTTTGATATTGTAGCACAACCTAAAGATCCTGAAATTATGGGTCATATAGATATTAAAAGAGGACAGTTTATTTTAAAAGACAATGGTAACGGCACAACAACATTAATTGGAAATAGCTGGTATAAACTACACGTTTTTCCAACCTGGTATTATGATTTATGGGCAGAAAGTATAACTAGAAATGTTCATTTTAGAGTAATGAAGCATATTAAATTATTAAGTGAAGCCAACTAAATGTTTTCATTTGTAGTAAAACGGCTCGGATTTTTAAAAGCTATTCCTCTTTTGGCTATTTTTTACGATAGCCTTTTAAAGTTTTGGAGTCTTTTAACAAAGCCCAAGCTATTAGACTGGATTGATGAGTTAGAAGAAGCAATATTAACCCTAAAATATACTTCTGTAAGCTTGCACAAATATGGTGGTAGTCAGTTTAATTATTCGGGAAAAGAGTTTGCTCATCTTCATAGTAATGGATTACTTGATGTTTTGTTTAGTAGGCAAATAAAAAGCGAGCTCAAATTGCAAGGAAGAATTAAGGATCATCACGTTTTTAAAAATTCAGGATGGATTAGCTTTTACATTAAAGATGAAGATGATGTAAAATATGCTAAACAGCTGTTGAAAATTGCTTATGATAGAGAGGTTTCTGAGGATATATAATTCATACTATCGGTCGGTGTCTCACCGACAGAAAAGTTATGTGGTTTCGGGCGGGTCGGACACCAGCCTATAAAATAATGAATTGGCTATCATAGAAAAAGCCGCCTTTTGGGGCGGCTTTTTCTGCTAATGTTTTGTGGAGCCGAAGGGGTTCGAACCCTTGTCCAGTTGTGTGATAAATTATGCCTTCTTCATGCTTATTTTCCAATTAGTTGTCGGGATCAGTCGGGCTGGAAACCGACCTTAACTTTCTCCTTAGATACTTTATTTCGCGATGATGCCGTACCCTCACCAAAGCTAGCATTGTTATTTCGATGCCTCTATTACTAACCTAACATTGCAGCAGTTAGCGAGACAAAAGCTTACGTAATTCTAAATTAGGCAGCTAAGGCGTAGTTATTTTCGCCAATTATTGTTTTGAACGTTCTCTTTAAAGTGCTCTCCATACAACGCACTGCATGCTAACATACTTAGCTCCACCCTGTCAAATCCAAAACGGCCCCATGTCTGTTCTCAGTTAACAGTTTATAGTCTACAATTGTCGAACACAACCCCAAACAAACTCATAACCGAACCACAAATGTACAAATAAAATGCCAAAATTAGCTTAACCCAAATCGTAAAAAACTAAAAATTAAGCATTGATTAGTTGGTTTTTGAAAAGCGAATTCAGTAATTCTTTTGATCAATCAGTCCCGCCCTCGCTTCAATTCCCGATGAAAAATCGGGGTATTTCTCGCTAAGTCCGGTTTAGATTGCAAAAATTGTGCTTTTGGCAAGGTTTGCGATTTGCATAAAAACGTAAATCGGAGCGATCATTTTAGTTTAATAGCCGACTGTTTTTCTGAAAGCAAATATTGTGCTTTTGGAAAGGTTTGCAATTTGCATAAAAACGCAAATAGAAGGAATGGTTTAAGTTTAATAGCCCCGACTGCCGCGGAAAGCTCCCGATTTATCGGGACTTGTAGCAAAAGGCGGGACTAACTATCCTATGAAAAACTGTCATTGCGCTTCAAAAAAAAGATGCATAAAAAATGCCCTGTTATGGTTAACAAGGCATTTCTGTTCTAATTAATTTAGGTATAATCATGAGATATCTCCTCGCTGCGCTGCGTTCGATTTGACGGGCAGATGAAAGGAGTAATGTTAGCTAGCCACCTAAACCTAACAATCTAAGCCGTTCTACCTGGATATTCCTGCAAAGCAGCTTCTAAACAATCCATTGCTGCATTTAAATCATCGGTATTTAACACATAAGCCATACGAACCTCGTTTTTGCCTGCGCCAGCGCTCGAATAAAAACCAGTTGCAGGTGCCATCATCACGGTTGATCCATTGTGATCAAAACTCTCCAACATCCATTGGCAAAAAGCATCGGCATCATCAATAGGGAATTTTGCTACCACATAAAATGCGCCACCTGGGTTCGGACAAAAAACGCCATCTATGTTGTTTAATCTGCCAACTAAAGTATCACGACGTAAAGTATATTCTTTGTTTACTTCCTCAAAATAGCTATCTGGTGTATCAACTGCGGCAGCGCCAGCAATTTGCTCTACCATACCCGGACTTAACCTAGCCTGTGCGAATTTTAAGCCAGATGCAATTACTTCCTTGTTTTTGGTAATTAGACAGCCTAAACGAGCGCCACAAGCACTGTAACGTTTAGAAACTGTATCCATAATTACTACGTTTTCTTCTAATCCATCTAAATGCATTGGCGAGATAAATTCTCTACCATCATAACAGAATTCACGGTAAGCTTCGTCAGAAAACAAGAATAAATCGTATTTTAAACAAAGCGCTTTTAATGCTTCTAACTCTTCTCTACTGTATAAATAGCCAGTTGGATTGTTTGGATTGCAGATAATAATCGCTTTGGTTTTATCAGTTATCAATTTCTCGAACTCGGCAATAGGAGGTAGTGCGAAACCATTTTCGATGAATGATAAAATTGGTTTAACAACTACATTGCTCATGCATGCAAAACCATTGTAGTTGGCATAAAAAGGCTCTGGAATGATGATTTCATCACCTTCATTAACGCAAGTTTGCATGGCTATGGTAATGGCTTCTGAGCCACCAACCGTTACCAATATGTTTTCTGGCGTAATGTTGTAGCCTAATTTATTGTAATATTCAGTTAGTTTTTTTCGGTATGCTAATGTTCCTTCAGATGGAGTGTAAGCCCAAACATCAAAATCTATATTTTTAATGGCGTTTAACATTCCTTCTGGTGTAGCAATATCTGGCTGACCAATATTTAAATGATAAACTTTTTTACCTGCAGCTTTAGCTTTGTCGGCAAATGGGGTTAATTTTCTGATGGGTGAAGCGGGCATTTGAACCCCTTTTTCTGATATTTTTGGCATGCCACAAAAATAAAAAACCCCATGATATTATTGGAGTTTTAAGTGTAAAATAATGATGAAAATAAAAAACCTCATCGTTTGATGAGGTTTAACTAATATTTTGTTGCTTTTTTATTTAGTAGCGCCGGCTACCGATTGACCTCTAATGATTAAAACTTTAGTAGTTTGGCGAGCATTTGAGGTTAAAGTAATTTGTTTGTTAAAGGGTAGAGCTGCTCCAACTGGCGTAATGGTAACTTTCACAAAACCTTTTTCGCCGCTTTTAATTGGCGTTTTAGAATATTCTGGTACTGTACAACCGCATGTAGTTTCTACATTAGAAATAATTAAAGGAGCATCACCAGTATTGGTGAAGTTAAAAGTGTAAACTGCTGCTTTATTTAAAGGAATTTTACCAAAATCGTAAGTTTCTGTTTCGAATTTAAATTCTGCAGGTTTAGCTTGTGCATTTGCCGCAATCCCAATTCCAAATACTAAGGCTACTACTAAAATTAACTTTTTCATGTTTTTGTGTTTTTATATAAATCAAGAAGATTTAGCTGTAATATTTTTATTTCTTTATCTTCTTGATAGTAACAAATTTAATGTTTTTAATGTTAAACAAAAAGTATTCCAATATTTATATTACACAGATTATTCAATCATAATTAGAAAGAATTGTATCTTTGAGCCCTAACCAATAAGCCCATGAAGTCAAATAGCAAGCTTACTACAAATCAGATTGACGCTTCGGAATTGAGTTTTGACGACTTTAAATTAATCGTGATAAACGATTATAAAATCGCTTTTGAGAGCCGACAAGCAAGTTTATTAGGTAGAAGAGAAGTGCTTACCGGAAAAGCCAAATTTGGTATTTTTGGCGATGGTAAAGAAGTGCCACAAATTGCAATGGCTAAAGCTTTTAAAAAAGGCGATTGGCGTTCGGGTTACTACCGCGATCAAACCTTTGCATTTGCTACAGGTATTTCTACAATTAAGGAGTTTTTTGCGCAATTGTATGCAAATCCAAGCGTTGAGGCAGATCCTTCATCAGCTGGTAGACAAATGAATTGCCATTTTGCAACACGTTCTTTAAATGATGATGGCACTTGGAAAGATTTAACTGATATTAAAAATTGTTCATCAGACATTGCGCCAACAGGCGGA
The DNA here is from genome assembly GCF_059424425.1 of Pedobacter sp. GW456-11-11-14-TSB4. Lineage (NCBI taxonomy): Bacteria > Pseudomonadati > Bacteroidota > Sphingobacteriia > Sphingobacteriales > Sphingobacteriaceae > Pedobacter > Pedobacter sp. GW456-11-11-14-TSB4. The sequence continues at coordinate 259,747 of NZ_JBWKZK010000002.1, forward strand.
CAAATGGCTCGTTTGGTTGGCTTGGCTTATGCATCTAAATTGTTTAGACAAAACCCAGAGTTAGCTTATTTAAAGAATTTTTCTGTTGAAGGTAATGAGGTTGCTTTTGGTACCATTGGCAATGCATCTACTTCTGAAGGTGTATTTTTTGAGGCAATAAACGCAGCTGGTGTTTTACAGGTACCAATGGCAATGTCTGTTTGGGATGATGGCTACGGTATTTCTGTGCCGGCCAAATATCAAACTACTAAAGAAGATATTTCTGAAATTTTAAAAGGTTTTCAGCGAGAAGAAGGTACAAACGGTTATGAAATATTTAAAGTAAAAGGTTGGGATTATCCCGCTTTATGCGAAACATACCAAAGAGCAATTGATGTTTGTAGAGAAGAGCATGTGCCTGTATTGATACATGTTACTGAGGTTACACAACCGCAAGGGCACTCTACATCTGGCTCACATGAGCGATACAAACTTAAAGATCGTTTAGATTGGGAAAAAGAATACGATTGTATTGTGCAAATGCGTAAATGGATGATCGAATCTGCCATTGCTACTGCAGAAGAGCTTGATGAATTAGAAGATACTGCAAAGAAATTTGTGAAAGAAGTTCAGAAAGAAGCTTGGAACGAATTTTTATCGAGCATTAAAGAAGAGCAAACTCAGGTTATACATATGATCAATGCTTTTGCAAATGGTAATCCGATTTTAACTAAAATTGCTGCTCAATTAGCTTCTACACCAGATGCTTTGCGTAGAGAAGTAATGTCATCTGCAAGAAAAGCCATTCGCCAGAGTGTGAATTTGCCATCAGCAGAGCGTGATGTTTTGGTGAAATGGTACCAGAAACTAGCTGATATTAACGAAGAAAAATATAGCTCTAAGTTATTTACCGATGGAATTGAAAGTCCGTTTTTAGTGAATAATGTACCTGCAATTTACAGCGAAGACAGTAAAATGTTAGATGGTAGAGAATTGTTAAACGCATGTTTTGATAGCAACTTTAGCAGAGACCCACGTTTAGTTGCCTTTGGTGAAGATTTAGGAAACATTGGAGATGTAAACCAAGGATTTGCAGGTTTGCAAGCAAAATTTGGCGAATTAAGAGTTACCGATACTGGCATTAGAGAAATGACCATAGTTGGCCAAGGTATTGGTTTAGCTATGCGTGGTTTAAGACCAATTGCCGAAATACAATATTTAGATTATTTACTATTTGCCTTAAACATTTTAAGTGATGATTTGGCAAGTCTATCTTATCGTACCAAAGCTGGGCAAAAGGCACCAGTAATTGTACGTACCAGAGGTCACCGATTAGAAGGTGTTTGGCATTCTGGCTCGCCAATGGGTATGATTTTAGGTTCGCTACGCGGATTACATATTTGTGTGCCACGTAACATGACACAAGCTGCTGGGATGTACAATACGCTTTTCAGATCAGACGAACCGGCTTTAGTTATAGAATGTTTAAATGGTTATCGTTTAAAAGAGAAGTTACCTGATAATGTTGGTGAGTTCACCGTTCCATTAGGCAAATCCGAAATTATTAAACAGGGTACAGATATTACAGTAGTTACTTATGGTTCTACCTTACGTATTGTAGAGGAAGCTGCTGAAGAATTAGAAGATTTGGGAATTTCAATCGAGATTATCGATCCGCAAACTTTATTGCCATTTGATACAGATGAGCTTTGCAAAAAATCATTAGCTAAAACTAATAAGCTTTTAGTAGTTGATGAGGATGTTCCTGGAGGTGCTTCGGCTTATATCTTACAGCAAATTTTAGAAGTTCAACAAGGGTATTATTTATTGGATGCACAACCGAAAACTTTGGCAGCAAAGGCGCATCGTCCGCCATATGGTTCTGATGGAGATTATTTCTCTAAGCCATCGGTAGATGATGTAATTGAGGCGGTTTATGCAATGATGAATGAAGCGAACGCTGCAAAATTTCCTAAGTTGTTTTAGGCTGTATCTTTAAAAATCCGTAGTTAATCGATTATCTACCTTTGCTGGTATACTTCATTAAAATGATTTAATTTTTATCATCATATTTAGTTTATAATTAAGCTATTATATGATATGAAATCTACAAAATTTGGAGTTATTGGAAGGTTCGTAGGAAATTTTATTTTGTTTTTAATTAACCAAGGATTGAATAAAAATAAACTGGTTAAAAGGTTAAAATAGCTTATTTACCGTGTCTGGTAATTGCCTTTTTACTTATTTTTTCCATCAAATCATGTTTATTTAGTAAACTAACTGGTACGGTATAATTATGGTTTAGATAGATCTCGGCATTTGCTACCGTTGCAATTTGATTGAGGTTTATAATAAATTGTTTGTGAACCCTTACAAAAATACTTGGAAGTTGGCGCTCTAAATTTTTAAGATTAACCAAAGTAATATGTTTGTTGTTGGCGGTGTAAATTTTAGAAAAATCGCCCATGCTTTCGATATAAATTACATCTGCATAACTTAATCTGGTAAAACCCTTTGTTTCTTTGATATAAAAATAATCGTCGGTATCTTTTTCTGTATGCTGAATTTCTGTGCTATTACCCACAGCTTTTTTTAACTCCAAATAATCGATAGCCTTATTGCTTGCTTTTAATAACCTTTCGAAAGTTGCTGGTTTAACAACAAAATCTAGTGCATCTAAATTAAAACCTTCGGTTGCATATTCTGCAAAAGAAGTAATGAAGATAAATATTGGAGGGTTTTTAATGCTTTTTAGTAAATCCATTCCAGATAATTCTGGCATATCAATATCAGAAAATACAATATCAATGTGTTTATTTCGAAGTGCTTCAATAGCATCTAATGCATTGCTACAAGTTGCCACAATGTTAAGGTTTGGAATTTTACGTAAATACATTTCAATTGCATCTCGTTCAATTTCATTATCATCAACTATTAAACATTCGTAAATAGACATAAAGCTAAGATATAGCTAAAAATGCTTTCAAATGAAATTTTTGTTTAGGTTAATAAGATGTTTTAGCGCTAAAAGTTGGTGTTGAATTGCAATATTTTGTAAATCAATTGCTTAATGATTTTTTCTTCGATCCTGTATAATTTTTTTCTCCAGCATTTATATCTGTAGTTAAATCATTTTCTTCTGGAGGTACAGGACAGCGGTAGCCATCGCTGTAAGCACAATACGGATTATAAGACTTATTAAAATCTATTTCGAGTTTATTTCTCTTGATTTCTGTTAAATCTAAATCAATATATCTTCCGCCACCATAAGTTGTAATATTGTTGGTTTCATCAGTAAAAGGTAAGAAAAGTAAATTCCTGTAAGCCGGATTACTCATTAAACTGATGTTTCTGTACAGCGTTAATTCTAAAAATCTGTCGTTTAGTACAAATTTAACTTTCGCATAGCGGATAAATTCTTTGCTGCTACCATCATAAGTTGGCATTTTAAATATCTTTTGATTTTTTAGTCGCTTAACTTTTGCTGTAACCCTGTAAGTACTATCAGGTTCAAAAAAATGAAGATTTTTTAAATCGCTCTCCTTTAATGGAGATCTAGTTTCTTTGATAAAATCTGCTTTATATTCCTCTCTATGTTTTTCAATTTGCGCTTTATAATCTTGAGCAAATGCAGTAGAACTGAAAAATATCAATAGAATAGCAAGAAATTTCATAGCCTAATAAATTGAAAAGTAAATGTATTTATGCGCAATCGAACTAATGCTCAATGTGTAAATGAACCACTTAAACTCTATTACTTCTTTGCCTTAATAAGTGATCTGCAACAACTAAAGCGGCCATGGCTTCAACAATAATTACAGCACGTGGCACAACACAAGGGTCATGTCTGCCTTTGCCTTTAATTTCAGCAGCATCGCCAGCAGCGTTAATGGTTTGCTGGTTATGCATGATGGTTGCTACAGGTTTAAAAGCGGTAACAAAAGTAATATCCATGCCATTACTGATCCCGCCTTGAATACCGCCAGAATAATTGGTTAAAGTTTTGGGTTTATCTCCAGCTAAAAACACATCGTTATGTTCTGAACCTCTCATTTCGCTTCCAGCAAAACCAGATCCATATTCAAATCCGTGAACAGCATTGATACTCAACATTGCTTTTCCTAGATCTGCATGTAGCTTATCAAAAACTGGCTCACCTAATCCAACAGGGCAGTTTTTTATGATACATCCAATTTTTCCACCAACTGTATCGCCATCTTTTCTAACTGAATCAATAAAATCGATCATTTGGTTTGCGGTAGCAGGATCTGCACAACGCACAATATTTTCTTCTCTAATGGCTAATGCTTCCGTTAAGTTATTTGTATCAAAATTTGGAGCATTTATTTGACCAACAGCGGTTACATGAGCAAAGATTTCGATACCTTTTTCTTTCAACAATAACTTTGCAATTGCTCCTGCGGCCACACGAGCTGCGGTTTCACGAGCAGATGATCTTCCTCCACCTCTGTGATCGCGGATACCATACTTTGCATCGTAAGTATAATCTGCATGAGAAGGGCGATAAACATCTACATTGTGCCCGTAGTCTTTAGAACGTTGATCTTCATTTGGGATCAATAAACTAATTGGTGTTCCGGTGCTTTTACCTTCAAATGTGCCCGAAAGAATTTGAACTATATCACTTTCTTTTCGTTGCGTGGTAATTTTAGATTGGCCAGGCTTCCGTTTATCTAATTCTGATTGGATAAAATCGATATCAATGTTTAATCCCGCCGGACAGCCATCAATTATAACTCCAATAGCCACACCATGTGATTCTCCAAATGTTGTGATTTTAAATAATTTACCGAATGTATTGCCTGCCATTTTAATTTTAGATTTTAGATTTTAGATTTTAGATTGGAACTTTCCCACACCTTTCTTCAAAATCTGAATTTGAAACTTTGTCTTGATACTTGATACTCGCTACTCGCTACTTGATACCTGATACTCGCTACTTGATACTAAAACCCGCCTTCTCCAAATCATCCCAAAAGTAAGGATAAGATTTTTCTACAACTTGTTTTTCTTCAATTTCTACTTCCTTAATTTTTAAAGCTAAGGGAGCAAAAGCCATTGCCATTCTATGGTCTTCATAGGTGCTAATTGTTACTTTATCCGGAAAATGTAAACCCGAGCAATCTAACTTATAGCTCAGATTTTTCTCGATAAATTTAACACCAATTTTGGCTAATTCGGTTTGGAGCGCTAAAACCCGATTAGTCTCTTTAATTTTTAAAGTTTCTAAGCCTGTAAATGTAGCATCATGACCTAAAGCAGCACAAATAACTACAATAGTTTGCGCCAAATCAGGGCATTCTTTTAAATCGAAAATCTTTCTTTCTATTTGTTTAGGCTCTTTTTTAAGGAAAACTCCACCATTTTTAAATTGTGAAGTGATACCAAAATTCGCCATAATTTCAGTGATTTTGCTGTCGCCCTGCAAGCTATATCCATTTAAACCTGGCAAGAAAATAGAAGCTTCATCTGACAATGCTGCTATTGAATACCAATAAGATGCGGCACTCCAATCTGGTTCTACGTAAAGTTTAGCCGTATTGAAAGTTTGAGGCTCAATGGTGATGGTATTTTCATGCCAATCATTTCTAATACCAACTTGCTCTAACATGGCCAACGTCATCTCTACATAAGGTTTAGAGGTTAAGTCGCCTTCAATTACTAAGCTTAAACCAAGTGGGAGAGAAGGTGCGATCATGAGCAAGGCAGAAATATACTGGCTGCTGATATCGCCTTTAATTTTAACTTCTTTAGTGGTTTGCTCAAAAGGACCAAGAATCCGCAAAGGAGGGAAGCCTTCATTTTCTGCGTAAGAAATCTTCCCTCCAATGCTTTTTAAAGCTTCGGCCAAAATCCCAATAGGCCTTTGTTTCATTCTTTCAGTACCGGTTAATAAAAAATTACCGTTCTGTATGGCTAAAAAAGCTGTTAAAAATCGCATTGCTGTTCCTGCCGGACCGATATCTACAAGTTTAGGGTTTAGGGTTGAGGGTTTAGCGTCCTTTTCCAACTCCAAATTCTTTTCTCTCAACTCATTTAAAACTTTGTTCAGCGTAACTGTATCAGCAGCAACAGATAGGTTTTCTACACTTACACTTCCATTGCTTAATGCACTGATAATTAAAGCTCTATTGCATTCGCTTTTTGAGCCAGTTAACTTTATTTCGGTATCAATCTGTTTGTTTCCTTTAAAAGAAAGCAATACGTTTTTAGACATTCTGATGTATTTTCTTAGTTAAAATTGTTTAGCGGTTGGCGTGTGGCGTAGCGAACGCAAAACACTTATCGCTGCTCGCTATTTTACTTCAGCATGCGCTTCAGCTGCTATTCCTTCTGCAACTTTACCGGCATTCATAATTTCTGTTTGGCGACGAATAGATTCTCCGTGTACCAATTCTAAAAATTTCTCTGTAAAGTTTACATCTAATTTTAAAGCTTTAGCAAATGAAGTACGTTTCTGCATAATTTCATCCCAACGGTTAACCTGCAAAATAGTTACTTTATTATCTCTTTTAAACTCACCAATTTTTTGAGTAATGCTCATTCGCTCTGCTAATTTTTGCAAAACTAAATCATCAATCTTATCAATTTCTTTTCTTAAATCAGCTAATTTATCAGCAAACTCTTCGTTTTTAGATTCTGGTTTACGCAATGAGAATTTGCTTACCATTTCTGCTAAAGCTGCTGGAGTAACTTGTTGCTTAGCATCCGTCCACGCCACTGATGGGTCTAAATGCGACTCGATCATTAATCCTTGCATATCTAAATCTAAGGCCTTTTGCGAAATGTAAGGTATCAATTCTCTATTACCACAAATATGACTTGGATCGTTAATAATTGGCAATTCTGGGCATAGCGTTTTCAATTGAATGGCCAGTTCCCACATTGGTTCATTACGGAAAGCACTTTTCTCGAATGAAGAAAAACCACGGTGAATAGCACCTAATTTAGTAATACCAGCTTTGTTGATACGCTCTAAAGCTCCAATCCATAATTGTAAATCAGGGTTAACTGGGTTTTTTACCAATACTGGGATGTCTACACCTTTTAAAGCATCTGCAATTTCTTGAACTGTGAATGGGTTTACTGTAGAACGAGCACCAATCCAAAGAATATCAACACCTGCAGCTAAAGCTTCTTCAACGTGTTTTGCATTGGCAACTTCTACTGCTGTAGGTAATCCGGTTTCTGCTTTAGCACGTTTTAACCACTCTAAACCAATGCTTCCTATACCTTCAAATTCTCCTGGGCGTGTACGTGGTTTCCAAATACCGGCTCTTAAAACGCTAACTTTTCCTGTAGCTTTTAATAAATGTGCGGTAGATAATAATTGATCTTCAGTTTCTGCACTGCATGGTCCAGAGATTAATAATGGTTCGTTCTTGATGTCAATCCAAGTGTTTAATGGTTGGATGTTTAGTTCTAATTTCATTTTTATTGGGATTTAAAGTTTTAGTATTGTGTAATGAGTTATGCGTATTTGGATTTATTATTGTTTTTATCTTTCGGACTTTCCGACTATCGACTTTCCGACTTTTTTACACCTTGTCGTTCTTTTCGTATTCGCCCATAATGTTAAAGTTTACGGTGTATTTTAGCGCTTTGCGAATGGCGGTATCATAATTTTCCATGTCTTTCCATTCCATATCTACATAAAAGTAATATTCGTTTCTTTTACCTAAAACAGGCATAGATTGTATTTTAGTTAAGTTTACATTAAGTTCGGCGAAGATATTTAACACTTTTGATAATGCACCAACATGGTTGCCCACTTGGAAACAAATAGATGCTTTGTTAATTTTCTTGCTGTCTTCGGTTTTATCTTTTTGTAAAATTAGAAAACGGGTATAGTTTTTCTTGTTAGATTCTATTCTGCGTTCGATGATGTTTAAACCATAAAGTTCTGCAGCCAAAGTATTTGCAATCGCAACAGTATCAGTTAATTGCTCATCTCTAATTTTTTTAGCGCAAGCAGCAGTATCGCTACTTTCAATTACTTGGATACTTGGATAGTCATCAAAAAAATCAACACATTGTCTAATGGCAATTGGGTGAGAGGTTGCAAATTTAATATCATCAAATTTAACGCCTGGTAAGGCCATTAAGTGCAACTGAATTGGCAAATAAACCTCGCCGAATACTGCAAAATTATAATCTCTAATTAGCGTATAGTTTGGTAATAAACTACCAGCAATAGAGTTTTCTATGGCCATAATCACAAAGTCAGCGCCATCATTTTCTAGCACCTCGCAAGTTTGCTTAAACGAAGTACATTCAATAGTTTCTATGTCTCTGCCAAAAAATTTGAATGCAGCTTCTTCATGGAAAGATGCTTTGATGCCTTGTATGGCTACTCTTGGTTTTTTTGTTTTCATTGTTGCGTAAGCGTTAAACAAAAAAAGTCCCAGCTTTTGGCCGGGACTTTTCGTTATACATTTTAATATTTTTATCTATCGTTTTGCATACTAGCCCCGGCTCTTACTAAAATAGTAAAAGTAACCAAAGTAATATGTGTTTGTTAATTGCATTTTTTCTTTCTTGGTGTCAAATGTACAATCAAAATTTAATTTTGTCAATAGGCAAGTGAAAATAATTTAAATAAAATTAAATTTTGTTACAAAAAGTCTGTTTTGTGAACTGGTTCATTTATTGCTCATACGATTAAAATTAATTGAAAAACAATGTTAGTCTTACATCGCAATTGCAGCCCCGCCATGGTTTCGGTATTTGTGCTTCGACATTACCACGTTAAGAATTATAAAAATTCGCAAAACAAATACCTACACGACTGTCGGGTTTATATTACAATGGTAGTGGTGCTTGGCTGGGTTTTTGCCCCTCATAATTGCAAATTCCTCCCCCTTACCCCCTCTAGAGGGGGACAGCAGAGTTGCACACCTTTAAAGTTGCATAGTTTGAGTTTCATTGTAATTTGAAATTTTGGTTAAACAATTCTTAAAACCTCCTATAAATCGTAGTAAACTCTTAAACAGGCGACAGCAGAGTTTCATACCTGCAAATAGTCAATCAGGTTATTTTATTTTGTGCTATAAATTTACAATATGAGGAGGCTATGCATCCTGTGTCCCCCGCTGGCGGGGGTTGGGGGTGGTTCTTGTTAAATAATCTTCAATGTAAAAACAGATTGTCTGATTTACATTTTTCATATCAGTTAGTACTTCGTCATCATTAAAACGGATTATGGTAAATCCAATTTCTTCTAATTTTTCAGTTCTTACTATATCGTTTTTTGAAACATCCTCCCATTGGTGAGTTATTCCATCTATTTCGATAATCAGCATCAGTTCCTTGCACATAAAATCTGCAATGTAATTTAATACAGGCCGCTGTCTTCTAAAAGAAAAACCCATCATTTGTTTTCCACTTAAAAGGTACTTCCAAATACAGGCTTCTGCCTTAGTCATATCCTTACGATTTGCATTAGCAAAATCTCGAAGGTTTTCATTGTAATGGTACAAATTATCTTTCTTAGCTTTTTCCATTGGCTATTAAAGCTAATAATTAATTATATATTTTACTTATAGTTCCTCCCCCTAGCCCCCTCAATGAGGGGGACAGCAGGCCGCATACCTTTGAAGTTGCAGAGTGAGCATGTTGATATAAATGAATTCTGTGAAATAGTATACTAATGAAACTTTGAGGGGCTATGCATCCAATGTCCCCCGCTGGCGGGGGTTGGGGGTGGTTTTTAGACTAGTTTTTATATTGACTTTTTTATATTCCTCCCCCTAGCCCCCTCAATGAGGGGGACAGCATAGTTGCATAGCTTTAAAGTTGCTTAATTTGAGTTTCGTTGTAGTCTGACTGGCGGGGGTTGGGGGGGTAAGGCTTAATCTTCCAATGAAATACTGACTTTGTTATTTAAGCCTGATTGAAGCGATATCCTTTTTTTCCACACTGAGTGCTTGCCTATAGTGGAGTGGGCACAAGTGTAAAACAAAAAAGATATAGCGAAAAGCAGGGCAGGTTTTGCCAAAAGTTCAGAACTTTAACTTTCAAAAAAAATCTTAAAATGCAGATTGCATCAATTGATGAAAATTTGACATCTTACGTCTTCAAGAATGCTATAAAAAGAAAGCGCTATCTTTTAAGTCTACTTCAAAAACTGATCAGATTTGATGATTTTGCGCTCTGCTTTCTCTTGCTCATGTAGTTCTTGCTGCATAATTTTTGCAACTTTCGTACTACCATCGTGGCTCCAACCTGGTGGATTTAAGATGTATTTAACCTTATCCTTAAAAGTTGGTGCTTTTTTCACATCGTTTTTTAAAGCTATAAACTCATGAAAAATGATGTTTACTGGTCCGGTATCTTTTGGCTGTGTAGTTAACCCGTATTTGATAGTGTCTTCTGGTAATTCTTCCTGAAATGTACCAAACCACCTATCCCACAAAATTAAAACCATGCCCATGTTTTTATCTAAGTAACGCACATTGCTAGCATGATGAACGCGATGGTGTGATGGGGTTACAAAAATATATTCGAACCAAGCTGGCATTTTAGCAATGGCTTGAGTATGTACCAAGTTGCCATAAATTTGAGTTACCAAATAAGCAAAAAGAATATCTAGTGCCGTAAAACCCATAAAAGCCAAAGGCAGATAAAAGAAAACACGATACAAAGGCTCGAATACCGTTGAGCGAAAACCTGTAGTTAAGTTAAAATGTTCTGACGAGTGGTGCGTTACATGCATAGCCCAAAAGAAGCGCACATAATGGCCAACGGTGTGTAAAAACCAATATAAAAAATCTTGCGCAAGGATTAAAACAATCCAATAAATCCAAAAGTTAGAAATTTGAAATAACCTGAATTGGTAGCAATACTCTAGTAAAAAGAAGGTAGCTGTTTTCATACCCAAATTAATGACTACAGCAACCGTCATTAAGTAAATATTGGTCCACGTATCTTTTTTTTCGTAGATTTTTTTATCGTGTACGTAACTAATGTACATTTCTACTAAAGTTAGTACGATCACAAAACCAAATAATCCTCCAACAGAAATATCGCTCCCGGTAAATGTCATTTTATAAACTATTGTAATAAATTAAGCTGTTTAAAATATCTTCTTTGGTAACTCTGCAATTAAAAACGCACTCGCCAATTTGATCTAATAAAGAGAACATAATTTGTCCATCTTCATTCTTTTTGTCGCTTTGCATTAGTGTTAACAGCGTCTCAAAACTTTTTTCTTTAATGTTATATTTTGGATAAATCGACAATATGTACTCGCTGATATCTGCCAATTCACCTTCGGTTAAATTACAATATTTAGCAGATAAATGTGCCTCACAAACCATACCTATAGCAATTGCTTCGCCATGGGTTAAAGGTTTTTTGCTATTGGTTAAGGCATAACTTTCTACAGCATGCCCAATAGTGTGCCCAAAGTTTAAAATTTTACGCAAACCTTTTTCTAAAGGATCTGCAGTAACAACTTCGTTTTTAATTTCTATAGAACGATAAATTTCTTCTGGAGCTAAAGCTTGATAATTGCTGGTTTTTAATCTTTCGTAATAGGCTTTATCTTTAATTAAACCATGTTTAATCATTTCTGCAAAGCCAGATAATAATTCTCTTTTAGAAACCGTATTTAAAAAAACAGTTTCGATAAACACAGCTTGTGGCAGCGAAAATGTGCCTACCATGTTTTTAACATTATCTATATCGATACCAGTTTTACCGCCCACAGAAGCATCTACCTGAGATAATAAAGTAGTTGGAATGTTGATGAAATCAATCCCTCTTTTGTAAGTAGAAGCTACAAAACCGCCCATATCGGTAATTACACCGCCACCTAAATTAATCATTAAGCATTTGCGGTCGGCGCCAAAGTCTAAAAGTGTTTTCCAAATACCTATGCAAAAATCTATGTTTTTGTTTTCTTCTCCTGGGTCGGTTTCAATAATATCAAAATCTCCCAAATCATCAAGCATCGACCTAAAAACGGGTAAACAATGCTCAGATGTGTTGGTGTCTGCAAAAACAAAAACCTTACTGTATTTTTTCTGATCTAAAATATCTTTTAAAGGAGCAAGGTTAGATTCGAAATGGATAAAATGATCGGCGTTTTTAATCGGTTCCATTAAATTACTTCAATTACTTTACTTAAAAACTCAATTTTATCGCCAACCCTAACTTTAAGGCGTTTCCTGTAATCAACCGTGCCATTGTATTTAATTAAGCCTTCTTCTACTACAGATTGAGCTTCACCACCGCTTTGCACCATGTCGGTAGCTTTTAACAGTGCAATTAGCGGAATAAATTCGCCTTCGAGTTTGAACTTTATCATTGTGGCTACAAATTTACAATTAATTTATAATCTGTTTTAGTATAACAATGGCAGTTATTTATATTTTTGCACTCTTCTGACTAACCAAAATACCGAAATGGAACAATCTCCTAAAAAAAACATCAATTTCGATAATACTGAAATCGCTTTTCGCAATAAATCTAACGCAGAACTCAACCAGGCTTATTGGTTATTTAAAATTATAAGTAGTAATTTCTTAACAAATGTTGGTCCGCCGATAACTAATTTTTTATTAAACGTTGGCTTTCCAATTAAGGGAGCAATTAAAGCTACCATATTTAAACAATTTTGCGGCGGCGAAACTATTGCAGATTGTGAACATACGATACAGCAATTGAATTTAGGTAAGGTGGGTACAATTTTAGATTATTCTGTGGAAGGAGAAGACGAAGAAGAGGTTTTTGATTTTACTTGCGAAGAAATTATTAGAACCATAAATAGGGCAGATGGCGACCCGAGAGTTCCTATTACCGTTTTTAAAATTACTGGTATTGGTAGGTTTGAGTTGTTAGAAAAGTTAGATGCCAAGCAGGAATTAACTGCAAATGAGGTAAAAGAATTTGATCGTGTTAAAGCCCGTTGCTTAAAAATTTGCCAAGCTGCCTTTGATAAAAAAGTGCCCGTAATGATTGATGCTGAGGACAGTTGGGTGCAAAATACCATTGATGAGCTCGCATTAGAAATGATGACCAAATTTAACAAACAGGGAATTATTGTTTACAATACTTATCAACTGTACCGCCATGATAAACTGGCTGATTTAAAAGCTGATTATTTAATTGCCAAAGAAACCGGGTTTATTTTAGGTGTAAAAATGGTTCGTGGTGCGTATATGGAAAAAGAACGTAAGCGTGCTGCAGAGTTGGGTTATCCATCGCCAATACAGCCAGATAAAGCGGCAACAGATAAAGATTACGATGAAAGTTTAAGGTTTTGTATACAACATATCGATCAGATTGCCATTGTTTGCGGTACGCATAACGAAGAAAGTTCTCGCTTGCTAACTTATCTCATAGACGAAAAAAATATTCCTCATAACCATCCACATGTATATTTTGCTCAATTATTGGGCATGAGCGATAATTTGAGCTTTAACCTTTCTGATGCTGGTTACAATGTAGCTAAATATGTTCCTTACGGGCCAATTAAAGCCGTTATGCCTTATTTATTCCGCAGAGCACAAGAAAATACTTCTGTAGCAGGGCAAACAGGTAGAGAGTTGGGGTTAATTAGCAGAGAAAAAGCTAGAAGGAGGTTGTAGAAAGGAGTAAAGGAGAAAGACCAAAGATGAAGCTTATTGATTTGAAAATTGAAGCCAGTGCTTATCGGTTAATGCAGTCCCGCTCTCGTTTCAATCTTTTTTGTTTTTTCGTCATTTCGACGGTAGGAGAAATCTGTAAGACAGTAGCATTGAACTAACAGATACCTCAATCGTTCCTCATTCGGTATGACGCAGGGCAAAAACAAAAAAGGATTTCCACTAAATCGGGTTTATGAACGAAAATGTTGTGCAAATAACTCAAGTTGCATGTCTTAAAACAAAACAATAATCTGATGTTTAGAAAACCTGGTCTTTGACTATCCTCTTATCTATTGGAGGGTTTACGAACTCAATTCGCCTCCTTTGGAGGGGTGCCCAAAGGGCGGGGTGGTAATTCCGAGATTAAATACGTTTGGAGAAATTTAGCATAGGCTACTTTACAATAAAATATCCAATTGCCAACCAAACTAAACCTTTTACCAAGAAAAACATAAAACCCCAAAAGCCAAGCTTTTTGATCCATAGTTTAAATTTTTCTTTTTTTTCTGGGTTCACTTTAATGTTTTTTCTAAATAATTTAACACCAAAAGTTAGGAATTATTATAAAGCTAAGCATCATCTAATAAATTTTTAGAGATTGCAACTAAATTAGCTGTATCTTTTAATTACGCATAACTCATTTATACCCTAATCTTTTACTTTAAAAACTTCACCAAGTCTTCCGATAATCTAATATAGGAGGAAGTTTTTAAAATTTTTAGTTTCACTTATTTTATATCAAATACTAATAACACAAAAGGGCTTCCAATCTCTTGGAAACCCTTTTTAAACTTCAGTATTTAAAGAAAAAATTAAGCTAAATCAAAGCGATCTAAATTCATCACTTTGTGCCAAGCGGCAGCGAAATCTTTAGCAAATTTCTCTTTAGCATCAGCACTTGCATAAACTTCTGAAATAGCTCTTAATTCTGCGTTCGATCCAAAAACTAAATCAGCACGACTAGCTGTCCATTTCACCTCACCCGTTTTACGATCTAAGCCATTGTACATTTCGTTATGATCATCTGCAGCTTTCCACTGTGTACTCATGTCTAATAAGTTCACAAAGAAATCGTTCGTTAGTTTTTCTGGCTGGTGAGTTAATACGCCAGTTTTAGAACCATCAAAGTTTGCATTTAAAGCACGCATACCTGCCACAAGAACTGCTAATTCTGGAGCTGTTAAGGTAAGTTGTTGTGCTTTATCAATTAATAATTCTTCGGTAACTACCTTTGATCTCGTTCTTCTATAATTTCTAAATCCATCAGCAGCTGGTTCTAAGTAACCAAATGACTCAACATCTGTTTGCTCTTGCGAAGCGTCCATGCGACCAGCTGTAAAAGGCACTTTAATATCCAAACCAGCTTCTTGTGCAGCTTTTTCAATCGCAGCAACACCAGCTAAAACAATTAAATCGGCTAATGAAACTTTTTTATCTCCACCTTGTGCATTATTAAATTGCTGTTGTACACTTTCTAAAGAAGTTAAAACTTTATCAACCGAGCCAGCTGTGTTTACTGCCCAATATTTTTGAGGTGCCAAACGAATACGAGCTCCATTTGCTCCACCACGTTTATCGCCACCACGGAAAGTAGAAGCCGAAGCCCATGCGGTAGAAACCAATTGTCCAACACTTAATCCTGTAGCTAAAATTTGAGATTTTAATGAAGAGATATCATTTTCATCCACTAAGGTGTGATTTACAGCAGGAATAACATCTTGCCATAACAAATCTTCTGTTGGCACATCTGCACCTAGGTAACGAGCTTTAGGCCCCATATCACGGTGTGTTAATTTAAACCAAGCACGAGCAAAAACATCTGCAAACTCATCAGGGTTTTCTAAAAATCTTCTTGATATTTTCTCATAAGCTGGATCTAACCTCAAAGATAAATCTGTGGTAAGCATAGTTGGCTTATGTTTTTTATTGGCATCAAAAGCATCTGGTATAATTTCTTGATCGGTTTTAGCCACCCATTGGTGCGCACCACCTGGGCTTTTTGTCAATTCCCACTCAAATGCAAAAAGATTTTCGAAGAAATTATTGCTCCATTGCGTTGGCGTAGTGGTCCATGTAACTTCTAAACCACTGGTAATGGTATCTGCACCTTTACCAGAACCATAAGAATTATTCCATCCAAAACCTTGGTGTTCTAAACTTTCTGCTTCAGGCTCTGCACCCACATGTTCTGATGCTGCAGCGCCATGTGTTTTACCAAATGTATGTCCACCAGCAATTAAAGCTACAGTTTCTTCATCATTCATTGCCATACGGGCAAAAGTATCTCTTATGTCTCTTGCAGCGGCGATAGGATCGGGGTTACCGTTTGGTCCTTCTGGGTTAACGTAAATTAAACCCATATGTGCTGCGGCTAAAGGTTTTTCTAAATCCCGAGAGTGCTGTTCGCCATTGGCATCATCATCAGAAACCAAAACACCTCTATCTGCTACACCTTCGGCGCCCACACTGTAACGCTCATCGTTACCTAACCAAGTTTTTTCAGCTCCCCAATATACATCCTCACTCGCTTCCCAAACATCTTCTCTTCCTCCAGCAAAACCAAAAGTTTTAAAACCCATTGATTCTAAAGCAACATTTCCAGCTAAAACCATCAAATCTGCCCAAGATATTTTCTTGCCATATTTTTGTTTGATTGGCCATAGTAAACGACGAGCCTTATCTAAGCTCACATTATCTGGCCAACTGTTTAAAGGAGCAAAACGTTGCTGCCCTTGTCCGGCGCCACCACGCCCATCGCCAACACGATAAGTACCTGCGCTATGCCATGCCATACGAATAAACAAACCACCGTAATGGCCAAAATCAGCAGGCCACCAATCTTGCGAATCGGTCATCAGCACTGTTAAATCTGCTTTTAAAGCTTCTAAATCTAAACTTTTAAAAGCTTCGGCATAATTAAAATCATAACCCATTGGGTTGGTAAGTGACGAGTGTTGGCGAAGAATATTTAGTTTTAATTGTTTAGGCCACCAATCGCGGTTTTTAGTACCACCAATTACAGTGCTGTTATTCATGCTGCCATTGTGAAATGGGCATTTGCTGATGTCGTTTCCTTTATCTTCCATAATAAATACATTTAATAAGGTAATGATTGCCAACATTATTGGCTTTCGATTTTTTTAAAATTAGCAAAGCTTAGGCGCAAAATCAAACACCTTTTTTCTATGAGGGTATAGTTAAAAGCTATTTAGTTTTAAATGGTTGATTGCCACTTAACAAATCCCAAAAAAGCATGAAATCGCTTGCAAGACTGTAAGCAGGATACTGAAATGTTGCTGGTTTATTTTTTTCGAAAAAGAAATGGCCAACCCAAGCAAAACCGTAACCGATAAACGGAATGGCTACAAAGAATTGCCAGTTGTGAAATAGAACTGCTGCTATTAAACATAAAATAACTAAACCTGTACCAATAAAATGAAGTATCCTGCTAGTTAGATTTTTATGTTCCGACAAATAAAATGGATAAAATTCTTTTAAAGATTTGTACTTTTTTTTGTTCATTGTTTTATATTTAAAATATGTATAAATATTTCATTTATCTTTTTTTACTTGTTTCTGTACAAGCTCAAGGACAATACTTCATCTCTGGAAAAGTAGTTGATGATAAAACTAAAAAAAATATAGCAGGTGTTAGTATATATATTAATAATACAACTGTTGGAACAGCTACTGATGACAATGGATCGTTTAAAATATATAGCCCAACTGGCGGAAAAATTGAATTGGTGTTTTCTCATGTAGGTTACAAAAAGAGGATAGTTGTTAAGGAGGTAGAAAGCAATATCGATATTAAAGTAGAATTAATTGTTGCTAATAACATTTTAAATGAAGTTGTGATAAAGGGCAATAAAGAAAGTAAAGCTGTTAGAAAGAAATGGATTGATGTTTTTACCAGAAACCTAATAGGAAATTATCCTGTTGTTAGTCTGAGATGCAAGATTCAGAATCCTGAGGTGTTATATTTTAATTATAATAAACAAGAGGGAAAGCTAGATGTTGTTGCGCTTAAACCTATTTTAATAGAAAATCCGGCTTTGGGCTATTTAGTAAAATTAGAATTAGATAATTTTATTTACAGTTTTAAAACAAATGATATCGATTTTAAATATTCTGTTTTTTTCGAAAAATTGGAATTACCAAAAGCAAAAAATGAGTTAGCAGAGAAAAACCGTAGATTTTTATATTTTGGGTCAAATATGCATTTTATGCGTTCGTTGTTTCAAGATAGCTTAGCACAAAATGGATTTTCAATATTTAAGTTTAGTTCTATATCAAACTTAGAAAAATTTAGGGTTTTAAGGAATGTACAAAGTAAGATAGAATATGCTTATGCTAACAAAACCTATCCAAGTATTAATATAACAGAATTAATAACTAACCCTGATACACTTGAATATTATAAAAAAATTTTAAATCAGGAGAATTATTTAAGTTTTGATACAGTTAGACTAGCTGCCTCAGATGTGTCTACAAGATCTTCGTATCCCAGATTTATTAACTTTCAAACTTCGGACACACTAATGACGGTGTACCAAAATTTGGATCCAAAGAAAAGTGGTAAGACAGTTGCCTTTAAAAAGTTTGAACCAAACGGAATAGATTTTAAAATATTAGAAAAAACAACCGTTAGCTATTTATACTGGAATTCATATATGGTTTTTTACGAAAAAAATGGGATTAACATTCAAGAAAATGGATATTATCCTGATATGGGGATATACATTTATGGCGATATGAATGAAAGAAGACTTGCTGGAATGTTACCCTTTGATTATTATCCTAAAAAAGTGTTATAGAATATGGTGAGAAACTAAAAATTCTTTTAATTTTTCTGGATGCATATCCATTAACAAAGTATGTAAGCCAGCTTTTTTAGCACCTTCAATGTGCTGCGGACTGTCGTCAATAAATAACGTTTCATCAGGATTTAAATCGTTTTCTTTAATTACCTGTTCAAAAATATTTACGTTAGGCTTGCGTAATTTCATTAATTGAGAAAAGTAAGCTTTTTCAAAAAATGCATCATAATTATCAATGCCATAATTTTCTTGAATATGTTTGATGATCCAATTGTAGTGAATTTCGTTGTTGTTGCTCAATAAAAAAGTGCGGTATTTCTCTTTCACTTCAAGCAATACATCATGGTTATTTGCCGATACGCCAATTAATAAACTGTTCCAAACTTCATCAATTTGTTCGTCTGTTAAAGCTAAATTATTGGCTTCTTTTCTAATTTCAGCTCTAAATTCATCTGCAGTAACACCAGCCATTTCAAAATTATCGAAAATAGGATTTTGATTTCTATGTCCGTAAAATTCTGTAGGATTAGAGATACCTAATTGTAAAAGAGCATCTTGAGTGCGTTTAAAATTGATTTCGAAGATCACATTGCCGTAATCGAAAATAATATTTTTAATTTTTTCCATAAAATGGTTTCCAAAATTCGATGCAAATATGTAACATTGCACTCGCAAAACCTAATACGTTTTCCGGCGCCTATAGCTCAGTTGGTTAGAGTAGAAGACTCATAATCTTTTGGTCCCTGGTTCGAGCCCAGGTGGGCGCACAATTAACCGCTTTAAACATATGTTTAAAGCGGTTTTTTATTTTTAGCACACGTTGTAACACACGTTTTTAAATTTATTATTTAACCTTTTTAGACAATAGATTTGTTATGCCCCGTGTTGCTAATGGGCAAAAACATTAAAATCTGTTTCAGGATTGAAAGGCTTTTCTCCTTTACATCTATTTGAAGGTTATAAAAGTTTTTTAAATATATGTTATCAATTTCTATTTTTACATAGAAATATCCTCTCAATTATCATGAAAAAAATATTAATCGTCCTTTTTTTATTTCCAGTATTTGTAAGTGCCCAACGAGATGATGTTTATGGCAGTGGCAAATCTAATAAGCAATTAATCGCTGGCAAAACCTTATCAATTAATACGCAAGATAGTTTAGCAGGAACTTCTATTATTATTAAAAATAATGAAGTTATTTATTCAAAGGTTTTTGAGGTTGAGCTAAAGAAAAATGAGTTAATAAATATTTTAAAGTTATCATTACCCAACATTGCGAAATTTGAATTTAAGCTTGATGCTTTAAGTCATGATAAAATTAATGGAAATTTAAATGGCACTGTAATTAATTATAGAAAATTTGGAGGTACTTTGATGGGTACCTCGATGGTATTAAACTATCCTTTAGTTGCAAATGTAATTATTCAAGTAAAGGATAATAGATATAGGGTTATAGTGACAAATATGTATTTCAAAGATGTGGAAGTTTTAAGTGACAGATCTAGTTATATGATTGACGATGCAGTAACTCGCAAAAAGAGAACTGAGTTTAAAGATAATAGCCAAATAGAAAGTATTTTAAAATATATCGATATGCATCTCACGGACATTTTTAATGTGAAACGAGCGAAGATTAATGATGACTTTTAATTGGTTTAAATATTATGAATTGCTAAAGTTCGTAAACATGATATTAAACTTGAATGTAGTTTAATTGGAAAATAAGCCTAACTTAATAAAAAAATATTTACTCAACCGCTTTTCTAACTGCTGGTGCAACTTCTTTACCAAATAATTCTATTGCTTTCATCATATTTTTGTGCGTTGGGTCTCCAACATCCATATGGCCAATAAAACGAGTTATACCAAACAATTCGTGCATGTATAAAATTTTATCAGTTACTTCATTTACATCACCAATAAATAAGGAACCCTCTTTACTTCTTCCGCCATCGTATTGCGATTTTGCGTAAGGTGGCCAACCTCTAGATGCCCCAACTCTGTTCATTTGTGCAGCATAATTATTAAAATAATCAGCAATAATTTCGGCTTCATTGCTTAAAAAGCTATGCGAATGGATGCCAATTTGCATGTTTGCAATATCGTGCCCATGGTTTAGATATTCTTGTTTATAATAATCAATTAATGGCTTAAACTGTTTTGGCATACCGCCGATGATTGCTAAAATTAAAGGCAGGCCTAATTTCGCAGCTCTTAATACCGACTCGGGTGTACCTCCAACGGCAATCCATATCGGCAATTTTCCATTTTTTGTTGCTCTTGGTAAAACTTGTTGATTAATTAATGGTGCCCTAAGTTCACCTTTCCAATTTACCACCTCGTTGGTATTGATATTTAGCAGCAAGTCGAGTTTTTCCTCAAACAGTTGATCATAATCCTTCAAATTATAGCCAAATAGGGGAAACGATTCAATAAAACTTCCTCTACCAACTCCAATTTCTGCTCTGCCATTAGAGATTAAATCTATCGTAGAGAAATCTTGATAAACTTTTACTGGTTCTGCTGAGCTTAAAACAGTAACAGTACTAAACAATTTAATGTTTTTTGTAATGCTCGCTGCTGCTGCCAACACAATTTCTGGAGCCGAAACAGCATAATCTGGTCTATGGTGCTCGCCTAAACCAAAAACATCTAAGCCAATCTCATCCGCTAATTTTATTTGTTCTAATATCTCTTGTAATTTAACCTGCGCTGCTCTTGCTTTACCAGTTTTTGCATCAAAGGCTAAATCTCCAAACATTCCAATTCCTAATTCCATACTATTATTTTAATATTCAAAGTTAAGGTTTAAGCCTTTTTACAAAATTGATGTAGGATAAGAAAAATCTATTTATTCAATAATCAATAATTTTAGAGAGAATAGAAATCTGATTCATTAACTTTAGCCTACATTTTTAATTTATAACTATACCTTTATGAAACAATTATTTTTACTAGGTGTTTTTTGTAGCCTATCAATTTACACCGTGAGTGCTCAAGACAAACCAAAACCACAAGATACCGAATTTTATACACCCGTTCCGCCTGTGGTTACACCGGGTAATGCTAATACTGCTCCATCAGATGCTATCGTTTTATTTGATGGTAAAAATTTAGATCAATGGGTAAGCGTAAATGATAGAGGTGAAGCAAAATGGATTGTTAAAGATGGGATGTTTACTGTAAACAAAAGCTCTGGTAATATTGAAACTAAAAAGTCATTTAACAATTATCAATTACATATAGAATGGTTAATACCTTCAGATATTAATTTAGAAGGACAATCTAGAGGTAATTCTGGCTTATTTTTGGCATCAACTGGCCCAGGTGATGATGGTTATGAATTACAAATTTTAGATTCTTACAACAATAAAACCTACACTAATGGTCAGGCAGCTAGTATTTACAAACAAACTGCTCCTTTGGTAAATGCAAATAAAAAACCAGGTGAGTGGCAAACGTACGATGTTATTTGGACAGCCCCTGTTTTTTATGGTGATGGAAGTTTAAAAAGCGAAGCTCGTGTTACGGTATTATTTAATGGAGTTTTAGTGCAAAACAATTTTGTTTTAAGTGGTCCAACACAATACATCGGCAAAGCATCTTACAAAAAAGCTCATGGCCCAAGCCCAATCAAATTACAATCACATGGTGATAAAAGTGTGCCAATCAGTTTTAAAAATATTTGGATTAGAGAATTGTAGTCAATTAATTGATTTTGATAAAATTAGGAATAGGCCATTTTTAAATTTAACTACGTATTGTAAAGCCATTAAATTATGAAACCATATGTTAAAGTTATATCGCTTTTTTGTCTGACGATTTTTTTCTCATTTAATGCGCTCGCTCAGAAAGAGTTAGCAGAAGCAGAGATAAGTCAAATAATGAAAGATCGTGATGTGGTTGGACTTGCGGTGGCAGTGGTAAAAAAAGGAGAGATCATTTACACAAAATCTTTTGGCATTAAAGACATACAAAACAATACTCCTTTAGTTAATACTGATATTTTTAGAATCGCTTCTATCTCAAAATCGTTTTCTGCTACTTCAATTATGCAATTAGTTGAGGCTGGTAAATTATCATTAAAAGATGATTTTAGTGATTTAGTTGGCTTTAAAATAAGAAACCCAAAATTTCCAGAAAGAGTGATTACATTAAAAATGGTTCTCTCGCATACATCAAGCATTAATGATAGCGAAGGATATTTTAATTTAGATGTGATTAATCCTGCTAAGAATACTAATTGGGCAAAATGTTATAATGATTATGAGCCGGGCAAAGGTTACCAATATTGTAATTTAAATTTTAATATGGTGGGTGCGGTGATAGAGAAATTCGCTAACGAACGATTTGATAATTATGTTAAAAATCACATTTTAAATCCGTTGGGTTTATATGGAGGATATTGTGTTGATTCATTAGATAAGAAAAAGTTTACCACTTTGTACGAGTACAACCCAAAAGTACCTAATCTATACACCGCATCACCTGCAGCTTACAATCCGCGAAGCGAAGAAATAAAAAATTATACTTTAGGTTATAGTACACCAATATTTTCACCAACTGGTGGAATGAAGATATCTGCTACAGATTTAGCTAAATACATGACAATGCATATGTACTATGGAAATTATAAAGGCAAAAAAATAATTAGTAAAAAGAGTTCAAAAACCATGCAAACAAAGCTTTCTGACGAAGAAAATTACGGTTTGGCTTTACTGCAAACCACAGATTTAATTGAAGGTAAATTGATGGTTGGGCATACTGGCTCTGCATATGGATTGTATAGTATGATGTTTTTTAATCCAAAAGACGAATTTGGTATAGTGGCAATCACTAATGGTTGTAATCCAATTTACACTAAAGGATTTAATGATGCATTAAGAAAAACTGTAAATTCTCTTTACAAAAATTTAATTATACAAAATAATTAAGCACTAATCAAATACCAGCCTACCTAAAAAACAATCTCTTTAATAATGAAATTAAATGCCCTTTGCTGCATAATTTTTTGCTTTTGTTTTCAGAGCAAAATTTTAGCTAATATAACTACAGGTGCAAAAAATGGAGTAATTGATCTTCGTGATCAAAATTTTAAAGAAAGGATTAGGCTTGATGGCGAATGGCCTTTTTTTTGGAATGATTTTATAGATCCTAAACATACTGATCAATTCAAAAAAACTGTTGTTGATTTTCCGATGAAATGGAATGAATTAACAATAAACGGTAAAAAGCTGCCTTCTTTTGGTTACGCCTCTTATCGTATAAAAATCCTATTACCAAAAAAACATGGTAACCTGCGCATCACACTTCCAGATATATATTGTGCCTATAATGTTTACTTAAATGGAGAGTTAGTTGTTTCTACGGGTAAGATATCTAAATCCGCTAATGGTTTTGTTCCACGATGGCAATATAAGGCAATAGATATTTCACACGAAATTGATACAGCCGATATTGTTTTTCATATTGCAAATTTTGTACACTTTAAAGGCGGAGTAAAAGACTCCATGTATATTGGAAATAAGCTTCAAATACAGTTAGATAGGAGAAAGGCTGAAGCAATAGATTTGCTTTTGACGGGCTGCTTATGTATGGGCGGATTGTTTTTTCTTGGTCTTTACCTAGTTGGAAATAGAGATAAGGCAACATTACTATTTTCTTTGTTTTGCATCATTTACAGTTACCGTATTTTAGGTGTAGGAAATTATGTGTTACATACGCTTTTTCCTAGTTCAAGTTGGACAATTACAGTGCATTTAGAATACTTAAGCTTATTTATTAGTATTGGCCTATTCTCACTATATACAAGGTATCTGTATCTAAAAGACATAAGTAGCTATATCATAAATGGTATTTGCGGAGTATGTGCTTTGTTTGCATTACTTACCATTCTATTGCCAGCCTATTATTTTACCCAGCTAATTAATCCTTTTTTAATAGTAACAGTTTTTTGCATAGGATATACCCTTTATATCTATTACGTAGCCTTTAAAAGGAAGAGACCTGGTTCACTATATGCATTAATGAGTTCTATTGCTTTAATGTTTTCATTTGCTTTGGCCTTGCTTCACTATTGGAATGTATTGCCACAGCTCCAGGTTCTAAGTTTTTTAGGTTATGTATGTTTCTTTTTTCTTCAATCTCTAATTCTTTCTCATAGGGTATCTTACAATTTAAAGAAGGCAAGAGAACAAGCCGAACAAGGTTTTATCGCTAAAAGTGAGTTTTTAAGTACCATGAGCCACGAAATAAGAACTCCTCTTAATTCTGTTATTGGTATGAGCAGACTTTTGTTGCAAAATAATCCTCGTGAAGACCAAATTCAACAAATGGACTCCATGTTATTTTCGGCCACCAACTTATTAGAAATTTTAAATGACATATTAGACTTTAATAAAATTGAAGCTGGAAAAATATCCTTAGAAATTGAAGAAATGGATTTAGTGTTGATTGTAACCAATATTGCGAATGGTTTGCAAAACAATGCAAAAGAGAAAGGAATTGATTTTAAGTTGATAATAGATGATAACTTAAAATGTAAAGTTCTTGGAGATCAGACTAGGCTATTTCAGGTGGTTACAAATTTAGTGCACAATGCTGTTAAGTTTACTCAAAAAGGTGCTGTTACAGTTAATTTAACAATTATTGAAGAAAGTGATGATGAAATTGTAGTTAGGTTTTCAGTAATTGATACCGGAATTGGTATAGCCGAAAATAAACAAGAACTTATTTTTGAAAGATTTACTCAAGCGGATTCCTCCACTTCTAGAAGCTTTGGCGGTAGTGGTTTAGGATTGGCAATTTCTAAAAGAATTTTAGAAATACAGGATACCAAATTGAAAGTAAGGAGCGAAGTAGGCAAAGGTTCTGAGTTCTATTTCTCCCAACGATTTGTTAAAGTAAAAGAGTCGGGCAAAAAGCCTGTTAAAAATGAATTTATTGATCTGCTTGCTTTTAAAGGATTTAAAATTCTGTTGGTAGATGATAACCATTTGAATGTAATGGTGGCCAAAAGTTTTTTAGAAAAATGGAGTGCTGAGGTTGATACTGCTGTAAATGGGGCAGAGGCTTTAAAAAAAATAGATGTTAATCAATATCATTTGATACTTATGGATCTACAAATGCCTGTTATGGATGGTTTTGAGGCTGCAAAAGCTATCCGTAGAATGGGATTGCATACACCTATTATTGCATTAACGGCAAATTTAAAAGCTAATATTGAAGCAAGAGTTAATGAAATTGGGATAGATGATATTATTGTAAAACCTTTTATGCCTGAAGAATTATATAAGAAAGTAAATAGGTTTTTAAATAAAATTAATTGATAAATCTATTTACCCTTTTCACAAAGTCATCAATATCGAATGGTTTATTTATGAAATCTTCGGCTTTACATTTTTCTTTTGTGTCAAAAAATTGAGCATTAGCAGACATCATTAAGATAGGAATATGATTAGTTAAAGAGTTTTTCTTCAAACGATTACACACGTCAAATCCATTACCATCGCCAAGCATTACATCTAAAATAATCATATCAGG
Organism: Pedobacter sp. GW456-11-11-14-TSB4; assembly: GCF_059424425.1. NCBI lineage: Bacteria > Pseudomonadati > Bacteroidota > Sphingobacteriia > Sphingobacteriales > Sphingobacteriaceae > Pedobacter > Pedobacter sp. GW456-11-11-14-TSB4. The sequence continues at coordinate 285,741 of NZ_JBWKZK010000002.1, forward strand.
TCTGCCATATTTCATTACTTCACTGAAAGATTTAACAGTCTCATAGCCAAATACATCAAATTCATCTTCTAACAGAAATTGAAGCATTTCTCTAATATCGTTATTATCCTCTAGCAAATAAATGCACTTTCTGGACTTGTTCATTCCGAGTCATTTTTATTTTCCCAATTCTTTGCTTTTTCATGCTCATTTTGAGCATATTCAGATGCTTTTTTGTGTAACTCTTTAGTGTGTTCTGATTTATTTTCAGATTCAAAAGTTCTCTCTCCGTTTTGGTTAACGCTATTAGGCATCATATCTAAATTTTCTGCAGCGGGCATTGCTTCACTTTGTTTCTTAGCTATATCCTGATCCTTAGCATCTTCATCGTGATTTTTTCCTAAGCCAGCATTGTTTTCTTTAATATCCATAACTATAAAATGATTACATAGCTATAACATTTTATGGTTTGTAAAGTTTTATTTTAAAACTTTAAGGTGTGCTGATTTAAAGGATTGATTGTAAATCGGTAATTGAGAGTGGCTTTTTTAGCAATTTCATTACATAAGGGTTTGCTTCAGCCCTCTTTATATCGCCAAAATCTAAAGTAGATGATAACATGGCAATTTTGCAGAAATCTGTAATGGTTTGAGGAAGCTTTTTAAATTGATCTAAAAATTCAAATCCATCCATTTCTGGCATCTGTATATCTAAAAGAATGTAATTAGGAAGAAGTTTAGGGTCATTTTGTTGTTTTTTCAGATAGGTTAATGCTTCTTCGCCAGATTGACAAGTGATGATCTCGTTAAAAATTTTTGTGATACTAATTAACTTGGAATTAATTTTGAGATCGATGAAATTATCATCAATTAGCATTACTGTATTTTTATTATTTAACATTTGGTATCGTAATTTTAAAGGTTGTTCCAAGGTCTAGATCGGAACTTACTTTAATGCGACCATTAATTTTATTCAGCGCTTCTTTAACAATAAATAAGCCTAAGCCACTTCCCTGATTAGCTTTGCTTTTGAAAAACTGGGTGAATATTTTTTCTAAGTGCTCGTTTAAAATACCCATTCCATTATCAGTTATACTAATTTCCACATAACTTTCATTACTATCAACATCAATGGTTACTTTCTTATCAAGTTCCATTTCCTTTTGATATTTAATAGCATTTGAAATCAGATTACCCAGTATAACTTCAATTCTAAATAAATCTCCATAAAATGGAGCGGTTTGATTTATGTTTACTTTAAATGATGTGCTTTTATCAGTATAGGCGTAAATTTCAATCAAATTATTAACTAATTTATCAAAATCAATTTGTACATGGTCTGCTGTATTCTTGTTGTTTTTATAATACTGAAGGGTTTTTTGAATATAATAATCTAGCTTATTTGAGCAAGTCTCAATCAAACCCCAATATTCTCCGCTGCTATTGTAAAGCCCTTCCATTTTTACAAGCTCAACTATCCCTAAAACAGAAACTAAAGGCGCCCTAAGTTCATGAGAAATACTGTAAATGAATCTATTTAGTTCATCATTTGTTTTTTCAAGCTCAGCGATCTTATTTCTTAAATCAATTTTGGCTTTGTAAGCATCATAAGCATTTTTTATAGTATTACTTAAATCTAAATCTGCCCAAGGTTTTTGTATATATCTATACACATCACCATGATTTATTGCATTAGCTAAAGCTTCAATATCAGTATAGCCAGTTAGTAATATTTTACATGGATCAGGAAAAGTTTCTGATATGCTTTGAAAAAACTCAACACCTGTTGTATTGGGCATTTTTTGATCGGCGATAATCACATGGATATCTAAACTTTGGAGCAATTTTAATCCCTCAGCAGCCGAGTTTGCAGTGTAAATTTCATATTGACGCCTAAAGCTTGCCTTAAAAGCATGGAGGTTGTTTTCTTCATCGTCTATATAAAGAACTTTTACACTATTACTTTTCATAAAATGAACTAATTGGGATTTACATTCAAGGTAATAATAAATTCTGTTCCTTCACCTACTTTAGAAATAACATCTATATGACCTTTATGTTTTTCGATGATGCTAAACACTATAGATAGGCCTAATCCTGTTCCTTCTCCAATATCTTTTGTTGTGAAAAATGGTTCAAAAATTCTATGTTTTGTTTCTTCACTCATTCCAATACCACTATCCTTAATGCTAATTTTAACTTGTTGATCTATATACCAACTTTTAATAATTAAAAATTCCTCATCTCGCTGCTCCTCTTTGGTTTTTATAGCCTGTATTGCATTAGAAACCAAATTCATAAATACCTGATTAATTTTACCTGGCTGACACTCTACCTTTGGCAAATTGCCCAATTCCTTTATAACTGTCAAATTATCGGGCATGCTATTTTTAACCAATACTAATGTAGAATGTAAGCCTTCGTTTAAATCAATTGGCTTCATGTCTGTTTCATCAACTCTACTAAAGTTTCTCAAACTCCTAATAATTTCTGCAGTTCTTTTAGCTCCTTCACTAATACCAGATAGCAAAGACGAGATTTCGTTATTTACAAAACCTAAATCTATTTGCCTTTTAAATGCTTCTATTTCTTCAATTTGAGCCTTAATATCGCCATCAAAATCAAGTTTCTCGTATCTTGAAATAATTTCTTTAAGGTCATTGATATCGAGTTCAAGAGGTTTAATATTGGATGTAACGAAGTTGATTGGGTTATTGATCTCGTGTGCAATACCAGCAGTTAATTGACCTAAAGCAGCCATTTTTTCTGAATCTACTAGTTGTGACTGTGTATCTTTTAAATTGGTTAAAGTAACGTTCAAGGTAGAATTAGTTGTCTCTAATTCTTCTGTACGTTCTTTTACTTTTTTCTCAAGAACTATATTTTGCTCTCTAATTAATTTTTGATTTTCTAATGAGGCATTTAAAGCTTGTGCTTGAGCAACTTCATTTTCTTTTTTAAAATAATTGATTTTATCCGCTAACGCGAACGAAAGCAGTGTAACCTCAATTGCAGAGGTAATTTGTAATAAGTAAATAGTGAAATTGTTGTAAGGAATGATGTTATAATCTTTTAAGATAAATAAAACAGCACCAATTAACAAGATTGTCCAAGCTATGATATAAAAACCAGCAGGTTTAAAATGCTTTTTAAAATAAACATAAAATGACGTTGACAATGCCAATATTACGCCAAATAAAATAAGTACCTGCATAATCATAAAAGCTGTATAAGTATTTATGAAAAATATGCTTGCGATATTTATTAAAATTAGAACGAGATAAACCGTAAATATTTTGTGCGCAATGGGAGCGAAAATTTTAGTATTAAGAAACGAGATTGTAAATAAACCTGCAAAAAACAATCCTAAAAGAGAGTATAGTACAACTGAAATATCATTGATATTTGATGAAGCATCCCAAATATATATAATTCCATATCCTTGTATAGATATTTGTGTTAACCAGGTAAATAGGATATAAAATACATAATGGATATAACTTTTGTCTCTAACCACTATAAACAAGAAGAGGTTATAAATAAACATGATGAGCATTACACCAGTGTATATTCCAAAAAACACATCTCTTAAAGCACTATTGTTGATGATATCACCCTGTGTAACTACAGATATTTTTGCGATAAAATTTTCATGGGTTTTTAGTTTCAGAAAAATTACATCATCTTTTTTTATTGTATCGGGTAGTAGATAGGAAATACCATGTAGGTTTTTAAGATTGATTTGACCATATAAATCAAAAGGTGCATTCATTTTTGGAGCTTTACCTAACCCTTTAAAATACATTTGATAATTAATGAGCCTGCCCTGTTCTATAAATAAAATATTTTTGTGAAATTTTAAGCTTTTTTTGGTGGTTAATTTAACCCAAAATGTAGCGTCATCTACTCCAAAGTTTAAAATTTCTTTACTCGAACTTTCTATAAAAGGCTTATTAACAATTTCATTTATAGCTAACTTATTACTTAAATCCTTAAAGTATTCAATTTTGAAGGGTAATTTACTGTACTTGATATCAGCATACGTGCTTTTAACTAGAAAAATTAAAAGAATTAATAATAGCCTTTTAAAAGTTTTTATGGTCATTTTTTAGGGATGTGAAAGGTTAATGACACGTTGTTACCTTGTTTAGATAATATTTCTTGTTTGTAGATACTATCCTTTCTCATTTCTAAAATGATAGACTTCTGCGGTTCTTGTGTGAGTGGTAAATTTATAATATCAGAGTTAAACATTACTGTAGCAGTCATATCATCTTTAGGATAATAAAATTTGCCATTATTTCCTAATGAAGTTATCACTTCAAATCCGCCTCTAAGTACGTTTCTGTAAGTAGCTGGAGCAGCTAAACCGAATAATGTAGTAATGCCAATAAACTCTGCATAAGCAACACAAGCTGTACTCAGGTGAATACTTCCTATTCCTAAACCAGCTATTTCAAAAGAGTTCCAAACACCTGCAACTTCACCGGTTCCTTTATCAGTGTAGTCATCAACCATTTTATATATTTTTTCGTCCATATATCCAACAGCTTCTTCAACAGGTAATGCGTTTCTGCGGTTTGCTTTGTGTATTCTACCACCTCCTAAAACCTTATCGGTATCTTCATCTGTTACCAATACCACATAAACATCAGGATTAAGAATCCAATCTGTTTTGGCAGAAGAAATTTGAGTGATGCCAAATATTTCTAAAACACGTTTGTGTCCTTCAATAAAGCTCATGCAAGCGCTTCTATTATCTACAGCTCTAAAAGCAGTAAATTTAATTTTTTTTATATCAACATTATGCTCTTCCAATTGAGAATGTTTTTGAGATTTGTTTTCGGATGGTTCTTTCTGGTGACGGACTTGCTTTAAAAATTCTGAACATAAATATAGCTTGTTCATTTTCTTTCATTTCAAAAATCTGTCTAAATTTATTTTCAGCTTCTACAAGCTGAAGTTTAGTTTCTGGTGAAACCGACAAACTGTCTTCAACTCTATTTTTATAAAAAAAGATGAGTGGAACGTTTACAGGGTGCATTTGCAGATTTAAATCGGTAACAGCAAGCCATAATCTTTCTGCCGCAATACCAGCATTTATAAATGATGCAATATTTTCAGTAGGCATTGTAATTAAGCCTACAGCAGATGATGACATGAATTGCGTAGTTGTTAATTTTTTAAACCCACTACCGCCGTCAATTTGCTGCAAAAAATTAATCATTTTTTTATCTTTTATCAATCTAATACCAATTTGATCATTGTTTGATAAATCTAAAGTATGTATGCCAATTCCATCTTCTGTGCTATTTACTTCATCTAGATTCCATCGCATTTCTCGCGTTATAAAATCTTCATGCGCTTCAGGAATAAACATTCTAAGTAAATCAGTTTTTGATGCAATTTCACCAATCTCTTTTAATGATTTTGGATCTGTGATCCATTTTATTTTTGCATCATCAACACTGCTAACAAGGCTATTTAATGTTTCAAATACATTTTCTTCAATTTCTTGCTTAGGTGTAATTTTCCTATTGGTGTGCCTGTAATCTATTTGTTTAAATAATTTGTTTTCCTGTTCACCAATTTGGTAATTAGGTTCAAACTTGATATAGGCAATATGTAATGGTGCTAATTCTGGAGTCAATTTGTGCTGAGCTTTTAAACCGCAAGCTGCTGCTGCTAAGCTTAAATTTTCAATAGCGGTACCTAAAGAAACGTAAGATGAAATTTGCTTCGGATCTAAATAGGCTTTTGATGCATTTGGTTCTAAGAATAGATGTAACAAACCATCATTGTAATGCCAGCGCCAAGGTTGACTATTACCGCCTGATGGTGCTTTTTGTGCTGCACCAATAATTTTATCCAAGGTGTTTTCATCTAAATTATGATTAGCCTTTTCGAACGTAGTCTGATTTTTGCTAATAAAATGCTCAATTTTATTAATACTTAACGGATTGTGATCAGCTATCTCAAGAGCTTTCTTTTCTGTTTTAACGGGATCGCAAATCAATTCATCCATATCAATAAAAAACCTTCCAGAAACGCTTAGGTTGCCTAAAAGTATTTTTCTCGATAAATCGGCAGTAATACCTCCGCCAAAAATAACCGCACTTGCTAATTGTGGCCAGGTAGAAATTGTAGACATTAACTCAATGGCAGAGGCTTTCATTCTAGTTGATAAAGTCTCGATACCTGTAACCGCTGCTATATAAGGTATTTTTTCATCCATTGTAGTGAATGATTTATACTTGCTCATATCTAAATGCTCAACCATGCCATGTAAAACAGGTCTTTCTGGTTCAAGGTCAAATCGTTCAATATCTATTGTACCTCTATCGCTACCTTCCATCAAAACAGGAATACCTAATGATTTGGCTTTAGTACGCGAATTAATTTTGATGTCAAAACTATCGCATTCATCAATAAGCAAATCAAGCTTTCCATTCTCGGTTAAAAAAAGCTCTAGGTTTTCTTCAATAATCCCATCTTCAAAACAAACCACATTAAGAAAGGGATCAATTTCGGCTATTTCCCTAGCTACAATTACAGTTTTTTTAATTTTTAAGTTAAAAACACCAGTTCTAATCCTGTTAATGTTGCTAAGGTCAAGTTCATCAAAATCTGCAATACGGAGTTCACCAAAACTTCTTTCCATTGCCAATGCCAATGAAACAGATTGGCCAACAGAAAGTCCCATTACGCCAATTTTTTTTTCTGCTAATTTTTGCTGTTCTTGCTCAGTAATTTTATATTTATTTCTATTTGTTCTAACAATAGCAAATTCTTCTTCATCTAATATATGCACAAGTTTTTGTGCCCAAGGATAATAAACCCAAACACCATATTCTTCACTTGTTTTTTCTCCGAATTTATTCTCAACCCTTTTTGTTATTTCGGCGGCCGGTAATAAACCAATGGTTGGTGTAAGGCATTTAATTAATTCTTCAACTTGAGAAACGATATAATCATATACCTGTAAGTTCTGTTGACTTTGAAGTAGCGCTTCAAAATCTTTTTTTTCGTTAAGATTTTGTAATCTGTAAAAAATGGGCTTATAGGTATTTTTTAATACCAAAGTATCATTAATTAGTTTGTACAGAGTTGAATGTGAACCAGTTTCGGTTTGCATTTTATATACTTAAAATGTGTGTTAATAAAATAAAAATACAAGTAAATGTTAAAACAACTAAATTAGTGTTTTAACATTAATAAATATAAAGTATTTTTATCTTTTATTAAGCACAAACGATGAATACGAACATATTATATGTAGATGATGAACCACATAATTTGAGTGCATTTGCAGCTACTTACAGAAGATTATACAAAATTTTTACTGCAGAATCTGCAGAAGAAGGACGTAAGATTTTGGACAGGGAAGATATTCATATTGTGATCACAGATCAGCGAATGCCTAAAACTACCGGAGTAGAATTTTTAGCTTCAATTTTAGAGGCACATCCTGATCCAATTAGAATGATTTTAACTGGCTACACAGATATCGATGCTGTTATAGATGCTATAAATAAAGGTCAGGTTTATCGTTACATTCAAAAACCTTGGATGGAAGAAGATTTAAGGATAAATATTGAAAAAGCAATTGAAATTTATACCCTTCGTAAAGAGAACAAAGAACTTACTGAAAAGCTAATTGTTGCAAACAGACAGTTAGAATTTATCGCTCGTCAGAATTTATTATCTTAAAAGTAATCTCTTAATTTGCCTCATTTGCATTGGTACTTTTTTTATTGTTGAAATAATAAGGGATTTATTACTTTAAATCTTATTATTGTATTGACAATGATTGTATTAACGCATTAATGAAAAACGTATATCTATTTATACTTGTATTTTTTGTATCACTAACCATTAACACCAAAGCTCAAAATATTTCTAATGAAGGGATGGAGTTTTGGACGGTTTTTCCAAGTCACCGACCTAGTGGGGGTGTGCTTGCAGAAATGAATGTAAATGTTACATCAAAATTTAATACAGAAGTAACAGTAACATGTGGTACAACAACGCAAACTAAGCCTGTTCCGGCAAATACTGTTGTTACATTTCTAGTTAGCAGAGCCCAATCTTATATAGACGAGGCAGAAGCAAATCAGAATTTATCAAATAGAGGTATTCATATTGTAGTTACTCCCGGAATGCCAAAAATTGTTGCCTATAGCCATGTTTTTGCTGCGGCAAGAAGTGCTGCAACGCTAATTTTACCAGTTGAGGCTTTAGGTCAAAAGTATTATTCAATGAATTATACTCAAGATAACCAAGGGAGAAATTTTTTAGCTGTTATTGCAACAGAAGATAATACAAACTTGGTTTTGCGAAGAAATGGAGCCACTATTAACATTAATGGTTTAAACAAAGGCGATGTTTATCAGTATATGCTCCCTTCTGAAGATTTAACAGGTACCTATATTGAAACAGCAGCAAGTTCATCTTGTAAAAAATTTGCTGCTTTTTCTGGTAGTTCTGGTTTAAGGATTGGAGGCAATAGCGGAGGTATAGATCCTTTGTTACAACAACTATATTCGATTAGTAATTGGGGTAAAACTTATGGTGTAGTTCCTTTTGTAAACAGACGATATATTGTTAGGGCACTTGCTCAAGAAGATAACACAACTATAAATTTTGATGGTGTTTATGCTGGCATAATTAATAAAGGTCAATTTATAGAAAGTGCAGTTTCTCAACCTACAATTGTATCTTCTGATAAGTTAATTAGCGTAGCTGAATATTCTTACACACAAGAATTTTCTTCATTAAATGGTACCGCATTACAATCAGGCGATCCAGAAATGGTCTTGCTCAATCCTGTAGAATTTAATATAAAAAATATAACCCTTTTTTCTTCAGATAAGTATAGAATTTTAGAAAAGTATTTAAACGTATTTATGAAAACCGATAAATCGGCTTCGTTTAAAATTAATGGCTCACCGCCCAATAATGGAACATGGTTGCCCATGCCATCTAACCCTCAATATTCTTACATTCAAATTAATGTTGTCGACGAAAGTTTAACATTAACTGCAGATGATGGATTTAACGCAATTGCGTATGGATTTGGCGATCATGAATCTTATGCCTATTCTGCGGGTACAAATTTAGCATCTTCGCAGTTTTTGCTTGTTGTTAATAAAACTACAAATGCCGAAAATGCAGCTGCTTGTGTAGGTCAACCTTCAGATCTAAAAATTACGTTACCCTATCAATTAGAAAAAATTGTTTGGACTTTTACAGATGGAACTCCAAATTACGTAGATAACAATCCAAATCCTATAGTTAGCGGAACTGCAACTCCTTTATATACTTACACCGCACCAATTAATAAAATTTTTAATAATGTAGGTCCTGTTCAAGTTGTTGCCCAAGCTACTATTGCAGCAACTGCTGGAAGTTGTTATAGTAATGAAGTAGAACTGATTTTTAATTTTTTTGTAGATCCTTTACCAGAAGCAAAAATAAATGCGCCTGCTACTGCATGTGCAAACGAATTGGTTCAATTTAAAGATGAAAGTTTAGCTATGGTTACTGGAAAAGCAGTTACCGCATGGCGCTGGGATTTTGGCGATGGCACTCCGGTTTCTACTGAGCAAAATCCAGTACATACTTTTGCAACATCAGGGAATTTTAAAGTAAAACTATCTGTAAGTGCAGAAAATGGTTGCTTTTCTCAAGTTTCAGAAAGAGATATCTTTATCAACCCAAAAGCTACTGCATTATTTAAATCTGCAGCCTTAACTTGTGTAAATAAAGATATTCTATTCACAGATTTATCATCAGTTTCTAATGGCAATATTGTTAAATGGACATGGGATTTCGGAGATGTAAATTCATCCTCAAATACTAGTTCTTTACAAAACCCCACACATGCTTATACAAACATTGGCACTTATGATGTTAAATTAACTGTAGAAACAGACAAAGGATGTAGTAGTGATTTAACGTTAAAAGTTACCGTTAACAATTTACCAAAAGTGAGCTTTGTATTGCCCGATGTTTGTTTAACTGATGCAGAAGCAATTTTTACCAATAACTCTACCGATTTTGATGGTATTACTCAAACTGGCTTGACTTATTCATGGGATTTTGGAGACCCAACATCTGGGGTATTAAACACGTCTAAAGATAGAGATGGAAAACATAAATATGCAGCAGCTGGTAATTATTTTGTAACCTTAATAGTTACTAATGCCAAAGGTTGTTCAGTAAAGTCTATAGCAACACCTTTTACCGTTAATGGTTCAAATCCAATAGCTGATTTTGAGGTTTTAAATCCAAATAATTTATGTAGTAATACAGAATTTGTGTTTAAAAATAAAGCTACAGTTGATTTCGGGAATGTAACTAAAGTACAATGGTTTTTAGATGGCGTACAATATGGTGATGATGATTTAGACCCAATTTTTGATAAGGTCTATACTTTTATTGTTCCTAAGTTTACATCGCCACTAACCAAAACCATAAAAGTAAAAATGGTAGCATACTCTGGTGGATCTTGTTCTGATGAAATAGAAAAGGATATTATTTTATTGGCATCACCAACGGTAACTTTTAATCAATTGAATTCAATTTGCTTAAACGCAGGAACAGTTCAGTTTTTAGCTAATGAAACAGGCGGATTAATGGGGTCTGGAGTTTTTACGGGTAAAGGGGTAACAAATTTAGGATTGTTTAATCCTGTAACAGCTGGAGTGGGAGTACATAATATAACCTACACATTTACAGCAACTAATGGATGTACAGATCAGGTAACGCAAATTATTGAAGTTTTTCCTATTCCTGATGTTGATGCAGGGGGTGATTTCTCTATTTTAGCGGGAGGAGAACAACAAATGTCTGCTACGGCTTCTGGAATTGGTTTAACTTACGAGTGGAGCCCAGCTGCAGGTTTAAGTAGCACCACAATTCTAAATCCGATAGCTAAGCCAGATGTTGATACAAAATATACGCTTAAAGTAACCACCGATTTAGGCTGCACTACCTTTGATGATGTTTTTATAAAAGTTTTGCAAAATATAGAGGCGCCAAATACATTTTCTCCTAACGGAGATGGAATTAATGATGTTTGGAATATCAAATATTTAAATACATATCCTAACGGTACAGTTGAAATTTTTGATAGAAATGGGCAAAAAGTTTATTCGAGCAATAAAGGCTATAATAATCCTTTTGATGGGAATTTTAATAAAAAGCCTTTACCTGTCGGAACTTATTACTACATTATCAATCCAAATAGCGGGCGAAAAAATATTACAGGAAATTTAACCATAATTAGATAGTTTGAAACGCATAATATATTTAATTCTTTTAGTTGTAGGCGCTTATTTTACAACAATGGCGCAGCAAAGACCGCAATATACCCAATACATATTCAATCAATATTTATTAAATCCGGCATTGAGTGGAATAGAGAATTACACAGATTTTAAAGCTGGATACAGAAGACAATGGTCTGGAATCAATAATTCGCCCCAAACCACTTTCGCATCTGCACATTGGAGCCTAAGTGATGATTATTTATGGAAAAATCCTCTATCACTAGCAGAAAAAGGAGATGACCCGATGAGCCAAAATTACATGCAAAATTATACTGCTTCACCGGCACATCATGGAATGGGAGCCACTGTTGTTGTAGATAAAGCTGGACCAATATCTCGATTAGATGCAAATTTAACTTATGCCTACCATCTTCAATTAAGCGGTACGTGGAATTTATCTGTTGGTGCTGCGGCAGGATTAACACGGATAGGTTTAGACATTAATTCGTTAACACTCGAAAATCCAAATGATCCAGCATTAAGCAATACCATTACCAGTCAGGTGAAACCAGATTTAAGCATGGGAGTTTGGTTATACGGAGCGCAATTCTTTGCAGGAGCTTCAGTTCAACAAATTTTACCCCAAAAACTTTCTTTTACTAGTGACGCCAATTATAATTTAGGTAAAGAAGTACCACATTTTTTTGTAACAGCTGGTTATAAATGGATGATAGATGAAGAAATTGCAGCAATACCTTCTTTCATGATAAAATATGTGAGTCCAACACCACTTTCTATAGATGCAAATTTAAAAGTAACCTTTAAAGACAGAATTTGGGTAGGAGGGAGTTACAGACATAACGATTCATTTTCTGCAATGGCTGGTTTAAACGTAAGTAGATTAGTAAATTTAACCTACTCATATGATTTTACCACATCTCAATTAAATCAGGTAAGCTACGGAAGCCACGAAATAGTGTTAGGCTTACAGTTAAATAATGTTTATAAAGTTATGAGCTCAATGAGAATGTGGTAGTATAATTAATTGTTATATTTAATTTTTTGAAGCGCAACAGCGGTAATTCATGGCAAATACAGTCCCGCTAATACTGCAATCTTTTACCCCAAAACACACCCCCTTTTTGTAAAAGTATTTTCGCTCTATCGGGGCTAGATTACTATATTCAGTATGCTGTAGGTGGGTTTTATAGCGAATTTCCATAGTTTTTAAACCCGATAGGAGTGAGCATCCCGATTCATCGGGATAAAACGGATAGCGGGACAGCAGCATCTATAAAATGCCTACTTTCATTTTCTAAAAATAAGCGCTGTGTTTTTTACTTATGCAGGCACTTGGGTTATAGGTGATTACAGTTCTTTCCTTAACCTTGCAACTGGAATATTCATTTGCTCTCTGTATTTTGCAACAGTTCTACGAGCAATGTTATAACCTCTGTCTTTTAAAATTTCGGTTAATTTTTCATCTGCTAATGGTCTGCGTTTGTCTTCGTTTCCAATACAATCTTCTAAAATTTTCTTAACTTCTTTGTTAGAAACTTCTTCACCATTTTCGGTTTGTATTGCTTCTGAGAAAAATGATTTAAGTAAAAAAGTGCCGAATTCTGTTTGTACATATTTAGAGTTTGCAACCCTTGATACCGTTGAAATATCCATTCCAATTTTGTCAGCAATATCTTTTAAAATCATTGGGCGCATTTTGCGTTCATCGGCTGTTAAAAAATATTCATACTGGTAATGCATAATGGCATTCATCGTTTTTAACAAAGTTTGTTGTCTTTGTTTAATAGCATCGATAAACCACTTCGCCGAATCTAATTTTTGTTTCACAAACTGAACCGCTTCCTTCATTTTTTTATCTTTTTGAGAAGCTTTATCATAGTGATCAAACATATCCATGTAAGAGCGACTAACTCTTAATTCTGGTGCATTTTTAGAGTTTAAAGTCAAAATTAAAATGCCATCATTATTGCTGATATGAAAATCAGGAATAATTTGTAATTGTTTGGTGGTAACTTGGTTAGAGTCTCCAGGTTTTGGGTTAAGCCTCAAAATTTCGGCAACAACCTCTTTCAGCTCATCTCCGTTTAAACCAACAGATTTTTCTAATTTATCGTAATGCTTACGGGTAAATTCATCTAAATGGTGCTCAACAATAGCAATTGCTTTTTTTATGATTGGATTATTGATGTCCTTACGTCTTAGTTGCAAACTTAAACACTCTTGCAAATCTCTAGCTGCTATTCCCGGAGGGTCAAAACCTTGAATTACTTTAAGCATTTCGAGTACATCTTCCTCCTCAACAATTACGTTTTGAGAAAAAGCCAAATCATCAATCATAGAGGTAATTGGTCTACGTAAATAGCCATCATCATCTAAGCTTCCAATAATCTGCTTGCCTACAATAAAGTCGCTATCAGAAAGAGGTACCAAGTCTAATTGTTCTTGCAAACTTTCAAAAAATGTACTTTCTATTGCAATGGGAGTTTCTTTTTTATCTTCATCATCATCACCATTGTTATATGATGTGCTGTAGTCATTTGTGTTGTCATCTTGTAAATAATCATCCACATTAAATTCATCTGCTATTGTATCTTCTTTATTTTCAGCAGGTTCATAATCCTCTCGCTCGTTTAAATCATCATATTCGTTTACAGGCTCTTCGGCTGTCATTAAGCTAGGATCTTCTAAAGCAGGATTATCTTCTAATTCTTCTTTAATACGTGTGTCTAAAGCAACAGTTGGCACTTGCAACAATTTTATAAATTGAATTTGTTGTGGTGATAACTTTTGAAGTAGTTTTTGCTGTAGGTTTTGTCTTAACATATAATTGACGAAGATGATATTTGCTGCCAAAAATAAGCATTTGGTTTACAAATAATGAATTAAAAATATCCTAATCTAGTTAATGTGCTAAAAATTTGGTTAATAATTATTGTGATAATTATAAAGTTTGTTACATTTAACCTACAAACAAACAAACTATTCATGTTAAACAAGATTAATTATGGGATTTATTAAAGAATTTAAAGAATTTGCTGTAAAAGGTAATGTGATGGACCTAGCAGTTGGGGTGATAATTGGTGGTGCATTTGGTAAAATTATTGACAGTGTTGTAAAAGACTTGGTTATGCCAATCGTATCTGCAATTATAGGACAGCCAGATTTTAGCAGCTTATATGTAGTACTAAAAGGATCTGTACCAGCAAATTTACCTTTAGAAGAAGCTAGAAAAATACCTGATACATCAATTTTTGCTTATGGAAATTTCATTACTGTAGCAATTAATTTTCTTCTGTTGGCTTTTGTTGTGTTTCTTCTTGTTAAAGGAATTAATTCGCTAAAACGTAAAGAAGAAGCTAAACCATCAGCTCCACCTGCCCCAACTAAAGAGGAAGTTTTATTAACTGAAATTAGAGATTTATTAAAAAATAAATAAGCTCAGGTATTCATAAAAAAACCTCTGATTGAATTGATTTGATCAGAGGTTTTTTTATGCCTAAAAAGTTTTTTTAACAGTAGGGTCGGTAATAATGATATAATCGCCTAATGTTTTATATTTTTCCCAATTAGGGTTGGTAAAATCATCAGCAGAAAAAGAGGATATGTTTAAGATTTTTAACTTAGGAGCGTAATTTTTTAGTTTTGCTAAGGTTCCTAACTTTTCATCGCTATGAAAACGGCCATTAACCTGAAAAATCTTTGCAGCTTTGTTAATCTTTGCAAATTTCGCAATTGACCAAGCCATTGTCGCATCCCAAAAGTTTTGAGTTTGATAAACTTTCATCCCGCCCATGCTGTGGCCGCCTAAGGTTTCCATAAATTTATCATAATATCTTCCGGTAGCTGTATCAATTGGTAAAGGAGCAAAAAATTGCTTTGATTGCTTCGGTAAGGTAGCTAAAACATCCATTCCATTTCTGGTAACTGCATTACTATATCTGGCGGCCGCATTACCGCCAATTACACTTAACTTGTTTGCTTTTGCCTCTTCAATCATTGGCTTGTAGTCTTTATAATTATTCCAGGCTCTAGCTTCTTTCATAAAGTTTTTTTCGCTGATGTTCCCATTTAAATACTCGTTAACAATGGGTTGTACATCTGTATGAAACATCTCTAAAGTTAAAGCCGCCTTGCCAGGATAAGCCATATTTAATTTTTTAAAAATAAGAGCTTCTAAATAATGACCGATTGAATCATTATGCTCTTCTCCAAAAAAAAGTACATCAGCATTGTTCATATCAGTAATAATGTCATCAACACTAATAGCTTTTTGTTTTTTAACATCATAAATTTTAAAATGCTTATCTATTTCTTGTGCTGGCGATAGTGCTGGTAAAAAGAGTATTATCGCTATAAGTAGTTTTTTCATTATTAATTATTAATTTGGTTAAATAGATAATTTATCTAGAATTATAAAAATAACAAATATTTTTACCGATTAATAAAGGTTATTTACCGATTAATTTTTGCTGAACAGCCGTTTTGCATTTGTATTGCTAAATGTTCGATATACATTTGGTCATATTATTACTAAATATCATGGAAAATCAAAATTATAAAGAAACAGAAAATAGATCAGGTAAAATTTTAGCTGGTTTAATTATTGTAATCATAGGTTCGCTTTTATTGGTAAACAATATTGCATTTGGCTTACCTAATTGGTTATTTTATTGGAGCAATATATTAATTGTTTTAGGATTAGTTATTGGCGCAAAATCAAATTTTAAAAATGGAAAAGGTATTGTTTTAATTATCATCGGCTCGTTTTTTACTTTAAAGAAAGCACTAGGTGATGTGATTGATTTTGATAAAATTGGTTGGCCAGCGCTAATTATTGCTTTAGGTTTATATCTCATCTTAAAACCTAAAAGTGATTTTAAAAAATTTAAATCCAAAAAAAACAAATGGAAAGATGATTTTGGGGCAAGCGATCAGATAAATGCAATAAATACCCCAACTAACGATTATGGCATGGATCAAGATCGAGTTACAAACCATTTAGATTATTTGGATTCGGTAAATGTGTTTGGAGGTAGTCATCAAATTGTTTATTCTAAAAATTTTAAGGGCGGTGAAATTACTGCTGTTTTTGGTGGTTGTGATGTAAATTTATCTCAAGCAGATTTTGAAGGTCAGATTATTATAGATGTTACCGCAATATTTGGAGGTGCTAAAATCATCGTTCCACCTGGATGGCATGTAAAATCTGAAGTTACTGCCATTTTTGGAGGTTTAGATGATAAACGTGGCATGCAGCCTGTAATTGATGGTCAGCAAAAATTATTGATCATAAGAGGTATAGCTTTATTTGGTGGTGTAGATATTAGGAATTTTTAATTCAATTTTAAATTGTGACAATAACCCCATTATCCCTACAACGAATAAAAATTGTCTCTAGCATCACATTAGCGTGTTGGATGGCAGGCTGCGCCGCAATAATTTACTACATTTTAGATTTTGATCTACAAATTGCATTGGTCGATAGCGTTATCAGTAACGGTCTGTTGGCCATTTGCTGTATTATCATTAGCAATATGTTAGGTTATTATCAGCCTAAAAATGAGAAGATGCTTTTTATAATTTTAATTACAGCTGTACTCTCTTTTGTGGTCATATATGCAGGTAAATATGCACTCGAATATATTTTTTCTGATCAAAAATCATATCAGGTATTTTTAAATTTCTCTATTCCTTTTAGATGTATATTGGCTTTTTTATGTTTAAACTGGTGTGCTCTAGCAAATATTTTATGGTATAGGTTAGAAGAACAATCTGAAGCACAAGGCAGGTTATTAGCCACACAAAGTTTAGCAAAAGAAGCGGAGCTGAATAAATTGAGGCATCAATTACAGCCTCATTTTCTGTTTAATAGTTTAAATTCTGTTTATGCCTTAACCATTGTAAACCCAACCGAAGCTGGTACAATGATTACTAAATTGGCGGCTTTTTTACGAGGTACTTTAAAACGAGACGATGAGGTTTGGGTTAATGTAGCCGAGGAAATGGAATATATACAACTGTATTTAGATATTGAAAAAGTAAGGTTTAGTCACCGTTTAAATATTGATGTACAGATTAATGAGGATACGCACAATTTGTGTTTGCCGGGAACTTTATTACAGCCTATTGTAGAAAACGCAATTAAATTTGGTTTGTACAATACTTCTACTGCAATAACTATAACTATAAGGGTAACGTTAGAACATAACAGCTTACTCATCTGTGTAGCCAATCCTTATGATCCAGAAATGACGGCAAGTAAAGGAACTGGTTTTGGTTTATCATCTATTAGAAGACGACTTTATCTCTTATTTGCCGACAATACTTTGCTACAAACAGAAACCCAAAACAATAATTTATACATTACTAAGCTTAAAATACCACAAAAAAATGATAAGAACGATACTAATTGATGATGAAGCATTGGCAAGGGATGTGGTAAAACATTATTTACAATCGTATCCTGAAATAGAAATTGTAGCCGAGTGTAGTGATGGTTTTGAGGGTTTAAAAGCAATTACACTGCATAAGCCAGATTTTATTTTTTTAGATATACAAATGCCTAAGATTAGTGGCTTTGAAATGTTAGAATTGGTAGAAAATAGGCCAGCCGTAATTTTTACCACTGCGTTTGATGAGTATGCCATTAAAGCATTTGAAGTTAATGCGGTAGATTATTTATTAAAACCAATAGAAAAAACTCGTTTCGACCAGGCAATGCAAAAGCTGCCTAGCAAATTGGCGAAAGAAGAAAATAGTAAAGAGCTGTTAGAAACAGCGTCTTTATCTCCTGCGCAAAACAGTAGGATAGTGGTTAAAACTGCTGGAGTGATTAAAATTATATCGGTTACGGAGGTAAATTACATTGAGGCTGATGATGATTATGTGAAAATAAATACCACAGAAGGTAATTTTCATAAAAATAAAACGATGAGCTTTTTTGAGCAAACCCTTGATTCGGCTCAGTTTATTCGTATCCATCGCTCATATATTATAAATTTAGCACAAGTAACTAAAATAGAACTTAAAGAGAAAGATAGTTACGTAGTACTGCTAAAATCTAACATTTGGTTGCCTGTAAGTAAAACTGGTTACGTGAAATTAAAAGCCGCTTTAGGTATGTAGAAAAGCCAATTACTGCAATTGTTTAAGTTAGCCCCGTTTTTCGCTTCAATCTTTTTGTGAAAGTTGTTGCTAAACAGATATCTCAATCGTTCCTCATTTCGATATGACGGTAGTGTAGCAAAAAAGTATTTACGCTGCAACCGGGTTTAGCAAACCTACTGTTGTGCACAAAACTTGCATTTTAAACCCGACAGGAGTGAGCATGTAGTACCTACCGTTAGGTTGGGACGAAATAAAGCGGATGGCGGGACTGTACTTTCAAAAGAATGATTAGCTTTGCTTTTCAAAAAAGAAGATCTAACAGTTAAGTTGTTCTTGTATTTGAAATAAATAAAAAATAAAACGATTGCACTATTGGATTTTTAGAAAAATCGCGTTATATTTGCACCTCTTATTTAAAAACTCTAGTTAAGATATTATACAGTTATGAAAAGAACATTCCAACCTTCGCAAAGAAAGAGAAGAAACAAACATGGCTTCCGCGAAAGAATGGCTACAGCAAACGGTAGAAGAGTATTAGCTTCTCGCCGTGCAAAAGGAAGAAAAAGATTATCAGTTTCTGACGAGCGTCGTCATAAAGCATAATTTTTGATTGCCACCTGTTTTTGGGTGTAAGCAGTCTAATCTGCAGTATTGCAATCAAAAAACATGAACAAATTTAATAAAGAAGAACGGTTGTGTAGTAAAAAGTCATTAGACTTGCTATTCAAAAACGGTTCTTCTTTTTTATTTTATCCGTTTCGGGTAACTTATCTTTTTGTCGCCGAGCCACATAAGTATCCTGCCCAAGTGGTAATTAATGTTGCTAAAAAACGCTATAAGTTAGCGGTTGATAGAAACTTGATCAAGCGCCGTACACGTGAAGCCTATCGCTTGCAAAAAGAAAATCTATTATATACTTCTTTAAAAAATAGAGACGAATTGTTACTGCTTTCTTTACAATATGTAGGCAAACAGATTTACGATTATTCTTTTTTTGAAAAAAAATTAGCCATTGCCTTTAAAAAATTAGCTGTTCAATTTAACCCTGATGAGAATAATTAAGCTTCTGTTTTCGTGGTTATTTTTAGGAATAATAAGGTTATATCAAATCTTACTATCGCCGTTATTGGGTGCAAGTTGCAGGTATACACCTACTTGTTCTGCCTATGGTATTGAGGCGATAAAAAAACATGGGCCGTTTTATGGTGGTTGGTTAACGTTAAAGCGTATTGCAAGTTGCCATCCTTGGGGTAAACATGGGCACGATCCGGTACCATAAGCTGCCCCACCCAACCCTCCCCAGAAGGGAGGGCTTAGCAAACCTTCTACCTTTTCACCATCACCCTTCTACCTTTTTATTATCTTTACTGCATGGCAACCATTTTACAAATAGAAACCGCTACACAGGTTTGTTCTGTTGCAATTTCGCAAAACGGAGCGACTATTGCATTAAAAGAAGAAACCGCTCAAAATATTCATGCTTCTAAATTAACTTTGTTTATTGAAGATGTAATGAAGTCTGCAGGCTTAAAATATGCAGATTTGGACGCTGTTGCAGTAAGTAAAGGGCCCGGTTCTTATACCGGTTTGCGCATTGGAGTTTCTACTGCAAAAGGTCTATGTTTTGCTTTAGATAAGCCTTTAATTGCTGTCGGCACCTTGCAAATGATGGCTAATGGCTACATGAAAAAACATCCTAATTACGGTGGTTTAATTTGCCCAATGATAGATGCTAGGAGGATGGAGGTTTTTACCAGTGTTTACGATAATAAATTGAACGAGATTGAAATTGTAAATGCCAAAATTGTTGATGATAAAAGTTTTATTTTAGAATTAGAAAGTCATTACGTAACTTTTATTGGAGATGGTGCCGCAAAATGCGCTCCTCTAATTACGCATTACAATGCCCATTTTGATGCCAACAATTATAATTCTGCAGCAAATATGTCTGAGCTGGCGAACCAAGCATTTTTAACGGGTGATTTTAATGATGTAGCTTATTTTGAACCCTTTTATTTAAAGGATTTTGTTTTTACAACGCCTAAAAATAAAAATTAAAAAGCCCTTCAACTTCCGTATCAGGGCTCATTTTGTTTGGTACATTAACTATTAACTATTTCGCCCATCCAGGCTAATTTTTTTAAAAATTAAAGGTTGCTTTCATCATGGCTACTCTGCCTGGTATTAAGTAAGTACCAGTAGTAAATGAGTTAGATGATAAGAAATTTGCCTGAAATTCTTTGATGTTTGCCAAATTGGTTATGCCAAATTCTAAATCTGTTTTAAGTTTTGTTAACTTATATCTCACATTAAAATCTGCAAATAAATAACTCAAATTTGGCTGATTAGATTGCTGAGTGAAAATATGCTCAGCAGATAAGGTTAAAAACACACTTTTAAATGCAGTAGCAGTTAAACCGCTTTGTTGCCTTAATTGCTGGTTATTATTTTTTATGGTATTTGCCACCGGCGATTGATTATTACTAACTGTGTAATTAGCATTGTAAGTAAAGTTTAAGTAATTGGTAAGTTTGGCCTCTATACCAGCTCTGTAGGATATAGCTTGGGCCGTAAATGGTAATAGCTCGTTATTTTGCAACTGATCAAACTTACTGTTGTTATAGCTAATGCCAAAGTTTACAGTACTACGTAAGTTAAAAAGATACTTGCTTGTATTTGCACCAACAGAAAAATTTTGCTGATCGTTTGCCAATGGTAAAACTATTCTCTGCTGTATATTATTGCTTAAAATAAATGATGATATGGTATTTAATGTAGTATTAGAATAGGCAAAGTTTACATTAAAAAATAACATTTGTATCGCTTTGCGGTAATTAAACTGCGCAGAAGCACTATGGGTTTTACGCTCAGCAATTGGCGCATTATTGCTAAATAAGGAGCGGTAATTTTTTAATATTGTTCCTTGGTAAATATCATCTAAACCGCCTAAACCGCTGTTAAATGTATAATTTGCAGTAACATAATTTTCTATACTGGTTTGATACCTAAAATTTATTGCTGGGTTTATAAAAAACTTATTTAAGTTTTGATCTAATGATTTGCTTGCATCGTTATAACTAATCATGTTGTAGCTAAATGGCAAGTTTAAAGTGGCCTTAAATTTTTCAGAAGTATAATCTAAAGTGGCATCTAGGTAAGCTTTTGTTTTAAACCAATTTAAATTATTGGTCATTTGTGGCGATACCAATTCCGTATTTTGATTGTTCTGGATCCTAAATAGTTCTGAATTTAATTCTTGTTTTTGCCAGTTGAAACCTGTTTTAAAACTTTGCGTAAACTTGTTTTTAACCAAAGCAAAAGAAACGTAATTGTTCGTATACCAACTAGGCAATTTAACAAACTGATCTAAACCTGCAAAAGGAATTCCGTTGTTTAAAATATCTTCATTTAAACCTGGTCTAATGTTTAAAATTTCTGGTTGGCTTGATCTATTTACGTAAGAATAGAAATGTAGAATATCATCTGATTTAAACTTTTTACGGAAGCTAAACTCGTTAGATAAATCGAAGTTTTGTTGGTATAATGCTTGACTAGCACCAATACCATTAATTGTAACGTTAGAATTTGTACGATTAGGTACATAATTTGCTAACAATACATTATTTAGGTAATTGGTTTCTGTATTATTGTTTAGTGTAAATTGAGCTTGTAGTTTTTGCGGGTTAACAGCATTAATTTGTGCTTCGTTGTAACTTATGGTTTCACCTACTAAATAAGTTTCAGAGAATTTGTTATAAATCTGGTCTCTTTGATCATATAAATAAGCAATGTTTGCCCTTAATTGTAAATCTGTATTAAACTTGTAGAGCGTGTTTAAATTAGCTAAACCAGCATTGTTAAACAGTGTGCGGGTAGGAGGTAAGGTGGGTACGCCAGCAGCGCCTGCTGATAAAAAGGTGCTTGGTTTATCGTTCTCTAATCTCCTTAAATAATCTCCCATATTGTGCGACGTTAAATCTACCGCGGGATCTACACTGATGTTATTGCCTTTTAGGTTGTTTATAAACTTAGTTTTCTTGTTAAACATCATCCCATTGACATTACCATCGTATCGATTTGGCATACCTAAACCTGCCTTAATATCGCCCATTAACTTCATTTTGGCTTCATCTTTAATCACCAAGTTTAGTGCAACATCATCGCTTGTATTGTTTTTTCGCAGCATTTTAATGGGCTGGTCTTTCTCAATTACCTGCACTTTATCTACAGCGCCATGCGGAATACTTTTAGTAGCAATATTGTATTTATCATCTAAAACGTTATCTCCATCTAAATAAAGATTAGAAATACCCTTGCCATTGTAGGTAACTTTGCCGTTTTCGGCAACCTCTATACCAGGCATTTTTTTAATAACATCGCCTATGGTTCTGTCTTGTTTATCAGCAAATTCTGATGTTTTGTAATTTAAGGTGTCGCCTTTGGCTACTAAAGATGGCCTGTTTTTTACCACCACTGTTTTAAGATTTATCTCACTTTCTTGCAGCTGCAGCTCGTAAAATTTGCTGATATCAGTTACTGGTGTAGTATTTTTTGTATAACCAATAATGGAGGCCTCTATCTTCAATTCATCAGCATCTTCCTTAAAATTAAGTGTAAAGTTGCCATTTTCGTCTGTTCTGGTAAAATTAAGGATATTGCCTTCTTTGTCTTTTAAGTTAACGCTAACAGCAGAAAGTAAAGCTCCGTTTTGGTTCTTAATTTTGCCTTTAATTTGCTTTTGTGCATTGGCGGATGAAAAACCAATTCCGATAAATAAAATGATGAAGATTAGCGCTCTCATTTTGTTTCAGGCAATTCTATAGGGTTGTTCGTTATATTTTTTTTCCCTGCTGGTGAAAAATTTGTAGACGTTCTGGTACTTGCGCCCGAGCCAAATGATACACCTTGTGCTGCCATTTGCGCATTCATAAATCCCTGTGGATCTTTATCTCTTGCCGCTTTTAATTTATCTAATTCCTTTCTAGTGGTTTTTACTGCATCGGCAGGAAGCTTTATTTCATTGCCTAAATAAGAATTTCCCATATCTAAGCCCACAATTTTTACACTGCCAGATACGCCCGGAACTGTAATTTTCTGATCTTTATCTTCTGCCGAAACTATTTCGGCTTCATTGATATTTTCGATACCAGCAAACTGAAATTGAACCTCTTTTTTAACATCATATGCTTCAATAATTAATCCTGGCAAGCCATTTAATTTCCATGGGCCGCTTTGAAAAGGTAAATCTTGTGCATACCAGGCAATCCAGTTTCTACCTTTAAAATAAGCCGTTGCTTTTTGGCACAACACACCCGAAAAGCTAGCGGTATCTTTGCTGATTTTCCAATTAATTTTAGGAGCTTCTTCTTCAATCAAATAGTTAGTTACTAATCTTTCTTTGGAGAATAATTTGTTCTCGTTCGCAAAATAGAAATAATCGATTGCAGTAACTGGTTTACTGCCAGTTTTATCAATTTTAATACTGATATTTCCCGATCCAGCCTGACTTTTCATTTGTTCCATCAGGTTTTTTTTCATCTCTAATTCCTGATTTATCTTATCATAGCTTGTGTAAACTGATGCATTTTTGCCAATAACCAACAACATATTTTCGGTATGTGGCTTGTCTTTTTCTGTAGTATCTTTTACGTGAGTAAAGCTATAGCGTACTCTGGCCAATGCTTTATCTGAGTTTTGGGCTGCAGCAGTTATGGTAATTGCTAGCAAAGCTGAGGTTAAGATGGTTTTCATAATTTAGTATTTAAGATATTTAATTTTCGTAAAACTACGACAATTTCGTAATACTATAAATGATTTAACATTTTTTAACGCATAAGCATACTTAGCTATAGTGCTAAAGCTGTTCTAAATAATCAACTGCAAATTTTTCCCAATCTTTAATTGTTTTATCCATATAAATATCTGGCTGGATGCCAATGTTATCTATAGGATAATCGGGTAGGCGTAGTGAACGGTAAGTTGGCAAGAGCAGTTTGTAATTTGAACATGAAAAATCATCAAAAAAGTAAGCATTTGCATAGTCTAAAACACCAGATGTAGGTATACCTATCAATTTCACTTTTTTACTTTGTTTGGCTATAAGTAAAAGAGATTCTCCAGCGCTTGCTACTTTGTTATCTGTTAAGAAAATAACCTGTTTTGGACTTTTAGCATTTAAAAGTACACTTTCTGTTACTACTTTACTGTCAGAAAAATTTACATATTTACCTACATTAGCCTCTAAAATTTTTATACGTCTTTCATTTTCAGTAATTTGAGGCTTATTTATCTCGTTAACTGCTAGAGATGCATTATATTTTTTAAGCTGATAAATGAAATTGGGTGTAGATAGATGTTCAGCACCAACATGACGTGTAGTGTTAGTTAATATATAAGGTAATAATTTCTGAAAAGCATCGGTTGTTCCTCCGCTATTCCCTCTTAAATCAACAATCAGGTTTTCGCTATTCTGCAAAATATCTTTGTATTTCTCTATTAAATTTTCAATTGTTGCTACAAATGGATAACTAAAATTCGATAATTTTAAGATAGCGGTTTTAGGAGTTAATCGCTTACAGTAAAAACCGTTAAGTTCACTAACCTTAAGTGTAATTTCTTCTGCACTCAATTTAGCATTTGGCGTATACTTAACCAACTCTGTTAGTATTTCTTTAAAATATAAAAGCCCTCTTTCATCTATTATATATGTCCCTTTTTGTACAGAGTGATCCTGCATTTTATACTCATAGGTACCATTGCCAAATAATTTAAATTTAATTTCATTGGTTTTCCAAAATTTAGGATCGCCCGAAATGATGAAACCAACATATTCATTAGGTTTGATTTTTTTTACACCTATTTCGTAAGCATCATTTTTCCAAATACCCTCAAATTCATTAGTAGGTTTTAAGATCTCTTTTTTAAACTTTTTCAGATCAATTTTAAAAATTTCAGCTTCAGTAATCGTTTCTTTAACAGTATTTTGAGGCTGTTCATTTGGTAAAAGCCAAATATGCCTATCTTTAAAATAAGCAACGTACTTTTGTAAAACAGGTAAGCAATTTTCATTACTTACAATTGCTGTTTCTTTTTTTAAACTTGCTTTTAAATTATTGTACAATAAGGTATCCTTTGTTTTTTCGGCAAAGCCGGGATATTCTTTTTCAATTTTAGTAATTAAAGTTTCAAGAGTTTGGCTACAATTGCAATTTTGTTGCTGGGCAAATGCTAAATTGCTAGATAGAAATAAAACGAAAAAAAAGAAGATTTTCATAACAATCATTTTTTATAATAAATAATAAAAGTATTTAATGAACAAGTCAAATAATTGAAATGAAATGTTTCATTTATACTTTTTTAAGTGCAAAGAAAGAAAATGCAGAATTACCAGCATTGGAAAAATCGTTCACTTTTATTTTTTATTATATATCCAAGCTAAATCATTGTGTTGTACAGAAATCTTATCAGACAATTGTGTTGGCGAGTGCCCAGTAAAGATTTTAAAATCATTGATAAAGTGAGCTTGGTCGAAGTATTGATTGGTATGAGCAATATTTGTAAATGTGTTTTTTTTGGTAAGAACATCTTCCAAAACATTTCTAAATCTGATAGTTTTTATATAAGATTTAGGGTTTTGCCCTAAATGATTTTTAAAAAGACGAAATAATGAAGGCTTACTTATTTGGAGTTTAGTGGCCAATGTTTCTACGGTAAAATTATTATCGTTATTGTTTGAAATGAGGAATAAAGCCTCTCTCAGTTTATTAGGCACTTCATATTTTAAATTACTCAAAAGTAAATACTCCAGTTTCTCGGCTCTTTTTGCTAAATCGGCTTCGTCAAATATTTGTTCTAAAACAAATTCATCTGTGGTATTAAAAATATTAAATACTTCATCAGAATTCATTAAATCATTATAAGATTCGTACGTAAACGCTCTTAATGCAGAAGGTTTAAAAATAATACAAATCTGATCAAGCTGTGAATTGATATCAACAGTAAATGGCATTTTGTGAAATCCGTAAAACCTACTTGTGAAAATTTTATTTCCTTTTGCTACAATACAATTATTTTTATTTGGTTGATGGATGTAATTTATATTATTTTCTTTGTAAATAGCAAGGCACAAATTGTTATTTGGGAAGGTTACGTAGTTAAGAAAAGTATTTTCAGTTTTCCTAAAAAACAAAAAATAGTCAATATAATCTTTTAATATTTCATTTGTAGGATTGATAATTACTGACTTCATTATGGGTTATTGATAGAGATTTAACTAGGAGCCTGAGCTTAATGATTATCGAGGTGTTTGAGGAGCATTAATTTAGCCCCAAATGCCCATTTATTGGAATATTTTAAAGGAATGATTAACTTGGTTCTAGGAAAACGACTTTACATAGGAACTATTGTTATAGGCGGCTCTTCTGTCAATCAACGTCACCATAGTTTCCATCTACTTTTATTCTTTATCAATTCCTTTATATTTTGTTTAGTTGTCGAACGAGGTTTTGTTTCTTCGGATTTAATTTGTTCGTCAATCGCCTTAATTATGTAGATGTCAAAGTCCGCTACGAAACCAAACTTAGAGCTATTTACTTCATAATTCATCTGGACTTCTAAACTATCAATTAGTTCGATTAGGTGAGCTATATTCTTGTGTCGAATTGGAAGGTACCATTTTACACTCGGTTCATTGTTCCAACTTGCAAAATTCATTACAAGAACTTCGGCATCTTCAAAGTCTTTTTTTGTCGGTTTGTTCGATTGGTTTATTCTTGTTGTTGCAATTAAGTTATGTCCATACTCACTATCTTTAATTGCTTCTAAAACAACTGCTCCACCAAAATTTCCGTTTTCGAGTTTAAAAGTCAAGCAGTCTCCTTTTTCAAAAACTGGTTGGCGAATTTTTTTCTTTTTTATTGATTTCGCTTTTGGTCTTTCTGTTTGTAAGTCCACAAGAAATTTGTCAAGAACTACTTTACGTTTTTTAATTTCCTTTTCGTCAGCGTCAAGTTGTCGCCAAACTTCAAGGTCTGCTCCTGTTTCAATAATTGTTTTTACACGGTCAAAAATGTCTTTGTTGAGTTGTTTGCATTCCCATTGTGCTTTTGCCAACGCAAACCAAAAATTATTACAATAATCCTTATCGTTGAGGATTTCTTGATTGTCAGTAATTAACTTGCTCGAAATTTCTGCCACTTCAAGTCCATCATTATATAGGTAGAAAAATTCACTGTAAATGTCAGCATAAGTGTCGTTAGATGATATTGCTGTTCCCCAAGCTCCCATATTTTCTGTGTCGTGTGTGTTTTTAGAGTTGCCTATAACGTTTTTGGGCTTGGCGAAGGTGGGGATTAGAAAGTACTAAAGTTCAAATTTAGTACAAAAGTTAATAGAAAGTACAAATGTTCAGCCTAGTATTAAAGCCCCACTTTTGCCAAACCCATGTTGGTGGCTGGTGTTTGTTTTTCCTTGTTTGTATTTTTTTTGTCTATTTATAATTTAGTTTATCCGTATTGTATTTTTGACAACCTATTCACAAGTTTTGTTCTTGTTGTGCCAACAGGTTCAGTTTTTAGTTTCTGTTCTATTTCTACAAATTCATTTGCTTTGTCTAAAAATGCTCTGCGTTTCAATATTTCTTCTAACCAAATGGCAAAATCATTAAATTCCGTTTCTGTTTTTCTGTATTTAAAGTTGTCAACCAAAGTTTCAAACTCCCAATTCGAGCTTTCGTTTTTGTCAAGTTGCAATGGTTCCTTTTCTAAAAACTTGTCAAACAAATATGTGTTAGAAAAAAATGTTAAGTGTGCTTTTTCTTCGGCTTCAATTAGCTTGTCGCATTTGAATAAAATTAGTGTCGCTTCAAATAGAAAAATTGGATAGCCAATGTCATCGGGAAAATATTTGTCAAACCACTTTAAATATTTCAAACCCGATTTATAATCTTTCAGTTTTATATATTCAGCCGTAATTACATAACGAATTCCTTGTCCGTCGTGGTGTTATCCTCCCCACATTTTTTTGTCATTTGCAAGTGCTTTTTTATACTTGTCAATTTTCAATTTTATGCGTTCAATTTGTTTCTCTGTCATTGTCTACGAGGTTTCGGTACACTTGCCACCAACTTATTTATATCCGATACAATGTAGCGCCAATACAGCTATTTAGGTGTGTGTATGCGCTATTGTGTATGAGTTTTATGTAAAGATATTATTTTTTATAAATCATCAAAGGGACTTTTAATATGTTGTAAACTTTTTGTGCTTACATGCGTATAAATTTCTGTTGTTTTACTGCTATTGTGTCCTAAAAGTTCTTGTATATAGCGCAAATCTGTTCCGCTTTCTAATAAATGTGTTGCATAACTATGCCTAAGCCAATGTAACGTTACAGGTTTTTTAATGGCTGCCTTAAGTATCGCTTGCTTAAGAACTTGCTGTAAATTCCTTTCGCTGTAGGGTAAACCTGCAGTTTGGCCTTCAAAGAGATAGGTGTGGGGCGTAAAAATTTTATAATATAACCTAAGCATTTCTAAAATTTTAGCGCTTAGTGGTACAATTCTATCTTTTTTGCCTTTTGCATTTTTAATAATCACCAAATTTCTATTCGAGTCGATATGTATTGGTTTTAAGGCTAACAATTCGCCACAACGTAAGCCACAACTGTATATTAAGCTAAGCATGGCTTTGTGCTTAAAATTTGTACTTCCCTCT
Source organism: Pedobacter sp. GW456-11-11-14-TSB4 (assembly GCF_059424425.1). Taxonomy (NCBI): domain Bacteria; kingdom Pseudomonadati; phylum Bacteroidota; class Sphingobacteriia; order Sphingobacteriales; family Sphingobacteriaceae; genus Pedobacter; species Pedobacter sp. GW456-11-11-14-TSB4. Next base: position 314,832 of record NZ_JBWKZK010000002.1, read on the forward strand.
AAAATCATTTTAATTTCTTGTTTGCTTAAAACATTGGGTAATGTTTTTGAATTTTTAGGGCGATGAATTTTTCCTAAATCTAGTTGCTTTTGCTCAACAATGTTAAAAAATAGTTTTATGGCGTTTACCATTTGGTTTTGGTAAGATGCTGAAAGTTGCTTTTTTAAAACATAATTGTTGTTAAAGTAAATTACATCTTCGTTAGTAATTTGAGGTATGTTTTTTCTGTTAAAAAATTTAAGAAATATGCTAATAGCCTCACTGTAGGTTTTAATGGTGTTTTCGCTGTATCGCTTGCTTTTTAAATAGCTCACAAATATTTCAATTTGTTGTTGATGAACTGTAACATTGGGATTTTGTTCTTTAGCACTACCTAGCAAGTTTATGTTAAACTTTTTAAGGTAAACATCGGTTACAGGCAAATGCCATGTTTTTAAACTGGCGCTCCATTTGGAACCGCTAAGTTTTTTAAAACGGGCAATGAGTTGGGCATTGTTTTCGAAATTAACGGCAATACGTTGTTTACCGTTGTGTGTAATGAGTTTGGCGCTATACATAGGTAGTAGTTTGATGTTACCTAATTTAGATAATTTTGCCGAATAAACCCGATAGGAGTGAAAAGCTCCCAATTTTTTAATTGGGACTTGTAACGTATAGCGGGACTAACACTGATAGCAGCACGGGGCCTGCTTTTCAAAAATAGATAAAGCAGTTTGGTAATCGTGTTTTTGGCTTATTTAAGGTAGGTTGTTTATACAGCTGGATGCTAGTGCAAATTATTTTGTAGATGTGTTTGCGATTGAAAAGTAATTGTTCTATATTTGCACCTCGATAAAAAAATAAACAATTCTATAAAATAATTATTTAACAATGTACGCAATAGTAAATATAGCAGGACAGCAATTCAAAGTTGCAAAAGACCAGCACCTTTTTGTACACCGTTTGCAAGGAGATGAAGGCGCTAGTATTGAATTTGACAATGTATTGTTGGTTGATAATGGTGGTGCAATTACAGTAGGGGTTCCTGCAGTAAAAGGTGCATCGGTTACAGCTAAAATCGTGTCTCATTTAAAAGGTGATAAAGTAATCGTTTTCAAAAAGAAACGTAGAAAAGGTTACAAAAAGAAAAATGGTCACCGCCAGTATTTCACCAAAATCCAGATTGAGAGTATCACTCTGTAGTTAATTTATTGTTTAATTGTAAGTTTGGCTTGGCCAGCTTAAAAAATATAAAATAAAATGGCACATAAAAAAGGAGCCGGTAGTTCTAGAAACGGACGTGAATCGCATAGTAAGCGTTTAGGTATTAAGATCTTTGGTGGTCAAGAAGCTATCGCTGGTAACATCATCGTTCGTCAACGCGGAACAAAACACCACCCAGATAAAGGCGTAGGTATTGGTAAAGATCATACTTTATTCGCTTTGGTACCTGGTATTGTTACTTTTAAAAAGAAACAAGATAACAAATCTTATGTTTCTGTTTTACCTTTAACTGTAGAAGATGCTGCACCTGCTAAAGTTGCTGCACCTAAAAAAGTAGCTAAAGCTGCTGTAGAGGTTGAAGTTAAAGAAGAAAAAGCACCAGTTGCTAAAAAAGCACCTGCAAAAAAAGCGGCTAAAGCTGATGAAGCTGAAGCTGAAGTTGCTGAATAATATTGTAATTTATTTACAAAAGGAAAAGTCCCGATCTTTCGATTGGGACTTTTTTTGTTTTAAAGAAGTTAGTTATTGCTGATTATTCTCTTTTCGTGTGTAAAAAAAAAGGTTCTTCGACTACGCTCAGACTGAAGATATTATAATTTTAATAAATTTTTATCATTCTCTAGCAACGAGGAATTTCATTACCTTTTAAGATTAGAGATTCTTCACTGCGTTCAGAATGACAAGATTAAGGTCTTCGACAAGCTCAGACTGACATGTAGGCGAATAACGAACAGTTTAACTACTGAACTAATGAACCAACAAACCATCTCAACGGTCTCTTTCCATAATCTGTTGTACCAATTCTCTAAATTGAGTTTTTTTCTCATCATCAACAGCCAAATCATTTAACGCTTTTAGCGCTTTGGTTAAATACTGATCCATTTCTGCAGTTGCTAAATCTTTAATTTCGTATTTGTTGTAAAGCGCTGTTACTTGTTTTATCTTTTCTTCTTGAATAAAATCTACACTGGTTAGGCTATGCGCTTCATCAGCCTGTGCCAAAGCCAAAGTTTTTAAGTGTAAAAAGGTTTTTTTGTTTGAGATGATATCGCCACCAACTTGTTTGCCAAATTTTTCGGGGTTTCCGTAAACATCTAAAATATCATCTTGCAGCTGAAAAGCAATGCCTAAATTTTCGCCAAACTGATACAATAAATCTGCATCTGTCTGGTTTGCACCAGACACAATAGCACCTAATTTCATGGCTCCACCTAATAAAACTGCTGTTTTTAAGCGGATCATTTCTATATATTCTTCAATACTTACATCGCTTCGCTGTTCAAACTCCATATCCAATTGCTGACCTTCACAAACGCCTTGGGCAGTTAGATTAAAAGTATCTAAAACAGGTTTTAATACCGTAATATCAACTTTTGATAGATGCTTGTTAGACTCAACCATCATTACATCGCCACTTAAAATGGCATTATTTATACCCCATTTTTCGTGAACAGTTACTTTACCTCTACGTAGTGGCGCATTATCCATAATATCATCATGCACTAAGGTAAAGTTATGGAAGGTTTCTATGGCTAAGGCTACATCTAAGGCCTTTACGGCATCATCATTAAATAATTCGGCGGCCATTAAAACCATTACTGGCCTTATGCGTTTGCCGCCTAAACTCATGATATAACGGATGGGCTCGTATAGATTTGCAGGGTGTTTTGGGTAAACTATTTCTACTATAGCTTTTTCTAAAATTTCTTGTAATTGTATTGGGGTATGCATTCTTTATGGGTTAATCATGGTGCCGAAAGCTTTTTTGCTTTCCATCATTCTAATAAACGAATCTTCGAGGGTTGTTTGCTTAACTACCGGATTATCTCTCCAGAAATTGGCATCATAAGCAATTGATTCGATTACCTTTTTATCTTTTGTTTTTCTATTTAACTCTTCAAAATTGAGCATACTTAAATTTTTATCTTCTCTAAAAACTGTTAATAGCGAACTCGTACCTGCATTTATAGGTATTCCTTTAGAAGAAAGGTTAATTAAAAACTTAGTAGAAACACTTTCTAAAATAGGAATTGGATGTCCTTTGCCGTTAAAAGTAGCAATTGTACTCACAGCTGGCGGAAATTTTGCAGTTGCATCTGTTGTAGAAATTGGCAAATTGTAAACGTTGTTTTCTAATCTGTAAATTTTAGAATCTTCTACACCAACGTAATAGGTAGAATTAACATAGTATTGTTTACGCTTTGCTTTTTTGTATTTGCATGTTATAATAGCAATCTTTTGATCTGCTTGGTCAATGTATTTTTCTACAGCAATGGTATAATCTGCCAAATTATTGAGGTTAACAAACGTGCCTCCTTTAGTAGGCATTAAATAGCCACTGTATGAAAATGTTAAATAAGATTGATTATTCAATGAAAAGGAAATATCATCTTTATACTCAGCAAATCTGCTTTGTCTGGCATTCCAGCCCTGTACGCGTTTGGTATTCCATTTTAAATCGTAAAAAAGCTCATAAATTTGCGTCGGCTTATCATTTACGGTTGTTAGTTGACGATAAAATGCATTGGTGTAATAAGAAATTTCGCTGTTGGCTGTAGCCAATTCTAATGCCGATTTTAAAATTCGTTGCCCTAAAAAAGGATCAATTGTTACTACATTTAAGGTTAGTGTTGCGGGGTTAAGTTTAATGATTAGATTTTCTGGTTTTTCATTTAAATCTATCTCATTCAACAAATAACTAATATGGCTTGCCCTAACTTTTGCTGGGTATCCATTTGTTCTTAATATAAATTCGCCATTATCGTTACTCACTGTAGCATTATTGGTGCCTACAACTCCGATAGATACAAATGGAATTCCGGCTCCTGTGGTTTCATCAATTACTTTGCCTTGTATAACTTGCGCTTTTAATTGCAAAAAACCAAAAACCAATAAAATACAAATCGCTACTTTCTTCATATTTAATCTTGCATCAGGGTAAAATCTATTTGGCGTTTAGAAAGGTCCACTTTTTTAACTTTAATTTGCACTTCATCACCTAATTGGTATTTTTTGTGCTTTCGCTGACCAACGATGCAGTAATTTTTTTCATCTAATACGTAAAAATCATCAGTAATGTCTCTTAAACGAACCATACCTTCGCATTTGTTTTCGCTTATTTCAACATACATACCCCATTCGGTAACGCCAGAAATAATACCGGTGTAAATGCTGCCAATATTTTCTTCTAAAAACTCTGCCTGTTTGTACTTAATAGAAGCTCTTTCTGCATCTGCTGCACGTTTTTCCATGGCCGATGAGTGTTTACTCGCATCTTCATATAAATCTACATTTGCAGATTTGCCGCCATCTAGATAAATGGCCAACAAGCGATGCACCATCACATCAGGGTAACGACGAATAGGAGAGGTAAAGTGTGTGTAATGATCAAAAGCTAAACCATAGTGACTGGTTTTTTGCGTGGTATAAATTGCTTTTGCCATAGAGCGGATGGCCAATTGCGTTAACATATTTTGCTCTTTTTTGCCCTCCACATCTTCCATTAAAAAATTTAACGATTTGGCAATGTCTTTATCGGTTTTCATGTTAATTTTATAACCAAAACGAGATGCAAAAGTGGCGAAGTTGTTTAGGTTTTCTAGGTTAGGTGTATCATGAGAACGGTAAACAAAAGTTAGTTTGTTTTTGCCATTGCCTTTTTTAGAAATAAATTCAGCCACTTTTTTATTGGCCAACAACATAAAATCTTCGATTAATTTATGTGCATCTTTTCGCTCTTTTACATAAACGCCAACAGGCTTGCCGCGTTCATCAAGCTTAAATTTAACCTCAGTACTTTCAAAACTTATGGCGCCATTTTTAAACTTTCTATCTCTTAAAATATAGGCCAGCTCATTTAACTTTAAAATTTCTTCTGCAAAATCACCAGTTTTGGTTTCAATCACTTCTTGAGCTTCTTCATAACTAAATCTTCGGTTGCTATGTATAGTCGTTCTGCCAAACCATTGCTCAATAATATTAGCTTCATTGTCTAGTTCAAATACTGCCGCAAAACACAATTTATCTTCGTTAGGGCGTAATGAACAAACACCGTTACTTAATCTTTCTGGTAGCATAGGAATTACTCTATCCACCAAATAAACCGATGTAGCACGTTCATATGCTTCTTTATTTAATGCACTATTTGGTTTTACATAATGCGAAACATCTGCAATGTGTACGCCAATTTCATAATTTCCATTGTCTAATTTTTTAAACGAAATGGCATCATCAAAATCTTTAGCATCAGCCGGATCTATTGTAAAAGTTACCGTTTCTCTAAAATCTCTTCTACCTTTTTCATCAATTTCTGCCTCGATAACTACTTCAGGTATCGCATTGGCTTCTTTTTCAACTTCAGCCGGAAAGCTTAATGGAAAACCATATTGCGCCAAAATAGCGTTCATTTCAGTATCGTTTTCGCCTTGCGTACCTAAAACGTGTATAATTTTTCCTATCGGATTTTTTGCGCCATCAGGCCAATCGGTAATAGCAACTTGTACTTTCTGACCGTTTTTAGCACCATTTAAATCGTTCAACGGTACAAAAATATCCTGATGCATTTTTCTATCGTCTGCAATTACAAATGCAAAACGCTCGCTTACTTTGGCAACGCCAATAAAATCTGTTTTAACACGCGATATAATTTCAACTACTTCGCCTTCATTTTTGCGACCACTGGTTTTTTTAGCAAATACATAAACTTTTACTTTATCGCCATTTAAGGCATTTTTGAGTTTACGTGGTGCTACAAAAATATCTTTTTCAAACTCATCATCAGGTACAATAAATGCAGATCCATCTGCAGTCATATCAACCGTGCCGGTAACAAAAGTTTTTAAATCCTTTAATCGAAATTTACCACGCTCTGGTCTAATAAAAATCCCTTTTTCGGTTTGTTCAACCAGTATTTCCAAAATGGTTTCGGCCGATGCCCCATCTGTTAAATTCAGCTTTGCTGCAACCTGTTTATGGTTTAGTGCAACATTTTTGTTTTTATTAAAAATATCTGTAATTAACTGTGTTAAAACGAGTTTTACCTGCGAATTTTTATTTTTAGCCATATCAATTTGCGTATAGTATCGAAGATAGTAATTGTAAGTTTAGCTTAAGCTATTTTTATGAATAAATAACGTTTCTATAACACAAATTAGTAGCATTATTGTTTGGTAAAGCAGGGTTAGTATCCTTTTTCAGCGGTGGTCCTGCTTTTCGTTCCTGCCGATGAAGAATCGGCATTCACTGCAATCAGGTTTGTAAAACAAAAGTCTATGCTAAAAACTTACAAGCCGCTAACAACGTAAATCTGAAAATGAAAAAACTTCTATTATCTACTTTGTTTTGTTACCTAATAGCAAATTTACATGCTCAAACATCAGTTTCTGATACCTTAATGCATAGCAAGCAAAAATCTAACTTGGCTTATGTTTCACTTTACAAAGAAAATAGTGAAATGTCTTATACATCACCAGCTGGCGAAATTGGTGCGCCATCAAAATATGTAATTAATGGCAAGTTAACCACTTCATATATAATTTTTGCTCCTCAAAATTTGCCAGTTGCATTTTCTGTTAATCCAGATTTTACGGTTAGAGTTAGATCAGAGCGTTCGGCAGGAGTGAGGACACCAAGTTTTAGATTGGGAGGAACTTTTTATGCTAGCTTAACCGATGATATCCGCAATTATCAGTATGCACAATTGAGTTTTACTCACCATTCCAATGGTCAGGATGGTGCTGCTGTTTTAGCAGATGGCAATATTAATACACAAACTGGAAATTTTAACACCAACTATTTAACTTTTGCTTATCGTTTTGGTAAATTTTTAGATCCAAACGCAACTAACGGCAATTCAAAATCTCTTCATCATAAAATAGGTTTAGAATGGCACAAGTGGTTTGCTTATGAAAATGCCCTTAACGGAGATTATGGCTTTACCCGATTAAACTATGATTTTTCTTACCGCATTTATCAAATTTACGATGGTAAAAAGAAAGCTAGCTCAAATACACAAGTTATAGAAAAAGAAACATGGCGCTTTAATGCCCAAGCTTCTTACGCCATAAACAAGTACGATAATTATAATCTTTTAGCGGCTAAAAGAAGGTTAAATGTTGAAGCATCAGCCAACTATAGTTTGCCGTTTATGCAGAATGTTTTTGTAATGGCAAGTGTTGGTTACTACGGCGAAGATCCTTACAATATTTATTTTAAAGATCGCTACGCATTCATGAGATTTGGTTTATCGAGTACGTTTACGAGGTATAGAGTAAAATAGGTTTATCGTCATGCTGAATTTATTTCAGCATCTGCATCGAATAGGGCAACGTAATAAATATTACAACTGAAAACCGATTAGTAATTTTCGTCATTCCCAGTAACGAGGAATCTCATTTGTGAATTTATTTACAAAAATCCTTCTCCGCCTCGGCGGATCTGAATGACAAAGATCCATTAAAAACTATTCTTCCCCGGTATGGCTGCGATTAATCGTTTGGTATATTCAGCTTTTGGAGAATTGTAGATGATTTCTGGGAAACCTTCTTCCTCAACCTTTCCTTTGTTCATTACAATCATGCGGTCTGAAATATGTTTTACAACAGCTAAATCATGTGATATGAAAATGTAAGTTAGGCCAAATTCTTGTTGTAATTCTCTTAGTAAGTTTAACACCTGCGCTTGTACAGAAACATCTAAAGCCGAAACAGATTCATCGCAAATAATAAATTTTGGTTTTAATGCCAAAGCTCTTGCAATCACAATCCGTTGTCTTTGTCCGCCAGAAAACTCATGAGGATAACGGTCGAAATGTTCGGGATTTAAATTAACCTTTTCTAATAAATGTAACACATGCGCTTTGCGTTCTTGGTCGTTTTTAAATACTTTATGTACTTGCAAAGGTTCCATAATGGCATTACCAACCGTTATTTTTGGATTTAATGAAGAATACGGATCTTGAAAAATGATTTGCACATCTCTGCGCATTTTTCTCAAATCGACTTTGTTTAATTTAGTTAAATCCTTCCCATCAAAAATAACATTACCCGATGTTGGTTCAACCAAGCGTAAAATACTTCTGCCTAAAGTTGTTTTTCCACAGCCACTTTCGCCAACCAAGCCCAAGGTTTCGCCCGGAAAAACATCAAAAGTAATATCGTCTACCGCCTTAACGTAAGATTTTGTCTTGCCAAATAATCCTTTTTTTATCGGGTACCAAGTACACAAATTTTGAACCTGTAATAAGGGTTTTTGTGTATATAATTGATGGCGTCTTTCTTCAATTTCTTGATCAGTAAAACTGTTTATTGCCAATAAATGTTGCACACCAACAGCGGTATCTTCATTTAAAAAATCTGCCACAACTGGTAATTTTTTTAATCTCCGCTGTGGTGCTGGTCGACATGCTAAAAGCCCTTTCGTGTAAGGATGTTGAGGGTTGTTAAACAATTGCTTTGCTGGTCCTTGCTCTACAATATCACCTTTGTACATTACCAAAAGCTCATCTGCAATTTCACTCATTACTGCTAAATCGTGAGAGATGAATATTAAACCCATGTTTCGTTCGTTTTTAAGGCGTAGCAGCAACTCTAAAATAGTTTTCTGAACTGTTACGTCTAAAGCAGTAGTTGGCTCGTCAGCAATAAGTAATTCGGGATTACAGCTCAATGCCATCGCAATCATCACTCGCTGTTTCTGTCCGCCAGATAATTGATGAGGATAGCTCTCAAAAATATTTTCTGGGCGAGGAAGTTGAACTTCGTTAAATAAGGCAATTGTCTGGGCCTTTGCAGCTTCCTTACTTATTTTTTGGTGTAAGATAATTGCTTCCTCAACTTGGTAACCACAGGTAAAAACTGGGTTTAATGAGGTCATTGGTTCCTGAAAAATCATGGCCATTTTGTTGCCACGATAATTTCTGATCTCGTGATCAGACAAGTTAAGTAAACTGATATTTTCGAAATCAATTGATCCAGTAATGTTGGTATTTTGAGAATCATGCAAACGCATGATGGAGAATGAAGTAACAGATTTACCTGAGCCACTCTCGCCAACAATGCCTAAAACTTTACCTTTTGCCAAGTTAAAACTAACTTTATGTACGGCTTCACTCCAAGTTTTTTCTTCTCGGTTATAAAATGATATGGCGAGTTCTTTTACATCTAACATTGATTACTAAGGTAAAAAATATTTTGACTTGTTAGCGTGTAAATAAATAGTTTGGTTAGTGGAGACGTCAAACCGAGATACTCAACCGAAGATTTGATTATTAGCTAATTCAATGCAGCATAATTTTTTTTTCTTTTCATTAATTGAAAAGTAAATAGCCTTTTAGCGGGTAGCTGAGGAAAGCTTGAGCGCAGGATTTTCTTTCTTAAAAATATCTTACTATTTATATTTTTTCAGGAGCAATAGAAATATCTTCATCAGCAATTGCTGGTAATCCTTTAAAACGCAGTAAAATTTGTGCAGTAGTAATTACATCTTTTTGGCAGTAATTTACTATTCGTTTTAAATTTTTCTCTTTGTAATACACGTCTTTAACCATACTGCCATCAATATCATCTTTTGGTGTTGGAATGTTAAAAATTGCGGCCAATAAATTTAACGAGGTATAGTTTTTATAATCTCCAAACTTCCAAAGTTCCATGGTATCGATATGGTAAATTTCCCAGGGTTTTTTACCTGCTATTTGTAACTGTTCTGGAATGGTAACTGCGTTAACTAACATTCTGCGACATAAATAGGGAAAATCGAATTCTTTTCCATTGTGTGCACATAAAATGAGATCTTTAGGTTGTTTTGCTAACAATTCGTTAAACTGATTTAGCACTTCAACTTCATTATCGCCGTAATAGGAATTAACTCTAAAGTTTAGTTTTCCTTGTTGTTTGTGAAATAAGCCTACGCTAATGCAAATAATTTTACCAAACTCCGACCAAATTCCTGCTCGCTCGTAAAATTGCTCTGGTGTTTTATCGTCTTTGCGATGAAATTGCGTTTTGTTATCCCAAAGAGCTTGCATCTGTAATGGCATTTCTTCGAAAAATTCATACAAAGGCACAGTTTCAATGTCAATTACAAAAACCTTATTTAAGTCTACTTCTTTAAGCATAGGTAGGTTATGTGCTATAATTAAATAGGGGAATGGAAGATAGGAAAATTAATGTGAATTTTCCAAATGTGGCTAAAGCCAAATTAATAATCTATTAGTCCGTTGGCTGAAGCCAACGGCAATGAACTTCACAGCACAAAAAAAATAATAAATTTCAAATTAATTGCCGTCGGTTTTAACAGAGAAAATGTTTATTAATTGTGTTTAGATTTTTTAAAACATATCAAATTCATTGCCGTCGGTTTTAACAGAGAAAATGTATATTAATTGTGTCTATATTTTTTAAAACATATCAAGTTCATTGCCGTCGGTTTTAACCGACGGATAACAAATAATGCTTTTTGGCTTTAGCCACATCATAGCATCACAAGCTTTTGTTTTCTAAACCTGATAAAATGGAAAGCCCACATCCGCCGCGGCGGAGAGGACTTGGAATGATAGCAGGACTAAATTATCCTATTAGCACTGGTTTTGCTTTACAAATAATTTTTAATTAGTTATAGAACAGATTTCTCCTCGATAAAAATCTCGTTCGAAATGACGAAAATAATAAAAAAAAATCCCTCTCGAATTTGAGAAGGATTATATTATAATTTAAGCTATGTTACGAAGTGTAACCTAGAATTTTTAACACCTGCTTACTATTTTGCTCTTCGCCAAAAACCTCGAAATTAAAAGTTTCATCGCGGTTACGGCGTATAATTACGTGTTTAGGACTAGGCAACAAACAATGATGAATACCGCCATAACCACTTAAAACCTCTTGGTAAGCACCAGTGTTAAAGAAACCTAAATATTGTACCTTACGGGTTTTAGGCATAAAAACACTGTTCATATGAGCTTCTTGATTGTAATAATCTTGTCCATCGCAAGTAATACCGCCTAAGTTAACACGCTCATATTCAGCATCCCAGTTGTTTATTGGTAAGAGAATATATTTTTGATTTAAAGCCCAAACATCTGGTAAGTTGGTAATGAAAGAACCATCTAACATTAACCATTTCTCGCGATCGTTTTGTTGTTTACGACCCAAAACTTTGTATAAAATTCCAGAAGCTTCGGCAACTGTATATTTGCCAAATTCGGTAATAATATCTGGTTCAATTACATCATGTTCAGCACAAATTTCTTTAATTCGCTTTACAATTTCGTTAACCATGTATTCGTAATCGAAATCGAAAACTAAGCTATCCTTAAATGGCATACCACCGCCAATATCTAAAGTATCTAACTCAGGATTAATCTTTTTGAACTTACAATAAAGCGTAACGTATTTCTCTAATTCGTTCCAATAATAAGGCGAATCTGTAATACCAGAGTTGATAAAGAAATGCAGTAACTTTACCCTAAAGTTCGGATTACCAGCAATTTTGTTGTTATAAAATTCAATTACATCTTCTAAACGAACGCCTAAACGAGAGGTGTAAAATTGAGAGTCTGGTTGCTCTTCTGCCGCAATACGGATACCCAAATTACAAGGTGTATCCATTTCAATTTCGTCGTCGTAAAGATTAAATTCTTCCTTGTTATCCAGTACCGGGATGATATTTTTATAACCATCGTGCAACATATCTACAATATATTGCTTGTATTGGTAAGTTTTAAAACCATTACAAATTACGGTAATGTCTTTAGTTAAGGCACCTTTTTTCTCCAAAGCTTCAATCATTGGCATATCAAAAGCCGACGAAGTTTCTAAGTGAATACCATTTTTAAGCGCTTCCTCAACAATATGTCTAAAGTGCGAGCTTTTGGTGCAGTAGCAATACTTATAATCGCCACGGTAATTATTTTTAATGATAGCCGTTTGAAACAACAATTTAGCTTGTTGTATCTTTTTACTAATCATCGGTAAATAGGTGAAACGTAATGGCGTACCATAAGTTTCTATCATTTCCATTAAATTAAGGTCCTGAAAGTACAATTCGTCGTCAATAACGCTGTAACCTTCTTGCGGAAAACCAACACTTAAGTCAAGAAATTCTGAGTAACTCTGCATTTATAATAAATAATTTTTGCAAAAATGTAATTTTAATTTGAGAATTAATGTAGTAGTTTAAAATTAATCGGTTTTGTATGAAAAAGTTTTACGAAAAGGATATAATTCTTTACAACATTTGAAAAGCAGAAACAGTTTTAATCGGCAATTGCAGCCCTGCTAATCGCTTTATTTCGCACCAACCTAAAGATCGGGGCTACATGCTCGCTTATATCAGGTTTAGATGGCAAAGTTGTCGGTGCTATTTAAGGTTGGATGGTGTTGTGCAGCAAAACAAAAAGATTGGTGGTTGGTGAATATTTCCAATAAACTACTAATGGAATAGTTTTTTTATGATTTATAATTCTCATAGTTAAAAACAACAACTTTGTCATTCCTAGGAACGAAGAATCTCATTTTTTAATATGATGTTAGAATCCTTCTCCGCCGCGGCGAATCTGGATGACAAAGAAAGCTAAAAATTCACTTCATTAATGTTGATTGTTATAAAATAAAAATCATTCAGACTGACGGTAAAAATAAATCTTTGCGTTCTTTGTGTCTTTGCGGTTATTAATAAAGAGGAGATTGATTCACTTTGTTCGCAATGACGACGGAGAAAAGAACTATCCTTTTCTCAAATATTTAGTTAAAATCACAATGGTTTGGCCTTCTACTTTACCTTCAATTTGTTCGGTATTATCATGCACCAAACGAATGTTTTTAACCACAGTGCCTAATTTTGCACTTAAAGTTGAGCCTTTAACGTCTAGCGTTTTAATTAAAACAACAGTATCACCTTCATGCAAGCGAGCGCCATTGCTATCTTGGTGAAATTCTACCGTTCCATCTTGCTCATGATCGCCGGTTTTTTTAGCCCATTCTAAGGTTTCATCATCAAGGTATAAAATATCTAAGCTGTCGGCAGCCCAACCCTCATTTCTTAACCTGCTTAACATACGCCAAGCTACTACTTGTACGGGGGCAAATTCGCTCCACATGGTTTCGGTTAGTATTTTCCAATGCTCAGGATTAATCTGTTCTGTTTTCTCAATCTGATCTAAGCAGGTTTTACACACTAAAACACTGTTATCTGTATTGGCATTGCTAGTAGGAGGTACTTCATAAACAGTTAAATGAGCTGTAGCTGTACATAATTCGCATTTATTACCTGAACGAGTTGAGAGTTGTTTTTCTAGAGACATGTTTATTAGATTTTCCGCGAAAATACTAATTTTATTTGGATGGGGCAGCGGGTTAAGGATTCCGACTTTTGGGATTTATGAAATAGAGTTGATAGAAGAGATACTTCACTGCGTTCTGGATGACAACATTGAAGATTTAGCTTCGATAAGCCCTTTGAGGTTCTCAATCACGAAAAGCTCATTTCGAAAATAACGGATAATTGAGCTTGGGTGCGCTCAGGTTTCTTAGGTGGTTAAGAAATCTTAGCGTTCTTTATATTTTCGCGGTTAAAAACATTACTATTTGAGATCCTTCACTGCGTTCTGGATGACAAAACTAAAATTGTTTCTCAATTGCGAACAGCTCATTTCGAAATAAATTGTAATTGAGCTTTGGTTCGCTTAGGTATCTTAGGGGGTTGAGGAGCTTTTGCGTACTTTATATCTTTGTTGTTAAATCTCAACTGTGAAAGGTTGCAGTGGTGATATTTAAACTATGTTCTCTAGGTTTCTATGTGGTTAAAAACTGCCTCAAAGGCAAATGAACCTCCGCCAACATACACCTTGCACTACCGCCTCCATTTTGCTCTATGGTATAAATTGGCGCATAAATCAGTTTGGCGTATTTTGATAAGGTTTTAATTTGTATTTCATCAAGTACTTTATAAGCTTGCTCAGACATTACTAACAAACTTTCACCCTTGTTATTTTTAACTTGTAACATGTTACCTGCAAAATGGTTCATTTGGTCCAGACTAATTTTAATAACTTCTTTGCTAGAAAGGCTTAATGCTTTTTGTACAAAATCACGTTCGTACAAATTAGGTATCGAATCAAGACAGATCACAGCAAATTTATCTCCAATACACATCATCACATTGGTATGGTAAATTGGGTAGTTTGATGAATCAACCGCCTTAAATATTACCGATTTATATCCTGCCAATTGACAAAAATTATTAAATGCTTCTACCTCAGTACGTACGCTTAAACAAGCATAAGCAATTTTTTCTGCCCGATCTAAAACCATGCTGCCTGTACCCTCTAAGAAAATATTTCTGTTTTCGTAAAAGCTTAAATCATTGATGTGGCTTATCTCAAAATTGCGCTCTAAAGTTTTTAATATTTCATTTCTTCTTTCTAACCTACGATTTTCAGAAAACATAGGATAAAGAAAAACAGCGCCATCTTCATGAAATGAAACCCAGTTATTCGGGAAAATAGAGTCTGGAGTAGCTGGTTCTAAAGTATCGTCAATAACTGTTACATCAACTCCGTTATCACGAAGAACTTTTACAAAGCCATCAAATTCAAGTAAAGCTTGTTGTTGTACTTCACTTTGCTCACTAGCTTGCTGAAATTTATTGTTTCCTGCTGTTTGTTCGTTGAATTTAAAATCAACAGGGCGGATCATTAAGATATGGTTTGTGATCTGGTTCATTAGTGCATTGTTTCAATGGCTCATTTGTTCATTGGTTCATTCGATGTGATTTACAAATGAACTAACTACAAATGAACTAATTATCTAAATTGTCTCTCAAAATCGGTAAACTCATACAGTGAAAACCGCCACGAGCACGAGATAATTCTGCCGAAGGCATCAAAATTAAAGTGTCTGTAATGGTTTCTGCATCTGCTTTGCCACTTTCTAAATCATTAATTAAATCTTTCACATCAACTACATTAAAACCTTCCGCTTTAAAAGCTTCAACTGTTTTATCATTTCTATCGTAACCTAAAACAACTCCTTCTTTAATAGCCAAGAGGTTACAAGAGTCGGTCCATTGCTCTCTCGAATCGTAAGGGAATTGATTATTGCCGCTATAAATAATTTTGGTAGGTTCGGTACTCTTTAAATCATTCTGACTAATGTCATTTAACAAAGCTTCTACATGCTCAAAATATTTAGGTTGACCTGGTTTATCTTTATGAAATTGAATAGCAGTTGTGGCTTCTAATTTTTCTGGTTCTTTTAAAAAGTTAATTGGTTCATCTGCATTAAACTTAGGCGAATGAGCGATAGAATTTAAAATTACCCAAGTATTGCGTTTTACTTGTGTAAAAACAGTATCCAAATGCATGTAATCTCGCTTTGCTGGAATTTTAACAACCGTTACTTTTTCTACTACGTTTTGGTCGAACAAAAGTTTAATGGCTTCATTAGCACCATGCTCAGAAGTACGTTCACTGCAACCAATTAGTACATGGTTTGGGCTCACCATCATTACATCGCCACCTTCTAAAGTAGTGCTAAATGCTGGCTCATCTCCAGGCCTTAAAAAGTGCATGGTAACATCGGGTATTTCTAAAATATTGTTGCTGTAATTTTCAAAAATTGGATGGTTAAAGAAAATGTAACGCATCAACAATGTTTCGCGAACACGAGCTTTTTTAGCAGGCTTGTTTAATAAAATATGATTATTGATGGTTGTACCTACATCTCTGGTAAAGATTAAATTAGGTATTGGAGCAAAAATCATCGTGTCATCTGGCAAAGTTCCAGAGATGAAAATTTCTGCTAAATCTTTAGGATTGGTATTGGTTAATTCTAACTGTACTTTATAAGTGCAACCTTCAATAGCGGCAACGGCAGCCACCAATTTTTTTCTGATAGATTCATTTTCTAACATTTCGCTCAGTAAATTCTGAACTTCGATAACTGATTTAGAATTATGAAAATCTGGATGATTTGGCTTAAAGAAATTTCGGTTAGCTTCATCCGAATCAATATCTGCTAATTTACCTTTGATTTTTGCTGGATCCAAAAAATACATCAACAGTTTAAGGTAATAATCGTATTCGCCCTTGCGGATAGTATCAAGGTGTACAATATCCTCAAAAAGCCAGTCTTGCGCTTTAGAAGGTACTACTTTTCCCAACCCGCTATCAGGACTGTGGATGAGTAATTTTCTCAATCTTCCAATTTCTGTATTAACGTTCACTTCGAAATTTTCTTTTCCGCTCATATATTTGGTATGTCTCGTTACAAAGCTATTAGATTTTTTGAAAGTCCGAAAGTATGAAAGTTGGAAAGAAGGAAAAATTAGGAAGAATGGTTCATTGGCATCATTGGTTCATTAGTTAGGTTTGCGTTAGGGATAGGAGCGGTATACTTTTAGCCCAAGCGCAGCGAAGGAAAGCTAAAAGATATAGCGGATAGCCCGCCCGAACGCCCAAATTATTATTTTTAAAGCATCAATATGTTTCTTTCAGCTTTAGTCTTTAATCGCTATTTTTGCATCATGAATTTTATTATCACTGCCACGCTTAACGCAATTAAACATATTTACAACGAGGAAATTGCCGAAAGTGTAATCAATATACAAGAAACACGTAAAGAATTTGAAGGTCAGGTAACAATTGTTGTTTTTCCGATTACTAAAATTTCTAAGAAATCGCCAGAAGAAACGGCAACTGCAATAGGTGAATATTTAGTAGCAAATGTAGCAGAAGTTACTGCTTTTAATGTGGTAAAAGGCTTTTTAAATTTAAGCATAGCTGATGATTACTGGATCAATTTATTCAATAATGAGTTGTTAAATGATGATTTTGGTAAAGTGAAAGCGAATGGCAAAAAAGTAATGGTTGAGTATTCATCGCCTAATACCAACAAGCCTTTACATTTAGGCCATGTACGTAATAATTTATTGGGTTATTCGGTTGCTGAGTTGCTAAAAGCCGATGGTTACGAAGTTTTTAAAGTTAACTTGGTAAACGATAGAGGTATTCATATCTGCAAATCGATGTTAGCTTGGCAAAAATGGGGTGATAATGAAACTCCAGAAAGTTCTGGATTAAAAGGCGATCATTTGGTAGGGAAGTACTATGTAATTTTTGATAAAGAATACAAAAAAGAAATAGATGCGCTAAAAGCTGAAGGACAAACCGAGGATGAGGCTAAAAAGAATGCACCACTAATTAAAGAAGCGCAAAAAATGCTCTTAGCTTGGGAGGCAGGTGATGAGCAGGTGATTAGTCTTTGGAAAAAGATGAACGGTTGGGTGTACGATGGCTTTGAGGTGAGTTATAAAAACTTAGGAGTTGATTTTGATAAATATTATTACGAAAGCAACACTTATTTATTAGGTAAAGATACCGTTGATGAAGGATTAGAAAAAGGTGTTTTCTTTAAAAAAGAGGATGGCTCTGTGTGGATTGATTTAACTGCCGATGGCCTAGACCAAAAATTGGTGTTGCGTGCTGATGGAACTTCGGTTTATATCACCCAAGACTTAGGAACTGCACAAATGAAATATGATGATTTTGGCATGGATCAATCAATTTATGTGGTTGGTAACGAGCAAGATTATCACTTTAAGGTTTTGTTCTTGATTTTAGAAAAACTAGGTAAAAGCTGGGCTAAAGGTTTGCATCATTTAAGTTACGGTATGGTAGATTTACCTAGCGGTAAAATGAAAAGTAGGGAAGGTACAGTTGTTGATGCTGACGACTTGGTTGCTGAAATGATTAATACTGCAAAAGAAAAAACAGAAGCATTAGGCAAAATCAACGATTTTTCTGAAGAAGAAAAAGCCATACTTTATTACAATATTGGTTTAGGTGCTTTGAAATATTTCTTATTGAAAGTAGAACCTAAAAAACGTTTGTTATTTGATCCTGCAGAGTCCATAGATTTTCAAGGCAATACTGGGCCGTTTATTCAATATACACATGCAAGAATTAAATCGCTTTTAGCAAAAGCTAATTATAAATCGGGAGTGAAGAGTTTGGATTTTGGAGTATTAGAACCAACAGAGTTGGAAATGATTATGCTTCTGGCTAAATATCCTGTTGAATTAACTAATGCAGCAAAGGCATACAGTCCGGCATTTTTAGCGAACTATTTATATGAAGTGGCAAAGTTGTTTAATAAGTTTTACCACGAAGTTCCGCCAATTGTTAAAGAAGAAAATGAGGTATTAAAACAACATCGTTTAAATATTTGCAAGGTTACAGCCGATGTTTTAAAAGCAGGTACAGCGATATTGGGTATAAATGTACCAGAAAGGATGTAGATTAATATATAACTATTTTATAGCTATTTTCTTTTGCATTATAAATTAATTCATTGATTATTGTTTTATTGAAACATATTTAAAAAAGTAACAGATAAGCCAGCATTGCTATTAGCTTTAATTACATTAGTTGTGGCACCACTTCCATTTCTAAGCAAAATTTTAACAGCCTGCTCAGTAGTTAATGTAAAGACAAAAGTAAATGTGTATCCTTGTATACTTGCTGAACCAAAATTTGAAATATCACTTATTGTTTTTACATCAGTAATAGGTGTAAAGCTAGAAGTTGTAGAAGAACTGGTTACAATAGCAGCATCTAAAACGTATAAGTGTTTAACAGAGGCAATTGTACCGCTATTTAATGAAGTATTTGATTGACAATCGATAGATATATCTACTCTATATGTGCCCGCTGGTAAAGTAATATCTGTACCATTTGGATTAGGAATACCTAAAGTATTGGTAAATGTAGTATTCGAATTTGTAAAGCTTAAATAATTAATATCTGTGTTTGCGGGGGTCAAATTTCCTGTAGTAACCTTTAAATTTAGAACACGGGCAATTTCACTATTCACAATTAACCTATTCCATTTTGCTCCATCCCAATAATAATAACCTTTTGCATGAGTGCCCGATTGGTTATAAATAAGTGAACCAATGCTTGGGTTGTTAATTGGTGAAGCATTATCAGTAAGATTAACTAATGTATATTTTGGTAACAATACGCCTCTATCAGTCGCAACAATATCTAATGCCGCAGATGAATGAGGATTTAGTGTATTAATGCCAGTTTGAGCATTAATAATTTTACTTAATAAGATTAAGATAAAAAGCGTATAAAATTTTTTCATTAGTATGATTTTTCGATAATTATAGAGGTATTGATAATGTTAATATCTCCGTTATAACTACCACCAGTTGGTCTAGCTAATTGAAATTTTACAGTTTTAACTGTGCTTATTTCAAAAGAGAAATTGAAGACAACGGAATGCTTTCTTCCATCTGCTAAAGACCCAGATGTATTTGATGTTGCATTCATTTTTATATTTTGTCCTACTGATTCACTACCATCCCACATTCTGCCAGTATAAAAGTGAGCATGGGAACTTATGGTGCCATTAGTAATGGCGGCACCAACATTTGTTTCATCAGTGATTAAATTTTGCACATTTAATGCTATAGTAAAAACATATTTCCCAGGCTGTAAGGTGAAATCACTGCCTCCAGTAATTGTTATATCTCCACCAGAGTTATTTGAAACTATTACAAACCCACCTAACGTATTAAATGTAGAACTCATAGGGAATACAGTGTTTGACGGATTTTGATAAACTGCATTCATTATGGAATTTTCTCTTGTTGCCAATAAACTCCAAACTCCATTCAGAAATATATAAAAACCTGTTAATTGATCATTGCCAACATTGTATACAACCAAGCCTTCTGCAGGGTTGCTAATTGGCGAAATGATATTGTCTAGCGTTGTAATCGTAACTCTTGGAGGCAAAAATGCTTTATTATTTGTATTAATAGATAAATCGAGCGCAGCTGATGGATTTGCTATTCGAGAATTAACAGCGGTGTTGTTTTGGGCATTAGCAAAGCAAATAACAAATGAAAGTGCAAAGCTTAGTGTAAAATTTTTCATATCACTTCTATTTAATTTTTGTTATTTTATAATAAGAACCTTCAGGGATGATGTTTACTAAATCATTATGTGATGATCCTGAACGCCTTCCGATATTTACAAAAAAACGTGACGTTGGAAAACTACTATTGGTAGCTGCAGTAAAAGTTAAGTTAAATGTTACTCTATGTGGTTCGTTTATAAACGATAATGAAGATCTTTCAGTTCTTACCCTTGGTAAATCAATACCTCCAGTTGTTAAAAAAAAGTCAATAAAATATCCCATGCTATAATAGGAGCCTTGCAATGGTTCTCCTCGTCCTACCTCTGGAGCTGGAGCACTAATTAAAAATGAAACTTCTAATGTATAGGTTCCACTACCTATTGTAGTTCTTAATTCTGTAGCAGTTTTACTAACTACTAAATTAGGTAAATAGCCAGAATTATATATAACAAGATTATTGGTAGCACCAATTACATTGCTGGTATTTCCAGGGTCCGCATTATCAAGAACTGCTATGTTTGAACCATCTATTCCGATAACTGCTGTTTTGGGTGTTTCTTTAAATAATAAATGAGCATTCCAAGCACCTAGGCCCATATTTGCAGCTCCGTCCCAATGAAAAAGAGTATATTTTGTATTGGTGTTAGTGTTAAATATTAATAATCCATCATTTGGTGTAGAAGTAATGGGGCTTTTATCATTTATATTTAATATACCCATTCGAGGGAATAATACTCCCTTATTTGTTGTTGATACTTCGAGATTTGAGGATATAGTAGGATTTTTTGTGCCAATTCCACTTTGAGCTTTTGCATCAATTAAAAATACAATAACATATGCTACTGCAACAATTATTTTTTTCATTTATAGAAGCATTATAATAAAAATTCAAAAAAAATCTATGCAATTAAGTGTCCAATAAGCAAACAAAATTTGTATTAACCTTATAAAAATTTGTTTTTATAGTTGCTTAACGAAAAAAATCTACAATTAATTTTATTGAAAATTATCAATGAACACATCATTTACCACATAAAATGAATTTTAATCTACAGAAATATATAATTTGCGAAATAAAAATAAATTATGGTTACACAATTTTATATATGGAAATAGGTATACAATATGGAGTTGAATTTCCTCTAAAATCCCCTAAAAAATTTAATGATGACTTAAGAATTAGCTCATATTGTAAAAATATTGGTGATAAACCCAAAATTACAGTGTTTAACAATTGTAATTTAAAATGAAAATTATTGTAAAAAAGATATTTTAGATGACTGATTATTTGCAAGAACTCGTTCTCCTCTGTTTAGCAGCATTCTCGGCTGGTTTTATTGACGCAATTGTAGGTGGGGGCGGATTATTGCAAACGCCAGCAACGCTATTAATTTTGCCACATTATCCTGTTGCCAGTATTTTTGGCACAGTTAAAATCCCATCGTTAATGGGTACCACTGTAGCTGCTTATAAATACTCCAAACAAGTAAAATTTAATTTAAAAGTTTTAGGAGCTTGTGTTTTTACAGCTTTTTGTGCATCACTTTTAGGAGCGTATTCAGTAAGCCTAATAAATAATGAAGTAATAAAGCCGATTATTTTAGTGGTGTTAATTGGAGTAGCCATTTATACCTATTTTAATAAACAATTCGGTATCCATCAGCATAAAGAGCATTCCATTAAAAAACAAATTTTATTAGCTGGGTTTTTCGGTTTAATTATAGGTTTTTATGATGGTTTAATAGGTCCGGGAACGGGTTCTTTTCTAATCTTAGCTTTTATAGCTGTGCTTGGATTTGATTTTGTTGGAGCAAGTGCCCATGCTAAAATTGTGAATATTGCTACCAATTTAGCAGCGCTGATTTACTTCAGCTCAACAGGGCATGTATTGTATCAATATGCGTTGCCAATGGCTGCTTTTAATATCTTGGGCTCATTTTTTGGCGCTCGGCTCGCCTTGCTAAAAGGCAATAAATTTATCCGTATCTTCTTCTTAATTGTGGTTTTTGGAACAATATTAAGATTTGCTTGGGATGTTCTTAATAGATTAGTTCATTAGTATCAATTGTTCATTGGCCAATAGTGCCACTTTCGTAAGAATTATATGTTATTTTTAAGACATCAACTCTAATGAACTAATGAACTAATTACTACTTCTCTACCCCAGATTTAGTTTCCACCACTTTCTTTTTTCTAAATATCGGAAACTGCATCGGACTTTTCTCTGGTCTTTCGTCGCCCAATAAAACGCCCCATTGTTTAAATTGTTCGGTACGATCAAAAATGATTTTAAGAACGGCGATTATTGGTAATGATAAAAACATACCCGAAACCCCTGCAATACTGCCACCAATTAACACACCGAGGATAGAGAACAATGCATTAATTTTAACTTTAGAACCTACAATACGCGGCATTAAAATGTTATTATCTAAAAACTGAACAACTGCAATAACAGCTAAAACTGTTACTACTGGCCATAATTCTGTAGATGAGGTTAGCGTTAACAAAACACCAATTAAATTACCAATTAATGCACCTACGTAAGGTATTAAGTTTAAAATGGCAAAGATAACTCCAATTAGTAAGGCATGTTTTATACCAATAAGTAATAAAATTCCGCCTAATAATATAGTCATATAAGTAACCTGAATTAACAAGCCGATTAGGTAGCTCTTAATAATACTTTCGGTTTGGTAAACTACATCCTTCACCTTCGAGTGATCATCTGTTTTAAACCACATAAAAGTAAAACGCAATAAAATATCCTTATAAAAGAGAATTAAATAAATATAAATTGGCAATAAACCCACAAAAATAAAAACCCCACTTAAAGTTACTGCAGCACCGCTTGCAGCTTGTCCGCCCATAGAAAGCAGGTCATCACTTTTCTCGTTGATAAATTTCGTTTGTGCTTTAGTATCAATACCGGTTAAACTACCAACCCATTCTTGTAGCGATTGCAAATGTTTGGCTACATTTTGTTTAATCTGCGGAAAATCATCTACCAACATTCCTATTTGAGCAGAAAAAAACCACACAATACCAGCAATAAAAACAGCTACTAATAAAATAGGGATTACAATAGAAAGCGATTCAGGAACTTTATATCTTCGCAAAAAGCGATAGGTAGGCAATAACATTATACTGATAAAAAATGCCATAATAATTGGCATAATAATATCTCTGCCAATTACCATTATGGCAACAGCAAGCACAATACCCAATAATTCTATTGATCTTTTAACGGTAAGTGGAAGTTCTTTCATTTCAGTATATTTAGATGCAACAACAGAAAGTTAGTTAATTTGTTTGTTTAATGAGTTAAAATATTTTTTTTCAGTTAACTACTTGCGTCAATTAAATTAGAAGCGCAATTGCAAAGCTATTTTTAAAGTATCTTCCTGCTTTCGTTGCTGCCGATGAAAAATCGGCATTCACTCTATCAGGGCTATTATCGTTACATTTGTGCAAAAAAAAACCAGCATAAACCCAACCAACTGCGTTTTCATATAAAAGGTAATTCTTTGCTCATTTGTCGCCAGCCTTTATCGGTGGGTTAGTGTGAGCACTTGCTTTAAATAATAAACCCGATAAAAGTGAAAACCCCAAATTCTTTTCCGATGAAATCGGGAAAGAATTTGGAGTTGTAACGGTTAGCGGGGCTAAATTTGCCATAACCTACTGCCAATCGTTTTCTGATTAAAAAAATAATGTGAAAGTGATAAATATAGGCTGAGTTTAAAACTGCCGACTGAAAACTGTATTTTTGCAGCATGTACAATCAAGATACCATTATTGCTTTATCAACGCCGCCAGGTAGCGGTGCTATTGGTGTAATTCGATTATCTGGACCAGAGGCGATTAGTTTAACAAATCAAGTTTTTGCTGGTAAAGATTTAAGCCAACAAGCTTCGCATACTTTGCATTTTGGTTTGGTTAAAGATGGCGATGTGATTATTGATGAGGTGGTTGCTGGCCTTTATGTTGCCCCAAAATCTTACACTAAAGAAAATGTGGTAGAAATATCGTGTCATGGTTCTAACTACATTATACAGCAAATTTTAAATCTGCTTATTAAAAATGGCGCCAGACCGGCTAAGCCTGGTGAGTTTACTTTGCGAGCTTTTTTAAATGGCGGTTTAGATTTAAGTCAGGCAGAGGCCGTGGCAGATTTAATTGCTTCAGATAGTAAAGCCTCGCATGATGTGGCCATGCAACAAATGAGGGGTGGTTTTAGTAACGAACTTAAAGGTTTACGCGAGCAATTGATCCACTTTGCATCGATGATAGAATTGGAGCTCGATTTTGCGGAAGAGGATGTAGAGTTTGCAAATAGAGACCAACTAAAGGCCTTGGTATTGCGTCTCATATCTCATATCTCACGTCTCATATCGTCTTTTGAGATGGGTAATGTACTCAAAAATGGGGTTCCTATTGTAATTGCAGGTAAACCAAATGTGGGTAAATCTACCTTGTTAAATGCGCTTTTAAATGAAGACAGGGCAATTGTGAGCGATATTGCAGGTACAACTAGAGATACTATTGAAGATGAATTAAATATTAACGGTGTTATTTTCCGTTTTATTGATACAGCAGGTATTAGAGATACGGCCGATATTATCGAGGCGAAAGGGGTGGAGCGTACTTTGGAGCGAATGAAACAGGCTAAACTGATTTTGTACATGGTTGATGCTTTGCAAACTCCTGATGAGTTGGACGAACAATTAACCGACCTCAAAAAAATAGATATTCCGTTTTTAGCAATTGTAAACAAAGCTGATTTGTTTACTGATGAACAAAAATTGGAATTTGCAAAAAAAGAGGTTTTATTTCTTTCGGCCAAAGAGAATGTTGGGGTAGAGGAGTTAAAAAATGCTTTGCTAGCTAAAATTAACTTACATCATTTAAATACCAGCGAAACTTTGGTGACAAATATTCGCCATTTGGAGGCCTTAAAACAAACTGAAAACGCTTTAGCCAAGGTGTTAAGCAATATCGATAATCCGGTAACGTCTGATTTTTTAGCCATGGATATTAAGCAAGCGCTGCATTATTTAGGCGAAATTACCGGAGAGGTTACAACGGATGATTTGCTGGAGAATATATTTACTAAGTTTTGCATCGGCAAGTAAACGCACAAAAATAGACAAACAAAAACAACATTAAACCGCTTATAATCAATGATTTAAGCGGTTTTTTCTTTGTTCGGACTTTTCGGTTTTTTGTCCCTTTTTGCCCACTTTTGTCCCTGGTTTGTCCCTTTTTTTGGGCTACTTCGCGAGGCGAAAAAGACAGGGGGAGATTACTTCACTTATTTACCCTTAGGTGCACTTAAATACCTTAACTGGTAGGGTAAATTATCCAAAAGGGGAATTACCGGGTGAATTACCACGGATGACCGGTTCGGTCAAAATCTGCCACTACGCTGTTTTATTTTGTGATTTCGATCACACTTTCCGGAATTCAGGATATGTTATTTTGATTTTCGGATGGGACTGGTACGCCTTAAATTTTTTAATTATTTAGACCATGAGTTCCAACATCCGAGTACACAGGATCTGCCAGTATTGCCAGAATGATTTCGAGGCCAGGACTACAGTAACCAAATATTGTAGCGACCGGTGTTCGAAGGCGGCCTACAAGGCGATCAAAAGAAGGGAGAAGATGATCGCAAGCGAAGTGGAAATGAAGCAGGTAAAGGAAAAACCCTTGCAGGATCTGCGCAATAAGGAATTTCTGACCGTGAGGCAGGCTGCACAGCTATTGAACAGTTCGGCAAAGACGGTCTATAACCTGATCGAAATTGGAAAGATCAATGCGGTCAACCTGTCCGAGCGCAAGACGCTTATCCTACGCGCACAGATAGATATGCTCTTTGAGCCCATTCTGCCAGAGGTAGACCTGCGCAGCCCACCAAAGCCCAAAAAGGTAAAGATCTCAGAAGCCTACCACATGGCAGAGATCCAGCTGAAGTACAATATCTCGGAAAAGGCGCTCTTCGACATCATCAAGCGCAACAATGTCCCAAAGCTGGCCAAGGGCTGGCATGTGTATGTGCCCAAAGACGAAATAGACAAGATTTTTAACCCAACCAAAAAGTAAAGCTTATGTCAAAGGTAACATTGAGACAGAGAACGCTCTCTAGTGGAAGGATCACTTTCTTCCTAGATTTTTATCCGCCGCTGAAAAATCCCTCTTCGGGAAAGCCTTTGCGAAAGGAATACCTGAAGCTGTATATGGTAAGTGAGCCCAAGAGCGAGGCGGACAAGATGTTCAACAAGCAGACGCTTGTCCTTGCAGAAAATATCCGAGCCAAAAGGCAGATGGCCATCCAGAACAACGATTATGGATTTTTGGACAAGGAAAGGCTTACTGGAAGCTTCATGGATTTCTACCGCGAAATTGTCCGCAAGAAGGGAGGAATGAACTGCGATACATGGTTCATGTCCCAAAGGTACCTCGCCAGTTTTTCGGGCGAAGATTTGAGGTTCTTTCATCTAACGGTAGGTTTCTGCGAGGACTACAAGGAGTACCTGCTCGGTGCTCCAGCGATCAATTCCCGCAAGAAGAAAATTTCGAACAATACTGCGCTTAAATATTATAATATGTTCCGTTATGTGCTGCGCTCCGCCTACAAGCACCAAATGATGACCGAGAACATCTATGACCGCACCAGCTCGATCCGCGAACACGATACCCACAGGGAGTTTTTGACGATAGAGGAATTCCAGAAATTGGCTTCGACTATGGCCTCGTCGGATATCATGAAGCGAGCATCAATAGTTTCAGGGCTTACTGGCTTGCGGTTTTCGGACATCAAGGGACTAGTTTGGTCTGAGGTCCGTGGGAGCGAGGGAGATTATTACATCCAGTTCAAACAGAAAAAGACAAAGGGTGCAGAGGTGCTTCCCATCTCTGACCAGACCTTTTCGCTGCTCGGCAAAAGGAGGGAACTTAGCGATAAGGTTTTTCCCAAACTCGACTATAACCAGACCAGACAGTTTCTGCCGGGCTGGCTGCAAAGGGCTGGCATCACCAAGCACATTACCTTCCACAGTTTCAGGCACACATTTGCAACGCTCCAGCTATCGATGGGAACTGACATCTTTACGGTATCCAAGCTCCTTGGCCATAAGGATATCAAGACAACGCAGATCTACACCAAGATCATCGATTCCAAGAAGAAGGAAGCGGCGACCAGGATCCATCTGGTACTCTAGTAGGTGTAGATTCTTTTTTTGAAACGGCCGGCGAGCTTTTCGTCGGCCGCTTTTTTCAGGTGGAAGTTTGTCTGGTCCTTATTGCTCTCAATATATTCTGCAAGTTCTTTGCGGTTGAACAGTAGTTTTTTCCCGAGCTTGAAGGCTGGGATCTGGCCACGGCATACCTTTGAATAGATGGTAGCTCTTGCAAGGCCAAGAATTACAGATGCAACTGAGATATCTATATTTTCTTCGGTCTCTGCTTTTTGTGATTGCGGGGCAAGGAGAACTTTTTCTAATCTTTCCAGTTTTTCGAGTATCAGCTGCACCGCCTCGGGCAGGTTTTCAAACGTAAGTTTTTCCATCTCCATCAAATTTTTGATGAAGCTAATGCATTTTAGGTTCGATGTTTGACAGTCCCGATAGGGAGCAGGACGGTTAGAGAACAGTCCTGTGGTCAAATTCATTCTATATTCCTGAAGCCTTTCGGAAGTTCCCATAGATGTATCTCAAGTTGAACAACCATCATGCGCGGCGAACTTCTTGAAGGTAATGTTCACTCCTGTGAGTGGTTAAAGGAGAGGGAATGTGCTAGCCTGGAAAAGTGCGTTTAAACATGCCTTATGGCACTATTATTTATCTCCAATTTACGGAAAAACGTGGACTCCAACACGTTGTTTTTTATCCATTGCTAACTTGCCATTTTTTAAGGCTTTGTTCCGGCGATATTGGAAAAATGCAGATTTTTCATTGTTGTTCGGAGCAATGAGCTTTAAATGTGGATATAGGACATGAACTTGAGATTGGGCAAGCAGTTACAAGCTTTGCTAGGGCAAAAAATCAACATTTGGTAATCCCTGGTCAAATTAGTAAAGTTCCCATGGTAGCCCTTTTTTATGATCACAAGCCGCAAACTTGGATTTTTTTTAAATTCTTAGCCAGTTATTAGAGGCTATAAAAATTCTATGTACCAAGTTTAATCGTGAAAAGGACGCTAAATATATATAATCCGCTTATAATAAATGTCTATTCTAATTTGACCCTAGTGTAAAGATTAAGAAGGGCAACAGTTTAACTAATATATTTTTAAGAGATGCCTACCGACTTATCCAATCTGAAGACAAGTCTTCTGGAATTGAATTTGTTCTTAGAGTTGAATTAAATATCGCAGATATTCACAATCTCTTTTACAGGGGTATAATAAGATGAGACTGATCATGTATCAATCTCTACGCCTCTATTTAATGAAATGGAGATAAATTAAGTTCATTTAAATATTTAGCCACAGCAATGTGGCAAAATTGGAATTACCTTATTATCTTTAACCTAAACGTATATAAGTATGAGAGATAACAAATATCATCAAGAAGCTTGGCGATGCCCGATAAAATCTTAGAATAATAGGGTTAGAAATACCATCCTTACCATTCTATTGATTGTCCCTCAAACGATTGCTCTTTTGATCTATGATTGTGGTAGATAAATTTCCAAGATGACTATTGACATCTAAAGCAATGATTGTTCCTTTGGATATTATATTTTAAGATGAAGTATTAACAAGATGACCTAAAGTGCCATAAAGGTTTAGGACCTAGATTGGGATTAAGGATGATGTGTGATAAATAATGTTAAAATTAACATCTGCAGTTGAATTGAATTATTGTCGAAGTCAGGTTAGCGGCCTATATTATGATATAATGTTCAACTGCATGGAACAATCTATTATGAAAAAATATAAATTCTTTATCGGCATAGACGTAAGTAAACTAACATTAGACTTTGCCGTGATGCAGCAAGAGGTCGTTCTGTTCCACAGAAAGATAAACAATAGCAAGGAAGATATAACAGCATTTATCAAGGAGCTGAAGGAACTCAAGGGATTTAAGATCTCAAATGTCGTATTCGGTATGGAGCAGACAGGTATCTATTCTAATCGGCTGATAGCTGTATTGGAAAGATTTAAGGCAAATATTGTTCATGAAAACTCCAATTACATAAAAAACTCCCTTGGCACTTTAAGGGGCAAGAATGATAAGATAGATGCCATAAGGGTTGCGACATATCTGGTAAAGTCAAGGGATTTTTTGATGTTGTGGCAGGGCAAAAGAAAAATAATTAATGAACTTGCAAGCCTTAGCACTCTTAGGAACAGGTTGTCAGTAGCCCTCAGATCCCTTAAGGTGACATTGAAGGAAGATAAATTATTTATAGATGATGGACATTCCAATCAGAACAATCAACTTTGCAGCAACTCGCAAAGGGCTTTAGGTTCTGATATAGATGCCCTAGATTTGAGGATTAGAGAGGTATGGAGTTCGGATGAAAAACTTAGACACCTGATGGAACTGATAACCTCCGTTCCCTGCATCGGGGAAATGACAGCACTTCAGATTATCATTACCACCAATGAATTTGAAACGATTACTTCCCCAAAGCAGTTTGCAAGCTATGCAGGGGTTGCTCCCTTTCCCTACCAATCGGGCACTTCGATTATTGGAAGAATGAGGGTATCGCACATGGCAAACAAAAAAGTCAAAACCTTATTACACACCTGTGCGGTACTTGCAATCCGTTTTGTGCCTGAGATCAGGGAGTACTATGCCAGGAAGACCGAATTTGAGCACAAGCATAGGATGCTTGTTCTCAACGCTATACGCAATAAGCTTATATTGAGGGTCTTTGCCTGTGTAAAACAGGATAGGCCATACATTAAAGATAATCATTCGCATGTGGCCATCATTTGAATGTTTATCGATCATAGTTGTTTTTTTAACAAAAAGTCACGAAGTTCCTGCCACCTAAACGTGGGAATGGACACGTCAAATTCAACTATGATCTTCAAATCTTCACTGGGATAGCTATCACCTATTATCCCATTTTCATTCCATTTGTTCAGTTCATATAAGTTCAGGAATTCTCTTAGTTTTTCTTCATTTTTTGGGGTTATAATGAATTTTCTAACGATGAAACCATCAACTGATTTCTTCCCCTCTAAAGACTTAAGTGCCGGAATTAAAGCCGAGGCTGTTTCTAGGTTCATATTATGACTGCATTTCTTATTGATAAGCAATAGAAGTGCCACTAGGTTTGCAATCAACAAAAAGTGCGATCCATGCACGTAATGATACGCAATGAATGTTGTACAGAAACAAACTGTTGAATGACTTGGTTACATTTGGGGAAATTACTACGCCATTGTGGAAACTTATGCATAATTAAAAGGTAATAAAAACATTGCTCGGTTTCGATTTAATTCCAAATGTGCTATTTTAACATAGTTATAAATCCAATATCCATTTATGGAATATTGTTCATATGAACATTTAACTTCAGGGTGCTAATGTCTTTTTATTATCGCTCATCAAGCACACGTTTAGGCTATTGGCTCTTTATAAGATCAGGTCATGGTGCTACCAACGAACACATGAAGGGTAATTAGTTTAGATTAAATAGTTATTCAGAAACACCTCTAAAGCTCAGATCGAAATAGCTGATGAAACGAACTAAGTACGACATTTGCGGAGAGCTGACTTTAAATACTAGATCTGGAATATATATTGAAAATGGGGCAGTCAGTAAGGACTAGAGCTCCTCCAGATAAAGAATTTTGTAGATTTATAGCAACTTGGCTGTAATAGATTTCAGCTACTGAACTGTGACAAGGTCGAAGACGTGGAAATCAACTTACTGAATGGATATGCTATTTTTTGAAGGTAAGCCCAGTTTGGTAGCTTAGGTATATCAGATTTGTTAGAGGTATTTCAGCCACCATTGCGTATGAGTGGATTTATAATTCTGAAACCAGGTGCAG
The DNA here is from genome assembly GCF_059424425.1 of Pedobacter sp. GW456-11-11-14-TSB4. Classification (NCBI taxonomy): domain Bacteria; kingdom Pseudomonadati; phylum Bacteroidota; class Sphingobacteriia; order Sphingobacteriales; family Sphingobacteriaceae; genus Pedobacter; species Pedobacter sp. GW456-11-11-14-TSB4. Next base: position 345,971 of record NZ_JBWKZK010000002.1, read on the forward strand.
GGACGATAAAGGATAGCCACAACTCCAAGCCATATCAGATACACAATGGGCAGTGGGTAGCCAAAGTCGTTAGGCCTAAACAAAAATGGGGATTGGGGCGTGGCAATCTGATCTGCACTATAACCGGAAGCAAAGAAAAATACAGCCAGGATGATATGGATGAGATAAAAGTGCAGGACATAATAAAAGAAAGGAACCTTTCCATATACCATCATTATCCTACTGAACCAATTCTTAAGGTTTTCCATCGATGCCAAGATCATCAGTGCAGGTCCCAGGGTCATTCCGTAATATTGTAATGAGGGTGGATATTTGCTCACGTTAAAAAAATCGAAGATGTTCTTAAGGGTGTCTGCATGCACTTCCCTTGGAGTTGGGTTGCCATAAAGGCTGAAATAACGCAACAGCAAAAAAGACAGGAAGAGACCCAAGCCGCTATAAAACAGATATTGCTTCCTCTTTAAAGCATCGAAGTTTGCGTCGAACCATCTACCTATCGAAAATCCGATCAGCATAGCTCCAGTCCATGGTAAGATTGAATAGAATGTGCCTATATAATGTTCACTAGCAATAGGGATCACCTTTGTGCTGGTGGTAAACAATATCGAGATCAGCTCGGCACTGAGCGAACCAGGGGCCGGGAGGTTTAGGTAGTCAATGATGTTGTGACCAAAAAACAGCAGTATACCTACGGCTGTTACCAGACGGTGGGATATCCTGGCCAATATGCCCAGCAGGATCATGCTCCACCCGATTGACCAGATCACCTGCAAGATAATAAAGTTGAAGAATGGGTTAAAGGTCAGCCCGAAGGTAATAATGGTGATCTCTACAATTATCAGCCAGATGCCCCGTTTGATCAAAAAGTTGCCCGCTTGGTTTGGCTGTTTGTTTTTTGAAGAAAGGTAGGCGGATATCCCTGAGAGAAAAACAAAAACCGGGGCGCAGAAATGGGTTATCCACCTGGTAAAATATAAAAACAGATTTGTGGTATTAGGATCCATTGGGTCAGACATCATGCTGCCGTTGTGATGGAAAAAATCCCGTGTGTGGTCCAATGCCATAATTACCATCACAATTCCCCTTAAGATATCTATGGAATTGATCCTTTTTTTGCCGGTACTCATCTGTAGTGGGTTAATTGGCTCTAAATTACGATAACTAATTAAAAATTAAAACTTTGCCAATGAATCTCTATCTTTTTTCCAAACGATCAAAAATAGCATTGTCGTAGGCGTGATTGCCCAGAGATTCATATTTCGATCAAATCTGAAAGACCAATCATTTTTGTCGCCATAAGATTTGGTATGGTAAGCTTACATGAACCATTTGTTTCTAGAAAGCCATTTAAAAAAAATTAAACATTTATTTTTTTTTTAAAATAATTTTTTTAGATTTACTTCGGGTACGTTAACGGAGCTATTCTAATGGCTTTTTAAGTTACTCAATGACCAAATATTTGACCACCCATCATCGAATGTAATTTTATAGAAAAAGATGATGGATTTTTTTAACTCAATTTACGGGTACGTACCCGTAAATATAAAATGGTGTTATGATTAAAAATTACGTTCGTAGAGATTTTGTGAAAATGGCTGCAATTGCTACAGCAGGATTTGCTTATAGTGGTAAATTAAGTGCAATCGGTGCTACTGCAGTAATTGGCGGTAAAAGAGTTGGCATAATTGGTTTAGATACTTCACATGCTGTGGCATTTACTAAAACATTAAACGATCCAAATGTTACTGCTGATTATAGAGGTTATAAAGTGGTGGCTGCCTATGCCCAGGGTACCAAAGATATTAAAAGTGCACTGGATAGGGCTCCCGGATTTATTAAGGATGTAAAAGCTCTTGGGGCAGAAATAGTTGATTCAATCCCAGCTCTGCTAGACAAAGTTGATGTAGTATTATTAGAATCTAACGATGGAAGGGTACACTTGGAACAAGTTCTTCCAATCCTTAAAGCTAAAAAGAAAGTATTTATCGATAAGCCAATCGCTGCTTCATATGCGGATGCAAAAGCCATTTTCGACGCTGCCGAGAAATACGGTACGCCCATATTTTCTTCATCCTCTTTGAGATACATAGATGGAATTGCAGATGCGGTAGCGGAAAAAAATGGAAAGATTATCGGCGCACAAACTTACAGCCCTTCAACGATCGAAGCTACGCATCCAGATTTTTTCTGGTATGGCATCCACGGCGTAGAGATCCTTTTCACGCTAATGGGGGCAGGCTGTAAAAGCGTTAGTCGTATCCATACTTCAGATACAGATCTGGCGGTCGGCGTTTGGGATGATGGCCGAGTAGGAAGCTTTAGAGGTACCAGAAGTGGCAAAAAAGATTATGGTGCTACAGTTTTTGCAGAGAAAGCCACTTTTATATTAGGAGAATTTAAAGGATACAATCCGCTATTATTAGAAATAGTAAAATTTTTTGAAACAGGAATTCCTCCAGTGAGCAAAGCTGAAACATTGGCTATCTGTGCTTTCATGGAGGCGGCAGACTTGAGTAAAAAGCTTGGAGGTAGACCAGTAGATATTACAGAAATCACAAAATAGCATTCACACTACTTCATAAATAAGATGAAAGAACAAGACGAAACACGTAGAAATTTTATAAAATCTGCAGCAATTGGTACAGCAGCCTTATCATTTGGCGGAATTTTACCTGGTTTTAGTGCAAAAAGTTATGCCAATATTTTAGGTTCAAATGAAAAAATTAGGGTGGCGATGATGGGTGTAAATTCTCGTGGATTAGCACTTGCCACCAATTTCGCCGATCAAGCAAACTGTGAGGTGGCTTACGTTTGTGATGTAGACAGTCGTGCTGCAGATAAGTGCATTCAAAAGGTGGAGGGCGTTCAGAAAAAGCGCCCACTAGCGCAACCTGATTTTAGGAAAGCACTTGAAATACAAGATTTGGATGCTTTGGTAATTGCAGCTCCCGACCACTGGCATGCGCCCGCAGCTATTTTAGCTTCACAAGCAGGTAAACATGTGTACCTCGAAAAACCAGCAAGTCATAATCCAAACGAGGGTGAAATTTTACTGGCTGCGGCAAGCAAATATAGAAATGTAATCCAAATGGGTAACCAACGCAGATCTTGGCCAAATGTGGTTGCTGCTATTAAAGAATTGCATGGTGGCGTGATTGGTAGACCTTATTTTGCAAAAACATGGTACACAAATAACAGAGCCACAATTGGCATTGGTAAAACTAGTGCTGTTCCCACTTGGTTAGATTTTGAACTTTGGCAAGGACCGGCACCACGCCGGGAATTTAAAGACAACCTGATCCATTACAATTGGCATTGGTTCTGGCATTGGGGAACTGGTGAGGCGTTAAATAATGGAACACACATGGTGGATTTAGCTCGTTGGGGAATGCAGGTTGACTATCCGACCAAAGTAAGCTCTGCAGGTGGAAGATATCGTTATCAAGATGATTGGCAAACCCCTGACACTCAGGTTATAAATTTAGAGTTTGGAGGCAAGGGGGCGATCACCTGGGAGGGAAGAAGTTGTAACGGACGTACCATTGAAGGTTCTAGTGTAGGCGTAATTTTTTATGGTGAAAATGGAACCTTGCAAATTGATGGAAACAATGCCTATGTCATCCATGATCTTAAAAATAAGGTTGTTAAAGAGGTAAAAAATGATGTTGCTGTTGATGCTACAAATTTAACCAATCCTTCTCAAAGTTTAGATGCTATCCATATCCAAAACTTTTTTGATGGCATTAAAAAAGGTACAAAAGTTAATGCTGATATTTTGAACGGTCACATCAGCACTCTATTGGTACAACTCGGAAACATTGCGCAAAGAACTGGAGCTACGCTAGATATTGATCCTAAAAACGGTCATATTCTCCAAAATAAAGAAGCGCTTAAATACTGGAGTAGGGAATATCAAAAAGGTTGGGAGCCAAAGGTTTAAATTATCGAAATGAAACAGCGCCAAACATCAATTGCAGTTAGCAAAATTAGTAAGAAGGATACGCTCATCTCCATACTTATCATTGGGGTATTGTTCTTTATATTCGGTTTTGTAAGCTGGATAAACGCCATCCTTATTCCATACTTTAAAATTGCATGTGAACTAACCAATTTTCAATCCTATTTGGTTGCTTTTGCATTCTACATTTCTTATCTGGTGATGTCATTGCCATCTTCCGTTTTATTAAAAAGGGTAGGATTTAAAAAGGGGATGATGTTCGGCTTTTTCATCATGTCTGTTGGCGCATTTCTTTTTGTACCAGCAGCCTATCTAAGAACATATGAAATTTTCCTAATCGGCTTATTTACTTTAGGTACTGGATTGGCGATCCTACAAACTGCTGCAAATCCTTATATCACCATACTTGGGCCACCGGAAAGGGCGGCACAACGGATAAGCATTATGGGGATTTGTAATAAGGCTGCCGGCATATTGGCGCCCTTATTGTTTGCGGCAGTTATCCTCAGGTCTACCGATAGTGCGCTTTTTAAACAAATTCCACTTTTATCACCAGCAGATCGACAAATTGTGCTGGATGAACTGATAAGGAGGGTAATGGTGCCTTATGCTTGCGTAGGAACAGTACTTTTTGGACTTGGTCTTTTTGTAAGATTTTCCCCACTTCCAGAAATTGATACCGAAGAGGAGACTATAGAACTGGCACAAGCAAACTCATCAAAGAAAAGTATTCTACAATTTCCTCATTTGGTATTTGGAGCGATTGCGATATTCTTACATGTAGGTACCCAGGTAATTGCGATTGATACCATTATCGGTTACGCAGGATCTATGGATATCCAATTAATGGAAGCTAAAGTTTTCCCTTCTTATACATTGGCCGCAACAATTTTCGGTTATATTTTAGGTATCATCCTCATTCCAAAGTTCATCAGTCAACTCAATACCTTACGCATTTGTACTGCATTAGGCGCGATTTTTACACTGCTTATCATTTTTGCAAGCGGATCAGTTACTTTTTTAGGTCATAGCGCCGATCTCTCGATTTGGTTTGTGGTATTGCTTGGCTTCGCCAATTCGATGGTTTGGGCCGGCATTTGGCCTCTGGCATTAAAGGACTTAGGCAGATTTACAAAAGTAGGTGCTTCATTAATGATTATGGGACTTTGTGGCAATGCCATTATGCCGCTGATCTATGGCTATTTTGCTGATGCACATAGTCTTAGGATTGCGTATTGGGTCCTTTTTCCTTGCTATCTATACCTGATTTTTTATGCTAATTATGGATTTAAGCTTAGAAAATGGAAAACTGGTTAATGTTTAACCTCACATAACTCAAAACCAAACAAAAACTATATATGAGATTATTATTCTTATCAAAAAAACTTTTTGGAGGACAGTCAGCTAAGTTTGCCATGCTTGCCTGCCTATCTGCCCAAATGGCTGTGTGGCCGGTAGTTGGTTATGGAGAAGGAGGTAAGTTGCCTGTCATTCTCCAAGCTAACCAAGCCGAAATTAGGGTAACCGGCAGAGTTGTGGATGAAAAGGGTGCACCGATGCCGGGGGTAGGTGTAAAAGTAAAGGGCAGCCCTATTTCAACCGTGACTAATCAAGATGGAAGGTTTACAATTGATGTACCAGATGAACGTGTGATATTGGTGTTTTCTTACATTGGTTACCTGACCAAAGACCGCACTGTTGGCTCCGATCGTAACATCGAGGTAACTTTATTAGAGAACGTTTCACAGTTAAATGAAGTAGTGGCGGTAGGTTATGGTACAGTTGCAAGGAGAGATTTGACTGGGTCTATAGGTTCGGTTTCGATGGAAGACTTACAAAAGGCCCCCGTTCGTTCATTTGACGAGGCATTGGCAGGACGCGTCGCCGGTGTACAGGTATCTTCAGATACAGGTCAGCCGGGCTCGGCTATCAATATCATTATTCGTGGTAATAACTCTCTTACGCAAGATAATTCACCTTTATATATTATCGATGGTTTTCCGTTAGAAAATCCGAATAATAACATCATTAACCCTGAAGAAATCGAATCTATCGAAGTATTAAAGGATGCTTCTTCAACAGCGATTTATGGTGCTCGAGGTGCTAATGGTGTAATCATCATCACTACCAAGAGAGGGAAAGTGGGTGCTCCAAAAATTAATTATAATGGTTCTTACGGCGTTCAACAGGTCATTCGCGAAATGGAGTTGTTTTCTCCTTATGAATTTGTACGCTATCAATTAGAAAGGGATGCGACCAACTCTCTGCAATCGTATTTGAGTGATGGACGTACGCTAGAGGATTATCGAAATGTGGAAGGCGTAAACTGGCAAGATCAGCTTTTCAATACTCGCCCAATGCATAACCATAATCTTTCTATTTCTGGTGGCACGGATCAAACCAGGTATTTTGTATCCGGATCGTTTGTTGATCAAAAAGGGATCATTACCAATTCTGGTTATAGCCGTTACCAAGGGCGATTTAACCTAGATCAATACCTTAATAAAAATTTCAAGGTTGGTGTAAATGTGAATTACAGTAACCTGCTACGTAACGGAACGGTTCCATCTGATGGCACAAATAGTGAAACAGGATTAATGTTTAGTGTTTGGGGTTATCGACCAGTTACTGGTAAATCTATTGTCGATTTGGAGGATGATCCTGTTGATAATGATTTGGATTTAGTAAATGATAGCCGCTTTAATCCGCTTTTTTCGGCAGAAAATGAATTGAGGAAAAATATTACTAATTCGCTAAGAGCAGATGGTTATGCCGAGTATAATATTCTAAAAAACCTAAAACTTAGAGTTACTGGAGGTTTTGACCGTAACTCGACAAAAAGTGAAGTCTTTAACAACAGCTTGACAAGATCTGGTAGCCCATTCACGCAAAGCGGAAAATCCAATGGCGTTAACGGATCAATTACGATGTCAGAACGCAGCACCTACGTGAACGAAAATGTACTTACCTACAATAGGACATTTAACAAAAACCATAGGTTCACCGCATTGGCGGGAGCTACTTTTCAGGGGAGTAGAATTAGCATCAATGGTGCTGCTGCGGAAAAATTGCCAAATGAAAATTTGGGTTTGGCGGGGCTTGATGAGGGTATTCCAGTAAGCATTAGAGCTTCCGAATCAGAATATACATTGGCTTCTTTTTTAGGTAGGGTAAACTATAACTACAAATCAAAATACCTGCTAACCGCTTCATTCCGTACCGATGGCTCCTCAAAGTTTGCCTCGGGTAATAAATGGGGTTATTTCCCTTCAGCTGGAATAGCCTGGACAATCAGTGAGGAGAAATTTCTTAAAAAGGTGAATTGGTTATCAAATGCTAAATTTAGGCTAAGCCATGGTATTACGGGCAATAACAGGGTATCTGATTTTGCTTACCTTTCCGTGATATCTTTGCCTGCAGATATTGGCTATAGTTTTGGGAATGGACAGGTTAATGCTGCAATTCCATCTTCATTGGGTAACCGCAATCTTAAGTGGGAAACAACCAGACAAACAGATATAGGTTTAGATTTGGGTTTTTTCAAACAGCGTTTGTCACTTGAGATGGATATTTATCGTAAAAACACGTACGATTTGTTGCTTCAAGCACGGCTTCCAAATTCATTGGGTTTTAACAGCTCAATCAAAAACATTGGCAAAGTACAAAACGAAGGTTTAGAGTTTACGGTAAACTCAGTAAACTTAGGTAGGTCGAGTAAACTATCATGGACAACCAATTTTAACATTGCTTTTAATAGAAATAAGGTTCTGGAATTATCTGAAAACCAGTCTTCGTTTGCAACTTTCATGAATTGGGATGGAAATTACCGTAACCTCCCACTTTACATTGCTCAAATCAATGAGCCAATGGCGATGTACTACGGCTACATTTGGGAAGGCAATTACCAATATTCAGATTTCAATCAGTCTGGCACCGCTTTTACGCTCAAAAATAATGTAGCAACCAATGGAAATGACAGGTCTACTATTCGTCCTGGAGATATAAAATACCGAGATGTAAACGGAGATGGTGTTGTAGATGCGAATGACCGTGTGGTGATAGGCAACCCAAATCCAGATTTTATTGGTGGTATGTCTAATAATTTTGCCTACGGCGGATTTGACCTTAATGTATTTTTTCAATTCTCGGTCGGATCAGAAATTTTTAATGCCAACAGATTGGTATTTGAGGGAATGGGTAGGCCACAACAGAATATGTTTGCCACTTATGTAAATAGATGGACGCCAGAAAACCAGAACAATGAATATTATCGCACCAATGGCTGGGGCCCTTATGCATACTCGTCTAGAGTAATAGAAGATGGATCATTCTTGAGGTTAAAAACAGTGCAATTGGGCTATAGTTTGCCTGCGAAAATGTTGAGCAGATATAAAATTAGAGCCCTACGCGTTTACGCTGCTGCACAAAACCTTTACACCTGGACAAAATATTCTGGATTTGATCCTGAAGTATCTTCAATGTATTCGGCACTTACACCTTCATTCGACTATTCGGTTTACCCTCGTGCTCGAACGATAACATTTGGTCTAAACTTAAATTTATAAGCACATGAAACAGAAAATATTAATCATGCTTGCCTTCATTTGTATAGCATTTTGCTCATGCAAAAAATATTTGGAAACAACCCCAGAAGATTTTTCGTCACCAGAGCAGTTTTATAGTACAGCTTCAGAACTAGAGAATGCATTAAATGGCGTTTACCATTCGCTAACCGTAGACGGTACTTTTGGCAGAAATTTGGTAATTGAATTAGCCAATGAAACAGATGAGCTCTTCTACAAACGAACAACGCTCTCCATTAATCCTATGCTCTTTAATTATGATGCCAGCAATACCGTTGTGGCAGCGTCTTGGCGAGCACTATACGATGGAATTAATCGTGCAAACTACCTATTGGCTAACGTAGATAAACCTGTGATGGATGAAAAAGCTCGCAGGATAATTAAGGGAGAAGCCTTATTTTTACGTGGCTTTCTCTATTTCCAATTGGTAAGTTATTGGGGTGATGTGCCTTTAATGCTAACGCCAACCGTAGATGGTAACCAAGTGAACGTTCCTCGAGCACCATCAGCCCAAGTTTATGCTCAAATTTTAAAAGATCTTACCGAGGCTAAAGATTTGGTAAACCCAATCACCGCTTATACCAATAATGGAAAAGTCAGCAAAACTGCAGTACAAGCGATGCTGGCAAGGGTTTGTTTAAAAATGGCAGGATATCCATTAAAGAACACAAGTAAATATGTTGAGGCGAGAGCTTGGGCAGACAGTGTAATCACATCAGGTCTTCACTCACTTAATCCAGATTACAAACAAATTTTCATTAATCATTCTGCCGATAAATATGATTTAAAAGAGTGTATCTGGGAAATCGAATTTTTTGGAAATAACACAGGAAGCGTTTTACTAGGGGCACGTTTCTCTAATCAATTGGCTATTAGAAATACCAATGCCGATGCAGGTTACGGATATGCCATCTTAGGGGCAACACCAACACTTTTTAATTTGTATAAACAAGGAGACACCCGCCGCGATTGGAATATTGCAACTTTTGGTTTTTTAAGTAATAACAGCACTGATACGGTTGCCAAAACAGACATCCATTCTCGTGATGCTGGCAAATGGCGCCGACAATATGAAACTGTTAGACCTTTAGATGTAAATTGGAGTCCTACTAATTTACCTGTATTGCGTTACGCAGATGTACTTCTAATGTTTGCAGAAGCTGATAATGAAATTGAGGGCAGACCATCTCAAAGATCAATAGACTATGTTAACCTAGTTCGCAGACGGGGTTACGGTAAAACACTTAACGGCACGGGTGTAATTTCTGAAGGCGTTAAATCAATTACCCTAAGAACAGGAGGCACACTTTATCAAAATACAACTGCCGATCCTTTAATAGTTGAAATTGTAGGTGGCGGTGGAACCGGAGCAAAGGCTACCGCAACCCTAACTGGTACTGTAGTTTCAGCAATTACAGTAACAAGTAGTGGTTATGGTTACAGTACAGCACCAGAAGTAAGAATAAGAAATACCCGGGGTTCTGGCGCAACTGCAACTGCATCCCTTACCCCAGCAAGTCAGGCAGATTTATTGCCAGCTCAGTTTGCCAGTTCAACTTCATTCAGAACTCTTATCCAAGAAGAGCGTGCCAGGGAGTTATGTTATGAAGGACATCGTCGTAATGACCTCATCCGCTGGGAAAGATACTTACCAGCATTAGTAGATGCTGGAGATTATTTGGAGGCCAATGCACCACTGGCTATCAGAGGTAATCAGGGTGTAAGTGCTTATGCAAGAGCAAGTCAAAAGCACCTATTATTGCCAATACCAAGTGCAGATATTGTACTCAATAAAGCACTTACACAAAACCCAGGATGGTAATTTACACAACAATAAAACATTCAGTTATGATGAAATTAAAATATGGTTATTTAATGCTGATGGTAGCTTTAATAACATCATGTACCAAACAAGAGGAAGTGGTGCCCAATTTTGATGTTAAGGCGCAAAATACTACAATTAAAGCCGGTGAGGAGGTTACATTTGCTATTAGTGGCGACGCAAAAGTAATTAGTTTTTATTCTGGCGAATTCAGGAACGACTATGCCTTTAAAGACGGCCGTGTGCTAACTCTGGACGCCGCAAAGCTACTTTTTACATCAAGGGTGCAATTTGGAACCCAACCAAATCAATTAAGAGTGCTAGCCTCAAGCAATTTTAATGGAGAACTTAATCTCACCGCCTTAAAAGCAGCAACATGGAACGACATTACCAATAGATTTACCTACGCAACAACTACAACCAATGTGTCTTCTACAGAACAGGATATTACCGATCAAATAGTAGATGGAAAACCACTTTACATTGCTTTTAAATATGTTTCCTTGCCACAAACTGCGAACGGTACCAATCGTACATGGACCGTATCTGCATTAACGCTTAATACCCAAACAGCACAAGGGTCAGCTTTGGCGGTAGATCAACGTACAGCGGCATGGACATTGGTTCAATCTTCAAATATTACCGATCCTAGTAGATCAACAGTTTCCTCTGCAGGTACCCTCACCTTAAGAGGTAATAATTTGCCTAATCCTGAAACAGAAGCAGAGATTTGGGCAGTTTCTAAACCAATTGATTTAAGTAGTGTAGATCTTGGCCCAGATTTTTCAGTTCCAATCAAAAATGTATTAGACAATCGCCTGGAGCAGTATAAATATAGGTTCGCTACCGCTGGCACTTATAAAGTGGTATTCATAGGGTCAAATGTGAGTATTTATGGTAATGAACCAATTAAAAAGGAGATTACCATAACCGTAAATCCTTAAATAATAGTTTATCTAAATCCTCGAAAATAACTTTGCAGCAATTGAATAAAATGATAAAAATTATTAATGGAAATGTATTAACTCCATTCCGGGTGTTAGAAAATGCTTCTGTTTTAATAAATGATGGGAAGATCGTAGCAATTACACAAGACGAAATTGATGATCGCGATGCAATTGAGATAGATGCTCAAGGAAATTTTGTTGCTCCAGGATTTATTGATATCCATGTGCACGGTGGCGGAGGGTTCGATTTTATGGATAATACCGTAGAGGCATTTTTGCAGATCGCCAAGACCCATGCCAAATTTGGCACCACTTCGATGGTGCCAACTACCCTAACCTGCGAGTTGGAGGAACTTTATCAAACTCTGGCTTGTTACGATGCAGCCAATGAAATTAACATAGATGGGGCCCAGTTTTTGGGTATGCATCTGGAAGGACCCTATTTTTCAGTTAACCAGCGTGGTGCTCAAGACGAACGTTTCATCAGAGACCCAGATCCGCTAGAGTATAAAGAAATCCTTAGACGCTCCAATTCAATTGTGAGATGGAGTGCGGCCCCTGAACTAAAAGGCGCCATCAAATTTGCCAGATTTTTGCGTCAGAAAGGCATTCTGGTAGCATTGGCTCATACCGATGCCGTTTATGAAGAAGTATTAGAAGGTTTTGAAAATGGATATTCTTTGGCTACACATCTTTATTCGGGTATGTCTGGGGTAACAAGGAAAAATGCTTTTAGATATGCTGGTGCAGTAGAAAGTGCTTTCATTATCGACAACATGGATGTGGAGATTATTGCAGATGGAATCCACCTGCCCGCACCTCTACTCAAATTGGTTCACAAAGTTAAAGGAGCCGGCAAAACGGCACTTATTACCGATGCAATGCGGGCTGCTGGTATGCCAGAAGGCGAAAGCATATTAGGCAATTGCCACAGCGGACTGAAAGTTATCATAGAAGACGGAGTGGCAAAGCTATTAGATCGTTCGGCTTTTGCTGGCAGTGTAGCGACCGCAGATCAATTGGTTCGAAATATGATTAATTTGGCTGGCGTGAGCCTCAACGATGCTGTAGAAATGATTACGGCCACTCCCGCAAGAATAATGGGTGTATCTGAAAGAAAAGGCTCCTTAGTGGCTGGTAAAGATGCAGACATAGTCATATTTGATCAAGATATCAATATTGATACCACAATTGTAAATGGCAGGATTGTCTATAGTGCTTCCCTAAAAGAAGTTTTAGCCTAAACAACATTAAAAAAGATGATTAAAAGGATAGATAAATTAAAGGTTATAAAAGCCGACACCAGAGCTGAAGTTGGTCAGTTGGCAGCAGATGCAGTATACGAAAAAATTGAAGAGCTCATGCAAAACCAGGAGAACTTGAATATCATCTTTGCCGCAGCCCCATCACAAAGCGAATTTCTAGAAAACTTGATCCAAAAACCAATTAAATGGAATAGGATCAACGCTTTTCACATGGATGAATATCTTGGCTTGCCAGCAGAAGCACCCCAAGGCTTTGGGAATTTTTTAAGTAATGCCCTTTTCAATAAAGTTAGTTTTCGATCTGTTAATCTTTTAAATGGTAATCCTGTTACTGCCGAAAAAGAATGCGAGCGTTATGCCCGATTGATAGATAATAATCCGCCAAACATTGTATGCATGGGAATAGGAGAGAATACACACATTGCCTTTAACGACCCGCATGTAGCAAATTTTGAAGATCCTGAAAAAGTTAAAATGGTCAATCTTGATGAGCTATGCCGTCAACAACAGGTAAATGATGGATGTTTTGCAAAAATTAGTGATGTACCTGCCCATGCATTAACTTTAACCATACCTACGCTAATGTCGGCTGGTCATGTTTTTTGCGTTGTTCCTGGTGCTCAGAAAGCAAAAGCAGTGCAGTACACATTAAATTCACCAATCACAGCTACTTTTCCTTCCACGATTTTACGTAAACATCCATCCGCTACACTTTATGTTGATGAGCATAGTGGTGTATCGGTTGACTAAAAAAACATAAATTTGCTTATTAGATAAAACATCTTAAAAATAGGAAGATAGCCTTAGCAGTGATACACAATGAACGAATTATTAAAGAAAGAAGTTTCAGGAGTTAAAGAAATTGCAAAACGTGCCAATGTTTCGATTGCCACTGTAGATCGGGTAATCCATAACCGAACAGGTGTTTCGGAAAAAACAAGAAATCTCATTCAGCAAATTATCAAAGAATTAGATTATCAACCGAATGTACTTGCAAGAAGTCTGGCATCACGCAAAACGCTCAATTTCGCAGTGCTCATACCATCTGTCTCAAAAGAAACTGCTTTTTGGGGAGCTCCGTTAAGCGGAATACATCAAGCAGAAACAGAAGTTCGTAGGTATGGGATTAAAATCGATAAGTATTTTTTTGATCAAAATGATAAATCTTCTTTTGTAAAACAAGCTCATCAAATTTTAGTCAATAGGCCAGATGGGGTGCTTTTAGCTCCAATGTTTATTGAAGAATCTGTGAGTTTTACCAACGGCTTGCAAGAGCTTAAAATCCCATACGTTTTCATCAACTCTGACGTGCCTAACCAAGAAAGTCTGTGTTATATAGGTCCAGATCTTTACCATAGTGGTTACCTGGGCGCTCATCTGATGAAATATGTTACCAAAGCTGGAGGTAAAGCTTTAATTGTAAACATTTCTAGAGAAATAGATTTTCATCACCATTTGCTTCGCAAAGAGGAAGGGTTTAGAGCCTATTATAAAGAAAATCAAATTACTTCGCCCATCATAAAAATAGACATTAACCAAACTGATTATCAGTCTATCAGAACAAAGCTAAATGAAGCTTTAGATGAACATAAGGATATCTCGGCCATATTTGTAACTAATTCTCGTGTTTTATCTGTTGCCCGTTATCTCGAAGAAGTTGGTAAGGCAGATTTAATGTTGATGGGTTTCGATTTTTTAGATGAAAATGTGAAGTACCTACAGAAAAATATTATAGATTTTTTAATTTGCCAAAAGCCCCAAGAACAGGCCTACAGAGGGATTTTTGCGCTCTATAATAAATTGGTGCTTGGAGTAGATGTTGAAAAGGTAACATTTATGCCAATTGACATCATTACAAGAGAGAACTATAATTACTATAATAATTAAAATATACCAATTAATACGCTCCAAATAATTCATCGCTACCTCAAAGGATCACATAAAATGAAAAAAGAAAAATATAGAATTGGACGTATAATCGTATTTACAGCAATGGTCTTAATGTCGAGCTGTTTGATAATGATTAATCAGGGATGCAAAGTGAACAAATCTGTCGTTAAGCCTATGCAAGGAAATGTAAAACTGATAACCTTAGATCCAGGCCATTTTCATGCTGCCCTAGTACAAAAGCAGATGTATCCTGGTGTAGATTCTCTTGTAAATGTATATGCTCCGAAAGGTTCTGAGCTTGAAGCACACCTGGCCTTAATCACAAAATACAATAGCATGGCTAACCAAGCGACACATTGGAAAGAAGAAGTTTACACGGAAAAAGATTACCTTGAAAAAATGCTTTCGCAAAAAAAAGGTAATGTGGTTGTACTTGCTGGAAACAACAGTAGAAAGACTGATTATATTAAAATGTGTGTTGATGCAGGTTATAATGTGCTTGCAGACAAGCCTATGGCGATAGATCAGGAGGGATTTAGAAAATTAGAATTAGCGTATTATTTAGCGCAAAAGAATGGCGTCTTGTTATATGATGTGATGACTGAGCGTTATGAAATCAATAGCATTTTACAAAAAGAGTTTTCAAAGCAGACTGAGCTTTTCGGTGAGTTAGTGAAAGGGACAATTGATAATCCAGCCATTACTAAAGAAAGTGTACATCACTTTTTCAAATATGTTTCTGGAGCGCCTTTGGTTAGGCCGGCCTGGTATTACGATGTGAAACAACAGGCAGAAGGTTTGGTAGATGTAACCACCCATTTGGTAGATTTGGTACAATGGGAATGTTTCCCAGAGCAGGTTATAAATTATAAAACAGACATCAAAATGTTAAGTGCAAGCCGTTGGGCAACTCCGGTTACGTTGGCCCAATATCAACTTTCTACCGGGCAAAATTCCTTTCCGCCTTATTTACAAGGTTCCTTAAAAAATGAAATTCTACAAGTTTTTGCTAATGGTGAAATGAACTACACCTTAAAAGGTGTGCATGCTAAAGTAGCTGTAAAGTGGGACTTTCAAGCTCCAGAAGGCACTGGAGATACGCATTTTTCAACAATTAGGGGCACAAAGGCAAACGTAATTATTAGGCAGGGAAAAGAACAGCAATATAGACCGATGCTTTACATTGAGTCCGTTGCTGGTCAAGAAAATTTTGAACAGATACTTGCACAGACAATTAAAAAATTGCAGAGTAAATACCCTGGGTTGAGCTATGAAAAAATAAGCTCTGGTTGGCATATTTTGGTGCCAAATCAATTTAACGTCGGGCATGAAGAGCACTTTGCTCAAGTAACCAAAGCTTATCTCAGTTATTTAAAACAAGGTGCTTTACCTAATTGGGAGGTGCCGAATATTTTGGCAAAATATTATACCACTACCCAGGCACTAGAAAAATCGAAAGCAGCAAACCGATAATGAAATCTTCTGCTGGTTGCTTTGTAAATACACTTTGTAGCTAAAAATAATCTTGCTTAAGCAAGATTGTAAAATTTAATGCTTTAAATTAATTTCGGGTACGTTACCGAAGTTATTGAAATAGAAATCGATACTTAATAAAACACATTCATACGATCAGACTATGCGAAACTTTTTTTATTGCTTCCTGGGTCAAATACTGCTTACTGTATCTGTATTTGCGCAAACAAATACAGTGGTTGGTAATGTAAATGGCTCTAATTTTACTGATGACGAATTGCAGCGGGAGATGTTGAAACATAGGGCAGCTGTTTACCGTTCGTTAAGAGCTTCAAACTTAAGCGAATCGAAACTCTTTGCGGCCCTCAAAAAAGCAGCTCTTGATTCACTAACCATCATCAAAGTACAAGAAAATCTTTTAAAAGAGCGTTCGTTATGGCAATACGATAATTACAAGGCCGTTTTAAATGATTTAGCAACAACCAACCAAGCTAGAAAACAAATGGCAGCAAAAGGTCAGTTTTTTGTTGGTCCGGCACAGTTTACCCAAGAAGGATTTTATAGTTACCAGTTAAGCAATTCGCTGATAGAGTTGAAGCGATTATTAGTAGATGAGGCAAAAATTAAAGTTACTGATGAGGATCTAGAAGCCCAGTTTAGGGTAATGCAAAGAACCATGTACAAAGAATCTAAATACTTGCTAAAGGATTATACAAGGCAAGTAAGGGATGCTTTTATAGAAATAGCCTATCATCAATATATAGTCGGTCTGGTAAAACTTGCAAAGGTTAAAGTAGATGAAAAAAGACTGGCTGCAATTACTACCTTACAATGGCAAGTAAATAAATCAAACTCAAAAGGTACCGTGTTTGTGGACGCTTTATTAGGCAATGATAAGAATGATGGCAAAACGGCAAAAACACCATGGAAATCGATAGAGAAACTAAACAATACAACTTTCAAGCCAGGAGATCGTATTTTGCTTAAAGCAGGGAGCATTTGGATAGGTGCATTACACCCAAAAGGTTCTGGGGTTAATGGAAAGCCGATTGTGCTAGCCAGTTACGGTCAGGGGCCTAGGCCCCTGATAGACGGTAATGGAATGGAGGGGAAAGGTGTATTTAGTTTGCATAACCAACAATATTGGGAAGTCAGTGATTTAGAACTTGTAAATGATGCTGCCACGCCAGGCGATCGTAGAGGGGTTGAAGTTAAAGCCTCAAACGCAGGCATTCTGAAACATATTTATTTCAAAAATCTGGAAATCCACCATATCAAAGGTCTGGTAGGCAATGGACATAAAGAAAAACGTACATCGGGAATTTATATCACTACTGAAAAAGATAAAGCGAAACCTACGCGTTATCATGATATTTTGATTGAAGATTGCAATATACACCACATCGAAAACCAGGGCATAGCTACTAGCCATGAAACAGCTGTATTTGAGTACCCAGGTACGGGCGAATGGGAAAATAGAAAGTTAACTGGCTTAATCATACGCAATAATGTCATTACCTATATTTCAAAAAATGCCATGATCATTCGAATGACCGAAGGCGGAATAGTGGAACACAATTTATGTTACGAAACTGCATTGGTTATTACGGGCAATACTATCTTCTCTAGAACTTTAATAGGGACAGTGTTTCAATTTAACGAAGGTTTTTTAAACCGATCTCCAGATGCAGATGGCAGTTTGTATGATCCCGATATCAATAGTCCAGGAACCATTTGGCAGTATAGTTACAGTCATGATAATGCCCATGGTTTGGTCTGGTTCTGTACCGAAAAACGTGATGATAACATCATTGTACGGTATAACCTGAGCCGAAATGACAAAGGAAATTTGGTGTATTTCAACTATGCATTTAAACAAGCTTCGGTTTATAACAACGTATTTTATATCCCCAGACATCTTGCCCCAGTAATTATTCGCGAAAAAGGAACTAATCCCCATAGTTATAATTTTTATAACAATATCATTTACAACCTATCTGAAAAAGCAAGTTATATGTTAGCAAGTAATCCTATTGAGCCACAAGAACGGAGTTACGCCAACAACTTATTTTTTGGTGTGCACGCAGCGGGTGAACCAGTGGGCGAGGGAAAACTAACAGAGGATCCACTCTTTACCGATGTAGACATAAAAGAGCATCTTAAAAAGCCTTGGGGTTTTCAATTGAAAAACAATTCGCCAGCACTAAAAGCTGGTAAACCAATTGCTGGTAATGGCGGCAAAGATTTTTTCGGTAATGAACTAAACAACAATAGGCCAACTGCAATTGGATTTGATAATGGCAAATAATTTTACGTAACATGATGATCAACAAATTACATAAACAACTTGTAGTTCTATTTATTTTAGGCTTCAGTGCCCATGCTTGTACGGCTAAGCAGATTAAATCTCAAAATACGGATACAGCCAAGGTTTTCTATAATATCCGCTATGCGCAAAAACCGGACTCCATTGGTGCAGATACCTCAGCAGACAGAACTTTAGATTTACATTTACCCGCTTTTAAAGCAGGTAAAAAAGTTCCGGTTTTGTTGTTAATCCATGGTGGCGGATTTAGCGGAGGCGATAAAAAAAGCACTGGAGCAATTGCTGTGGCACTAACCAAATATGGCTATGCAGTAGTAAATATCAACTATCGCCTTGCGCTTAAAAGAAAAAAGATAATCGGTGCCAGTGCCAGCGGTAATATGGCCCAAGGACTGCCGGCAAACGGATTTCATCCGGCACTGAGTCATGCCATAATTATAGCTTCGCAAGATGCGCAATTAGCTTTGCAATGGATTAAAGATAATGCTCGTGCATATCATTTCGATTTAAGCAAGGTTGCAATTGGCGGTGGTTCGGCAGGTGCCATGACTTCTTTGTATACTGCCTACGCATCTGGACAAAAAGTATTGCCCATAGGTGCAGTTGTAAATCTGTGGGGTGGACTTGAAAAGGTGGAAACCATTTCAAGAAATTCTCCACCAGTAATTACTTTTCACGGTGATCAGGATAAATTGATCAATGTAAGTTACGCTACGGCTATACAGAAAAGGAAAGAAGATTTAGGCGATAATGCAAGTTTTTTGGAAGTAATGCCAGGTAAAGGACATGCCAGGTATGATTTTATTTTAAAAGAAAAGATACCTGCGATTGATTCGTTTCTAAAAAAGAACCTAACCATTAGATAATCAGTGAAATTGATGATGCGGTTACAATTGTTTTTTGTCTTGGTATTGATAGCTATGTTTTCAAATGCTCAGAATTATGATGAAAAATTAGTGCCTCATTATCAACTGCCAGAATTGTTGCGCACAATTAATGGTAAGAAGGTAAGCAGTAAAACTCAGTGGCGGAATGGCAGGCGTGACGAAATCTTCTCGCTTTTTGAAAGTGAGATTTACGGAATGGTGCCTAAAAAAATTCATGCAATTGAATTTAGTCAGAAGAAGTTGCAATCTACGATGGATGGTAAGGCTATCTTAAAGCAAATTAATATAATAATAGTCAATAATAAGCTTAAAGATAGTTTTGAGCTTATCCTTTTAATTCCGTCAAACAGCCGAAAACCTCCCCCTGTTTTTTTATTGATCAATAACCGTGAAAAAGACAATACAGATCCCTCAAGACAAATCAAAAGTGATTTCTGGCCTGCCGAAATGCTCATTGATAATGGTTTTGCTATTGCTGCTTTTCAAGTAAACGAGCTGGCACCAGATGATAGTTTATCTTACCAAAATAGGTTTTTGCGATTATTTCAAGATGAATATCTAAATCGTGGTACCCGAACCATAAGCATATGGGCTTTTGGGGCAAGTAAAGTGATGGATTATCTTGAAACAGAATTAGCAATTGATGCTTCAAAAGTGGTATTGGTCGGCCATTCGAGGGGCGCGAAGACGGCTTTGTGGGCATCAGCAAATGACAAACGTTTTGCCATGTGTATTGCAAATTGCTCAGGGAATACTGGAGCGGCATTATCTAGGCGGAGATATGGGCAAACTGTGTCCATGATCAACCGTTCATTTCCTCATTGGTTTGCTCCAAAGTATAAAGCCTATAATGATAACGAAAATAGTTTGCCGGTAGACCAACATATGCTCATTGCATTAACTGCGCCCAGACCAGTTTATATTATTTCAGCCACTGAAGATCGTTGGGCAGATCCAAAGGGAATGTATTTGGCTTTATCTTATGCGCAATCAATTTATCTGAAATATAAAAGGATGGCTCTACTTCCAGATATTTTTCCCCAGCCAGATCAGCAGATTATTACGGGAGATTTGCTTGCTTTTCACAATAGAACAGGTAAGCATGACCTCACGCTATATGATTGGAGAAACTTTATCAGCTTTGCCAAAAGATATTGCTTGACAAAAAAATGAGCATGAAGTAAATGTTATTGCTAATTATTGAAAATTCAAGTATCTGATGAAAATATTTAACACAATCGATTTTAGAAAAAACATTGATCGGACTTTCTGTTTGTCCATCTTCTTTTTATTGCCACTCATTTCTGAGGCCTCCATAACTTTGCCGGACATATTCAGCGATCATATGGTTTTACAGCAGCAGGACAAGGTTGCGTTATGGGGTTACGCAAAGCAAAATAAGTTTATTTATTGTACCACCTCATGGGATAAAAAGCGATATCGCATAAAAGCAGGAAAAAAAGGGCAGTTTAGATTATATGTCCAAACACCACCAGCTGGCGGACCTTTTCAGCTTACTTTTTTTCAGGATGGCACAAAAATAATTATACACGATGTAATGATTGGTGAAGTATGGCTTTGCTCTGGGCAATCTAACATGGCAATGCCAATGTCTGGGTTTTCCAATCAGCCAATTCTAAATGCGGGACAAATATTAGCTGAATCGGAAAATCCAAACATTAGACTTTTCAAAGTTCAAACAAAACGAGCCGATAGCCCACTTATTGAAGTAAATGGCAAGTGGGCTTTGGCCAATGCATCAAGTGTAAGGGAATTTAGTGCTATCGGATACCTATTTGCAAAATCCTTGCAAGAACGGTTAAAAGTCCCAGTAGCTGTAATTATGAGTGCCGTTAGTGCAAGCAAAATTGAGGCATGGATGAGCCCCGAAGCAATACAAGGTTTTAAAGGCAAGAAAATCATAAAACACGGCTCGGCTATTATAAAGCAAAACGATCCTACGGTTTTATATAACGGAATGATACACCCGATAGCTGGCTACAACCTTAAGGGGGTGTTGTGGTATCAGGGCGAGGGTAATAGGTCTGATCATGCTATCTATGACCAACTGCTGTCGAAAATGGTAACACATTGGCGTAAGATTTGGAACATAGGTGACTGGTCTTTTTACTATGTTCAAATTGCACCTTGGTATTATCAATTGAAAAGTCCAGAAACGATACCATTACTTAGAGAAACACAGGCAAAAGCTGTAAACCTAATTCCTAATTCAGGGATGATTGTATCAGCTGATGTTGGTAGTGCGTTTACTATACATCCTCCTGATAAATTTGCGATTAGCCAGCGATTATTGTATTGGGCGCTTGGAAATACTTACAGCAAATCAGGTATTGACTATAAAAGCCCAACTTACCAGTCATTTAGTATTAAGAATGATACCATCCTTGTACAGTTCAATGATGTTCCACGGGGGTTGACTAGCTATGACAAACAGATTTCCAACTTTAGGATTGCTGGCCAGGACAAGAAGTTTTATCCTGCTGTAGCAACAATTGACGCCAAGACGAATGGTATAAAAGTTTTTAGCGAAAAGGTTAAATCACCTGTAGCTGTACGGTATGCATTTAGCGAGTATTTTCAAGCGAATCTATACAATTTAAGCGGTCTTCCAGTTTGCCCATTTAGAACTGATGCATGGTAGCTACCGTCAGAATTATTATTTAAAGACTTACTCTAGCAATTCAGTTTAACTTAACTACCAATATGGGATGCTAAAGGTGGTTAATGCCAATGTTTTGTTGGTTAAGTATTTGTGAGGTATTGTGCTCCTTAATAAAGTCAAGCTAGAGTTTGGGATCGGTATAAAATTTACCTATCGATTGTTTCCGAAAATTTCAATTTCCAGTTTACCATCTGTGATAAAAGTGACGCGAGACAAGAAATTTGTGAAGTCGCGGTCTGTCAATTGATTCGAACCATTGTGCGGGTTTTATGAAAACCGGCATAGTCCATCGGCGAACCAGCCGTGGAAAATTCCTCTACAACCTTTCCAATTTCTTTTAACTGCCACCGTTGGCCAAGCAGCAAATGCTAGCAGAAATTACCAAAGCAAAAAAAATAAAATATCGACTTCAGACACTCTCTAAAATTTATTCTTTTATTCTTCACAACTGAACTATTTGAACAAGAGAAGAGTGACAATAATATATCAGTAACTTTCCCCAAAAAACCTAAAACAAAAGTTGAAACAACTTGGCCAAAATGTACTGATTTAGATAGGCATGGAAATATTGTTTATTAATATTACAACATTTGCTAATAACAGGTTTACGTTAAGCCCCAGGCCAAGTGCGAACAAAAGAATTGAAAGTTATTTATTAAAATGATACTGTGTATAATTTTGCAATTAAAACATGCAAACTTAATCTGCAAACCCTTTAAAAATTAAGCATTGTCTCAAAAAACTAACATTTCTTTAGGTCGCATGCTCTTTAAAATTAAAGTATTTTTTATTCAAACCTGATGAGGTACTCATTTCTTGCGTCTTTCTTCCATGCATTTGGCTGAGAGGTTGGCGATATCCCAAATAACGGCGAAAATGTACGGACTTTAACTGTTCTGTTGTCGGGGAAAAATTCCAGAATTCGCAGCCAGCCGTCTCCACCATTTCCAATTCTGCCTCCACCGCCCATCGACTGAGCATCGAACAAGATCTGGTGAACAGCTTTACCTTGGTCGTTTTGGCTCTTTAAATATCCTTCTCCAGAATAATGTCCACTGAGTACCAATTCAATATTGGAGGCAGGTTTTACCAGTTTTTCCCAAATCTGTTTGCCGTTATTGGCCGATGGGAGGGTTATTCGCTTTGATTTCTGGATCATGTTGTTTACACGGTAGGGCTCCCAAAATAACCAGCTTATATCTCCTCCACCAAGGCTATCTTTTGTAGTAACGTAACTGTGTGTAGACATCACGATCCGATGGTTTTTGTACTCTTGCATGGCGGCAACTTTTTTTGCCCAGTTTAAAACGGTATCTCTTGGTGCATATTCAACTGTCATGAACAGATAATCTTTGCCGTTCAGGTTTTTAAGTTCATAGGCCGAATTTGCAAGCGTTTGCTGCCCTTGCTCATCCCTTGAGTTTTGTACCAGGTATTTTTGGTTCAGGTAATTTTTTTCGGTATTAAAAAACTGATTGTAATTGGAAGTTCTGTTGCCCTCTCTGTCTATGCTGTAATCGTGATTTCCTGTGGCGGCCATGTAAGGTATCTTTCCATTGAAACGGTCGAATGCTTTGGAAGCCGCTGTCCATTGCTGCTGGGTAGTCTGATCGCCATCATAATCGTTGGTAATCTTTTCGTTGTTGTTCACCAAATCGCCCATGCAAAGCACCATTTTGATGTTCAGCGAATCGATATTGGTATCAATCCATGCCGACATGAGGTCGAGAATAGGCTGGTTAGCGCCCCATTTTACATAGTTTTGTATATCAGGAAGCATAATTACCGTAAAAGATTTTTTGTTTTCAAGCGCCGGCTTCTGGTAGGCAGCTTGTGCATGCGCTACGGTAGTACCTAATAAAACACATCCAGCAAAAAGCAATACATAAAGTAAGTTCTTTTTCATAATATAAATTTATTACCAGGTGATATAAACTGGGTAGTGGTCAGACAATTTATGGGTTTGTTCATCTTGGATTACATCAGCAGCTTTAACCTTAGCAGCCATCGCTTTATTTGCCCAAATGTAATCTATACGGATTTTTTTGCCGTGTTCAGCCGCATGCCCCTTAGTAGGTGCACTATATTTAAACTGAGTATTGGTTAAATAATAGGTATCCTTAAAACCAGCTTGGAGCATTCGGTTGGTAACTGTATAATCTAAACGCCCTTGGTTAAGGTTGTTGTAGTAAATGGTTTTAAATTTAACAATTGCGGTACCGCTTTTGGGCTGTAACTTGCCTTCTGTTTTAAGAAAGGCATCAAGTAATGGTTTTCCATATTGAGTTGAATCTGCTGCTGCGAGTGCATTAAAATCACCAGCGATGATTATTTTTTCATTTGAAGGGATCAATTTAGCATGGGCTAAAATGCGGTCAATGTCATTCCGCCTAATCTGAACTTCAAAAGGAGAAAGGTGTGTAACAAAGAAATGGATGCCATTGATGTTGCCGTAGAGATAGGAGTGCCACATGTTTGTTGTAATCTGTTGTGCCATCACAATTGGGTAACGAGAGGTAATGCCAATTGGATGGGTAACACCGGTATTTAATAGCACATAGGGATGACCATACTTTTTTCCCAGGTTTTCAAGGCTATCCTGTGTAAATCCATTGAGTTCCTGATAAGCAATCACATCAGGATTTTCTTTAGTTATCCAATTGATATAGCGTTTTTGTAACAAAGCGTCATTGTTAAATCCATGCAGCACGTTGTAACTGATGAATTTCATTTCGTTTGTGTTACTTTGGGCGTATAGATCAGCAGACGCTAGTATCAATAAAAGTCCCAACAGGGTTTTTCTAGCCATTAAATTGAGTGCTAAAAGAAAGGGTTTATCATTGGATCTTTTAAAAATCATGCTTGGGAAATTAATGGCTTAAAATACCGATGTCAATTAAACTTAAGGTTAAGAAATGATTGCATTTAGCTTTGTGAGCGTAAGAATGTTGTCTTCATCAAGCTCAAATGTAGTGATGGATGAATTTTCTTGAGCCAATTGTCGATAGTTTTTGAGTGGCATGCCCAATTTATGAGCCAAATACAGTCGGTTGATGCCATTATGGGCTACGACTAAAATTGTACCGTTGTGGTGTTTGTGTAGCATTTCGCTAAAAAAATCATCCACACGTTTCACAATCTGCTCGCCGCTCTCTCCATTGCCTCCAGCTTTGGTCATTAAGGGATCGTTACTCCAATTTTTCCAAAGTGTTTCATTCTCTGCAATAAATTCTCCCCTGGTTTTCCCTTCCCATGTACCAAAATCAACTTCAATCAATCTTTCGTCGGTAACAACGTTAGTTCCAGAGGCTATGGCTGCGGTAATTTTTGCACGCTGTAGGGGAGAGGAGTAAACTGCATCAAATTTAAGCTCTTGCAACAGCTGCTGAACAAGATTTGCTTGAGCTATCCCTTTGGCTGTTAACTCTATATCTGTTTTGCCACAATACCTGTTTCCATCTGCATTGTAGGCTGTTTCTCCGTGTCGTAATAAATAAACTTTAAGCATCTATAGTTTCTTTAATATAGCCTTTGCTAGTTAACAGGGCGATAAATTTATGATAGTTTTTGTTGTATTGATCTGAAAGTATTGGCTCTGGGTAAACTTGCTTTTCAATGCATGTCATTTGTGCAACAGCTTCAATGAGCGTTTTAAAATAGGTGTTTGAGGCGGCTAAAATTGCAGCACCAACAGCGCCACTCACATATTTCATTTTAAAGATAGGGAGATTTAATACATTGCTCCTAATTTTTAGCCATACTTC
Organism: Pedobacter sp. GW456-11-11-14-TSB4; assembly: GCF_059424425.1. Taxonomy (NCBI): domain Bacteria; kingdom Pseudomonadati; phylum Bacteroidota; class Sphingobacteriia; order Sphingobacteriales; family Sphingobacteriaceae; genus Pedobacter; species Pedobacter sp. GW456-11-11-14-TSB4. The sequence goes on from NZ_JBWKZK010000002.1 coordinate 371,569, forward strand.
ATTATTACTTCCACCCCCAGCAGTGTATACCGCATTAATGTCTTCTTGTGTAAACTGTTTGATCAACTCAAAAGCATAACGTTCTAAATACGCAACTCCTTCCATATTGGCTGTAAATTTCTCTTCCATAGTTAATCCCGCTGGTTCAAAACCTATTGCCTGGGGTGCCAGCATTGGAAATCTTTCTCCTTTTTGTCTTAATGGATAAGAAAAATTGTTACTAGGGATTAGTTTTGCCGCTGCTTTGCTAAGGTTTTCAATGTCATTTCCAAATTCATTTGTTACCCAATCTGCTCCGGTATTGCTAGCCCCACCTGGCATCCAATATCCTAATGGGTGTCTGTGACTGTAAATTCTTCCTTCATCATCAAGTATTTGCTGGGTTGTTACGCCTTTAATTACCATTGTCGTGCCTATGGTGGTATTCCAATCTCCAGGCCTAATGGCGCCTGATGCAATTTGCGAAGCGCAACCATCAGTTATGCCATTAATGATTTTAATATGTTTTGGGAGGCCGATTTTTTCGGCTAGCTGTGGCTCAATTGTTCCAATTACACTTCCAGAGGGCAATACCGTTGGTAGCCAATTTTTTTTAATCGATAAATCAGTTGTGAGATAAGCTGGCCACTCTAGGTTATTCACATCGTAGCCAGATTTAAAGGCATTGGTATAATCTGTCACTCCCCAAACTCCGCTTAACAATCCGGTAATGTAATCTGCCGCATGTACCCATTTTACTATTTCATTTACCTTTTCGGGATGGGTTTCTTGAAACCAAACCATTTTTGCCAAACCGCTTGAAGAGTTGAAACCGGTAAATCCTTGTACGTTGTTTTTAGCAGCTATAGCGATGCATTTTTCGCCTTGTGCTGTAGAACGCTTGTCGCTGTACATGATTGCATGATGAAGTGGCTGATGGAATTGATCTAAGGGGATAACTGTTCCTGAGGTAGAAGTAACTGCAATGGCGATAATTTTGGAGATTATTTTTTGATTTGACTCTGCAGTGCTTAATTCCAGTAAGCACTCTTCACAGGCTTTCCACCAATGTAATGGCGATTGTTCTTCTCTTGATTGATCGTCTAGGCCAAAGTTTTTTTCAGTACTTGCCGCGACTGCTCCATTAGAATCTAAAATGACCACGCGAGCGCCTTGTGTTCCAATATCAATTCCTAGAAAATATGCTCCCATTAACTAAAAGTTTGTTTAAATACAGCTCTAGTCTGCTTCCATTGGTTATAGAGTTGCTGGTATTGTTCGATATTTTGCGGAATGGTTTCTGCTAAAATTGATGAATTTAACGCTGCAAAACCTAAGGCATTGTTGCAAATATAAACTCCACCAATTACCGAAGCTTGGCGATAATCTGTATTTACTTTGATTTTTTTACCGATCAGATTGGCTAAAAACTGTCGCAAAAGTGGGCTTTGTACTCCACCTCCGCAGGCCCAAATATAATCTGCTTCATGCGTGGTTACTTCACATAAAGTTTTGTAGTTTTCATTAATGCTACAGGCAATATCCCACAATGTGGCCCAAACAAAACTTGCTCTAGTTAATTGATGAGATACAGGTGCATTAAATATAAAGCCACCTTTAGTTAGTGGCGTTTCTTCGCCTGCTAGTAGCGAACCTAAAGAAGCTACACACTGAAAATCTTTAAGTTCGGCCAGTTCCTTCTCAATTAAATCATAATCTTCAGTTGGATAAAAAATTTCTTTTAACCGCTGATAGTTTAATCCAGTTACACCAGCATTTGTTTCTAAAATAAAACTGTTCTCATCTGTATGTCTGTTAGTCCAGGTACGGTTCAAATGGTCTGTAATGTAACTTTCGGTTAATTTTATGATAGGCGTAGTAGTGCCAGAAACTATAATGATATCATTTGCAGAGGGTTGTGTGCTAATTACTGCTAACTGCGTATCTGCCCCACCTACAATAACGTTAGCATCAGCCGATATTTGAATTGCTTCAGCCTCGCTTTTCAGAACCTTACCAAGGATAGTTCCAGATGCTGTTAGTTTTGGGAGAAGGTTGGGGCTAATGTTAAATAATTTGCAAAGCCGATCTGACCAGCTTTTTTTTGCTACATCATAAAGCAAAGTTTCTGATGCTTGTGAATGTTCGTAATGTAATACACCACTCATTTTATATTCAACCCAATCGCTAATGCTTAAAAAAGTATCAACCTCATGCCAAATTTCTGGCTTTTTTTTCTTTATGCCGATTAATTTATAGACAGAGAATAGCGAATTGGGAAAACGTCCGGTCAATTGGTAGACCTCTTTTTTATCCGCTAGTAAGCTTTCCCATTGTCTTCCGCGGTGGTCGATATTAGGTAGGCCTATAAGTGATTTTCCTTCTTTATCAACCAATACTATGCCTTCTCTTTGGCTAGTGGCTGTTATTCCTTCGATATGGATTTCGGGAGCTTGCGCTAGACTTAATCTGGCTAATTGTTGTATCTGAAGCCAAAGATCGTTAGGGTCAAAAGACAAACTATCAGGGTAATCATTATCCTTTGCATTTTTTAAATCTGCTCTTGCTATTCCTAAAATTTTGCCATCAATTGTAACTACGGCCACACGAACATTGCCTGTACCTACGTCTATAATTAAATGTCCTTGCTGGTTATTCATATTAACTATATTTTGCTCATTTGCCTTTGCGTTGCAAACCATTTGATAATTCTATCATTCATAATGGCCACGTGATGATCTTCAACCTCATATGTAGCACCTGCAATATGTGGTGTGGCCAATACATTTGGGTGTTGGATTAATCTGTAATCTTTTTCATCTGGTGGTTCGTGGTCAAATACATCCAATACCGCACCTCTAATTAAATTGTTTTCTATGGCATATAAAAGATCATCTCTTTTTACAACGGCTGCCCTTGCGGTGTTCACAAATATGGCGTCGGTCTGCATTGTAGCTATTAGGTCATGGTTAATCATTTCAATTGTGGTATCATTAACTGGTAAATGAATAGATACAATATCTGATGTTTTAAATACTTCTGCTAAACTTGTTTTCTTATATTTAGCACTGGCCTGTTCAACAAAGGGATCATAAAATTGAATAGGGCATGGAAAATTTTCTACCATATTGGCAATGCGTTGCGGAACTGCTCCAAAGCCAACCATGCCTATTGTTTTATTTGCCAATTCATTTCCCTTAAACTGAAGATAGGATGTATGGGCACCATTATCCCAATTTCTTTCTTTTAACCATTTGGTACTTGCAGCGGTGTTACGTAATAAATCTATCACGTTTGCTAAAAATAGTTCAGCAACCGCTTGAGCATTTCTTGCAGGTGTATGGAAAACGGGGATATTTCTCTCTTCAGCAGTTTTTAAGCAAACATTAGAAGGAGTGCCTCTACAAACACCAATAAACTCTAAAAGTGGAAATGTATTAATCACTTTAGCGGTTACATGATCATGTTCGGTGATTAATGCATCTGCTTTAGAAGAATTCAATAGCTCAATAAGTTCGTTCTCATTAAATGCTCTTCCGTTATTTTTCCACGGTTTATAGATAACCTCTCCCAGCACAGCTGTAAGTTCTTCTTGTCCTTCGGCATGATAAGGTGCTGTAACTAATATCCTCATTTTTGTTGTTGTATTGGTTAATTTATTTAATAATGTAATCACATTTACTTGACTGTGTATAACCTTGTCAATAATTAGCGGCGTGTATGTTATAGATTTAATCTTTACAATCTCCAGTTACATCACATGGATTCAAATAATAAAATTGTGATGTGACAAACAAATTAACATAATTAAACTTAAAAAAACAAAAATAAAATTTATTTAAACAAAATTTTAGTTATTTGTTGCTATTTTTCGTTTAAAAGTAAATTATGCTTTAATTAATCAATTTTAATTAAGTTTGCATTACAGAATTCAAAAAATTAAACTCTCTTAGTCAAGCGCAGCTTATGAAAAACATTACCGATAGACATGAACTTATTCTTCAAAGGCTTAAGGAGAATGGAAAAGTTAGTATAGCAGAATTGGCAGAACTAATGGATGTAACTGGGGTAACAATCAGAAAAGATTTAAAAATCTTGGAGGATAAAAATCTTTTGTTTCGTACCAAGGGCGGTGCTTCTGTAAGTAATCCCTATGCTTCGGAGCGTACTATTAACGAAAAGGAATTTATTAATTCTGATCAGAAAAAGAGGATCGCAAAGGCGGCCATGGCATTGATAGGTAATAGTGATTCAATCAGCATTGGTTCAGGAACTACGGTTTTCGAGCTGGCAAGGTGTCTGTTTCCGGCCAACCATTTAACTGTAATTACCCCTGCTTTAAAGGTGGGGTTAGAATTAAGTAACCGTCCTAATGTTGAAGTTTTGCAGCTTGGTGGCCTCATAAGGTCAAACTCATCATCTGTAGCGGGTACGTATGCAGAAAGAACACTTCAAGAATTATCCTGCGAAATTATATTCCTGGGTGTAGATGGTATTGATTTTGATTTTGGTTTTTCCATCACCAACATTGCCGAGGCTACGCTAAACCAGAAAATGATTGAAACTGCCCAAACGATTGTGATTATGGCCGATAGCACAAAATTTAACAAAAGAGGGTTAGGTAAGATCTGTGGTTTTGATCAGGTTCAGTATGTGATTACTGATGATAAAGTTTCTGAAAAGACCGTTAAGCAGTTGGAAGATAGAAGTGTAAAGGTAATTGTGGTTTAAGGTTTTTTAAGTCGGGTTTCATCTTTGTGTTTTGAGCTGATAAAATCTGATAGCTAAATCGCCATTCTTGAAATGAAATAGTCGAATTTTTTGCCTTTAAAAAATAAGGGTATCAATAGGATGTTTTTATCTGATCTTCTTTTAATTTAATTATATTTTTTTCCGTTTAATATTAACGAATGACCTGAAAGTTAAAAATATTGGGCATTACATTTTAATTTTAAACTGGAGTTCAATTTTTAAATGCTTCTTCTAGCATGGTCTTCACCCTCAATTTATTTCGGGATATTTCTTGTCGCAAAGATGTTGAAATAAATTCAGCATGACGATTAGGCTATATTTGTAGCTAATTAAGGAGAATTATAAGAAATCAATAATCGAACTCAGGTTTTAAGCTGTAAATTTTAACAATCATTTTTAATTTTATCCATGAGTAAAACTCATGAATAGTCCCTGGTGCCTGTCTTTTGAACATTTTTATTCGATACGTTATAAGTTAACTAATTGTTAACATATCTTTACTATTAACTTATATTTTGTTTTATTTGTTTTTATTTTATTTATTTACATAAAATTTATTCAATTTATTGAAATGAAATTAAACTTAGTGCGTAGTAATTTGAATGTTATTTTGTTTTCATCAATTGCTGAACTAGTTGATTTTATCAATTTTTTATCGAACACATTATAAACCTTATGACAAAAAAAAACTATTATGTATTGCTGTTTTTGCTCATTTTATCTTTAAAAGCATTAGCACAACAAATGCAGGTAACTGGAAAAGTTACAGATGATATTGGTGGAGTTCTTCCAGGAGTTACCGTAACGATAAAAGGCACAACTAATGCTGTTGTTACAAACGAAAAAGGCATATATGTATTGCCAAAAGTTTCAGGTAGTGCAATCTTGGCATTTTCTATGTTGGGCATGAAACCACAAGAAGTTGCGGTTGGTAACCGAAACACAATTGATATCTCTTTAAGTGGCGAAGCTTTTAGCTTAAACGAGGTTGTAGCTATCGGTTATGGGGTGTCTAAAAAGAAAGATCTTACAGGTTCTGTGGCTACAGTTAGTGGTGAAACCTTAGCTAAAAGAGCAACCACGCAAGTATCTCAAGCTTTGCAAGGAACGATGCCAGGTGTAACTGTAACCCGATCAAACAGTGAGCCTGGTGCTACTGCCACTGTTAGGGTTAGGGGTGTAACAACCATTGGAGATAGTAGTCCTTTGGTAATTGTTGATGGTGTGCCGGTTAGTAGTATGGATGATGTTAATCCAGATGATATTGAAGATATTTCAGTTTTAAAAGACGCTGCTTCTGCCTCAATTTACGGAGCAAGGGCGGCAGCTGGAGTGGTGATCATTACCACTAAAAGAGCCAAATCTAATCAGGTGAATATCGATTTTACCTCTAATTTTGGTTTCGATGCTCCAACGGCCTTTCCGGAAACTGTGGGCGTGCAAAGGTACATGCAAATGATCAATGAGTTTTCATGGAATGATGCAGGTAACGTGCCAGGAGGAGAATACAGCTTGTACCCTAAAAACGATATCGAAAATTGGCTAACATTAAACCAAGCTAACCCAAACCGTTATCCAAATACCAATTGGTTAGATCTAATTGTTAGAGATCGTGCACCACGTTTTAGTCAGAACATCTCATTTTCGGGAAGTTCTGGCAAGGTAAAAACTTTTGCTTCCCTAAACTATGAAAATGTAGACGCATTGTATGCGCATAGAAACTACGAAAGAACAATGGCCAGGGTTAACAATAGCATTGCTATTTCGGATAAGTTTACCGCTAACGTAGATTTCTCTTACAATTACGTAGTAAGAAAAAATCCTTCTGTTAACCCGATCTGGGATGCACAACGCTATCCTGCGGTTTTTCCGGCTACATGGGCCGATGGAAGAATTGCAAGTGGACAAAATGGGAGCAATGGTTATGCCGCACTAGAATATGGTGGTTTTAACAACAGCACTGTAAGTAGGTTAAATGGCAGAATTTCACTACAATATAAGCCAATTAAAGACCTTAGTTTTACGGCTGTAGTTTCTCCCTATTTATCAAATACCAAAGGGAAACAGTTTACCAAACAAATTCCTTATTTCTCTGATGAAGACCCTACCTTGCGTTTGGGCTTTATTGCTGGTTATGCTACAACTTTCTTAGTAGAAACGCGTGATGATAGTAAAACATTTACAAAGCAGTTATTGGCAAACTACGACAAGCAAATTGGCGATCATAGCTTTAGTGCATTAGCGGGTTACGAAGATTATACCTTTTTTGCCGAATCACTAGGCGCCCGTGCTGATAACTATACTTTAACTAATTTCCCATATTTGGATTTAGGTCCGTTAGATTATACTTCTAATACTGGTAATGCTGTAGAAACTGCTTACCGTTCTTATTTCGGTAGGGTAAATTACGATTACAAAAAGCGTTATTTGCTACAGGCTAATATCAGGTATGATGGTTCGTCTCGTTTTCATCCAGATTACCGTTGGGGAGCATTTAGCTCAGCATCTGTTGGTTGGGTAGTAACTGAAGAAGCTTTTATGCCTAAAATTAAAGCTTTATCTTATTTAAAGTTTAGGGGATCTTGGGGCCAATTGGGTAATGAAAGAATTGGTAATTATCCATACCAGTCATCTATCGGGTATTCTAATGCATTATTTTACCAAGGAAATACGGTAGTTTCAGCAACCACAGCGGCTCAGTTTGCTTATGCCATACGTGATATTTCTTGGGAAACTACCGAAACTGCGAACATTGGTTTCGATGCTACTTTTTTAAATAACCGTTTATCGCTTACGGCAGATTATTTTCAAAAGAAAACAAAAGATATGCTGTTAGAATTAGAAATTCCTGATTACATGGGTTTCGAAAATCCTAATCAAAATACTGGTGTAATGACTACCAAAGGCTGGGACGCTCAGTTGTCATGGAAAGATAAAATCGGAAAATTCGGCTATTCTGCAACTGTAAACCTATCAGATTCTAAATCAAAAATGGGAAATTTAGGAGGTACTGTATTTACAGGAGCTCAGATTACCAGAGAAGGAAGTGAGTTTAACGAATGGTACGGCTACCTGTCAAACGGTATCTACCAAACGGCAGCAGAAATTACAGGGTCTCCAAAATTATACAATAGTGTAAAGCCTGGCGATATTAGGTATGTAGATATAAGTGGTCCTAATGGAGTGCCTGATGGGATTATTAGTCCAGATTACGACCGCGTACAGTTGGGTGGCTCTTTGCCACGTTATGTTTTTGGTGGTGTGATTAATATGGATTATAGTGGTTTTGATCTGTCACTGGCATTTCAAGGTGTGGGTAAACAAAATGCAAGGTTACCAGAGCAAGTGGTTAAGCCATTTAATTCTTCATGGACTAATCCGCCAGCGATAATAGATGGTAAATATTGGAGTGTTTACAATACGCCAGAGCAAAACTTAAATGCTCAATATCCGCGATTATCTTACACCTCGGGAGAAAATAACAATTATGTGATGTCTGATTATTGGATGATCAATGGTGCATATTTACGTCTTAAAAACGTAGTGTTGGGATATACTTTTCCAACAGCATGGACGTCGAAAATAAAAATTGATCGTGTTAGGCTTTTTGCTTCGGCTACCGATTTATTTTCAATAGATAATTACCCAAAGGGATGGGATCCAGAAGTTGCCTACAATACCTATATCAGCAAAACATTCAATTTCGGACTATCAGTTAAATTTTAAGCAGGATGAAAAAAATATTAGTATTATTAGCATGTATCAATTTATTTGCGGGATGCGCAAAATTAGATCTCAATCCATTGTCTGAAGGATCTTCTGAAAATTGGTATTCAGATGAAACAGAAATCGGATTATCTCTAAACGACTTATATAGAACCTATTTATGGGAATTGGAGAGTGATTTCAATGCAGAGCGGATGAGTGATAACTGGACACAGCGACAGGCTATCGATGCTTTTCCGGCAGGATCGGTTACCAGTACATGGGGCAGGGGTACGGATTTATGGTTAAATACCTACAAGGGAATTACCAGAGCAAATACCATTTTAAGTAGTTTAGATAAGGCTGTGGGTAAAGTACCCGAGGCAAAAATTAAGCAATTGGCAGGTGAGGCCTATTTTATGCGTGCTGCTTATTATTCACGCTTAATTTTTTACTATGGCGATGTTCCTTTTTATAAAGAAACCATTAGTATTGAAGATGCATTTAAGCTGGGGCGTACCAATAAGGCTACTATTTTAGCTAGCATTTACGAAGATTATGATAAAGCAATAGCAAGCTTACCCATTACTTACTCCTCTGCTGAACTTAAACGTGCTACCAAAGGAGCAGCTTTGGCTTTTAAGGCAAGAACTGCTTTGTACATGGGCGATTTTGCTCTTGCCAGAGATGCAGCAAAGGCCTGCATGGATTTAAAAACCTACACGCTTCATGCAAACTATGGCGACTATTTTTTGTCTAAAACCAGAAATTCGGCAGAAACCATTTTTGCAATCCCACGTTCTTTTACTTTGGGTGTTTCGTGGACAGCTACAAATTTTTATACCCGCACAGCTGGCGGCAGTGCCGTTGCTCAACCATCATGGGAAGTTTTTTGTGCCTATACCTGTACCGATGGATTGCCTATTGATGAATCGCCATTGTTTAACCCAAGGTTGCCTTTTGACAACCGTGACCCAAGATTAAAAGCAACCATTGCCGAGTTTGGTAAAGAGCATTTAGGTTTTATTTACGATCCAAATCCAACTGCATTAACGGTACTAAATGTGGCTACAGGTAATAGAGTGGCCAATAAAGACAATAGGGCAATAGATACTTTTGCTGCTTATAATGGTTTAGCCCTAAAAAAAGGGGTTGATGCAGATTGGTCGGATGATAAACAAACAGATTTTGATATTAGGATAATGAGGTATGCAGATGTGCTTTTGATGTATGCTGAGGCCAAAATAGAATTGAATGAAATTGATGCTAGTACGTTAACTGCAATCAATACGGTAAGGGCAAGGGCTTATGGGGTTCCGGTTACCTCGGCTACTTTATATCCGGCAGTTACCACAACCGACCAAACGCAGTTGAGAAAAATATTAAGAAATGAGCGACGTGTAGAGTTTGTTTGGGAAAACAGAAGGTTTGATGATTTATTGAGATGGCGCTTAGCAGAAAAAGCCTTGAAAAAGCCAATATTTGGTGTGCTTGATCCTGCGGTTTTTAAAACTAGAGTGGTAGATAAAGGGTTATATTTCTTTTCTCAAACCCCACAAATAGACGAAGATGGAATTGCCGACTTTAGCGCTTTGCAAGCTGAAGGAACAGTTAAGCTGTTGGTGAACCGAGCTTTTGATAAATCTAAACAATATTTATTTCCTATTCCTTCTAAAGAAATCCTAATCAATAAAAACTTGGTTCAAAATCCAGGTTATTAGATTAGTAAAATCATGAAAAAAAAAACCATCTGTATTGTGCAGATGGTTTTTTGTGATTAAGTTATAGCTAAGTAAATGCAATCTCAGCACTTACAAAATAATGATCGCTAGGATAAATTCCATCAACCATTTCATCAATAATTTTAGCTTGGCTAGTATTAATGTTTCCTTTGGAAAAGATAAAATCGATTTTTCCGATATTTTTTTGATTAGCTTTTGAATACGCTTTGCCTAGAAAATTATGGAAGGTTGCTCCCGGTTCCGAATCGCCATGTATAGTACGGTAAGTATCTTTCCAGCCTCCGTTGGTAATAATGCTATACACTGGGTTTGTAGCATCAACATTAAAATCGCCAATTAACAATTGCGGAAAATCTGCTGCATATTGGTTGCTTTCTTTCACTATCAGTTGTCCCTGTTTATTTCTGGCTTCCTGATCTTTATGGTCTAAATGAACAGCCATTATTCTAAACTGCTTCCCGGTGTTTTTATCTTCTAATCTCAACCAATTCACATGTCTTGCTCTGGCTGTATTCCATGATTTGCTTCCTCCAATTTCTGGCGTTTCAGATAGCCAATAGCAGCCAGCAGCAATCATTTGATACCTTTTTTTAGCATACATCACTAAGTTTTTTGCAATGCCATTATAGGTTCCTGGATTAAGATCCATTTCTGGGCCCTCAAAACCAAAACAACAATAATCTTGCATTTCACTTTTAAGGTCATCTGCCTGCACTTTCAGTACCTCTTGAAAGCCTATTAAATCTGCTTTTTGAGCTTTAATGAGATTAATACAAGCTTTTTTTCTTGCTGCCCATCCTCTTCCAATGGCATCGTCTTCTGGTAATGCTACCCTAATGTTGCAGCTAAGTACTTTATGGATGTTTTGATCAACAGGGGTTGAGGTTTCCTGAACCACAGTGGTAAATCCCGAAATAGGGACACAAGAAGCCGTTATTGCTAAACTAGATCCCTTAATAAAATTTCTTCTGGATAAAGACATTTTGTTGAATTAAGATTCTACCAATGTTGTCGGATTTAAAAAAGCTCCTTTTGCTGTCAGCTCTTCGCGAAGTTTAGCTACATCTAACTGAGAAGGAGCTACGCCAGCACGAATAGCTAATTTTGCTGCTCTACCAGCGGCTTCCCCCATGGCCATACAAGGTGCCATAACACGAATGGCCGACATCGCCTCATGTGTGGTAGAAATACATCTTCCAGCAACGATTAAATTTTCTATGTTTTCAGGGATTAATGAGCGATACGGAATGTCGTAACAATCCCCACACCATTCTAAAGTACATCCGCCACCTTGTGGGTGGTGAAGATCTAAGGGGTAGCTGGCAACTGCAATTGCATCGTCAAATCTTTGGCAACCTAAAACATCCGCAGCCGTCATTACATATTTGCCTACAATTCTACGAGTTTCTCTAATGCCAATAAATGGTGCCATCTTCGTAAAATGAGCATTTTCAAAGCCAGGCACGTAATCAATTAAATATTTTTGTATATCATGTATCTGCCTTCTGCCTTCGGCTTCGCCCCAAGTTAAACTTGCAGGGTCTGTTCCGTCAAGTCCATTTACTCTGGTCATATTTACCCAAACTTCTCCTTCTCTCAATCCTGTAATTACAATGGTTCGCTCTGTGGGAAGTTTTAATCCATCTTCAGTAGCTTTTTTAATTAATGAACGTAGGCCAACTACAATAAACTGATTGTTCTGTCCGAAATAATCGTTAGGAATAAAATCTGTCAAATAAGTACGGGGCTCTTCAGCTATGCTTAAGCGTAATTTTTCAGTATCAACGCCACCTAAAGCAAACATTAAAGTTGGGGGTTGTACGCCGCCAATATCATTGCCTTGTTCGCAAGTTACTCCTGCACGATAAGCAACATCTGCGTCACCAGTACAATCTATAACTGTTTTGGCCAATATAACTTCTCTGCCAGATTTACTTTCTATAATTACACCTTTAACGGCATTACCTTCTTTAATTACACCAGCAAAAAATACATACAGCATTACTTCAACACCACTTTCAATCAGCATTTCTAGTCCTACATTTTTTACAGCCTCAGGTTCTACCAAAGTTAAGCTCATGTGTAAAGGGCAGGGGCGATGCTCACTTGCTGCATTTTTTGCTTTAAGTCTATCTATAAATTTCTGGGGAATACCTTTAATAATTTGATTTCCTTTTTGTCCTAAAAAACCTAAGATAGGTAAGCCAATAGTCATGTTGCCGCCCACAAAACTGCGGCTGTCAATTAACATCACTTTCAGTCCGTCTTCTACTGCTGCTTGTGCTGCAATTAAGCCTGCAGGGCCTCCGCCTACTACGAGTACATCTACATTGGCCCGTACTGGTAGTTCTTTTGCGGCTTCTGTTATTTTTTGCATTTCAATTTTCATCTGTATTGGGTTGTTTTTAATTGTGATGAAGCTATCATGATCTATTTAACAAAATCATGAAAGCTTCAGCCTATAGTGTTATAATGTGTTTTATTTTTAATTACTTTTTTTGGTTTTTCTGGTTTAATCATGGTCCATAAAATGACAACTCCGATCGGGTGTAAAAATGCCATAGCAATAAAAATCTGTTCTGCGCCAACCTTCCCCATAAACTGACCAACAAAATAATTGAAACATACGGCTCCAACAGCTCCAAAACCACCAGCTATGCCTAATACACTGGCCACGTTACTGCTCGGAAATGCCTCTGCAACTACTACGCTAACCGTAAATAGCCAGCTTAAACATGCGATGGCAACTATGCTAAAAATCAATAAAGTTGAAAATGCCGAAGGCAGATAAGGGGTTAAAATGCATAGTGGCGAAAGTACTGCGACTGTACTTAGCATTATTTTTCTGGCATTCAAAGGTTGTCTTCCTTTTCTTACCATATAATCAGACCATGCCGAGGTTCCAATGGCTCCTAAATCTGCCACTAAAAAAGGTATCCATCCATACAGTCCCATTTCTTTTAAAGATAGACCAGATTGTTCCTGTAAATATCCTGGGAGCCAAAATAGGCAGAAGTACCAAACAGGATCTGTTACAAATCGGATCAATAGAATGCCCCATAAGCTTTTGGTTTTCCATAATTGGCCCCAGCTAAAACCTTCTCTCTCTACAGCTGCCGATCTACCAGTAGCTTCTTCTAGTATTTTCGCTGGAGGATCGATATAGATTAAAATCCACATTAAGGCTATAATTAAACCTACAACTCCAGCAACAATAAATACGGTATGCCAATCATATTTAATGGCAAGCCAAGCCACCAATGGCGGTGCGATAATAGCGCCAATTGAACTCCCTGCTACACAAAGGCTGTTTGCTGTTGCTCTTAATTTTCCAGGAAACCAGATGGTAACAACTCTTAATTGAGCTGGAAAGTTAGTAGGTTCCGCGGCTCCCAACATGCCCCTAAAAAATGAAAACTGACCCACTGTTTTCGAAATTCCTCCACCAATAGAGGCTAATGACCAGCCGATAATACCGAAAAACATTGTCAATCTTGCTCCAAATCTATCAACTAGCCACCCCGTTACCGGATACATAAGGGCATAACAAATGGTAAATATGTTTAAAATGAAGGCATAGCCGTCATCACCAAGGTTGTATTCTTTTTTAATAATTGGTTTTAGAATGGAAACAATTTGCCTGTCGAAATAATTAAAAACGATTGCCAGAAAAATAACTGCAATAATGAGCCATCTTCGTTTTTCTGGAGCTAGTGTTTTTGTCATTGAATTTTATATTTGGTTAAACTAGGGATGTCATATTAACTTAATGTGTTATATGTATTATCAAATCAACAAAATAAATGTTTTAAAACAAAATTAAATTAAATAAAATTTAAATAAAATATTTTTAAATGTATTATAGTTGATTCAATTTGATATCTGATTGCTTTAAAACCCACTCTTAAGTAATTGTTATTATTCCTAAATGATGTAGTGATCATAAATATAAGTGCATGAAATTTGTTTGTGAGCTGCTAAAATTTGGCTGATATGAAGTTTATTACCTTCAAAAATTAGAACTTTAATTTCGTTACATAAATTTAACATTGTGTTAATGTGAAAATATTTGTTTAAAACTCCATTAAAGCCTTTATTATTCATTTTTAGCCACTTTTTAGGATAAATAGATGCTTTAAAAATGTTTATTTTAATTTTATTTGCTTTTAAAATTATTTTATTTAGTTTTGATATGAAGTAAAAAAGTAATTATTTACTTTACTTTATTAAAAAGCTAATCATTAGAAATTTTCTAAGATTAAAGTAAAATAGGAAATCAACCCAAGGGATTTATCTGTGTAGGTAGAAAAAAGCTGGTTTCGTGTGGCGTAAGGGATAGAGGTAATCAATAATCAACATAAATAGTATACTAAACCAATTAAAATGAAAATTTTTGAACGCATTGACCAAAACATGTTTTGGTACAAATCCCACACGCACCTTTCGAGAAAAGGTTTATTTTTAATTTTTCTATTGTCTGCATTTAGTTGCAAAAAGACTGCTCAAGACCTCGCAATGAATAATCTTCAGGACAACCTAACAGTAGATAAATCAGCCAACCAAACAGCTGCGGCAGATGAAACATTTTATATCGCTGTTATTCCTGATACTCAGTATTACACTGATCCTGACGACACTCACAATGGCACCATGACTATGTTTAAAAACCAAATAGATTGGATTTTAGATAACAGAACCGATTTGAATATCCAGTATGTTGCTCATGTAGGTGATATTACCGACAATGGCGATAAGCCTGGTCATTTTGATGAATGGCAAAATGCAGATAGCCAAATTAAAAGAATGCACGATACAAATATGCCCTATGGCCTTGCTGTAGGCAATCATGACCAATGGTGTAATGGAGACCCTGGTTCTGGGGCTACCAATAATGGTTACGGCTACTATTATAGTAAAACCCGCTTTACTGGAAAAACGTGGTACGGTGGCAACTTTACTACAGTTGGTTCAGATAATAACGATAACCATTGGGACAAGTTTACTGTATTTGGGCAAAAATATGTAGTAATATACATCGAATTTAATGAGCCTAACAATGGTTTTATGCCTAATGGCAGTGGTGGCTGTGTAGAAATCGCTGGTCAATCGCCATACAGTTCTACCATAGAAAGTAATGTTTTTGCTTGGGCCGACAACGTTATTCAAGCTAATCTAGATGCAAAAGTGATTATTGTTAGCCACAGCATTTTAGCTCCTTCTGGAGGTTTAAATGGAACGCATGGTGCAAAGGCGGGCTTGGCAACTGACAACCCTCAGGCTCCTTACACAGCTCAAGGAAATATTATTTCGGCCTTTGCTCAAGCACATCCTACCGTATTTATGATGCTTTCTGGCCATAGAACTGGCGAAGGCTATCGCAGAGATGTTTACGCTGGGCACGTTGTGAAAACCTTCTTATCAGATTACCAAGCTAGAGAAGTTGCTACTATTAATGGTGTTGATGTGCCTAATAATTCAGCCACTAAAGGTGGTGATGGTTTTATGCGTATCATGAAATTTAACAAAACGGCAGGCACAATCGAGGTTCGTACCATTCAACCTTTGCCTGGTGCCAATGGAGAAGAAACCGACAAAGACAGTAAGTTTACTGTTAGCATGTATAACTAATATTAATAATGGCTGGTTCAGTAGTTTCTGAATCGGCCATCAAACTTATTTGTATGAACAATATAGCTGCCAACTTTTTGGTGTTTATTGTGTTGGTGTTAGCAGCCTGTACTAAGCCCGGTTTTAAAAAAGGAAACGGTGCGTTGCAATACCAAATTGCTGAAGACATAAGTGGTCCAGTAATTGGAAAACTGGCAACAGTATATATTACCTACAGTGAAGCTACTGGAAACGGTAAATTACTTGCTGGTACCGGTAAATTCGATCCTCAGCTTACAACTGTTTATGCAACAAATACCAAATTTCAAGGTGATCTTCAAGATGCTTTTCAGTATTTGAGCGAAGGTGATAGTGCTGTAGTTAAAGTTAGCCTCGATTCAATCAAAAAATATAACAACTCTCCATTACTTGCTATAGATACCTCAAAATACATGATTTACACCTTGCGCATCCATAAGGTAATCAATCAAAACGGAAAAACTGATAGCGGTTATCTGCAAAGGGTTCAAGCTTATGAAAAGGAAGCAAAACTAAAACGGAAAGAAGATGAGCCTGGGAAAATTAAAAGGTATCTGGCTTTTAATAAAATGAATTATAAAGCTACATCAACAGGATTGTTGTACCCAGCTGATTTAAAGACCGTAAATAATACAGGAAAAGAATTATATGTAAGCTATATAGTAAGCTCATTAGATGGCTTAGCATACCTTACACGATATGAGAAAATTAGACCAGATCAGGCTCGCTTCGTCGGGCTTAATGAAGCGCTTACTCTTGCTCCCAAAGGGATGAAGACGAAAGTCATCATTCCCTCTCATTTAGCTTATAGCGCCACTGGAGACAAGTTTAAAATGCCTCCATACACACCGCTCATTTGTGAATTTACCATCCTTGATAAATAAGATTAAAATCAAACCACTAATTATGAACCCATTTTTATCAAAATTCTTAAGAGGCAAATGGCATTATTTGCTCTGCCTCCTCCTTTTTAGCACTAATGTAAGCTATGCGCAAACGGTTGTTACTGGTACTGTGAAAGACGAAAAAGGAGAAACTTTACCTAGTGTAGGTGTAAAGTTAAAAACTGGCAGTACCAACACGGTATCGGATATCGACGGAAAATATAAAATACAGGTTAGCAAAGCAAACGACACGCTGATTTTTACTTACATTGGCTTTAAACAATTGGAAGTTCCTTTGCTAGGCAGAACTAATCTAAATGTTTCTATGGCTGCCGACAACCAGCTATTAGGTGAAGTGGTTGTTGTAGGTTATGGCACACAAAAGAAAGTTAATCTAACCGGTGCAGTTTCAGTTGTTTCTTCAAAGGATTTAACCATGCGGCCTGTGGGCCAAACCTCTGCGGCACTACAGGGATTGGCGCCTGGGGTTACGGTTACGCAAAACTCTGGCCGCCCAGGTGGTGATGCTGGAACAATTAGAATACGCGGAATTGGTACGCTAAATGATGCAAATCCACTTATACTTATAGATAATGTTGAAGGCTCATTAAATAATATCGATCCAAATATTATTGAATCAGTGTCGATTTTAAAAGATGCTGCCTCAGCCTCTATTTATGGCTCCAGAGCTGCTAATGGGGTAATTTTAGTAACAACCAAAAGAGCAAAATCTAATCAACTAACTGTAAGCTACAATTCATACGCAGGTGTGCAGAAGCTTACCAATTTGCCAGATCTCGTGAATGCGGTAGATCATATGACTTTGACCAATCTTGCATATACAAATACTGGTAGAGCACCACTTTTTAGTAACGCTGTGATAGAAAATACCCGAAATGGAACTAATCCTGATCTCTATCCCGATACAGATTGGCAAAAAGAAGTACTTAGGGGTTCTGGCTTTATGCAAAACCACTTTGTAACCATTAATGGTGGCGGTGAAAAAGTAAGATTTTTAACTTCATTTGGATATTTTGATCAAGCTGGCTTATTAGAAACCTCTAATTTTAGAAGATTTACAATTCGCAATAATGCAGATGTGAAATTCTCCGATAAACTGAATATGAGCATTGATGTGCAGATTAATAACAGAATTACCAAAGAGCCTGGTCGTGGAAGCAGTTCGGTTTTTAACCAGATGAATAGAATTGCGCCTATTTTTGCTGGTGTATTTTCAAATGGAAATTATGGCGAAGGCTCAAATGGAAATAATCCAATCGCCTATAGCGGACCAGATGGTGGATTATCTAAAACAAGCAATCCTGGTTTATTGCTTAATGCTACATTAAGTTATAAACCGTTTAATTGGCTACAGGCCGACGTAACAGTTGCTCCACGCTATGACCAAGCAGATGAGGATGTCTTTGTAACAGCCATTAAAACTTACAAAGCAGACGGCTCGGTAGCCTTTACTTCTCCTGCTCTTGCATCTCTGGATGTAACGAACAGCAGGAGCTTTTATAATAATTTTCGAGGTACTTTAACCGCAACTAAAGCGCTTAACAAACATAATTTTAAACTATTAGCAGGAGCTTCTAGAGAGGATTATACCAATAATAACCTAACAGCATCTAGAACAACCTTTACTTTTCCAGATTATCCGGTACTGGGAACGGGTTCTTCTGCAACCCAATTAAATAATGGATCAAGAGCTGAATGGGCACTCCAATCTGCTTTTGGGAGGTTTAATTACAATTTCGATGAGCGCTATCTACTTGAAGTTAACGGTAGATATGATGGTTCTTCAAGATTTGCCCAAGGAAAACGCTATGGATTCTTTCCGTCTGTTTCTGCAGGTTGGCGAGTTTCTCAAGAGAAATTCTTTCAATCTTTATCATCTGTAATTCCCGAATTTAAGATCAGAGCATCGTGGGGTAAATTAGGCAATCAAAACATTGGAACTTATCCGGCCATTTCGCTGATCCAGCTGGGAGCTTACTCTATCGGAAACCAAACCTATACCATAGGGGCGCTTAATGATGCGGCTAACAGTAATATAACTTGGGAAAGTACCGAAATGAAAGACATTGGTTTTGATGCTATAATTTTCAAGAAGCTGAATGTAACATTTGATTATTATGAGCGTACCACAACAGACATTCTTTTGAAACTAGATGTCCCAATTATTACTGGTCAAGCGCCACCTTTTCAAAATGCAGGTACAGTAAAAAACAAGGGATGGGAGCTAGGTTTAAATTATGCAGGCAATGTTAAGGATTTTAAATACTCTATCGGTGTTAACCTTTCTGATGTAAAGAATAAAGTTACCGACTTAAAAGGAGTTAACCGTACCGGTATTACAGTAAGTAATGAGGGTTATGCCATTAATTCTTTATACGGCTTTGAAGCAATAGGTTATTTTACCTCTGATGCGGAAGTTGCTGCTAGCCCAATTCAGTTTGGTGCAGTAAAAGCTGGCGATATCAAATATAAAGACCAAAACGGCGATAATAAAATTACCGACCTAGATAATGTAATTATTGGCAATACCATACCAAGATATACCTACAGCGCTAACATTAATTTAGCCTACAAAAATTTAGATCTGGGCATATTTTTACAAGGTGTGGGCAAAGCCAATGGTTATTTATACGAGCAATCTGTTATGCCGTTCTTTAATGGTGGTACTGTTCAAGAAATGCATAAGGATAACTGGACTCCTCAAAATACAAATTCAGCATTTCCACGTTTGGCCTTTGGCGAATCTAATAATGAAAAGACATCAAGTTTTTGGATTAAGGATGCCTCTTATCTCCGTCTAAAAAACATTCAGCTCGGCTATAAATTTTCTTCTGAAATTATTAAAAAGGTGGGGCTAAAGAGTGTTAGAATTTATGCAAACGCAAGCAATCTTTTTACGTTCGACAAATTTTGGGATGGATATGATGTGGAGGCACCTGTTGGAACGGGCAATATATATCCACAGGTTAAAGTATATAATTTTGGTTTAGATGTTAATTTTTAAGATCATGATAAGTAAAAATTTAATTTCAGCTGTTGCTGGATGTTTATTTTTAGCCCTGTTTGGAGGCTGTAAAGACGAGTACCTGGAAAAAATACCATTTAATCCGTCGTCTGTATCATTTTATTCCAACCAAGACGAATTACAAATTGGCTTGTTAGGATGTTACGCCCAATTAAATTATCAGGAGCAAAACTATGGTCTTGGGAATTTGCGTGTGCCATGGCATATTTTTATAGACGCTACCACAGATATTTGCTGGGACCGTACCAATGGTGCTTTACAAGACATAGGAAAAGGTACTATAGATGCAAATAATGGAGTGGTTTTGGTAAAATTTAGAGAAGCTTACAAAGGAATAGCTCGATGTAATTTTCTTTTGGATAATGTTGTGAAGTTAAAAGATAAAATTCCATCAACTGTTTACAACCAGTCTATTGCCGAAGCCCGCTTTATTAGAGCATTGAATTATAGTTATTTGCTCACCTTGTATGGCGGAGTGCCTTTGGTAACCACAACGCTAACCATTAATGATTCGCAGATTGCTAAAAGCACCAATGCAGAAATTGCAGATTTTGTGATCAATGAAATGGATGCAGTGGCTAAGGATTTACCACTTAATCAGACCATCATCAACGATGGCCGTGCAACTAAAGGGGCAGCGCTTGCCATTAAAGCAAGAACAGCTTTGTATAACGAAAAATGGGACGTTGCTGCTCAAACTGCTAAGCAAATAATGGATTTAAACAAATATGCGCTCCATGCCAACTATGGCGAATTATTTAAGTATGCAGGTGAAAGCTCTAAAGAAATTATTTTTTCGCTGCAATACGCCAAAAATGTAAATACGCATACCACGCCAAGGTATTTCCTTCCAAGGCTTCCGGGTGGCGTTTGTGATAAGGTTCCATTTCAGAGTTTTATAGATTCTTACGAATGTACAGACGGATTGTCAATTGATGCTTCTCCTTTGTACAATCCGCAAAAGCCGTTTGCGAACCGAGATCCTAGGTTATCATTTACATGTGGTGTACCAGGAGATCGGTTGTTTGGCTATCAGTTTGAAACTCATAAAGATAGTTTGCAAATTTGGAATTATAACGTTACACCAGCTGTAAGAATAGCCAATACAGAGGCAACGCATGCATTCGCTTCGTTCACAGGGTACGTATTTAGGAAATATTGCGATGAAACTGATAGGACCGACTTACAGAACTCGGAAATTAACATTATACTTATGCGTTATGCCGAGGTACTTTTAACTTATGCTGAGGCTAAAATAGAGCTTAATCAGATAGATCAATCTGTGTATGATGCTATAAATTTGGTACGCAGACGAACCACTGTAAATATGCCAGCCATTACCGCCAATAAAACACAAGAGCAATTAAGGTCAATTGTACGCAAAGAGCGTAAATATGAATTTGCCATGGAAGGGTTACGCTTAGCAGATATCCGCCGTTGGAAAATAGCTGAACAGGTATTGGTAGGACCTGCCTATGGCAGAATACCAAGAGGTTTGTTGGCAAATGCACCGGTAATTGATGTAAATGGATCTCCTAACTACAGTAATGTTACCAACCGTGCAGATATGCGTATAATTGAAACTAAGGTGTTTAATAAGAATAGAGATTATTTATGGCCTTTCCCCGCTATAGAAGTACAAACAAATAAAAAACTTGTTCAGAACCCTAACTATTAAAAGCGTTTAGGATAATGGGTTTGGTAAGTAATCAAAAAACTCGCCCATGCTCGATAAAATCTAGAATAATAGGGTTGGAAATACCATCGTTATTATTCTTTTGATTGTCCATCAGCCGATTCCTGAATTTTGACCTTAATTGTAAGAGATCAATTTCCAAGATGACCAATTGACATCTAAAGCGATGATTGTTCCTTTGGATATTATATTTTAATATGAAATGTTTACACGATGAACTAAGGTAACACCAAGGTTAAAGACCTATATTGGATTAAGAACAATGTGATATAAGCAATGTTAAAATTAACATCTGCATTAGAATTGAGTTGGTATCTAAGTCAGGTTAGCGGCCTAAACTATCGTATAATGTTCAATTGTATGGTACAATCTATTCTGAAAAAATATAAGTTCTTTATCGGCATATACGTAAGTTAACTATCATTGGACTTTGCTGTATGCAGCAAGGGGCCTTTCTATTCCACCGAAAGATAAATAATAACAGGGACGATATAACAGAATTAATCAAGGAGCTGAAGGGATTATCTGTGGTCAATGAAGTATCTGAATGTACAAAGGTTGCAGGTTTTAACATTGCGGTAAATCACAGCCATATGAGCAAGGGAGCAGCAAAAAGAGATCGCAAGATTTTATGATGTAGTTATTGGCGCAATGCGGGGATTGCCGAGTTTCTGAAAAAGGAGGGGCGTTGTGCAGGTCTTCGGACAAGGGGCTTCAGGCAGCGGTCGCAGTGGTAGGTATTGTAGGTTACCTTTCCCCATTTCAGCTCGTTCATCTTATAGCCAAGAAAGTTGTCTATGTCGATGGGATTGAACGTGCCGATCTTGCGGTTGGTAAATCCCTTGACCTCGAGCCATTTCTTAAAGTGTCTTACCACGATCTTGTTGTTGTTGAGAGCTATCTTTACGTCGCGGATGACTGCCACTGCTACGCCCGGTACACGTTCCCTCACTGTTAGCTCTGCGCCCAGCTTTCCGATTTCGAGATAGAGCGGATCCTTCCCGCCGGAGGGCATCCCAATAGTTCTCGCCTGTCCCGCGTTTCTTGCAGGTGAACAAGATAGCAAACAGGCAACGATGGTGGCCGCCGCTATTAGTCGATGTCTAAGCACATGATATCATAATGTTAACTGATTTTTTGCGGTTATGGTAAGGTAGACCTCAACACACCCAGAATATATGTAAAAAACTGTCCGGCCATCCGCCATCCTATTTTTAAGCCGGCAACTGGGAATGTTCAGTTTTATCCCATTCAAAAAATAACTATGTGCTTCCCAGATGCAATCGCTCACGGACCGGGGATCTGGTCGGGAACGATGATCGATATGCTGAGGATATCGATGTCAGCCTCCACCAGTATCCTGCATATGGACGGGACCTGCTCGATGTTCTCATAGGCGATGTTGACCCAGCCATTTTCGGGCGAGACCGACGCGGAGAAGAAATTAAGCAGTCCGGCCGTCCGGTAGTTGTCACTGGTGTTTATCGCAATTATCACTGTTTTTTGGTTTTATTTTGGGTGGAGAGATCAGGTCGGATGAACTAGACCAGCTGCCCGTACAAAGGTATTTGGCACCGATGGGGAAAACTTGGAGAAAAGCGAACGCCTGGGTATTATGAATTGGGTATCTTCTAACATTTGCTACTGTTAATGCTTTGCAAAGATGTATCTTTACACCAGATAGATTGGAAATGGAAAAGTTTAGCTACAGCGAGTATCGGGTACCAAGGAGCATGTCCCTATTCGTGAAGAAAATCTGGACGCTTGATAACCTGGAAAGTTCCTCTTTGGTGCTGGACAGGTTTGCCCTGCCCAACGGCTGCTTCAACATTGCGATCATCAGGGGCAGCGGCCTTGAAATTACCCACAGGGAAACAATGATCCATTTGAGGCCGGGAACCTATTTTTGCGGTCAGATGACCGAATCACTTGGTATAGAGATCCGTCCCAACAGTAGGGCGACGATGTTGCAGCTCTTTCCATGGACCCCCAGCTACTTTACCGGCCTGGGCATGGACAGTTATGTCGATCGCTTTTGCCGCGCCGATGATATTCTGCCAGATCTGTCCGTGGATACCAATCCCTCCAATGGTGAGCTCTGTCGGTCGATAGCGGCAAGTTGGGGATGGCTTGCAAAGAGTGGAAGGCCCGCAATGGACCTGCAACATTCCACTTCATTGATCATGGAGTCCTGCGGTGATATCACCATCAAAGCGGTGTCGGCGGAGATGGGCTGTTCTGCAAGATACCTCCAGAAGCTTTTCAAAAAAGGCCTAGGGCTTACACCCAAGAAATTTGCTGATATCATAAGGTTAAGAAGTATCGTTGACAAGATCGCTAGTTCAGGGGAGGGAAGATCAGATTTTACGGGCCTTGCCATCTCAAACAGTTTTTACGACCAGGCCCATTTTACCAACGCATTTCATGCCATGTTCAAGACAACGCCGAAGCAATTTGACAGTAAGGCCTATTTTTTGTCCTACATCAGGTAACTACAGGAGGTTTGCCCACAATAGAGAAGTTATTTTGTCGCAATGGCTATTATACCGGCTTCAAATTTGACTTCAGTTCGGGTGAACAGTTTGGAACGGAACAGGGTGGCCACTTTCACCGAAATAAACACATACCTACGCCCTTCCAATCCGTGCAGATTAACTATGCGAAAATTATAGTTTTCCATGTTTATTAACGCAATAAATTGTAATAAACTTATGTGTTGAAGTTCTATAAAACTACATTATCTGAAAAATAATCAGCCAAAACTCAGTCATTAAACTTCGAAATGCGGGCAAAAAACTTAAATTATGATGAAAATAAAACAGTGTTAAAAACAAAATTATCCACTAATAAATTTCATTTTTTTGGAAAATTCAGCCAAATTTCGTTGATTAGGTAATAGGATTTTTATAAAAATTCAGCTTAAATACCTTTTAATGCAGATTTTTGATGATTTTTAACATTTAAAACTCTGCCAAAACTCATCCAAATCACTCAAAGTGATGGATAAAAAACCCCAAAATATTTCAGTGTTTTCCAATGTAGATTTCCCTCATCTCTTAATGAAAGCAGATGCACTAAATTGCCAAACTTTAATAATGCACAATAATGGTGGTTACTCATGGTTCAAAGTTAAATACATCTCAAAATTAAAGTTTTTGATTGTCTATCGATTACTTAAAATTCCTGCCCCCATCAAATATTTCCTGGGGAGTTGCCTGGCGTACCTGCGAGCGTTTGTTTTCTGCCGGGTAGGGCGGTGATTTTTCATCGGCTCTAGATAGCGTCAATATCGGGAGCTGGTCATCATCCTTTTCGGTCAGTCCTTTGAGCAGTTTTGTAAAATCAAAGCATTTGGAAACGATCACGTTCACAACGCCGCTCTCCTTTTGCACCTTGCCCTCTACCATAAGTAGCCTGGAGTGAAGGATTTCCTTGCGGTAGGTCTCAAAGAGTTTTTCAAAGACCACAAGATTGGAAAACCCGGTCTCATCCTCGATGGAGATAAAACATACCCCGCCCGCAGTTCCAGGGCGCTGGCGCACGATCACAAGACCTGCTACCTTTGCGATCCTACCGTTCTGGGTATCGCGGATTTCCTGCGAAGATTTGACGTTAAAGAGCCTGAGCTTTTCGCGCACCAGACTGACCGGATGCGCTTTGAGCGAAAGCGCGGTCGAGGCATAGTCCTGAACCACATGTTCACCTTTGCTCATTAGCGGAAGTGATATCTGCTGTTCCTGATCTGATTCCGAAGGCTGTCCTTCAAACAGCGCTTGCGGCCTGTCTTTTAGTGCGGATACTTCCCAAAGCGCCTGCCTGCGGTCCAGGCCCATAGAACGGAAGGCATCCGCATCGGCGAGCCGCTCCATCGCGCCCATGGATACCCCTGAATCCAGTAGCGAATGCAGATTTTTATAGCCCGTGCCCCTGGCTAGCACCAAAGCTTCCATATCATCTTCGCGGATTCCGGAAATCTGCCTAAATCCCAATCTCAACGCACAATATTTGCCCGATTTTTCTTCCAGCTTATTGTTCCACTCCGAAATGTTTACATCGATCTGCCGAACCTCTACGCCATGGTTCCTTGCATCGATGACCAGCTGGGCGGGCTGATAAAAGCCCATCGGCATAGAGTTCAAAATGGCACAGGCAAACACATCAGGGTAATAACATTTGAGCCAGCAGGAAACATAGACCAGTAGTGCAAAACTTGCCGCATGGCTTTCAGGAAAGCCGTAAGATCCAAATCCTTCCAGCTGCTTGAAAACCCGTCGAGCGAATTCCTCGCTGTAACCTTTCTTTGTCATACCATCGACCAGTTTCTTTTCGAACTTGGTCACCATGCCATGCATCTTAAAGGTGGCCATTGACCTGCGCAGTTCATCCGCTTCAGCCGGGGTAAAGCCGGCAGCGACGATGGCAATCTTCATGGCCTGTTCCTGGAACAGGGGTACGCCCAAGGTTTTACCGAGGATCTCTTCAAGCTCCTTGGATGGATATTCTACGGGCTCCTCGCCATTTCTGCGCCTAAGGTAGGGATGCACCATATCTCCCTGGATGGGGCCAGGGCGAACGATGGCCACCTCGATCACCAGATCGTAAAAGCAAGATGGGCGGAGCCTTGGGAGCATCTGCTGCTGGGCACGGCTTTCGATCTGGAAGACCCCGATGGTATCCGCTGCGCTGATCATTTCATAGACCTTTGGGTCATCCTCCTTATTGATCGAGGCCAAGGTAAGGTCCAGGTCATAATGTTTTTTGGCCAGATCAAATCCCTTTCTGATACAGGTCAGCATGCCCAGTGCAAGTACATCAATCTTTAAAAACCCAAGCGCATCGATGTCGTCCTTGTTCCATTCGATATTGGTGCGGTCTTCCATGCGGGCATGGAAAATGGGGCAGAGGTCGGTCAGTTTGCCCCGGGTGATCACAAAGCCCCCGGTATGCTGGCCGAGCTGCCGTGGAAAGCCCATCATCTGGCGGGTGAGATCCAAAACCTTGACCAGAAGCGGATCACGGGGATTGAGGCCCTGCTCGGAAACTCGGTTAGATTCAAACCACTCGTCTGTAAATTCCCAGATCGAGGCCGACAGCCGGTCGATGGTATCGGTGGACAGTCCCATGGCCTTTGCCACATCGCGAAGTGCCCCCTTTTGGTGGAGATGGGTAACGGTCGCTACGATCGCTGCGCGGTCACGGCCGTACTTGTTATAGATGTACTGGATGACCTCTTCACGTCTTTCATGCTCAAAATCCACATCGATATCTGGCGGCTCGTTACGGGCAGAGGAAATAAAGCGCTCGAAGAGCAGATCGAACTTGGTGGGATCGACCGAGGTAATACCCAAACAGTAGCATATAGTGGAATTGGCCGCAGAGCCACGTCCTTGGCATAAAATCTTTTGCTCCCTTGCAAACCTGACGATATCATATACGGTCAGAAAATAACTCGCATAGTTCATTTCCTTGACGAACTTCATTTCGTGGTTGATGTTGTCGAGCACCTTTTGGGGCAGGGGAAGGCCGAACATTTCCTCGGCTCCCTTCCATGTCAGGTATTCCAGTTCTTCCTGGGGTGCCCGGTCTCCGGACAGAATTTCCTCTGGGTAAACGTATTCCAAAGAGTCCAAAGTGAACTGGCATTTTTCAGCGATCTCCAGTGTATTTTCAATGGCATCTGGATATTGGCGGAAGAGGCGATGCATTTCCTCGATGGGTTTCAAATGCCGCTCGGCATTCATCATCAAGCGAAAGCCCGCATTGTGGATGGTACATTTTTCCCGCACACAGGTCAGGATATCTTGGAGTTCCCTGCGTGAAGGGCAATGATAATACACATCGTTGGTAGCCACCATGGGTACGCCAAGCCTTTTGGAAAGCTCATCTAACCTGAACATCCGTTTCTGGTCCTGTCCTTGATAGTTGCGGTTTGCCGCTAAATAGAGCGAACCGTTTAAATTTTCTTTGTATTCTTTAAGGGCTTGGCCAAAGCTGGGCTCAAAATCAAAGCCCTTGGAAAGCGCATCAGGAGGTATCGCAATAAATAGGATATCTTTTTGGTTGTTGTAAACATCATTTTTATAGAGGAAGCATTTGCCTTTTTCAGCTCTAAAATTTCCTTCGCTGAGCATAGCCGACAGCCTGCCATATGCTTCACGGTTGGTGGGATAGGCGAGAAGGGATGGGCCGTCCAAAAGATCAAGTCTACAGGCTGGGATGATTTCAATGTTATGCTTTCGAGCTGCGCTATGCGCTCGAACGATTCCTGCCATCGTGTTCACGTCAGTTATGGCTATCTTAGGGTAGCCGAAGGCGGCTGCCTGTTCAATAAGTTCCTCGGGGTGCGATGCGCCCCTTAAAAAGCTGAAGTTGGAAGTAACCTGTAGTTCGCAGTAGCCCATAATCGTTTTCTCCTATCGTTTTCATTTATGCAAAAAATCCGTGCAGGAACCATTCGGATCCCTCCTCGTTATAGTGGCCAGAGCGGAAGACCCAGTAACGTCGTCCCTTGTCGTCCTCTAAAATGTAGTAGTCGCGGTGCTCGCCCTTAGCCATCCACCATTCCTGTTCGATGCGCTCAGGGCCATCCGCCTTTGCCACCATATGCAGTTCGTCCTTGTAACGGAAGTTCATCGGCGGATAATCGGGGATGGGAGCAGTGACCTGGATCGCCGCTGGATACGTGAGCATTTCCATCGGGCGGGGATTGGCTTTCTGCCATTTGACTTCGGTCTTTTCGTCCAGTGATATCGCAGGGCGGAGTGAACGCTCGGGCCAATAGTGAGCCTGCGGGATATATCTTCTTATGGCCTGCGGGCCAATCTTTCCGGCAAGTCTATCTAGGAGCTGCGCTAGGTTCTGGTCGGCTAGGCCTGGTTTTCCGCTCCACAATTTTTCCTGATGGATCAGTACGGGCTCGGTCTTGGTGGCGGTGAGTATGAAAAGTTCGATGCCAAGGGCAGGCTCGATCTTGTCGATCTTCAGTTCGAACAGCTTGGCCAGGTGCGGAACCTTGTGGGTAGGTTGGTTGGTGCCGATCTTGGTTTCGGTGACACGTCCATCCAAACGATAGCCTTTGAGTTCAGCGGATCTAATGCCCAGCCCTTCTTTTTCAAGTCGGGCGCACAGTTCGTGCAGTAGTTTTTCGATGGCAATTTCGATGGCGGGTTTGGTACGTATCGGTTCGAGGCAATAGAGCCTTTCTTCGTATGGCGCTTTGACAATAATCGGTGTAATGGTTTCCTCTTCGGTGCCAAGGGCTTGGCCAAGGCGGAGCAGCATTTCATTGCCAAACCTGCGCCTTAGCATGGAAGCGGGCAACTGGATAAACTTTCCGATCTTATCAAAACCAAGCTTGTGTAGCCGCTCGATGATGGGCTGTTCCAGACGCAGTGCCGTTGGCGGGAGGTTCAAAAGGGCGTTGTACTGCTGTCCAGTTTCTATCATCGGCGATTTCTTTCCGAGCCTTGCAATTGCCCAGGACGTACCAATGGTATCTGAAATTGCTCCACGGCAATTGTAGCCTGATTCTTTTAATTTATCTATGATAGTTTCCAAATACTTTTCTTCCCCTCCGAGTAGGTGCGAGCAGCCGCTGGAATCAAGGATGATTCCGTCGGGCAGATCGATGGCAACAATAGGTGAATAGCGGATGGCCCATCTGGCAATGCGTATCAGCAGCTTTTTATTGAAATCGATCTTGTCATCAAAGGCGAGGATGTCAGGTACGATGGCCTTGGCATCGGCAAGGACCATGCTGGCAAATATGCCCTGCTTTTCCGCTTCACGGGATGCGGCAGTGACCATGATCCTATTTTTCTGGGACATGGTGAAGACATAGACCGTATCTTTTAGTTCCGGTTTTTTGATGGCCAGGTAATCGGCCAAAAGATTGGTGAAATAAATGCTCAAGTACCTGCTCATGCGATCAGCCCCCTTTCTTCTTTGATGATGACTTGTGGCTCTGCCTGTAGCGGTGCAAATCTGTTTTCGGCCCATTCGATCAGGAACCTGCCGCCTTCTCCGTTTTTGACCTTTAACAGATTGACTTCCCATCTGGGGTTGCCAACGCCAGGGATGCCGTTAATGATTTCGGTTGGGGCAGGCTTGATCTGCCAGCGGGCAGCGCAGGCGGTGGCGGATAGGCTGAACTTGGGCTCTTTTCTTAACAGAAATCCGGTCACGTGGCTTTTCTCTGTGGCCAGCTGGAGCCTGCGACTTTGCGCAAAATCGATATCGGATAGTTCGGCGATCACGCAGGCAAGGCCTTCGCATTTCAGCGCCTCTTCCATTACCCACAAGATCTCCTTAGTGTAGTACAGGTCGATAAAAATGATCTGCTGGGGATCGGTGCCAAAGGTTTCCAGTGATGGCGGAAAGAGCTTTCGGTTCCGGCTGATCCATAGGCAGCTGCTCCCATTTTCCATGAGCTTGGCAAGAAGCCCCGCGATAAATCCTTCGCTTGCCGCGGTATCTTCAGGGTTTGCGGCAAGGAACTCGTGGATGGTTCCTGTAGGGAATGCTTTATTTGGGAAACAGGCTTCAACGGGGCCCAGGCCAAAGCCATCGCCAGAGGCGATAGGGACAGGTTTAAATCCCTGCACCTCTAATAATTGCTTGCGCAATTTGGCCAATATTTCCTGTTTTTCCGCTGTCATTTGCCGTTAAATCCAAGGCATGTTTTGCCAAGTATTATAGTAACAACAAATCTATTACTAAAATTGTTAGTGATTACTAACAATTTTAGTAGAGTTATCAACAGCGTAGAGAGAGATTTAGGTTGGTTTATCTTCCAAGTGCGCTTAAAAACCTCTCTGGATATCGTGTGCCGGAAACAATGCCTGGGGACATGGTCTGCCCGATCGTTTCAAGTTCTGAACTAGAAAGCACGACATTTTCAGAGGCGATATTTGCCTTTAGACGTTCGATGCGCTTGGTGCCGGGAATGGTGATCACATCTTCTCCCTGGGCAAGCACCCAGGCAATGGCAAGCTGGGCTGGCGTACATCCTTTTTCAGTGGCCAGTGCAATTATCTTTTTCACCAGTTCCAGGTTCTTGTAGAAGTTTTCGCCCTGGTAGCGCGGCATGTGCATGCGGCTGTCTTTGATGTCTTCTGGTTTTTTGAACTCGCCGCTCAGAAATCCCCTGCTCAATGGGGCATAGGCGACAAGGCCGATTCCCAGTTCACGAATGGTCGGCAAGACTTCCGTTTCAATGTCGCGGCTCCAAAGGGAGTATTCGATCTGTAGGGCCGTGATGGGATGGACGGCCGCTGCCTTTCGGATGGACTCTGGCGATGCCTCTGATAGACCAATATGGCGTATCATTCCTTTTTCGACCAGTCTGCCCAGTGCCCCGATGGTTTCCTCGATCGGTACCTTCGGATCAACGCGGGCCGGGGTATATAGGTCGATGTAATCGGTGCCTAGCCTTTGAAGGCTATAAAAGATCGCGTTCTCAAAATCTTCTGGGCGTCCGGTCACAGGACCTGGGCCCATCGCCCCGTTTGTTCCGGGAGAGTAGAGCTGTCCGGACTTTACCGATAGGAAGGCGGTTTCGCGCCTTCTGCTGATGGCTTTTCCGATGAGCTGTTCGTTATGGCCGGCAAGGTAATAGTCTGCCGTATCCAGAAAGTTGTGTCCAAGCTCCAGGGCCTTTTGGATGGTGGATATTGATTCTGCATCATCGCTCTTTCCATAGGCGCCGGACATGCCCATGCAGCCCAGGCCCACTGCCGATACCACCGCGCCGTTTTTTCCAAGTGTTCTATTCATGATTGATAGGTTTTGTTGGAACAAAGTTCGGCAGGATGTTTTCTTTGGAGCTGGACTTATCTCATTTTTTCCCTGACAAATCCTGCACAAATTCGGTCACACTCATGCCGGTATGTTTTCTGAAGAGCCTTGAAAAGTATTCCGGATCGTTGAAGCCAAGGTTAAAGGCAAGTTCCTTGATGGAGCTTTCTTGGTAGTAGAGCCTGCGCTTGGCCTCTAGGATGAGCCTTGAGGTGATGTATTCCTTAGGGGATAGGCCAGAGTAGTGCTTGACTAGGGTATAGAGGCTATTGGTATTCAGTGCGAGCTCTTTGGCGGTTTGGGCCACCGTCAGCTGCTCGGTGAGCTTTTTCTCGATGAGCTGCTTGAAGCTGGTGTACTGTATAAGCCTATCTTCGGCAGGATTTTCCCTGCCGGAAAAATAGCTGGCGTTGATTTCGGTGAGTAAGGTGTTCAGGTGGGCAAGGATCAGTTCTGGATCGGTATTTTTATGAGCGAGCAAGCTGTGCAATAGACTGAATATCGACTTTAGCCTGAAGGTTTCCTCTACGCTTAGCGTGAGTTTTTGTCGGTGGTAGGGGTTTAGCAGAAAGGGGTACTGTTTTGGAAGCAGTGCCAGGCAGCTTTCGTCAAAACCGATCTTGTAGTAATCTGTGCCGATAGCACTTGATGGAAGTTTATGGATCTGGTGGGGCAACACCATCAGCAGCTCTCCACTAGCTATCTGGTAGTCGGTCAGGTCTACGCCATGAATGGTCGAGCCTTCGACCATTAGGTGGAAATAGTATAGCGTATTTCTGTGGGTGCCCGTATATTTTTTTGCCTGCTGTCCAGAGAGATGGCCAAATTCAGGGGTAACAAGAAGAACACGCAGTTTGTCGTTCTGGGTATAGCTTTCTAAAAGTGCCTTATTGTTCTCCATCTTCAAAGGTAACAAATAAAGGGGTCGAGTTTATCATAGCGCTTACCTTCTAAATAGAAGCCATTAAAACCAGTCTCTACCAGGATGGTCACACCCTAGAGGGAGGTATGCCGTACCTGTTCTTGAAGGCGAAGGAAAAATGGGAAAGGTCCTCAAATCCCACTTCAAGGTAGACCTCAGAAGCCAATCTTCCCTTTTCCCTGATCTGGTAATATGCTTCCTGTAGTCTGCGCTGCTGGAGCCATCTGGCAGGACTGCTTTGAAAAAGCTTTTCAAAATCCCTTTTAAAGGTGGCCAGGCTCCGCCCGGTCAGGTAGGCGAAGCGTTCCAGGGGCACATTGAAGTGGAAGTTCTTTTCCATAAATCCCTGCAGGTCGGTTTTTTCCGGGTCGCTAAAATCGAAAAGGATATCCTTTAGTTTAGGTTCGCTCTGCAATAGAATCAAGATTCCCTCGCGGAGTTTGACCTCGATCAGCTTGGGGTCTAGTGTTATGCCCCCTTCGCTATAGGGCGCAAGGGAATCAATGTAGCTTTTTAGCAAGGGCTTTGGTGCGAGCTTGATGATGTTGCCCTGGCTAGGGGGCAGGGATGCCGAGATATTATGCTCGACGCTCAAGGCGCGCAGGGTCTGCTGGTCAAGGTACACCGAAACCGAGCGGAACGCTCCTCGAGCTGGCGGTTCTTTGAGGAACTTCACCAATTGGTTGCGCCGGATCAACCTAAAATCCCCCGGGTCAAAAACATGTTTGCCCGCGCTGTCGATCAGGGTGAGCGAGCCTGAGACCTGGTAGCTGAACACATGGTCGGCGACGAACTGTTCTCCCTCCCTGCTCTTTTCATAATAGCAGGAATAGGAGATCTTTGGTTTTTCGGGCAGTGTTGACATATCAATACATAGGGGTTACTTTTTTAAATCTAGGTATTTTTTGCCGTGTTCGGTCTGTAGAAAGTTTTCCGCATCATCGGCGTCGGTGGAGATGCTGAGGTGTTCCCATTTTTCAAGTTCTTTGAGCTTGGCGGCCTCTGAGTATTTGACGATGGCGACCGCTTCGCTTCCTAGCAGCAGGTGCAACGGGGGCTGGGGATGGTTGGTGATTGAAATCATTACCTGTGCAGCTTTGTCCGGATCGCCCATGGGTTTGATGTTTCCGCTCTGGAAGGCTTGGACCCTGGCATCTACTGTGGTTTCATAGCCTTCAACGTGCGGGGCGTAGCTCATCGATCCGCCCGCCCAGTCGGTCCTAAAGCCGCCCGGTTCTATGCAGGTCACCTTGATCCCAAGTGGGGCTACTTCGATGGCAAGTCCTTCGCTGAAACCGCTGAGGCCAAACTTTGCGGCCTGGTAGATGCTTACCCCGCCACTTCCAACCCTACCACCGATCGAGCTGACCTGCAGGATATGGCCTGATTTTGCCTTGCGCATATGGGGAAGCACTGCGCGGGTGATCGCAATGGGTGCGTAGAGGTTGGTCTGCAGCTGGCTTTGCACCTGCTGTTCGGTGTAGCCTTCGATTGCACCGGTTATGCCGAAGCCCGCATTGTTGACCAGTACGTCGATCCTTCCAAAATGTGAGATGGCTTGGTTAACTGCTGCGGAGATATCTTCCGCATTGTCTACGTCAAGCTTGATGGGATAGAGCTGATCAGGATAGTTGTCCTTGACCTCGCTGAGCGAATTGATATCCCTAGCAGTTGCTACGACCTTGTCGCCTGTTGCAAGGACCGCTTGGGTTAGACTGCGCCCAAGTCCCCTTGAGCTGCCGGTGATGAACCATACTTTTTCCATGTTTTCTGTGTTTAATGTGATACAAAGATAGGCTGGAAGTTAGCGTCAAGCTTTGCTGGAAAGCTCAATCTGCTTTGCTGAAAAGCTCATGTGTGCATTGCTTTTCTTCTGGTTCAAAGTTTTAGATGGATGGCTTGCCTGGGCTTTTGGTCCTCCGGCAGCGTTCGCTGCAATAGTTGACCTCATCCCAGACCTTTTCCCATTTCTTGCGCCAACAGAATGGCCTATTACAGGTGGAGCAGATCTTGGAGGGGAGGTTTTCCTTTTTGACGTTTTTCATGCTTCTAGTTCCAGCTTGAATTTTGTGCCGATGTACATGCCGGGGATCTGATAATTATACAAACAAAGTTCTACCAGTTCTGGATTGCTCTGGGTGAGTTTTCTTTTCAGGCTGTAGATGGGCCGAAGGTTTTCAAGAGCGATGCATTCGGTATGTTTGTGGATGGAAAGGACGATCTTCTTTTCGTTTTTAAGGTCGATGGCAATGGTTAGCGGAGATTGCTGCGAGGCATCTTTTAGGATGGCGTTGAGTTGCTTGAACAGTCCGCTGTTGAGCAGGGGGATTTCTAAAAACAGGGTCTTTCCCAGGGGGCGGTATTTAAGTGTGGTGGCGGTCGGAAAGATTTCGTTGAGGGCGTTTAGATCGGTCATATCTAAAGTTAACCATTTTCTTTTATATCCGTTGGCACTGAATGATGGAATACTTACGTCTTTAGGATTCTGAGGCTGGCTTATTCTCCCAAGCATTTAAGGATAAATTCTTGCAGCACAACCTCATTAAGAAAAACTATTAATTGGTAGTGATCGGGCTCTATTGAATATATTTATTTGAGAAAAAATATATTTTTGTTAATTTATTTGGATATATAATTTAGTTTTTATTAACTTTGAGTAATAAATTTAATTATCATGAAAAATTGGTTTGAACTAGAGACCGAAAAATTTGGAGCTGAAGGACTAAGAGATATCAGTATTGAAATTTATGGCCAGATCCATCTTATCAACCGGGATATCAAAAAGCTCGAGGCTGAAAAAGTGAAAAAGGTCGCCGAACATCTAATTGAAAGAACCAAACTCGATGAAGATTGGCTAGCGGTATTGAAGCGAACGGTGTCGGGGTTTCTATTTTACAGTGAGATTGAAGAATTAGAGCGACAAATTAGAAGGCTGAAAATTAAAAGATCAAAACTGATTGATGAATTCTCCAGGTTAACTGGTCAATCAACCTTTATCTTAAATGGAGAGCATGTTGCCTTTATCCATCCAATTGGGGTAGTTGACGATTTCACCGATTTTCTCAGCAAAAGGATCAGAAGCCTTATACGAACCATAAAAAGTTTGCTGTCTAAGCTTAGGCGGCTAATCTTGGACAAAAGGGCGAGGTTTAGGTCAATCGTAAAACTCCTATTCAAAAATCTTGACGATGAACATAGTGCTGTAAATAACTTAAGCAAAAGCGCTCTCGCTAGTTATTTACAAATCAATAAGCACTATGAACAAAGAAAATTTAGAAAAATTACAGGCAGTTCTGTCCGAATTGCTGCATAATGGCCCGGAAAATTTAACAGTTAATCAAAAACAACTGATCTCAGAGGCACAGCTATTATTAGGTCAGGTTGATACACATACTACTAAAAACAAACTGGATTGGACCGCTATGGCTAACCTTGGCCTCCAGGCTGCAAACATTATAATGCAGCTGCTGAAATCCGGTTGATACTGAATATATGAAATTAGGTAACGCAATTAAAAGGCTCAGAAAAAATAAATCATTAAATCAATCCCAACTAGCGGAAAATGTTGGAATTACTCAAACTGCATTATCGCAGATCGAGTCTGGAGCCAAAAAACCAAACAGTGGTACGCTTAAAAAGATATGCGAATATTTTGAGGTTCCAGAACTTGTTGTCTATCTGCTGGCGACAGATGCTGAAGATATTCCTGATAAGAATAGGGAACTGTTCGAAAAGGTTTATCCCTCGGTTGCAGGATTGATTTTGGATATTTTCAACGTCCCAAAAGAGCTGCGCTAAACTTCTTATAATTTTAAAATGCCGACAATGGTCGGCATTTTAAAATTATTGGGATTTTGAAACTTCTCCACTTTGAATCCTTCGGATGATTTCTTTCTGTACATCATTGGGACTTTCAGTCATTTCATGCATATAATACTTTCCATCGAGTCTACACTTCGAACAGCTTGCTGATGTCTTCCAACCAAATCTATCTTCTAAATCCAGTGGAGTACCACAGGTTCTGCAAGAAGGCAAAGCATCCTCTATTATGAATTGTCTTTTGTGCACATCCCATCTATAACTCCATGTCCATACTGTTCTATTTGGACCAAAAGTATCTTTTGTATAGTTTCCATATTGATTGAAAGGTGTTTTATAATAATCCAAGTCATTATCGACAGTCTTGTTTTTATTTCTATAAACCCACTTATCTATTCTTGCCAATAGAATCATACAAAAAACAATTAAAAGGCACCACCACAGAGGAATATTAGTATTCAAAAAGTCACCCATCCATTTGAAACTGAAAAAACTTGGTCTTGATTTATTTGGCGTTTCTAAGTAATATTTCAATGCAAAGAAGAAGCTTGCGGTGATAAATCCTGCGAGCCACTTATCTAATATCCAGTTGAAGATTTTTTTCATCCGCTTGAGTTTGTTAATCTAATGCAAATTTAAAATAAGTACCTCGTTTTCCAATAGTTTAGGATAAATGTGATATATAGTTGCATTAATCAAGCTACCTCGCATTAATTTTTAAAGATATAATTCGCCACGAAATTTTAAGAAATCATGAAGGTTGATCTAAACAAAATTTATTGATTTAAAACCATAAAGTTAACGCAATGATGGGTTGTCCAAGCGAATTCTCCTCCCATGAAATTGTGACCACGCAGTTTCCTGACTTCCATTTTCTGATGGGCTCGCCGCTTTTGAACTTCCCATATTCCGAAAGTTCGGACAGGTTTCTAAAGTCTACGTCAGGTCCAAATAGTTTTGAGCATTTTTTTACAAGCAGATTTACTTCTGAGAATAGTATCCCCTTTTTCAGTTTTGAAGATCGAAATATGTTGACAGATCTTTCCTTATTGTTTACCTGCATCCTGTTAAAATAGTTCATGACAGGGTAATCCAACTTTATGAGCTGCATGTCTTCTATTACCGAATGGTTGATGACAAAACCCTTTTCTATCGAGTAGGCAAGTCCCTTGGCAAGGCTATGGATGTTATCTTCATTTTTGAGCAATAACGTAGATTTGGCAAGGAAATCTTTCACAGATAGTACTTCTGTGGATATGCCGAGCAGCTTGAATACGATGAAGGCTTTTGTCTGCGCGCCAAGGTCGTCGGTTACATAATAATCCGACTTGCTGGCGAAAAAACCATGTACTGCATCTTTGTGGATATCCCAGAAACTATTCTTTTTGAGTTTCTGTTTGCTGCCGGTGGTCTCCTGTGTTACCCCAAACCCTTCAAGTTGCGTGTAAGTATTGATAAACCTTAAGTAGTCATCTTCCTTGTCGGCTCCGACCAGCGTTAGCTCAACCATTTCGGAAAATGATTTCCCGAAAAGTGTATCTTTCATCCGCTGATCGAAATCAAATGACCATTCATCAAAACTATATTCTTTTCGATCAATATACGGTCGCAAGATATCCTGGTATTTTTTGAACTCTTTCGGACTATCAAGCATTGGAGACATGCCCTGCATTTTTTTGAGCATGTCGTTCATCGACCTTATGCCTTGAAACTGTTCGGCCAGTTCCTTTACTTCCGGTGCAAGTGCACTAGTGTCCATCTCGATTGGATTGAACATGGGCATATCAAACATGTTCTGCAACATTTCCTTCATTTCCCTACCACCGTCAATATCGTCGAGCTCGTCAAGAAAATCAAGAGGATTTTCAAAAGAGAAGTCCATTTTTGCAAAGTCTATCGTCTGATAGGCATCAATTGGTTTTTTTAGGGTGAAGTTAATTTCTTTTTTGATGTGATCCCTGCAGATATAGTTGTTGTCGACGTATTGCTCCATATGCTTAAGGTCCTCTTGTCTGTATTTTTCATCTGATTTGGAAAGATCATGAAGGTGTCCCTCGGAAAACTGGAAAATGAAAATATCTTTCAGGTTTTCCATTACGTCAAATACTTTTTTATTGAACTGCTTTGAAGTCTGTTTTGTCTTTCTGAAGATATTGCTGTCGAGATATATGCGCATAGCTAAAGATAAAGTAATTACTATAGAATAAAAACATGTGTGTTCTTTAGGGATTGTCAAATTACCCAAATTTCTTCATTCATTTTTGGTACTTAATTCTTTTGGGTTATGGGTGAGAAAACTTCAAAAAATACAGATTTTATTTACAGTGATTCTTCTTTGGGGCTAGGCAGAAAGCTGCGCTTAAAGCTCCGACCTAGACCAATACAGATGCGGCTGAAGATCCGCAAGTTGTTGAGGTCATTTCTGCCGGTCAGTGAACTTATGAACCACGCAAATCTAAATAAAAATCGATCATTAAACCAGCTCTGGAAGAGATGCAAAGGGAAGGATTCCGGCAAACGCCTGTTTGCAGCAAGATGGCAGAAGTCTTGGAGGTACTTTATGCGGCAGCGGCGCTGTGCATCAATGTGGTGCGGACCTTTATTCTGATTGTGCTGACTATTTTGGGGCCGATCGTTTTCGGGTTTGCGGTATTCGATGGCTTTCAGCAGAGCTTGACGGTTTGGATCGCCCGTTACGTGAACATTTTCATGTGGCTGCCCATTGCCAATATCCTGGGGAGCATTTTGGGAAAGATCCAAGAGAACATGCTCAAGGTAGATATCTCCCAGATCGCGGGTGAAGGGGAGACCTTCTTCTCCTCGACAGATGTGGCCTATCTGATCTTTATGGTGATAGGGATCGTGGCCTACTTCTGCGTTCCCACGGTTGCCAATTATATCGTTCATGCAGGGGGTGGTAACACGATCCTGCAGAAAACCAATATGATCGTGTCGAGCTCATCAAGGACTGCGATCAATGCAGGTTCTGCTGGAATGGGCATGGCGGCAGATGCATTAGGCAATGGGCCGCGGATGATGAGTCAAGGTTATGCTGGAGCAAGTCAAGGGGATTATTTCCCTGATGGGGGGAATGCCCATCAGAGGGACAGGCTATCTGGCAAATAGGTTTTGGAAGCTTGGGTGGGAAGCTCAGCTTTTTGCCAAAGCCCCAAATTAGAATGCAATCGAAGTTTTATTTAACTAAAAGCTAGTGTTTACACAATTTAGAAATATAGATACCGCCTTCTCGCATATCAAACGTTTTTCGCTCTTTCTGATCATTGCCTGCGTACTGGTATCGGGGTTTGCGATTTGGAAAAGCTTTCAGGTGGTAAGGGAAATAACGGGAAAGGTCTATATCCTTGCCAACGGTAAGGCTTTGGAGGCTTTTTCCGCT
Organism: Pedobacter sp. GW456-11-11-14-TSB4; assembly: GCF_059424425.1. NCBI lineage: Bacteria > Pseudomonadati > Bacteroidota > Sphingobacteriia > Sphingobacteriales > Sphingobacteriaceae > Pedobacter > Pedobacter sp. GW456-11-11-14-TSB4. The sequence continues at coordinate 410,952 of NZ_JBWKZK010000002.1, forward strand.
GAACGGAAGGACAATGTGGCCGTTGAGATCCGAGACCATGTGAAGATGTTCCACTACTGGTTCTTTACCCTGGACCCCGATGAAAAGGTGATTGCATCGAATATCGGAAAGGCGCTCTATCTGGCCGATGGTTCGGCAAAGGCAGCATACGATAACCTGAAGGAGCAGGGGTACTTTACCAATCTCATTTCTGCGAATATCTCCCAGAGCATTACCGTAGATTCTGTCTTGCTTGATATGGCCCAGGAGCCATTTAGTTTCAAGTGTTATGCGACGCAGGTTTTGGTCCGCTCAACTTCGACGGTTTCCAGGAAACTGGTCACGCAGGGGTTCTTGCGGAATGTTTCCCGCTCGGACAATAATCCGCATGGTTTTCTGATCCAGCGCTGGGAAACGGTTCTGAACCAGGATGTGGTAAAACCTTAGGTGATGGGATGGTTAAGGAAACGGGGAAGGGAAGCCAAGCCCTTGGCCCAGCAACAAGAAAAGATAGCAAATAAAATAGCCGAGAAGATATTGGCGGTGCAAAGCAGCACTGCAGCGAAGCTGAATGCCCTATCCCAAAAGCTGGGCAGGAGAAATACACTTGTTTTATTAGGCGCTTTGCTGATCGGCTTTGCTGGTTATCTGGTCTACATACTCATTAACGCAATATTTTAACAGTTCAATTTTTAACAATCAGATCAATTTTTTATGGAAACAAAAACAAGGGACAAGAGGAAAATCCTTTTGGTGTTGCCGCTGCTTGCCATGCCCTTTCTGGCGCTGGCATTCTATGCCGGTGGTGGTGGAAGGGGAACCTCGAAAGATGGGGTTGGCTCAAAGGGGATCAATACCGCATTGCCGGGTGCGGATTTCAAGACGGAAGAACCGGTGGACAAGATGGGCTTTTATGCTCGCGGGGAAAAGGATACCTCTGGTTCGGGCGGGATCTCGGTGATGGCCGGGAACATGGGCTTTGGTGGGGTTGCCGAAAATGCAAAGACCGAGGAGATCAATGCCAAGCTTGCTGCGCTGGACAGAGAGATCAATTCTCCACCGGTTGATATCGGAGGCGGCAAAAGCGCTGGGTATGAACAGCCCCTTAAGCAAAACGATGCAGGAATGAAAACCGATGTAGACCGGTTGGAAATGCTGATGAACTCGATGAAGCAGGATAAGGGTTCAGACCCTGAAATGGAGCAAATGAATCTGATGCTGGAAAAGCTTTTGGATATCCAGAACCCTGCCAGGGCACAGCAGAAATTGGTCTCAAAGATCTATGGGGATGCAGGGGAGAGAGAATTTCTTGCAGTGCCGGCCGAGCTTGCAGATGGTGGCAAGGTAGTGCAGGGTTCGACCATTCGCCTGCGTTTGCTTGATTCGGTGGTGCTGAAAAATGTGGTCATTCCCAAAGGGCACGAGGTTTTTGGGCTGTGCAGGCTGGTGAACCAGCGGCTGCTGCTGGACATCAAAAGTATCAGGTTGGATGAACTGATCATTCCGGTGGAGTTGACCATGTACGGGCTGGACGGGATGCCCGGACTTTCGGCGCCTGATGCGGTGCTGGGTGATGTGGCCTCGGGTGGTGCGGTCGACGCGGTGGGAGGGATTTCGGTCTACGGGATGGACGGGATCACCGGGCAGGTGGCGGGAGCGGGGATCGATGCGGCAAAAAGACTATTTTCAAGGAAGGTGAAGGTGGTCCGGGTGAAACTCAAAGCTGGACAGAAGGTGCTGCTGAGAAACAACAGTAGGGAAAGGTAGTGGCGATCTGGATGGCAAGGGGGCAGCTGGAGCAGCTGGTTTCGGGTCTTACCGATGCGGCGTACTATGGGCAGGGGTTTGTGGTCTATCCGCGCGGCAGGGACAATTACCTGGCATCGGATTTCCAGACTGCCGGATCTCGCGTGCAGGCGGAGGATTCCGTACTGAACATCGAATTTGCGGCTGTCGGTCAGCTGCGCCCCTTGCTTAGCCAGGCTGAAAAGACACTGGAAAGGGGATTTGAGCAGCTGGCGGTTCTGGCGGATTTCGGCTCGATGGGGCTGGAAGAGGGAGACGTGAATGCCGATCGCAATCGCCTTGGTCTGTATGGACCTGAAATCCATGCAATGGAGAATATGGACCTGCCCTGGATGGATGTGACCCTTTACAAGCGGACCGGCGGAGTTGAGATTGCCGTTGATCTTCTGGTGAGGGAACATCTTGGAAAGCTGCGCATTCCCGAGTACGCGGTGTTTGTGCCAAAGCTTTTGGGAAATGATGGCCTGGAGGAATGGCTCAGGGAAGATGCCTTTTTACTGGAAGCGGATTTCAGGCGTTCGGTGGGGACCAGCGATGAGCATGGGCTGTTTGTGGAAGGACAGCTGATGTCTGCGCAGGCGACTGCGGTCAGCTGCCTTGATTTTCTCTACCGGACTGATGGCAGCGATCGGGGATTGGAAGATCGGCTCCGGGTGGTTTCGGACCTGTGCCAATCCTATCCAGTGGGAAAACAGGTGGCGGGGATGATCTATCAGCTACATCCCGAGCTGCGCTCCATGATGAACCATAGGGTACAGCTGCCCTACACGGTCAGGATCGGCGATGCGCTGAAACTGACCGGAGATATCAATAAACTTAGAGAACTGGGCAGGGATGCCTATCAAAACGAAAACTTAAAAAAAGCGATTATGGATGCGAAAAATTTAGAGAACCTCAAAGAGGAAATGGCAAAACTGGGCTTCAGTGAGAAGCTGATTGCGGAGATGCAGGCCAAGATGGCGGCAAACGAGCCGAGATTTATCCTGTACGATGAGCTCAAGGGGGAAAAGGGAAGGGTGGAAATGGCGCTCCACTTTAACCAGTCGAAAAGCTCGGAATATTATTATTTCAACAAGTTCGATCTGGTGAAGGAAACCCAGCCGCCGCTGGCTCCGGGGGAGAAGTATTTTGTTTCCTCCCAAAGGCAGGGCGAGGAGGTGATATTGAAGGAATTCGAGATGCCTTCGCTCGCGGTGAAGGAGTTCAATGCCAGGATGGAAGCTTCCAAGGATATCCGCGGGGCGGCGCAGCTGTATGCAGGGCTGAGCCTTCAGGATTCAAAAGAGCTTGCCACCATGGGAGACGGTAAACTGATCAACATCGATAAGGAATTTTATAAGACCCTTAAAAACCCTTCTCCGGGCCAGACCTTTTACATTGAAAAGGGAAACGGATTCACCGTTGCCCAAGGGCTGAATTTGCTGGAGGGGCGCTCGGTGTACCGCCCGGACATGCTGGATATCTCCAACAGGGAATACTCGGCCTGGGTGAAGCTTGAGCTAGATGGGGAAAGGGATCGAGGCGGAAACTTCAAGACCAAGACCTTTACCGAAGGTTACGGCTTTGATCTTTCTGCGGTGCTGGAAAGGTTCGATTTCAAGGAACTCTCCAATCCACAGTGGAAAGAGGAGCTTGAGGGTGCGCTAAGGGATGGACACAGGGCCGTGGTCAATGTTGAGCTTGATGGAAAGCCGGTCAGGCTCCTTGCCGAGGCGGTTCCTGAATACAAACAGCTCAACCTGTATACCCTGGATGGTAAGTCGATCAAGCGTGAGCAGCACCTCAAGGAGGAGAAACTACCTGAAGTGGCCGTAGGGAAAGAAAGGTCTGCCAAACAGGGCAAGCAGCAGCAGGAGGGGCTTTCGGTTTAGCTGTGGGTAAGTCTGTGGATTTAGGTCTGTTATTTTAGGCCTGGACAGAAGTATGGCTGGGGTTGTTGTAATTTAAGCATCCATGGTGTCTGAATGCATTTGCTTTAATATCAGCAAAAAGCTGTCTATGGCTTAAAAGCCTGCTTAAGGAAAGATCCCGTTGGCAATTTTGCCCGGGATCTTTTTTTTGTAATAACAAACATGTTGTTGGTACTGTCGAGCGTCTTAGAAGGATCGTAAGTTTCAGTGAGCCGGAGTGAATGTTTTAATATCATCAATTGGTAAAAAAGTATTGATTTGCATTTCGCTATCAAGCTATTTTTGAGCTATAGGAATAGGACTGGCCAGGCGGGATCCTTTGTGGCTGCTGTGTTGCTGTGTTCCCGGTTCCAATATGTATGTCACTTAAACCCCTAAGGATGAAATCTAAGTTTGCCTTGCTTTATGTTGTACTTTGTTTTGGCTTTTTTGGCGGGTCTCGGGCCCAGGGCAGGATTGCAGGAATCAGCGTTCCAGAAAGGCCCGCGGTCCAGTATGAACGCTTTGAGTTGGCTATCGATATCGAAGCTTCATTTGATAACCCATTTTTACAGGAGGATATCTCCCTGGATATGTTGCTGAGCTCCCCTGGTGGCCGGAAGCTTGTACTGCCATGCTATTTTGATAAGTCTTTGGATTTGGAGCGGTCTTGTTGGAAGGCTCGGTTTCTGCCGCAGGAAAGCGGGAGATACGTATATCGGTTCCAACTAAAAAGAGATGGGAAAGTCGTTCATTCAACTGACTCTTCTGATTTCATAGCCTCAGCTTCCAAAAACAAGGGGATACTTCATAAAAATGACAACTGGACCTTTAGGTATGATAACGGTACCCTCTTTCGCGGACTTGGAGAGAACCTGGCCTGGGAATCCAGGGATGATGATGATTCAAGGTTCTTTAAGGCACTTCATGAAAATAAAAAATACAGTTACCAGTACATGCTTCCGTCCCTTGCCGGCCACGGAGGTGATTTTTTCAGGACCTGGATATGCGCTTGGAACTTGGCATTGGATTGGAAGAGTGGTTTCAATAACAGCAGGTATGGGGTCTCTGATGAATATTTCAATCCAAGTGCAGTTCAGAGAATGGAGGATATGATCAATCTGTCCGATTCTCTGGGGCTGCATATGATGCTGACATTGGGCCAGGGAAGCCATACCGCTAAACATGGACGGTATGAGGTTTCAACTGCGGATTTTTTTGTGGATCCAAAGGCAAAAGCGCAATATAAGAATATGTTGAGGTTCATTGTCGGCAGATGGGGATATAGTCCATCTATTGGCGCTTGGGAATTCTTCAACGAAATAGACAATGTGCAGTACAGAAACAAGGATAACCCAATTCCCGCTCCGCATATTGTGGATTGGCATAGGGAGATGAGCGCTTATCTGGCCGACCTTGATCCCTTTGACCATCTGATCACTACCAGTATTTCCCACCGGGATTTACTGGGATTGAATTCAATCGAGGATATTGATTTCAACCAGAAACATATTTACCGGGATAACCGTGCTCTGGCGACCACCATCGTTAACTATACACAGGATTTTCAGAAACCCTACGTAATAGGTGAGTATGGTTATGAGTACGATTGGCAGAAGAACTTCGATCTTTTCGCTGATGAAATGGATAGCGATTTCAAAAGAGGGCTATGGTATGGGCTGTTCTCGCCTACGCCAATCCTGCCCTTGTCCTGGTGGTGGGAATATTTTGACAATAGGGGCACAGATGCATATCTAAGGAGGGTTAGGACTATTTTGGATGAAATGATGGATTCTGGCAAGGGGTCTTTTGCGCCTGTAAAAGTTAGGGTTGATGATAAGGACATTGAAATTTTTGCCGTAAAATGTGGGAAGAAAACATTTGTATATCTCTACAACAGCACCTCAGTTAGCAAAACAGCAAATCTTGATTTGGCTGGCTTTTCTTTTCCTGAAAAGGGGCGTGTGTTTGATTGTGAAAATGGAAGATGGAATGATCAAAAATTGGATTTTTCTGGTACTCGACAGGCCAAGGGCATCACAATCAAATCAAATTCCGATCTGGTATTGGTATTCTGATTCGGTGAACCCTTAGGCCAGGTCCTATCGATTTTAGCAGATTTGTAGTTAGGAGGGTTATGGTAACCGTTAGATAAATACCCGATTGCCTGTGTAATCTGCTCTGAAATCTTTGGGCGTACAGCCTTTTTTATTCTTGAAGACGCGGTTGAAATTAGCAATATTGTTAAAGCCACATTTATAGGCAATCTCTGCAATAGAGTGGGTGGTGTCGATCAACATTCTTGAAACATGGCCCAATCTGATCTCTGTCAGACTGTCGACGTATGTATAACCTGTTCTTTTTTTGATGAAACGACTGAAGGATGCCTCGGGCATATTGGCCACTTTGGCCACCTCCGCCAAAGTGATTTCCCTGTGGAAATTTTTATTCATGTAATCAAATACCTTCTCTATACGCCTACTGTTATAATTGAACTGTTCCTTGGTAAAAGTGGAGTCGGATAGCAGTTTCATATCCCTTGAGATGGAGAGATCATGAAAAATAGAAAACAGTTCCAGGATTGAATCAAATCCGGTTTTCTTATCTAAAGCCAATATCCTGGGAGAAATCTGTCTAATCGTTTCCTGGGAAAACAAAATTCCCCTTTGAGAGCCTTCAAACATTTTGCGAATATGGTTCAACTGGTTCCTCCTCAGAAAAATATCATCAAGCAAGTCTTTGTGAAATTGGATGGTAACCTCCTTTATATTTTCGCTTTCGCAATTATGGTTGAACCACCCATGGGAAAGATTTGAGCCTACAAATACCAATTCCATATCACCAATTTCTTCAATATGATCGCCAACTATGCGCTTTGCTCCTTTGGCATTGAGTATCAGGTTAAGCTCCATCTCCTCATGATTATGTAAAGGAAAATCAAATTCTTTTTTGTCCCGTGTAAAAATGGTGAAGCAGTCATATGAAGTCAGCGGTGTTATTTCTCTAATTACGTTGTTGACCATAGTTTATCATTTGAAGTTAGAAAAACATTAAAATATCTATTTCAAATCTAATAAAAAATTATTCTTTCCCGCCCAAGAGTAGTTAAATAAGCATTATGATGCGTATTGCCATAAACTTGGCTCAAAGTTGTCAAATAAGCATTGTGTGCTCCTTTGTACTGTTATAATGCTTTTTAAATATCACAATAAGTTAAAATAATATCATGTGATTTTTTTAAAAATGTCAACAAGAAAATTGTTCAGTCTGGATTTAATACTATTAAATGTTAAAAAAGTATTAATTCCATGGGTTAATATCAAGTAGTTTTGAAAAGTCGATCATTCAACAATGGGCGAAATAATTTATTAACCAAATTAAACTTTATGAAAAGAATTTTTTACATCGCATTTGCTTGCGTTCTTTTTGTATGTATGGGCATCCAAACCGTACTCGCACAACAAAGGACAATAAAAGGAAGAGTAGTAGACGATACTGCCCAACCCTTGCCAGGGGTTGTGATTGCTGTCAAGGGAGAGGCCATCCAAACTTCGACAGATGCCAATGGCAATTATGCCATTACATTGACCGGACAGAGTTCAACGCTCGTTTTTAAATTGTTGGGCATGCAAACTCAAGAAATCATTGCTTCTTCTGGCCAGAATACAGTAAATGCCATTTTGCAGCCTGATCTGAAAAATTTGGGAGAGGTTGTGGTGGTGGGATATGGAACCGTTAGGAAAAGTGATCTTACTGGTTCTGTAGCCACTTTAAAAGGAAGCGAATTAAATCGGACGCCTTCATCTTCGGTAGACCAACTTCTGCAGGGAAAAATACCTGGGGTCCAGGTGATATCTGGTTCGGGAAGACCGGGGGCCGGTGCGACTATACGCATACGAGGCACAAGCTCATTGAATGGCTCAAACAGCCCTTTAATGGTTGTAGATGGCTTCCCTTTTGGTGATGCGGGTAATCTAAGTCAGATCAATCCTGATGACATCGAATCCATCGAAGTGTTAAAGGATGCATCATCTGCAGCTATTTATGGCTCAAGAGGCGCCAACGGGGTAATTCTGATCACGACAAAAAAGGGCAAGATTGGGCAATCCAATATATCATTGAGCACACTGAATACCGTTGCTGGGATGTCTGCAAAACCAGATCTCTGGAGGGATGCGGTTGATGAGGCAACATTTGCCAATGAGGCCGCCTTGACCGGGGGGACACCGGCAAACCAGTTGCCATATCTTGGTGAAATACGTGGAGGTGTCTACTTTCCCTCCATAGCAGAATTGAGGGGGCTTGATCCCTCAAAACCAAAGTGGCCACATGATACAGACTGGGTAGATCTGGTCTATCGGAATCCTTTTTCCCAAAACTATACTCTCACTGCTGACGGGGGCAGCGAAAAAACCAAGTATGCCATTTCTGGTAACTATTACAAGGAAGAAGGTTTGGTGATCAAAAATTTCTATGACAGGTATGCCAATAGGCTGAATTTAGACCAGAAACTGACCGATGCGATCAATGTAGGTACCAACGTGATCCTGACCTACACCAAGAACAATGGTGTACAGGTCAATGCAGATCGCACCAGGGTCTTTCCGGTTTATGATGATACCGGTAATTACTTTAGGACAAGTCCAACGGACTTCGGACATCCATTGGCCAATGCCAATGAAGTTCTGAATACCAACAAGACGCTTGATATCATAGGAACTGCCTACGTAAATGCCAAGATAAACAGTTGGTTACAGTTCAGGACCCAATTGAGCTCTAAATATGGCAACTCGATTGGAGATGTCTATGAGCCATCAATAGTAACTTTCAGGGGTTTTGAAAGCAATGGATTTGGTGCGATCAACAATTTTAATACGACTGAATTATTGACCGAGAATTATCTTACCGCAAATAAAAATTTTGGTAAGTACCACAGTGTTAACTTTGTGGCAGGCTACTCCTTCCAGAAATTCAATACCAGGACAAGTTCATTGGTGGGAAATGGTTTTGTCAACGACAATATTCAGAATGAAAATCTGAGCACGGCTGTAAACAGAATCATTTCAAACGGACTTTCAAGATCAGAACTTGCCTCATGGTTTGGACGTGCCAATTATGCCTATAAAGATCGTTACCTTTTCACGTTAACCGCTAGGGCTGATGGTTCCAGTAAGTTTGGTTCGAATAACAAATGGGGATATTTCCCTTCTGCCGCTGTTGCGTGGAAGGCAAACGAAGAGGAATTTATCAAATCGCTGAATGTGTTCTCAGAACTTAAATTCAGGGTGAGCTATGGTCTTACCGGTAATCAGGGCATTAGCCCGTATCAAACATTGGATAGGTTTGGAACAGGCCGATACTTTACCGGTGATGGTTTTCAGACAGGCTTTGGACCAGGTTTGTCTGGTGCAAATAACGAGCAGGGTTTAACCATTGTGGGAGGTTTAGGCAATAACAGCCTGAAATGGGAAACCACCACCTCATTGGATCTGGGTGTGGATATCGGTTTCATGGATCAGAGGTTTAGATTGACCATCGATTATTACAACAAGAATACGGATGACCTTTTGAGGTTGAGGACTATTGCTCCCTCTTCTGGATTTGACGAACAGTGGATCAATGACGGAGAGATCAACAATAAAGGTATCGAACTGGGCCTGAATGCTGATATCATCAGCAAAAGTGAGCTGACCTGGAATTTAAGCGTCAACTTTACCCGAAACCGAAATAAGGTGATCAGCATGGGCGAAAAGGACCGTGTTGAGGTGGGCACCTTATACGAACTGGTTCGACAAAGAATCCTTACTTATACGGTAGGCCAGCCGATGTTCTCATACTTTGGATATAAATCAGGCGGTATCATACAGACCGTGGCCGAAGGGGTTGCTTCTGGCCTTACGGGTGCTGCCGCTCAACCCGGTGAGATCAAATATCTTGACATATCAGGGCCAAACGGAATACCTGACGGCGTTATTGACGGTAATGACAGGACAATAATCGGCAATCCAACCCCTGACTTTCTCTATAGCATTAATACAAGCCTGAAATATAAAAGGTTTGATCTTTCTGCTCAGCTTTATGGCATTTACGGCAATGATGTGTTTGATTTCAGAAAACTTACGCCAAGTAGACAGATCTTGAGATGGACGCCAGACAACCCTAGCAATGATATTCCAAGAGCCAATAACACACGTGGTTTCTTGGCATCGGATTACTTTATCACAGACGGTTCTTTCCTTCGTATCCAGAACGTAACTGTAGGATATAACTTCCAGCCAAACTTTGTTAAGGGTATCAAGAGCTTCAGGGTATTCTTTTCTGGAAACAACCTTTACACATTTACCAAGTTCAACCCTGGCTTTGATGCAGAGCTTGGCGAAAATGGCATCAACGAAGGTGCATACCCAAGACCCAGAGCAATCTCATTAGGTTTAAATGTCGGCTTTTAATTATTAAAATCATGAACTTAAAAAAATATATATACGGTGCTTTTGTTCTATCAGCAGTTTTATCTAGCTGTCAGAAATTAGAAGAAAAGCCTTACGGACTGGTAAACACCGGCTCTTTTTATAAGACAGAGGCGGATGCAAATTCAGCACTGGCATATGCTTATGCCATACTCCCAGAGGTAGGTTATTATTCAAGGGGCTATTACATCATCACTGAACTGCCAACTGAAAATTTGACGCAAAAAGGCGATGCCGGAGTGTCTAATTTTGAACTGGATGAAATAAGGACGACCCCCAACAATTCAGACCTGGATAACCTTTGGACTTATCTGTACAGGGGCATTGCCAGGGCAAACTCGGTAATCAAGAACGTGCCCAATGTACAGGGCATTACAGAGGCTGGTAAAAACCAGATCATTGGCGAAGGGCATTTTTTGAGAGCCTTGCATAATTTTAATCTGGTAAGGCTATTCGGAGAGGTTCCCTTAAGGACAGAAGTTATTGCTGATGCAGATCAGGTTCCAATGGCCAAATCCTCTTTGAGCGATATCTATGCGCTCATAGAAGCTGATCTGAAGACTGCAGAGGGATTGATGAGTGCAGCCAAAAATAAAGAGGGAAGAGCAAACAGAGTTGCTGCACAGGCGCTATTAGCCAAAGTTTACCTTCACCTGGCTTCTTCCAAAAGCTATAATTCCCCGGGATATGCTTTCGTTGCCGATGCGGAGACCAAGTATACCGAGGCAAAGAACTATGCCGCAAAAGTGATCAATGAACAGGCTGTTTTTGGCTTCACCAACATACTTGTTGACATTTACAACACTACCTTATATAAAGCGGCAGGAAGTGTGAACGAGCATATCTTTGATGCCGCTGTTGACAGGTTGGGTGTAAGGGAGGGAGAATATACAAAGTTGCCAAACATGTTTATAGGTTCTGATCGGCCAATGACCATTCCCTATGATCCGAGCAACCCTGCAAGTCCAGTAATCAATATAGGACAAGGCTGGAACCACTTCAGGACAGAAGCAGGCCATTACAGCAGTTATGCAAATAATGATAAGCGTAAGACAGATCTTATCGTTTCTTCTTATACCAACTCGGGCACGGTTTATAATCTGGATATCAACTCAGCCTCTAGGCCATTCTCCAGGAAATTTATAGACCCTGGACGTGATGCAGATAAAATGAATGCCAATTCCCCTGTTATCCGCTATTCGGATATCCTACTTGTTTACGCAGAGGCAGCGGGGCCAACTGAAGGATATGCAGCGGTGAATAGGGTTAGGGCGAGGGCAGGCCTTGGCAATCTTCCACCGGCACTAGGTGTTCGGGCATTCCGCGACGCTGTTGTACAGGAGAGGGCCTGGGAACTTGCGTTTGAAGGAAACCGCCTGTTCGATCTGCGCCGTACAAACGGCATGGAAAAAATGGCTCGGGATTATGGCAAAACCATTACCAGTGGGGCATATTTCTTTCCTATACCACAAAGAGAATTAGATACCAATCCATTAATCAAACCATAAAAGCTTTAGAAATGAAAATGAACAATAAATTGGTGGTTGTAATACTATTTGTTACAACAATCATATTCGGGGCATGTAAGAAAGATCCATATGATGGGGTTGTGAGCAATGAACGCTCGATTGAGGCAGTAACATTGGGTGGCGGACTGTCACAGATAGGGCCGGCGGTTGTGGATAGGCTGGCAGGAACTGTAACGGTTAAAGTTCTAATCCAGGCTGGGACAAACCTTTCTTCTGTGTCAACACAGATCCAGACTTCATATAAATCAGACATCAAGCCTGCATCGGGAGAGAAGGTCAATTTCGCAGCAAATAACAACAAGTATACCTATACTATTACTTCAGAATCTGGAAAGACCAGGGATTGGGTAGTTGAACTCATCCCGTTCACTGAGACACTTCTGGGAACCTATGCGATCCAAAAACAGGTGGTTTACGGTGGTACCGGACCAGAATATGGAGGTGGTGAGGTGATCGATTTTTCAGCAAAGCCTTGGTTGTGGTCTGCAAGTACAGGGCCTTCTTCAGAGCTGGACAACAGGTTGACCTTTGAGTTCGAGGGTGTAGCAGCAGATGGAAAGACATTTGGCAAGGTTACCAATAGCGCAGGTGCCGACGGGAAATACGCAAACTATGTTTTTACGGCAACTCCTCAGACAGATGTGAACAGTTTCTACAGGAAGATACCCATTGGGGTGAGCAAATGGGAACGTGACTATACGGCCAACGTTGTCAAGTTCACTTCTTCAACAGGGCTTGTATCCATCGCTACATTCAGAGGTGCTGGAAGCCTGTCCCTTGGCAATAATACCAGCAAAACCGTTACAGACAATTCCTTCGATTTTACCCTGAATGGAATTGATGATTGGGGAAATATCTATTCCGATTATGATAAGGTAGTGAAAAAACCCAGAAGGTTCTGGATCGATGTGAAAAAACAATGATAAATTGCCAAATGCCGAGATGATCCATGCTGGGTCATCTTTTTCGATGAAACATAAAAGTAGAAAATATGAAAACACAGATTATTAATGGGCTGCTGCTGGTTGCGATGCTCGCCTCCTGCTCATGTAAGCGCAGTGATAACCTTACTCCGAAAGCCGATCCTAAGGATGAAACACCAACAGCTCAAGTGCCCAAATCCCGGTTCAAAACAATCAATTACCTCAATAGCATAGCTGGAAAGCAAACTGTTGCGGGTATCCATAACAGAGAGCCGAACTCGGATCCTACCAGATGGACAGAAGAGGTGAAAACCGTAACAGATAAGTATCCAGCCCTTTGGAGCGGAGATTTTCTTTTTCAGGCCGATAATATCAATAACCGTCAGGTTATGATCGATCAGGCCGTAAACCAATGGAAAAAAGGAGCGGTCATCAATATCATGTGGCACGCCTGTAACCCTGCCAACTCGCAGCCTTGTGGATGGGATGATGGCAAGGGCGTGTTGAGCGCCTTGACTGATCAGCAGTTCACGCAATTGATCACAGATGGAACTGCGATCAACGCCAGATGGAAGCAGATGATGGACGAGGTATCTGTGTATCTTCAGCAGCTGGAGGATAAGGGAGTGGAAGTGCTATGGCGACCACTACATGAAATGAACCAGGGGAAATTTTGGTGGGGTGGAAGACCAGGTGCGAATGGGACCAGAAAACTTTACCAGCTGACGCATGATTACATGACCAAGACAAAGGGCCTTTCAAATCTGATCTGGGTATGGAATATACAGGATTTTGGCAGTATGGCCAGTGATGCAATTTCCTATAATCCAGGCGAGGACTATTTCGATGTGGTATCGATGGATATGTATTTCTCGGATGGGGCAGGTTATACAGCTTCGAAATACAAGACCATGGTTGATGTTGCAAAAGGTAAGCCGATAGCCATTGGAGAGTGTGAGAAATATCCTACCGCCCAGCAACTTCTGGAGCAGCCCAAATGGACATTCTTTATGGGCTGGTCTGAACTGGTTTTTAAGGAACAAAGTAACACAGCTGCACAACTTAGGGCGCTGCATAACGCCACAAACGTGATAACCCTTGATGAGATGCCAGGTTGGGGCAACTAAGTAGGCAATAAATATCCTTAACTTTAAGCAGCAAGTAGTTTTGTGCTCAATGGCAAGAAAAATCATCAACAGCATTTAAAAACAAGTATGGATCAAAAACTAAAATTAAAGGAAAAATTAGCTTATGGGTTCGGGGATTTTGCCTCTTCCATGTTCTGGAAAATATTTTCTGTTTACCTGCTGTTCTATTATACCGACGTTTTCGGTATTTCGGCAGCTGTGGTCGGGACCATGTTCCTGATCACCAGAATCTGGGACACGGCCTTGGATCCGATCATCGGGATTATCGCCGACAGGACCAATACCAAATGGGGAAAGTTCAGGCCTTATCTGTTATGGGTGGCCGTTCCTTTCGGAATCGTGGGCGTACTGACATTCACTACCCCCGAGCTGAGCATGACGGGCAAAGTGGTGTACGCTTATGTTACCTATACTTTGATGATGATGGTATATTCTGCGATCAACGTACCTTATGCCTCGCTGATGGGGGTGATCACATCCAATATCAAAGACCGTACTACACTTTCTACGTTCAGGTTTATCTTCGCCTTTGCAGGAAGTATCCTAGTCTTGGCCACTGCAGAACCTTTTGTAAGTTATTTCAGCCAAACCCCATCAGGGGTAGATGCACAGAGGGGATGGCTACTGACCATGATCATCTACGCATTTATTGCCGCTGTATTTTTCTATTTTACCTTCGCATGGACAAGGGAAAGGGTAAGTCCACCAAAGGAACAAAAAACATCCCTGAAAGCCGACCTAAAGAATCTGGCGACCAACAAGCCATGGTTCATACTGCTGGGAGCGGGTGTTTCCACCTTGATATTCAACTCCTTGAGGGATGGATCTGCGATCTACTATTTCAAGTACTATTTTCAAAGCCAACAGGCATTCCAGTTACCCATCTTCGATGTAGCGATCAATTTCAGTACACTCTACCTGGTGCTCGGACAGGCTGCCAATATTGTTGGGGTCGTGTTGGCAAAGCCAGTTTCTGACAGGATAGGTAAGAAAAACACCTTTCTTTATGCGATGGTCCTGGCGGCAGTTTTGAGTTGCATATTCTATTTTTTCAAACAGAATGATTTGGTATTGATTTTCTCCTTTCAATTTCTGATCAGCGTATGTGCGGGAAGCATTTTTCCTTTACTCTGGTCGATGTACGCGGACATTGCCGATTATTCTGAATGGAAAACCGGAAGAAGGGCAACCGGGTTGATATTTTCCTCATCATCCATGTCCCAGAAATTGGGATGGACATTGGGAGGTGCGCTTACCGGATGGATGCTGGCCATTTATGGCTTCCAGGCAAATGTGCCGCAAACAGTTGAAACCCAGACAGGGATCAGGATGATGCTGAGTTTCATACCGGCAGCCGGTGCGGTGCTATCGGCAGTTTTCATCATATTCTATAAACTCAACGACCCTTTGATGCACACGATAACCGCAGAATTGGAACAAAGAAGGCTGAAAGACGGATCCAATTAACCAAAAGATGAAGCACTATCGATTTGACCCCTGATAACACCTCAGATCGATCGCTATATAAGTAAAGTTATCAAATTATAAATACCTATTCAATAATAGCATGACATCCACTTTTAACAACCGCATGGCGCTTTTGCAAGATGCACAAGATTTACTGATCAATAAAAAAAACAAGATAGAGGAGGCGGGAAACGGTATATTCGACAGATACAAATACCCTGTACTTACATCAGGTCATGTTCCCTTGTCCTGGAGGTATGATTTCGATCCAACAGCCAACCCCTATTTCATGGAGCGTATCGGGGTGAATGCAGTTTTTAATGCGGGCGCAATAAAATTCAAGGGAAAATACATTATGGTTGCCCGCGTTGAGGGCTCGGACAGAAAGTCGTTTTTTGCCGTGGCGGAGAGTGATAATGGTATCGATGGTTTCAGGTTCTGGGAATATCCGATCGTATTCGATACCCATGAAAATGCAGATACCAACGTTTATGACATGCGCCTTGTAGAACACCAGGACGGGTGGATCTATGGTCTTTTCTGCACCGAAAAAAGAGACCCTGAGGCGCATGCGGCAGACCAGACCTCAGCGCTGGCTCAATGCGGGATAATCAGAACAAAGGATTTAAGGAACTGGCAGCGGATGGCAGACCTTAAAACCCCATCTCCACAACAGAGAAATGTAGTTTTGCACCCCGAATTCGTAGATGGCAAGTATGCCTTTTATACCAGGCCTCAGGATAGTTTCATAGAGGCTGGAACTGGGGGAGGAATAGGTTTTGGTCTGGCAGAAAACATAGAAAAGGCTGAAATTGCCCATGAACATATTCTTTTTTCGAAGCAGTACCATACTGTCTACGAAGCCAAGAACGGCCAGGGACCAGCTCCGATCAAAACTGAAAAGGGGTGGCTGCACTTAGCCCATGGAGTTAGGAATACAGCGGCAGGCCTAAGATATGTATTGTATATGTTTATGACCGACCTTAACGATTTGACCAAGATTATTCATAAGCCGGGAGGGTATTTTCTCGCTCCAGAGGGAGAAGAGAGAGTGGGAGATGTTTCGAATGTAGCCTTTTGCAATGGTTGGATCGTGGATCCCGAGGGAAAGGTTTTCATTTATTATGCCTCCTCGGATACACGTATGCATGTGGCAACTTCAACAATCGGCAGGTTGATGGACTATGTGATCAATACACCAGAAGACGGGTTGAAATCTTCATCTTCGGTTGATTTGATTTTCAGCCTCGTTGATAAAAACAGAGAAATCTCAAAATCAGTACTCCAACCAAACAAAAGTCTCTCGTTTTGATAGGGTTTGCAGCAGAGATTGAACAAGAACTGTTCAGTATTCTCGGTTATTGGGAGAAAAAGACTGTTGATCAGGAATTTGGAGGTTTCGTAGGCCAAAGGGATCATAACGATCGGCTAATACCAAATATGCCGAAGGGGTCGGTATTGAATTCAAGGATCCTGTGGACATTTTCTGCAGCTTATGCCTTTACCGGTAAGCAAGTGCACCTAGCTCTTGCCGAAAGGGCATATCAATATATCAGAACCTTCTTTTATGATCAACATTTTGGGGGAGTCTTCTGGTCGGTGGATTTCAACGGACAACCACTGGATACCAAGAAGCAGACTTATGCCATCGCGTTCGCCATCTATGGTCTGTCGGAATATTACAAGATCAGTGCGGATCAGGGGGCGCTGGATCTGGCTGTAAAACTGTATCAGGAACTAGAACGTTACTGTTTTGACAAGGACAATAGCGGATATTTTGAGGCTTTTGGCAGGGACTGGAAGGAAATAAAGGATCTCAGGTTGAGTGATAAGGATGCCAATGAGAAAAAAACCATGAATACCCATCTGCATGTGATAGAGGCTTACGTGAACTTATATGGGGTTTGGCAAACCGATGGATTGAAAGCCCAGATCAAAAATCTTTTGTCTGATTTTCAAAATCACATCATTGATAGCTCAAGTAAGCACCTGATACTTTTCATGGATGAAAACTGGGAAAGTAAGGCCCATATTTATTCCTTTGGACATGATATAGAAGCCTCTTGGTTGTTACTGGAAGCGGCAGAAGCGATCAGGGATGAGGATTTGATCAACTGTTATAAAAGGATCGCCATTGAGCTTGCAGAATCAGCTTTGCAAGGGTTAGATGCGGACGGGTCCATCTGGTATGAACACAACCTGACCACATCACATCTTAATAAGGAGAAGCATTGGTGGGTACAGGCTGAGGCCCTGGTTGGGTTTATTAACGCATGGGAAATCTCAGAAGATGATAGATACCTGAAAATCGCTGAAAGACTTTGGGGATTTATAAACCTATATGTTATTGACCATGAAAACGGAGAATGGTTTTGGGGACGTACTGAAGATTTGGCGCTGATGGAAGATGAGGATAAGGTAGGTTTTTGGAAATGTCCCTATCACAATACCAGGGCATGTCTGGAAATCATTCGCAGGGTTTCAGCTAAGAATAGGCAGTGATTTATCTTCTTTGAACAGCTAAAATGGAAAATGGACTGCGGGCTGTTTCTGGTTGTTGATCCGTTTTGTTAATTTAGCCGCCTTGAATTGTTTTATTGTTTAACTTAAAGATTGGAAATGGAAAATTTCGAAAAAGTAAAGGAACTGATCTCCTCGGTCGAGGCTGACGCCAAGAAGTTCTATGAGAATGGCAACAGTGCGGCGGGGACCCGTGTGCGCAAGGGGATGCAGGAGCTGAAGAACCTGGCGCAGGTGATCCGCGCTGAGGTGACCGAAAAGAAGAATGCAAAATAATACCGGTATTGATGACCGTTTTGGGAAAAAGCCCCGGACCTTTTGTTTCGGGGCTTTTTGGTTGAATGACTTAGTTATTCTTGGTTAACGGAGTTCAGTTTCATCGAAATTACTGGAAATGGCTTCCCGGCGGAGTCGGTCTGGGTGATGCCGGTAGGCTCAAAGCCCAGTTTTGTGTAGAAATCAATGGCGGCGGTGTTCTGCTGGTTCACGTCAACTGTTTGGGCTCCGAGTTTTTTCACTGCAAATTCCATAAGACAGGTTCCTATGCCAAGGCCCATGTGGCCGGGCATCACGAAAAGAAGCTGGATGTCACCCTGGCTGACCCCGATGAAACCAGTGATCCTGTTGTTTTTTCTGTAGCAGAACAGCTTGAGCCTGTCAAAATAATAATCGTGGATCAGCAGCCTGTAATGGCTGATATCTTCCTCTGATAGAAAGTGGTGTGTTGCCCTAACGGCGCATTCCCAGAGGGAGATCAGTTGCCGGTAGTGTTTTGCTCTGGCTATTGAAATTGGAGAATTGAAGGTTGATAAAAAAGCTCGCATCATGTTTGGCTAAAAACCAATCAACTGGGTTTAAGTTTTGATTAATTGGTGTTGACTGTTCTGGTACGGTCTCTCAGCCGGGCTTTTTCACATTGTTTCTTGATCTTAGCGTAAACATCGTACAATTCTGCGGTCTTATAGGTTATGTAAAAGAGTTGGCAGACTTGGCCTTTTCGTCCGATCCGGTTCCCGGTTTACGTGGCAGGTAGTAATTACCCTAGTCATATTTGGTTCCGTCAATATAGTTGGCGCCTTGCAAGGGTGTAGCCCATCTGCAGGTATTTCCGGGCCATTTCCACCCCCACGAAATCGTTTCCGTTGATGTAGCCGTTTACCATTACAAGGATCTTTTCGCTGCTCTGGGTGGCGATCTGCGGGGTCCGGAAACGCCAATGAGGACCGATCTGGGACTTGTAGGGCTCGCAGATCAGTACACCCTGTTCGCCCTTTCCGACCCTGTATCTTTCGGGATGCTTGCTGTAATCGATGTCCGGTTTCCAGGGGTAGCTGTCGAGCTCAAATTCAAGGTAAGAGGGTTTTCTTTCACTGGCCATGGAAGGTTAACAATTTTCTAGAGGGTTTGTTGTGTTTGGAAAATGACAAACATTTCGGTGCCGTTTTGGTTTGTATTAGATAACTTATAAAAAAAAACCATGGGAAATAATCAGGAAATCGTATCGGACCTAAAGGGTCTGATCTCCATCATCAACGATGGAAAGGAAGGATATCAATCAGCTTCGGAGTCCACGGATAACGTTGAACTGAAAGCGGTATTTTTGAAATATGTTGCAGAGCGTGCTATTTATGAGAATGAGCTCAAGGCTCACCTGGCAGCGCATGGCGCTGTGTCTGATAATGATGAGGGCGGAATATTGGGAGCGATCCACCGTACCTGGATCGATATCAAAGAGGCTTTGACCGATAACAGCGAGACCGCGCTACTGGGTGCTATCGTTACCGGAGAGAAAGCGGCCTTGGCAAAATATGACTCAGCAATCGAGGATAACCAGTTGCACGAGGACCATTTGAACCTGTTGACCTCTCAGCGCAACGGCATTGCAGAGGCGCTTAAGGAGATTGAAGTTCTAGAGCAGAAATACAAGGGCTTATAGTTTGGCCAAGAAATAGTTGCCCCAAGATTATAATAGCTGGAAAATTTTGCTGTTATTTATCTCGAGAGCGTTAATTTAGATAAGCGGGAATGGACTTAGGTTTGTTCTCGCTTTCTCTTTTGGGCCGAATGACAGTTGCTGCCTTGTTGTCTTCCCTATCATATGCTGATAAATTCAATAAGCAGGTTATTGGTTAAGTAAATTAAAGAATATTTTTTTCTAAGATCCGGTTGTGTTTGGCCAGTCTACCAATTTCAATTCAGGAGGGCGTTTGCAGTTTTAAAATAGAAGACCTTCTTCTGTTTTTTCTCCCGAGGATTTCTATGATCTGTTGCTTTGGTTCAGCCCGCATTCCCGGATATACTGTTCACGATTTCTTGTTATTCCGGGGTAAGGAAAGGGGCTGCAGCGTGTTGGATCCGCTGGTCCAGGTCCCGTGGGTCGAGGCGTTGAAGGGGGTGCTGGGCGGAATTGTATTTTTCGATGAAGGTGCCCGTCTGATCGTTGAACTTAAGGTAGCCCTGCTCGAAGTATCGCTCCTCGACTGTTCCGGCAGAATCCATGCTGCTGAAGTTCAACGGGGATACATCAAGGGTTTTTGCATCGATTTTCAGCCAGAGAAACTTCTGCTCAGCGCCTGCGGTATCGGGAAGGCCAATCCGTTTTACCTCGATGATCTGAAAACGGGGATTACTGAGCAGGTATAGGCATTCAAAATTGTGCATGTCGGTCTGGTTGTAACCACCAAATATATGGGATGTGGGCAGATTTTGATGTCCCGACTTTTCAACACCCAGCTTCCGCTGGGTAACGGTCAGATTGTAGGGGGATTGGAAACCCGGGTGAGTCCTGGTTCAAGCAGATGCGGAATTGAAAATAGGACACAGCTGGGAATGTTCCTCCTCTGGCTGCACTGTGAGCACTTTGGGTAGGCTTTAATTCCGGGCACCATTGTTGGGTGTATCTTGAAAAAATATATGATAACCATAAAAAATGTACAGCCCCTTGATGCGGCACAGTTGACAGAAATCTTTAAGAGCGAATTTCCAGCCTTTGTGGACCAGAGACTTGGCAGTAACCTTGCGGTTGAAGCCGTGCACGTTTCTGATTTTGTGAATGTAGCTTTTCCGGAGGTGATAGAGGGGAATGCCTTTACCATTACCGTTGGCGCTGATCACCTGGAACTGACCGAACATACCACAGAAGGAGCCTATGATGCTGAACTTCTAAAACAGCATCTGGTGGACTTTCTTACCCAAAAGGCGGGTTAGTCCAAAAATATTTCAGTTAGCGCAAAACATTTTCATGCGGCTTGCATTTAATCTTTCGAGAGCGTTAATTTAGATGAGCGGGAAGGGCCTTTGGTTTTTCCCGCTTTCTTTTTGCCCTTTGCAGTGTATCTGTAAGGGCCCTCATTATATCTTCTGGTAAACGAGCGCCTGCTGTTTTAATTGTTTAGGCTCCTCTTCAGTTGTTTTCAAAGTTCAGCCTGCTTTGGGTTCATTACTATCATGATCCTTCCATCCTCCAGTTCACGCCAGCCATGGTCGTAAATGAATTGGTAGGTTCCCGAACCGGTGGTGAGAAGACTTGTATAAAATCTGAAATTGAAGTTTTTGTCAATCAGGTAGAATTTTCCAAGGGTTGTTGGACCACCGCTCTTGTTCAGTTCTTGCTTCAGGATCTTATAGTTTCTTTTCAGTATGGCGTTGATCTGGGCAATGAACAGTGGTTCATACCAGGTATCCACACCTACTCTTTTCCTGTTTCCGGCATTCCGGCAGGTATCGTTACAATACTTTTTGTCGCGCCTACCATAAAGCTGCTTCCCGCAATGATGGCATTCAAATGGATGAAAGTTTGGGTTAAATCCGTTCATGGCTGTAAATCAGTTGTCTATCCGTTTTAAAAACGTTTAAAACGGTTAAATCGTTTTGCTCCCGACTAATTTTGTTTGGCTTTCCACCTTTGCTATTCACCAAAAACAATTTGTTATGGAAAGCAAGATCATGTATACCGAGGCTTTTCCCTCGGGGCCGATGAGGCATTATTTCTTTGATTATAAACAGGGGGCAAGGGGAGATCTGTTTGTGCAGTTGACCTGTAGCGAGAAGCGGCGCGATGGTGGCTATCAGCGCAATAGAGTCGTATTTTTTGAAAGGGATCTGCCCCTGGTGGTGCAGGCCTTGGCATCTCTTTGCCATCATGCCGCCCACCTGAAATTGGCCGGGCCAGATCAGGGACCTGAGGTCAGGCGTGAACGCGGGATTCCGTCTTGGGAACCAGATAAGAAGCCTCGGGAAAGACTTCTTGCCCACGGCCCATTGGCCCTTTCTGATGCGGAACTGTTGGCGATGCTGATCGGCTCGGGTACACCTAAGGAAACAGCAGTGGATCTTGCGGCAAGGGTATTGGAGGCTTTCGGAGGACTTGCTGGACTGCTGGGTGGTGCAAGCTATAAAAGGCTTTCGCGTTTCTCGGGACTTGGCCTTGCCAAATGCAGTGCGATACTTTCCTCGGTAGAGATTGCCATGCGGGTCTTTGGGCGTGGGGGTAATGGTCAATATAAGGGACGGGCTGTATGAACTAAATGTGTCCTGCTTTGCCTTTTCAGCCCAGGCGGGTCAGCTGCCAGTCTCGATTAAGGCTTCTGATTTAAAAATTTTCCTATCGTGGGGAGAAAAAGAAATGCAAGTCTCGTGACCTTGGGCTGGCCCCGAACGCATAATGTCCGGCTGCGCCGTCCACCCTTAGGGACTTATAGTTCGGGGACTTCGCCCTAAGGTCACGGTGGTCGACGGCTGTTCTTTTTATCCCCCCTCGCCGGAAAAATGTGTGGGGCACTGGGTTGAAAGGACAAAACACTAGTTCAATTTTTTACCTAAAAACCACAAAGATGGAAATTATCACAGGAAGGCTGACCGCGGACGCTCAGGTCAGGGAAGTATCGGAAAGTACAAAGGTAGTAGGCTTTACCATTGCGGTAAACCACAGCTATTTGAGCGGTGAGCAGCGAAAAGAGATCGCAAGATTTTTTGAGTGCAGTTATTGGCGCAATGAGGGGATCGCCGAGTTTCTGAAAAAGGGGGACGTTGTGCAGGTCTTCGGGCATGTGGGCTGCAGGGCTTATGTGACAAAGGAAGCCGAAGCAGCAGCGGCACTCACTTTTCGGGTTTCTGAAATCAAACTTTTCAGTTCTGGTTCAAAGAATCCGACCGTAGCAGAGCCAGCCAATCAAACTGGCGACCTACCATTTTAAGCAGTCCAATTTATTTAAGCATCAAACTTTATAGTCATGGCACATAATTTAAATTTCAATGAGGATACACAAAAACACTCTTTCTTTTCGGTTAAGGAAAAAGCTTGGCATGGGCTGGGCACCATAGTAGATAGTTACCCCACTTCAGCAGAAGCGCTGAAGTTCGCGGGGCTGGACTACACGGTAGTGAAGCGTCCACTTTTCACGATGGACAACCTGAACAACGAATTTAGGCAGGAGCAGATCCTGACCTCAGAGGCGGGCGTGGAGGTGCCAAACTTTTTTGCGACCATGCGCACCGATACCGAGCAGGTGCTGGGGGTAGTGGGCAAGGATTACAGCGTAGTGCAAAATATCGACGCGTTTTCTTTTTTCGATAGCATCGTAGGCGGAAGCGAGGGCATCCAGTACGAGACCGCGGGAGCACTCGGTAAGGGGGAGCGGATCTTTATAACCGCTAAACTTCCCTCATACATCCGTGTTGGCGCTGATGACCTTATCGAGCAGTATCTTTTTCTGACCACCTCACACGATGGGGGCGGGAGCATTACCGCGGCATTTACGCCTGTTCGCATCGTCTGCAACAATACTTTGAATGCTGCAATGCGCAATCATAAGAACGCAGTCCGCATCCGCCACAGCTCGGGAGCTGGTGATAGGCTGAAACAGGCACACACGCTAATGGGGATTTCTGGCAGCCTTGCAGGGGAACTGGAAGGGTTATTCAACCACTGGGCAAAGGTGCGCATTTCGGACTCTGAAGTTAAAAAACTGGTGCAGGTAGCAATGGCGCCAAACAAAGAGGTTCTTCAGAAACTACAACAGGGAGCAGGCGACGAAATTTCGGCTGTTTACCGAAACATTGTCGATGAGGTCTACAGCTATGCGATGGGCAACCAGACCCAGCAGATGGCAACGACAGCGGGGACTGTATTTGGAGCCTACAACGCGGTAACAGGATATTTTCAGAACGTGCGCAGGTTCAGGGATGGAGAGGCAAAATTTAAGTCCATCATAGAGGGGACAGCCAAGCAGAGGGCTCAGGTTGCCTTTGATCTATGCGGAGAATTCGCCAGCAAGGGCAGTTTACAGTTCAATTAATTTGTTTGGGGCGGGAGACCGCCCCAATTTAACCCAGCATGGAAGATGAAAAGGAAAAACAGGAACGAGCGCCGAGTATTGAAAAAGATAGCCCAAGCGCTAAGGCTTTTGCAAAGCCTAGAAAAAATGGAACTCTCAAAGAATGACGCATTCGAGGTGCAATTAGCAAAAGGGCTACTAATGGGTATTATCGATTTTAGCGGATACAGGGCAAAATACCATTGGCTCTTTGGTATCCGCCTCCTGAAGGTGCCAACGGATAAAGTTTAACCGTTATAAAACATGGAACAATGACACAGGAAATAAATATCAATATCACCCTTACAATTGAGGCGGATGTTAAACAGACTAATGCAGATTTTGAAAGTTTTTTGTGCAATGTTTTTACAAGCGCTTTAGACACCGATGTATTATCACTAAATAAATACCACATCAACAAGATACAGCAGGAAGCGGAAATCTACTCGCCAGATCTTAGGCAAGGTGATGGGGTTTGGGAATTCGTGGAAAAATACTATCCGAAATATTATTCCTGCGATGAGATCAGGCGCAACGATGACCTTTGCAAGATTGTAAACGGTGAACTCAACGGGGACGCGGAAATCATGTTCGACAAAGAATTTGAAGGAAATCTTGAGTTGGCAACCGCTGCCTTCGACCAGTCTACAAAATATGTGTATGAGCGTGCAATCTTAGGCTATCAGAGGAGGCAGCATGGAACAATCTCGATCGTTTTGGGGGCTTGAGGATTTGTAAGGACGGGCAAAAGATAACGGGTATCTGCTAAAAGAGGGCCAAGCGCAAAAGGTACTCGATATGCTTAAGGATAAGCACGATTGCAATATCGGGATTACTTGGGACGTAATTGACGATTATTTGAGTTATATCTTTCCCGAGTGGGAAGAAGATGAGGGGGTGGAGTAAGATAGATGCAGTCCATTACGGGCTGTATTTTTTTCGCGACTCCACTTTTAATTCAGGCTTTGTCCGATTTTGCTGCGTTTTGCTAAACCCATTGATAGGCTTAGGAGATCAATGGTGCAATAGGGTTCTTCCAAATTTCCGAAATTTGCTGTCGCTATTTAATGTTAAATGTTTTTGATTGTACATAACTTCACTTAGCGAGATTTAACGGAATTAAAACGAAGGGGTTTAATGCAAACTGCTCTGAAAAATCGCACCTCTTGGAAAGAAAATTTCTTCTTTTCATGTGGGTTTAAATAGAAAATACTTATATTCGCATAGGCAATGTGGGGATTTGGACAGATAGTAATTCTGTCAAATAACTCAATATCAGTTCTTTAACATTATAAAACACGTAGTTAGAAAAATTAAGTATAATTATCTGATTATCAGTGCTTTAAGTATGTTTCGTATTGTCTCTAGATTGGTCTTTTTTGTTGAGGACTGACTGTCAGTGAGTTAGCTTCGCTTTATGCATCGGTAAGTAACAACATTAAAATTTAAATCATTTCCCTCTCTCACTGAACAACAATTATAACAACACCTTAAAGTTGTACTGCAAACAATTAACTAACATGCATAGTTACTGAGATAATAAAAATTATCTCTATGAAAACAAAAATCATTTTATCATTTAGCATTGCCGGAATGCTATTCATGGCTTCTTGCCAAAGTAATCAAAACGCTGACTCTAACGACAGCACAGCGTTGGATACCAATCTTACTGATACTACCGCTCAAATGTTAACCCCTGCCGGACCAGAGCCAGCTTGGGCGCCAGGCATTAAACCAGAAATGCAGGTGGTTATGGAAAAATTAGCTAGTTATAACGACAAACCGATTCCAGAACTTACTGCAGTTGAAGCTAGAAAAAATCATACACCAACAGATGCTGTGATGGATGTGATGAAAGAAAATAACATCGCTATGCCTATGATGGATTTAGATACAATGGGAAAGGAAATTCCGGTAAATGGTGGCACCATTCACGCTAAAGTGTATACTCCAAAGGGTAATGGTCCATTTCCGATAGTTGTTTATTACCACGGAGGCGGTTTTGTAATTGCAAATATTGAAGTTTATGAGGCATCAGCAAAATCATTGGCTCAACAAGTGGGTGCTGTAGTGGTTTCTGTAGCTTATAGATTGGCACCAGAAAATAAGTTTCCTATTGCACATAATGATGCATACGCGGCTTATGATTGGGTGGTAAAAAATGCAAGTTCAATTAAAGGAGATCCTAAAAAGATTGCTGTTGCCGGAGAAAGTGCTGGTGGTAATTTGGCTGTAAATACTGCAATAAAAGCTAGAGATAGCAAAATTATGTTGCCAACTGCTATACTTGCAGTTTATCCTGTTGCTTCTTCTAATATGAACAGCGAATCGTATGTTAAACAAGCCAATGCAAAACCTCTAGATAAACCGATGATGTTATGGTTTGTAAAAAACTACCTTAACAACATGGGTGAAGCAAACGACCCAAGAATTAATTTGGTAGCTGCTAACCTTAAAGGATTGCCTGTTACAACTATTATTACTGCAGAATTTGATCCATTACAAAGTGATGGTATGGAATTAGAAAAGAAACTTAAGGCTGCGGGTGTTAGTGTAAATAGTAAAAACTACAATGGCGTAACTCATGAATTTTTTGGAATGGGAGCTGTTGTTCCTCAAGCTAAGGATGCGATGGGATATGCTGTTTCTCAGTTAAAATCAGCATTCAATAAATAATTATCGATACTAAGATAATCAACCAAAAAGCGAGACAGTTAAATCTGCCTCGCTTTTTTGGTATATAGCAACGTGTTGCATCATGAATTTTGTTAGAAATGTTACAGAAATCTATAGCTATAGTAGTATAAGATTTAGAAGATTGCTGTGTTTTTAGTTTTGAATTACCGAGTTTTGGAGAATTGATTTTCAACCACTAGATAGATGCAGGCTAAATTTAAATCCTTACTTACAGAAGATTGGACGGTAGTTGTTCTTGGTTTTTTTATTATTCTAATTTCTTTATCAGGGCTTGTGCTGCCTGTTCCTGCATTAAAATGGGGCGGCGTTGCCGAATTGACAGATAAGGTGCTTTCGCTAGGTAACCTCTTGAAGTTTGTTTATCAGTTTTTATTGATTTTTTTAGTGGCCTTGCTTGGTGCTCTCGCCATGGGGAAGCCTATTAAAAAATTAGTCGTAGTTGTGCCCATAGTCTATGTGCTTACTATTCTGGCCTTGGTTATTTCTGGTAGTGCTACCATGAGATCGCTTAACCTCGAAGGGGTGATTTTTAGTTTGGGCATAGGTTTGGCAATCAGTAATTTTTTTAAGTTACCAAAATGGTTTGTAGAGAACCTTTCTACCGAACTTTTCGTGAAAATCGGTTTAGTTTTATTGGGTACTTCTGTAATTTTTTCAGATATTCTTAAAGCTGGTTCATTAGGTTTGATACAGGCTTTGCTTGTGGTGCTATCTGTTTGGTACTTCGCTTTTTGGCTGTGTAAAAAACTTAAGGTAGATCAGGAATTAACAATGATGATTTCTAGTGCGGTTTCTATATGTGGTGTTTCTGCGGCTATTGCCACCTCGGGAGCAATAAAGGGAGATCCTAAAAAACTATCTTATGTGATCTCGATGGTGCTCATTACCGCGATACCAATGATGATCTTCATGCCTTATATCGCTCATTATTTTAATTTTAGTCAGGCGGTAACCGGTGCTTGGCTAGGAGGAAGTATTGATACCACTGGAGCGGTAGTGGCTTCTGGATCGTTAGTAGGTGAAGAGGCTCTTAAAATTAGTACAATCGTGAAGTTTTCCCAGAATGTGCTTCTAGGGCTTGCTGCTTTTGCCATTTCGGTTTACTGGACATATACTCAAAAACCAGCAGGACAGGTTGCGGTTGAAAAACCTACCTTAAAGATAATATGGGAGAGGTTTCCAAAATTTGTAATAGGTTTTATAGCAGCTTCATTGCTTTTTAGTTTTGCACTTAGCCAGGAGGCGATCAGTGATGTAAAAGACAGTTTAAAGAACCTGCAAGGCCTATGGTTTGCACTTGCTTTTACTAGCATAGGTTTAGAAACTAAATTTTCTGAACTTTTCGATCGAAACAGTAAAACTCCATTTTATGCCTTTTTAATTGCCCAACTTTTCAATATCGTTATTACACTTATCATCGCCTATTTGCTTTTTAAATAGTTTTATCAAAGATGGATGCTAGTCTTTTTCTATCATCTGATAAATAGACTGGCCAATTTCAAATAAGGCAATAGTTACAGGGTGACTATTTTCTTGAAGTGATAGTGTAGGCACAATCAGTCTTTTTTCAGCCAGTGCTTGGTAAACCATGTCTACATTTTGTTGTAGAATATGGATAATCTGCTTAGAATCATTTTTTGAGATAGTTTGCATTGAGTTATGGCTTCCCAAAGCAATAGAACTAATTACGGAGCTGATCTGAAATGCAGAAACTTGAAGGCTTTTTAACGAATTTATAGGAAGTTTTTTGGCATGTGGCTCAATATTTATCATTTGCATCGCCTGAAAAAGTTCGGCAGTGGCGAGGTAGTTTTGCTTTCTGGCAAGTCGCAGTTCGGCTATTTCTGCCGGGCTAGCGCTCTGGTTTTGTAGTGAAGCCTTTAGGTAATCAAAAGCCGTTTTGTATGTTTTTAGTAATAGTTCTTTAATGCGACTAGTTTCCCAAATGGGAAATAAAAAAGCTGTAACCAAAGCAATCAAACATCCCACAATGGTAAATAAAAATCTCTGAGCGAACATTACTGGCCAATTGTTATCATTTAATGCAAGGGCGATAAGAATGGCGGGTGTAAGAGCAGCCACTGCAATCAAATAATTTATGCGGGCATAGAAAAAAAATGCAGTTAA
The DNA here is from genome assembly GCF_059424425.1 of Pedobacter sp. GW456-11-11-14-TSB4. Classification (NCBI taxonomy): domain Bacteria; kingdom Pseudomonadati; phylum Bacteroidota; class Sphingobacteriia; order Sphingobacteriales; family Sphingobacteriaceae; genus Pedobacter; species Pedobacter sp. GW456-11-11-14-TSB4. The sequence goes on from NZ_JBWKZK010000002.1 coordinate 439,818, forward strand.
CAAAACTGCAATCGCAGGTATTAGTATAAAAGGATCACTTATCAGCAAAAGAAAAACAATGGAAAATGCAATACCGATTATGGTGCCGATAAGCCGCTGATTATTTCGCTTAAATGTGAGTGCAAGTTTTGGTCTGGCAACTACAAGGATGGTTAATAAGAGCCAGTAGGTGTATCTGCTCAACTCAAATGCTTCTGTAATTAGGTAACTTATAGAAATTAGCAGCGCCAGCCGAAGTGAAAACCTAAAAATTGGATTTTTAATATCAAATTGATTAAAAAGCGTAGCAAATGTTAATGGTGGGGGCGTGATAAAGTTTTGGTAATCAGCAAAAGAAGTGCTGTTTATTTCAGTAGTTTCATGATATTTTGTTTCATCAGCTATGCTAGAAAGCTGCTTTATTAATTTGTAACTGTTTTTTAAATTGTTGCCAATGGCAGATGTTAACTGTTGTTGTATTGAGTTTAGCTTATTGCCTAGCTCTTCTAATTTGATGATTTCTGTTTGGATCTCCTTACATAGACTTTTAACATTATCACCGTCATCCAAATGATCAATAATTAAAGATTGTAGGTAAATTAGCCTAATGATAATTTCTAATGCGCCAGTGCCTTTCAGTTCTGTTCTAATTTTTTGGTAGTTGTGGTGACTTGCAGAAAACTGTTGATAGAGGTCGATGAGTGTAATGCTGATTTGGAAAAGTCTTCTTCCTTTTTCAGAAGACTGCATTTTCTTTGGATTTTCTGCTAGCAAAAGGCTACGGATGAGTTCCTGTTTTTCGCTTACCTTGATGTGTTTAAGGATAGTTTCATTTTGTGCTTGGCTCAATGGCATCTGGTCATCATAGCAGTCTGCTTTGGTTTTTACAAAACTTGATGTAACCTTTAAGCATTCGGAAATAGCCTGTTCTAATGATCTAAAAGGCAGCAGCAGCTGATGGAGAATACTTAGCAGGTAATAAATTGTACCTCCCGTTAAAATACCAAGTGTAAACATTACAGGGTTTTCTGGCTTAAGGCCAATCACAAAAATACAAAGTGCGGTAGCCATAGTGCCGCTTAGTGCATAACGCTGGCCGTAACATGCGATGATAGCACAAAATAAAGTGATGATAAACAGAATTAATGTTGATAAAGGAATATTCCAAAAACTATAACAGATGATGATGGATGTTAGGCTGAAAAGCAATAAATTTTCAACGGTAGATCTAATTTTTCCGCTCAGTGTGTTTGGACCATCAGTTGCTGCAATTAAAAGTGCTCCAGTTCCGCAAGCAATAGCATATGCACTATAGCCTAAATAAAAGAAAAAAATTGTTGGTATAAAAATACAGGCCGTAGTTCTGATAGCGTCGCTTAGGTGCTCTGATCTGAATTGTTTTTTAAATCGATGGATGATTTTTTTATTTGTGTTCATTGGCCTTTTGGTGTTGCAAAGATAGCTTGTTTGAAATCATTGTTCAAACATGATATAAAGGGATAGCGCATTTATTGGAACAAAGCAATTGATAGATTGTTATGGTGATAGTGATTAAATAAAAACCATTAGTTATGGAAAACCAAAATGCGCAACTACCAGTGATAAGGGGTGGAAATCCAGATGGAGAAAAAATTATTTTTGATGTGGTTATTAATCAAAAATTAACCCATGTTATTGTCATCAAAGAAGGATCTGGTTATCACATCAATGTTGATGGGGAAGATTTAGGAAGTTTTTTTATAGATGAAAAAGGAAATATAGAACGCTTTATGCAACCTAAGGGGGCAATTTCAGATCCCGATGAATATTTTAATGTAATTGAAGAAAAAATAAAAGAGCTTGGGAAATAACCATTTTTTAAATTTATCTTAATCCCAAAGGGATAAACAAATTGTTTTTTATCCTAGCATTTCTTTCATGTATTTTAAAATATCATCAATCATTTATGGATACATGTATTGAAAAGTTTTCTGAGGTTTTGGGCCATCATTTAATTGAACATTTTTAAATTTTGGTTGTTGTGAAATTGATGCGTAAACTTTTACCAATAATTTTTCTAATCAATTTTTGTTACCACCCAATAAAAGCACAATTTACCGATACCACAAGTTATCATGTAGTACTTTCTGCTGCGGGTTCTATAAATAAAACCGATAATGGTAGCGCCTACCTACTTAATAATGGCTTAAATCTTGGGATGAAAAAGCAAAGCGTTGTGCTTAATTCAAGTAACACATGGCTTTATGGCAAGCAAAATAATAGTCTTACCAATAATGATTTTTCATCGAGCTTAAATTTCAATTTGTACAAAACTTTTCCAAATTTTTATTATTGGGGCCTGCTAAATTACAATACCAGTTTATCTCTAAAATTGAAAAATCAGTTATTAGCTGGCTTGGGTATTGCTTACAATCTAATAGATACAAGCTATGCCTATTTGAATATTAGCAATGGAATTTTGTTTGATAAGAGTAATCTCATTGCTTCAGAAAATTATACAACCTTTCGAAATTCTTTGCGGCTCCAGTACCGATTCGAAGTTTCAAAGATTTTTATTTTTAGTGGCAACAACTTTCTGCAAAATTCATTTTCTAGAAATGGCGATTATATCATCCGTACAACAAATTCAATTGGAATAAAATTAAGGGAATGGATTACTTTTAATACTTCGTTGAATTACAATCGGTTGAACGTTACTAAAAGTGAAAACCTAAATTTAACTTACGGACTTACTTTTGATAGATTTTTTTAATTGATCGATCCATCGCAGAGAACTTATAACTAAAATTTAGTGTGCTGAGCTAAACAAGAAGTATATATTACTTCATTTTGCCTAAACAATACCTACCAACTGATGTTTTAGGTTTAATAATTTCAGATGATGGCAAATGTCATATTTGAATGGAAATAATAGATAATTTCAAATTGATAACTATGGGGCAAGAAGAAAATAACGAGCAGCGACAAGAAAAAATACAAAGAGATGTAGTTAACAAAAGTAAAAAAAGCAAAAAGCCAAGAGAAAAGCTTTCTCTAAAAGGAATTTGGGAAGTGCTAAAAGATGCATTTACCGGATTTTCAGATCATAAGGTTACCAAAATTTCTGGTTCTTTAGCTTATTACACAGTTTTTTCAATGGCTCCGTTATTGGTAATGGTGATCGCCTTATGTGGTATATTTTTAGAAAAAGATGCAGCTCAAGGTCAAGTTTATTTGCAGTTAAGAGGGTTTTTAGGAGCAGAAACTGCAGCTCAAATTCAAGAATTGATCCAAAAAGCATCTATAGGTGATAAAGGAATTGTAGCTTCTATAATTGGTGGGGTAACGCTTTTAGTAGGGGCAACGACAATTTTTGCCGACATACAAGATTCAATTAACACCATTTGGGGGATTAAACCAAAACCGAAAAGAGGCTGGTTGAAATTATTGCAAAACAGATTTTTATCTTTTTCTGTAATTGTTAGTTTAGGTTTTGTGTTATTGGTTTCTTTAGGTATTTCGGCTGTGTTAGACGCTTTTAGCGAAAGGTTAAAATTGAGATTTGAAGATGTATCTGTTATCTTTTTTAATGGATTAAATATTCTTGTTACATTTTTAGTAGTTACTTTAATTTTTGGAGTGATATTTAAAGTATTACCTGATGCAAAAATTAGATGGAAAGACGTTACTGCTGGCGCCATGGTTACTGCCTTGCTCTTTATGTTAGGCAAACTAGGCATCTCATTTTACATTGGCCAAAGTGATGTAGGTGGTACCTATGGTGCCGCTGGAAGTTTAATCGTGATATTGTTATGGGCATATTACTCTTCAATAATTTTATATTTTGGAGCTGAATTTACGAAAGCTTATGCCATGCGTTTTGGCGAAGCAATTCATCCTAACTCTTATGCCGTTACTACAAGAGAAATAGAAGTAGAGGAAGAAAATGCTTCATTACAAGAAGTTGAGGAAATCAAAAAATAGATTTCCCTTTTTAAATGATTAGTTCGATTTGCCTAATCCCCCATCTATTGGAATATTGGTGCCTGTAATGTAGTTAGCAAATGAAGAGGCCAAAAATGCAACCAGATAACCATACTCTTCTGGTTCACCAAACCTTTTGGCTGGTATCTGATTTTGCTTAGTGTTTTTGATTTCTTCTTCGCTTTTTCCAGTCTGTTCCGCTTCAGTTGCAATTAAACTTTGTAGTCTTTCGGTATAGAAAAAACCTGTCATGATGTTGTTAACAGTAATGCCATCTGCCGCTACTTCAGTTGCTAATGTTTTTGCCCATGCTGCAGTAGCCGAACGAATACTATTAGAAAGAACCAAATTTGCTACTGGCTCCTTTACAGAAATAGAAGAAACATTAATAATTCTACCAAATTGCTGTTTACGCATATGCGGAAGCGCAAGTAGGGTAGTTTGGCAAACCGTTTTAAATAATAAGTCGAAAGATTTTTGATAATGATCAACGCCCAGATCAACTGTTTTACCAGCCTTCGGACCGTTGGTATTGTTCACCAAAATATCAATAGTATGGTTATTTAAAAACTCAGTAATGCTACTGTTAAATTCATCAAAATCTGAGAAATCTACTCTTAAATAGCTATGATGTTGCACATTATGATTAATAGGAAGATTTGCAATTAATTCTTGTAGTTTTTGCTCATCTCTAGCCATTAAAGTAACGTTAGCACCACAATTGGCTAATTCTTTAGCAATGGCAAGGCCGATGCCTTTTGAACTAGCACCAACTAGCGCATTTTTGTTTGTTAAATCTATTTTCATAATGATGGTTTATAAAGCCTTATAATCTTCTCTAACAGGCATAAAAATATCAAACACTTTACAATCTGTTATCGCTTTACCACTATGCGCCACAAAAGGAGGGATTACAGCAATCATTCCGGGGGTATAAATTTTTGTTTCTCCATTAAAGGTTAGTTCAAATTCCCCTTCACGAACTTCGGTTATTTGTTCATGCATATGGTTATGTTCAGGAAGGCTAGCTCCTTTTTTTATTTCCCAAAAGCCTAAAGTTGCACGCTCGGTATGCACAAAGCGACCATTAAAGCCCGGAATAACTTCTTTTTGAGGCAGTGTTTCAATTGCTATCATGTTAATTTTTTATGGTTGTAAATCTAACAATTTTGAATTGTGTATTAGAGTTGATTGATATCATATTGTTGTTAAAATAAAATTTGGTTAAGAAGTACATCAAACTGCTAGTGGCATAAATTTTGTTACTTTGCCGAAAAAAGATTTTAATATGGCTTCTGGATTTCTCGCTGTTCTTGATGATATTGCTTTACTAATGGATGATGTTGCAATGGCAACAAAAGTGGCGACTAAAAAAACGGCAGGTATCCTTGGAGATGATCTTGCGGTGAATGCAGAAAAGGCCACAGGTTTCCTTTCTTCTAGAGAAATACCAGTTTTATGGGCAATTACCAAAGGCTCATTTCTAAATAAATTAATTATTGTTCCAATAGCCCTTTTACTTAACATTTTCTGGCCAATTTCTATCAAAGTTATTTTGGTTATCGGTGGGTTATACTTGGCCTATGAGGGTATGGAAAAAATAGTTGAGTTTCTTTTTCATCGCAAAAAGGAAGTTGCAAAACCAGCAACACAAGTTATTAAAGATGATCCTCAGGCAGAAAAAGCAAAAATTAAATCTGCAATTTTAACAGATTTTATTCTCTCGGTTGAGATTGTAATTATTGCTTTAGGTAGTGCAGCAGATAGCAGCATGACGATCCAAATTCTATCCGTTTCATTAGTCGCAATTGTAGCAACAATAGGAGTTTATGGCATTGTTGCCCTTATTGTTAGGATGGATGATTTGGGACACAAGCTAATTACAAAATCAGGAGAAAAAGGAGTAGTAAATGCGTTAGGTATTTTCTTAGTTAAAGCGTTACCTGTATTGATTAAAATTCTAGCAGTTGTTGGTACAATTGCATTGGTATTAGTAGCAGGAGGTATTTTTGCTCACAATATTGGTTTTTTACATGGTCTGTTTCCAAATATTCCAGCTATGCTAACCGAGTTTGCAATGGGTGCTATTGTTGGTCTTGTTGTAGTATTAATTGTAGGATTGGTGAAAAAAATGCTAGGAAAATAGAATGCGAAACTAGTTATTCATCTATCAATTGCATCAAAGTTCTATTAATCCAAATCAAGGTATTTTCATTGTCGGTAATGGTCTGCTTAATTAGTTCCGTTGCATTATCATTGCTGCATTTGCTTAATAATTTAACCATTAAATCATATTGATTATTTTTCATAGCCAACAATTGGTTGGCTATGAAAATAATCTCGAGATCTTGTGTTAGTGTTTTGTTTTTAGCTAGTTTAACAGCATTAACTTGAATACTTTGTTGAGAGACTTTTATTGATTTTGGAAAAAGCTTAGTAATTAATTTTAGTCTTTTAATGTGGTTAAGTACATCAGTTTGTTCTTCATGTAGTGCTTTAGCCAACTCTGGTGCATGCGCAGCATTCGATAATTTACTGAAGATTTTTGCACACTTCTTCTCCAAAGCTGCCATCGAATTAATTACAGAAACTATTGTTTCATTCAACGCTAAATCTTCCATCAAAATCAAATAGGTGATTGTTGGTTTTTAATGTCAATCTGTTTTCCTTCGTTATGATGTGAGTTCACACCTGTTTGTTCATCGGCTGCGTGAAAGTTATTTTCTTTAGAATTTTCAATCATATCATGGATGGTATGTTCTTGTGTATCTCTCGGCAAAAAATCAGTTGGTTTTCTATTTCCATAAAACCTTGCCGTATCAAAATGATCATGCTTGTAAAACTGCTGATCTTCCAATTCTGCAATCGTTTCTTCTATTCTTAACGCAGCCGGACTGCCAATAATTATTCTAATTTGTCTTTCAGTTTCATCATCCATTTTATCTATGTCATAAGCTGGTAAAGCCGCAAATTGATCTCCATGAATATTAGGAATAATTACTTCAGGCAATTCATGATGAAGCTCTGCAATACCAATCGGGATAGCCACTTTTTTATCATTTAAATTCAGCATTCCTTCGCTTAAATCTACAACCACATATCTAATTGCATTTGTTTCCAATTCAAATAATAAATCTTTTATTAAGCCAATAATTACGTCAGCTTCATTTTTTACTTTCCAGCCAAATATGTTTTGCTCGCCATCAATTAACTGATAATCACTCTCACTTACGCTCTGTAAATGATTTTTTCTTCCCTCTTCCATCATTAAATAAATTTATGTTATTACTAATTTTAAATAGGATCTGTTATTCCTGCATAATTCATAAAGTCAGCATGTTCTGCATAAAACTTGAAGTTTTTAATATCAGATCTAATCATTTTTTCAAAAACCCCATTAAAGAGTGAAGCTATTCCTCTTCCAACACTTCCGGCAGGCGGAAAATAACTTATTTCTACGTGCAGCTGTGTGCCTATGGTGTTCAATGTATCTTTAAATTCAACCTTACCTGCATTTTCAATCATCGAATCTGCGGTAGATTGCCAACCTAAATATTTACCTTCCTCTTCATGGGTAATTTCTGCAGACCAGCTTACATCCACTATGTGTCCAAGTGTGTGCGCAACCCATTTAGATTCGGTATCACTAAATTCCTTTACTTCTTTAAGATGCTTCATGAATTTTGGCAAGTTTGAAAGCTCACGCCAAAATGCATATACTTTTTCTCTTGGAGCGTTTACAGTTATCGTTTCAGAGATATGTATCGCCTCTGGATCGGTCGTATCCATATTTAACTTTTTGTATAATGGGCAAACTCCTGTTGCGCCTCTATAAATCAATAATCCACTTGCGGCTGCTCCTTGTAAACCAATTAGCGGATGCTTGGTAATGTTTTTGAGCGATTTATACAATAAATAACTTCCTGCTAAAAGCGATAATGCCCGCTCGCCATTGTCAATATTGGTATCTTTTGATTTGCCTAAATCTACTTGATTTAGCGTGTTAAGTATGGTATTTGCTAATTTATAGTTCATTGTTTTTTCTGATTGATGTGATAGTTGAACACACATTTACAATTAATGTTTCAGTTAAATACCAAATCATTACAACAAAAATAGGCGAGTAGTGTTAAGGCTAAATGAAGCAAGGTTTTAAGCATTATTATTCTGGTACAAGCGGTCTCTTACTTCCCGTTCCAAACAAAACTTTTTATCCACCCAATTTTCAGGATAAAAGTAGATTGACCTATTATGCTTCTCTATATAATTCCATAGAAATTAATAGTTCTTTTTACCAAATCCCTCTGGCTCGTACCATCACAAAGTGGAGAAATGAAGTACCTGTTGATTTTAAGTTTACTTTTAAACTTTTTAAAGGAATAACGCATCAAAAAAATCTAAATTTCGATCCTGAAATACTTAGGCAATTCTTTACTGTGATTAATCATGTGAGCGATAAAAAAGGTTGTGTTCTGGTTCAATTTCCGCCGAGTATTACGTTAGCTCATTTTAAGCAAATGCATTTATTGATGCTTGCTATTGATGAATTTAATTCAATAGATCCTTGGAAAATTGCTTTCGAATTTCGGCATCCTTCCTTATACTGCGAAGAGATTTATGAGCTTTTAGCCGAATTTAATATTGGAATGGTGATGCATGACAAAGCTAAATCTCAAAGTCCTATTTTAAACTCAAACACCAATTTTATTTACCTCAGATTTCATGGTCCAGAGGGAAATTATAAAGGTACATATGCTGACGATGTTTTAAGTGAATACGCAACTTATATCATTGATTGGCTAGCTGAGGATAAAACCGTGTTTGTTTATTTTAACAATACCATAGGAAAAGTTCATGCTAATTTATTAACCATCAGACAATACATTTAAGTGACAATATACTTAGATAACATTGAAAACAATTTTAATATGATGATGTTAAGGCTGTATGGAAAACTTTAATGTTCAATTACTAAACCAAACTTATCAAATCGAGCCACAAGAAAACGGAACCTTCAGAATTTTTGAAGGCGAAGAAAAAATAGGTGTAATCTACCCCGAAGTTGATAAAGATGGAACAACTTGGAAAACAATGGATGAATTAAGTCCTGACTTTGTAAATCAGATTGGTGAGCTGGTTTCAGAACACAATATGTAGTTGTTTCTACACTTTTTGATGAATTATTTCAAAAGAAAATTTTTTCGCATTGCGATTACAGGAGTTTAAATATGCAGGTTGACAAGCGTACAATCGGAGTAAATTTTATAGATAATTTGGCCCAAGTTTTGGTTTGGGCTCCAAAAGCTAATGAGGTAGAACTGTTGATTAAAAATGAGCAGAATTTGCAAATGGCTCCCCAAAAAAATGGCTATTACTCCCTTACAACTGACCAACTTTTACCCGGCGATTCCTATTGTTTTGAATTAAAAATAGATGGAAAATTATTAAAAAGAGCAGATCCAGCATCGTTAAATCAACCAAGAGGTGTACATAACAACAGTGTAGCTTTTAATCTAACGGATTTTAAAATTACCAATGATAATTGGAAAGGTTTAGCTTTAGATAAATACATCATCTACGAACTTCATGTAGGTACATTTTCCCACACCTCAGATTTTGAAGGTATTAGCAATCATTTAGATTATTTAGTCGATTTAGGCATTACTGCAATTGAATTGATGCCAGTTGCAGCCTTTCCAGGAGATAGAAATTGGGGTTACGATGGCGTTTTTCCCTTCGCCGTTCAAGAAAGTTATGGTGGCCCAACTGAACTGCAAAAACTCGTTAGCGCTTGTCACCAAAAAGGATTGGCTGTAATATTAGATGTGGTTTACAATCATTTTGGCCCAGAGGGAAATTATTTTGAAGATTTTGCGCCATACCATACTGAAAGCTACCAAACACCTTGGGGCAAAGCGATTAATTTTGATGGACCTCAATCTGATGGAGTGCGACAATACTTTATAGAAAATGCGTTAATGTGGCTTCGCGATTTTCACATTGATGCTTTGAGATTGGATGCTGTACATGCCATTAAAGATTTTAGTGCAAAGCATTTTTTACAACAGCTACATGAACAAGTTGATGAGCTAAACAAAACCTCAACTTTTAAAAGACATTTGATTATTGAGTCTGATTTAAATGATCCAAAATACTTAAAACCAACTCAAATTGGTGGCTTTGGCATGGATAGTCAATGGATTGATGAATTTCATCATGCATTAAGGGTTGCTGCCGGCGAAAAACCAAATGGCTACTATTCAGATTTTAATGGACTAGCGCATTTGGCAAAATCTTATACTGATGCCTACGTTTATGATGGTCAATATTCGCCACATCGACAACGTAATTTTGGAGCAAAAGCTAATGATTTGGCTGGGAAAAATTTTATCGTTTTTTCGCAAAACCATGATCAAGTTGGAAACCGAATGAATGGTGAACGATCATCGCATTTGTACAAACCAGAAATGCAAAAGCTGCTATTTGCGGCAACTATGGTCTCACCATACATCCCCATGTTATTTATGGGCGAAGAATGGGGTGCCAAAACGCCATTTTTGTATTTCATTTCTCATACTGATAAAGAATTGGTAGCAGCTGTAAGAGCTGGAAGGGCTAAAGAGTTTAGTGCATTCCATAATTTCTCAATACCTGATCCGCAAGCTGAAAATACTTTCTTTAACTCAAAATTAGACTGGGAAGAATTAAGCAAAAGTGAACATCAACAAATTTTAGCCTTTTATAAAAAATTAATCGCCTTAAGAAAATCAAACTCAGTTTTAAATGAACTGAATAGGAGAAATTTGGCTGTCGACATAGATCAAGATAAGAATTGTTTATTTCTTGAAAGGTGGAACACCAGAGAGCGTTTATTTTGCTGCCTAAATTTTTCTGTTCAGGTGCAAAAAATAGAGTTACCCAATACAAACTATCAATTGTTAATCGATTCGGCTGCCGAAGAATTTGGGGGTCAAGGATCATTAATTGATAGCAATCAAAATTTGGTTCAAATTAAACCAAGTTCAATTTTAATTTTTATCCAACAACATGTATAAGCCAAGTGCAACCTATCGCATCCAATTTCATAAAGATTTCAGATTTGCAGATCTTTTATCGCTAATCCCATATTTTGAGCAACTCGGTATTTCTACCATTTACGCTTCACCAATTTTTAAAGCATTACCAGGAAGTACACATGGCTATGATGTGACCGATCCACATCAAATTAATCCTGAAATAGGAACTGAGGAGGAGTTAATTGAGCTGAGCCAAAAACTTAAAGAAAAAGGAATAGGCTGGGTGCAAGATATCGTGCCAAATCACATGTCATATGTGCCCGAAAATTTATGGTTAATGGATGTGTTAGAAAAAGGTGAAGGCTCTGCATTCTATCATTTCTTTGATATTTGTTTTGTAAATAACCTTCACGATCAAAGGCTCATGGTTCCTTTTTTGGGTGAAGAACTATCATCCGCTTTGCGTGAAAATAAATTGAGATTACACAATGTGGATGATCAATTGCATTTAGATTACCAAGGGCAACTTTGGCCGATAAACCAAAATGGAAAAGATTTAATTTTTGATGCTTTAGATGAAACGAATGGCGATAAATTGGATTCTAAACTTGAGCAACTAAGTACAAACCGTCAATTTTTACAGCAGGTTTTAGGTTTGCAATATTATCGTTTGTGTTGCCATAATGAAACTTCAAATCAAATTAATTACAGGAGGTTCTTTACCGTTAACTCCTTAATTTGCATTAACATGGATGATGAAAAGGTCTTTGAAACTTATCATTCTTACATTAATAAATTGGTTCAAAAAGGCATTTTCAATGGTTTAAGAATTGACCATGTTGATGGCTTGGCCGATCCGGAAACCTACTTAAAAAGATTAAGAGATTTAGTTGGTGAGGAGGTTTACATTGTTGTTGAAAAAATTTTAGAAAAAGAAGAAGTATTTGAAAGTCATTGGCCCATACAGGGTACAACAGGATATGAATTTTTATCCTTAGCAAACAACCTACTTACAACACAGAAAAATGAAAGTGAGTTTGATACAATTTACCACGAACAAATTGGCAAAGAAATAGATGTTAAGCAATTGGCTTACGAAAAGAAAGAAGAAATTTTGTATGGTCACATGCTCGGGGAGTTAGCTCATTTGGTTGAGCTCTTTAAAAAGCTACAACTAGTTAATCAACAAGATTTGCTAAAGCTTAATGAGGATGAATTAAAAAATGCAATTGCAGAATTTTTAATCCGCTGCCCGGTTTATCGCTTTTACATCAATACAGCTCCAATTGAGGAATATGATTTTAATATTTTATCGGAAATTATTATTCAAGTTATTGCCAATCGAAATACCGAACAAGCAGGGAAGCTATTACTCGAAGCGTTTAATTTGTTAAAAAGCAATAGTTCCAAATCCGCCGATGCGGTAACTTTTTTTAAAAGATGCATGCAATTTAGTGGCCCATTAATGGCAAAAGGCATAGAAGATACGTTAATGTATACCTACAATCGTTTTGCAGCACATAATGAAGTTGGTGATGCGCCTGAAGCGTTTGGAATTAGCATAGCTGATTTTCATAAGGAAATGATTGAGCGACAAGCAAAATTGCCACTGAGTTTAAATGCTTCTGCTACGCATGATACCAAAAGGGGAGAAGATACCAGGGCAAGATTAAATGTATTATCTGATTTGCCGAGTGAGTTCAATGAGTTAGTTAGCCAGTTGAGTGAGCATTTATTGGCAAATCAATCCTTTAAAATTCATCCAAATGATGCTTTTTTATTGTTTCAGGCGATGGTTGGCGTGATGGAAACCGGAGATGATGAAGATCTTGAAAATCGATTATCAGGTTTTGTAGAAAAGGCATTAAGGGAATCTAAAAAACGAACGAGTTGGGATGATCCCGCTGAAGATTACGAACAGCAAGCTAGAGATTTTACCTTAGCCATGCTTGATGAAAATCATGAAAGCAATCAATTACTTAAAGATTTTATCCATAAAATTGAACCTTTTGCTGTTGTAAATTCACTTGTACAGCAGTTGCTAAAAATTACATGTCCCGGTGTTCCAGACATTTATCAAGGTACCGAGCTTTTTGATTTTAGTTTAGTTGATCCGGATAACCGCCGACCAGTTGATTACCAAAAAAGGCAGCAATACCTTAACGAGCTGCAAAATAGAGTTGATTTAGCTGAACTTTGGGACGAACGTAAATCTGGCAAAATTAAACTTTGGCTCATTACACAATTGCTGCAATTAAGAACAGCAAACAAATTATTATTTGAGCAAGGCGAATATATTCCTTTAAAAACTGAAGGTGTTTACAGTGAAAATATAATTGCCTATGCAAAAAGACTTAAAGATAAATGGCTAATTTTTGCCGCTGGTTTGGGCATGGCTTCAATCTGTAATGGTGAGGTAGAAAAGTTAAATAACTTCGATTGGAAAGACACAGCCATCGTTTTGCCTAAAGAAACAGGTTTAGGATGGAAAAATTGCTTAATTGAAACTAAGGATGTTCAGTTTTCATCTCCATCTCAAATTGTTGTATCGTCTTTATTTGGCAATTTGCCATTGGCAATAATAGAATCTGGCGCTTCAAATAACCAAAGAGGAAGTGGAATATTGATGCCAATTTTCTCACTGCCAAGCAAAACAGGAATAGGCGATATGGGTAAAGAAGCTTATGGGTTTGTAGATTTTTTAAATGAAAGTCGACAAAAATATTGGCAATTGTTGCCATTAAATCCTGTTACAGCTAATCAATTTTATTCTCCCTATAGCGCAACTTCTGCAATGGCGGGTAACACTTTATTGATTGACTTGCATTGGTTGTTTAAAAAAGGATGGTTAGCGGAGCAAGATTTAGGGAATGCAATTGTTTCATCTACTCACAAAGTGGATTACAAAATTGCCGAGCAGCATAAAGCAGAGCTATTGCATAAAGCTTACAAAAATTACGAGTTAAATGATGGTGGTTTATCGATTGAATATCAATCGTTTTGCGCTCAAAATAAATCTTGGCTCGATGATTTTGCCATTTATCAATCGCTAAAACAAAAATACAATCAGCTGCCATGGAACCAATGGGATAAAGATTTTAAAACCAGAGATCAAGGTATATTAAAAAAATATGCTATTGATAAGCAAGCTGAACTTGAAGAAATTAAATGGCAACAATTTATTTTTGAAGAACAATGGAAAGAATTAAGAGCTTACGCCAATAATTTAGGAATAAAGTTTATCGGTGATCTTCCGTTCTACGTTGGCTTTGATTCTGCTGATGTTTGGGCTAATCCGCAATTATTTAAGCTTGATGAAAATTTGGAAATGACTGTAGTTGCAGGCGTACCACCCGATATGCTAAGTGAGGATGGGCAGTTATGGGGAATGCCAATTTTTAACTGGAATGAAAGTGAAGTAGAAGTTTACCATTGGTGGAAACAGCGAATTGCAAAAAACATGGAGCTATTCGATTTACTGAGAATTGATCATTTTAGGGCAATCCATAGTTATTGGGAAGTTCCTTCAAATTCAAAAAGTGCAAAGGACGGGAAATGGATCAATGGTCCGGGTGCTGGGTTTTTAACTAGCATTTGTAATGAATTTGGGCGATCAAAATTTTTAGTGGAAGATTTAGGTGGGGACATGGAAGGGCCAATTGCTTTACGAGATGAGTTTGGGTTAGCCGGAATGAAAGTTTTTCAGTTTGCTTTTGGTGCAGATATGCCTTATGCATTACACCAAGCTCATCAATTTACTAGTGATAATTTTGTGGTTTACGTTGGTACACATGATAACAACACCATAAAAGGTTGGTTTGATGAAGATTTAGCAGAAGGAGATAAAAAGAGACTTACAGCCTATTTAGGTCAAGACATTACTGAGGAAAATGTTAACAGGCTGATGATTAAATTTTTATTGGCTACTACTGCAAAAATTGCCATTATTCAAATGCAGGACCTGTTAGGTTTAGCAGCTGTTTCGAGAATGAATGTACCTGGTACAACCGAAAATAATTGGGAGTGGATGATGGAAAACTGGCCTAAAGCTGAAGCAACTGATTTTCTCTCTACACAAACATGGATGTATGGAAGGATTTAGGGATTAATTCACCTCATAAAAATCAATATAATTTACGATGATGTTAAATCGCTTGTCATCCAGAGTGAAGCGAAGGATCTCTATGTTCGATAAAAAATAATAGGTTTCCTCCATACAAATCGCGACGAGTTGTTTCTCGAAATAACAAATCTTACTTTGTGCTACAAGTTAATCGCTTCAGCATGTACGACAGCATAATTGCAAAAACCACATAACCTACAAATAAAATGTAACCTGGCTGTAAGGAAGTATAATTCACCGTTGATGTAGTTAAAAATTCATTTTTAATATTTAGGTCAGTCAACTGACTTTTCAATATGCCGTTTAAACCAATGTAAGTCATTAAAATACCAACAACCATTACATCAGCCATATCCCATTTTGCTGATTCGAAAGCTAAATATCTGGTCACTTTGTTTTCTGCAATTAATGGTTTACACAATAAATGTATTCCTCTTGAGGTAATTCTTAGTATAGGTAAAATGATTACAAATAGAATGATAATCACACCTACAGTTATTGAATCTGGCTTTGGTTGTTGCAACAAAACGATGGCAATATCAAGTATGCTTTTACTCTGGTAAAATAACACCTGATTATCAAAAGCTACTTTTTCTCCCATCATTAAAAAGTTCAATGAACTTAATCTAGCATCAACCTCAATAATAGGTACAGTTACACCTACAAATAGTAAAAGCAAAGCAAATAGAAGAGACATTACAAATAAGCTAGTTTGCAAATGTTTCTTTTTTCTTAAACTTGCCCATATTACAATTACGATCACCAAAGTAAAAAGTAATGCATAGGCATAGTTGTAATTCACTTTGCGAATTTCCTCTACTTTTCGCTCAATTTTTATATTTAACGAAGCTGGATTGTCTACCTTGTACTTGGTATACATGTGTTTGGTAAGCTTTGCAATAGCAATACCGGTACTGTCATACGTTTGATCGGCCAATTCTTCAAACTTAGTATTGGCAATATCTTTAAGTTTATTGGTAGCTTTTTTACTTAATAGCCTGTCTACAATGGTTTTGGCAAAGCCTGGCACTTCGGCATGTAATTCTTTCGGATCAACAAATTGTTTAAAGGCAAACTTCTTTAATTTGTTGCCTATACCTTTTTGTTTTTTGTTAAACTGCCTAACCACCTCATTTACCATGGTGTGCATTTGGGTTTCTACCTGTTTACGTATTTCACGTTTTTGCTCGGCGGTAACTTCAAAACCTTTTATCTTACCAGAAACAACTGAAGAAATTTTATCGCTCCATAAATCAACCGAAAAAAGGCCAAAACTGATGTTGTTAAACATGGCATAATCTTCTTTAAGCTGTTGCTGTTCTTTAGATTGCTCATGTAAACGATAAGCAAAATATCCTTGTACAACTAACAATATACCTAACCCCAGAAGGAGTAAAATATTTGCTAAGCTTGCATATTTAGGCTTTTGTGTAGTTGAAGATGATTGATTGGTTTCCACGTTAGGATATATTTTTAAATAGAGATTTGTTTAATTATATTTTTAGTGCGAATCGTGAGGAGTGATAAACTTTAAAATGGTAGAAAGTACCAAACCAAAAAGTACGAATGCAATAAAAATGATGTAACCTGGCTGTAAAGCAGTATTATGCGTTGAAATTAGCGTTAGCGTATCGGCAGGAATGTCTAATTTTTTTAATTGGTCTTCTAATAAACCATTTAACCCGATATATGCCATTAAGATTGCAATCACCACCACGTCGGCCATACTCCATTTGCCAGATTGAAAGGCGAAATATTTAATCACTTTATTTTCTGCCAAGCTCTTTTTACCTAATAAATGTATACCTGTTGAGCTTAGTTTCATCACCGGAAATAAAATACTGAAAACTAGAATTAACACACCAACAGCAATAGAGTCGATACCAGAGCCGCTAATTAAAACCAAAACAACATCTAAAATACTCTTGCTCTGAAAAAACAACACCTGATCATTAAACTCAATTTGTTGGCCTAATAAAGTAAACTCTAAAGTATTTATACGTGCATCAACCTCAATCATTGAAGCGGTTAAACCAACTCCCAATAACATAAAGGCAAATAAAAGCGACATGATGAATAAGCTGGCATGTAAGTCCTTACGCTTTCTGAATGTCCACCATGCAAGTAAAATTACAATAATACCGCATAAGATTATAATACTGTAAGTGTAGGTAAGGTTTTGGATCGTTTTAAGTTCCTTCTGAATTTTTCGGTTAAAATCTGCTCTGTTATCAACTTTATAAACTCGATAAACCTTTGCAATTCTAAATGCATTAGCTTTTAATGTGCTGTCAATAAATTCAGTATCTTCCATTTCTTCCAACTTTTGCAAACCAATTTTGCTCAGTTGTTTTTTAGTTTGCGGATTATCAACCTTATCCATCATTGCTTTTGCAAGGCTCGGAACTTGTTTTTTGAAGGTGTCAATCTCTACAAAATTTTTGACTGCAAATTTTACCAATTTACCTCTAACCGATTTTTTCTCGGGTTTAGTTACCAATGCTTCCGCTCTGTTAATTAAAGCCAAAATAACCTGCTCAATTTCTTTTTGCAGCGCTTTTTTCTGAGCTGGGGTAATGTCTAAATTGTTACTTTGGTAATTGATAATTCTTTCAATTTTATCATGCCATTGCTCAATAGAAAATAAGCCAAGCATGATATTGTTCATGTTCGCATAATCTTCTTTTAATTTTTGTTGGCGTTCAGAAAGCTGATTTAGTTGATAGCCAAAGTAGCTTCCAACTACAAAAAGTAGTCCTAAACCTAGAATTATTAGGGTTTTTAAGGTATTAAAACCTTTGCCCAAAGCAGGTGATGTGTTAGCGTTCAATTGCGTTTAAATATGAAATGGATTTGCCTATAACGCAACAGATTGGCAATTGTTTGAATTTGAGATTTTTTTTTAAAACTCAAGGTTTTAGTTCACTGTTTTTTATTGAAATGACGCAAAGCGGATTTTATTTTATCGATGTAAAACACCTAAAAGAATCAATTTAATACAATGGTGTTCGATTCCCCTTCTTTGTAGGCTTGCCCGCGGCGGCGAGTGGGGTGGTTTTTATAAAATATTTCGTTTTATGAAAATCTTCTACGCGTTAATGATATTAATCCGATGATTGGGCCAATAGCTAGAAACACGAATACAAAAGATTGATTAATATGCTCAATTAATAATCCAAGAAACTGAATGCTGATAATAGTTACTGAAAAGCCAATGCAATTGGCAATAGTTAAAGCAGTTCCTTTTAATCCGTTAGGTGCATTTTGTGCCATTAAGGTAGAAAATAAAGGAGAATCTGCAACTACGAGCATTCCCCAAATCACTAAAATGCTAACTACAATCCAAAAATTGGTAATTTGAAAAAGCAAAGGAGACAATAAACAGCAGCAGCATGAAAGTAAAAGAATTAGGGTGGCTAATTTTGTTACACCTAATTTTTTAGACAGGTTTCCGCTAATAAAGCAAGCCAAACTGCCAGAGGCGATAATGATAAAAGCCAGAAGCGAAGTATTAAAATGATGCAGATTATTTATTTTAATGTACTGAATTAATATTTGTGGCACAAAAGCCCAAAATGCATAAAGTTCCCAGCAGTGCCCAAAATATCCTATCGCAACTGAGCTGAATTCTTTCTGCTTAAAAATTTTAAGCAAAGCTGATGCATCAAAATTACTTTGAATTCGGTAGGGTCCAACGGGTACTATAAATCCGACCAAACATCCGCCAGTTAAAGCCATTGCAGAAGTAATGGTTAATATTAAGTGATAGGAAAGGTTTAGTGAAATGCCTTTAAGCAAATGAGGTAAGGCCGTACCCAACACCAATGCGCCAACTAAAAATCCTAAAGCACTGCCTAAACCATCTATGTAATGGTCTGCAACAATTTTCATCCCGATAGGATAAATACCAGCTAAGAAAAAACCAGCTAAAAACCTTAACAAAAGTATAGTTGTTAAATCGCCTTTGGCATACACCACGCCAACATTAAAAATTGCAGCGATTATAGCACTTGCCAAAAATATTTTTGATGGAGAAAAACGATCACTTACCGATAACAAAGCGAAAATTAATGTACCGCTGATAAAACCAAACTGCACAGCAGATAAAACGTGACTTATGTTTTGTGCACTTTCATTTGGCAATATGCTACCAATTATCGCGTTACCTGCAAACCAAATTGAGGTACAAAAAAATTGCGCAATTACAATAATAGGAAGGATATGCCTGTTTTTTAACATTTAAATTTGGTAGCGCAATGATACGAATTTGTGTAGGATAATATCCGCGGAATTAAAAATTACGAACGCCATTATTAAATTTTCAGACTAAGAACATCGGTATTTTTTCATCATATAAATTTTTACACAGAAATTTCAGTGCTGATTTTTTGTAAACAAATAGATTTTTATATCTTCGCATCACAATTTAGAATTAGTTTAAATAAAGATGAAAAAGATCCTTCTTGTTGCACTGGTATTAACCGGTGTTTATGCAAATGCACAAACCAACACGTTGTTAAGTGCCGATTTTTGGAAAACAAAGCCAGATTTGGCTGCAGTTAAGGCAGAAATTGCAAAGGGAAATAGTCCTTCGCAAGCCAATGCTGGTTCATTTGACCCAGTTACGATGGCTATAAATAATAGAGTAGGGAATGATGTAGTTAAGTTTTTAGTAGAGCAAGAAGGAAATAGCGTAACTAAAAAAACGCACCATAGTCGTAGTTATTTACACTGGGCAGCATCTGCTGGAAATGTAGAATTGGTACAATATTTAATTGCCAAAGGAGCTGATGTGAATTATCAGGATAGCCATGGCGATGTGATTATAGCTTATGCTGCATCAACCGGAAATAAAAATACAGCAGTTTACGATGAGCTTATTAAAAAAGGCATCAACCCTAAACAAAAATTTAAAAACGGTACAACATTAATGATGATGGCAGTTGCAACTGATCAGGATTTAAGCGTAACTGATTATTTTGCTGCTAAAGGTTTATCTATTAATGATAAAGATGAATATGGAAGAACCGTTGCAGATTATGCGGCTAAATTGGGCAATAAAGAATTAATGGAAAAATTAATTGCTAAAGGTGTTAAACCAACTAACCAGGCATTGTTTTTTGCCACTCAAGGTTCTAGACAGGGCAGCAATGGATTGGCTACTTTTCAATATTTAGTAGAAACTTTAAAATTAGATCCAAAAGTAATCAGTCCAGAAGGTACCACACTTTTACATGCAGTTGTTCGTCGCCCAAATACAGAAGTGATCAATTACTTTTTAGAGAAAGGTGTAGATGTAGCTAAAGCTGATAATGAAGGAAATACTGCACTGATGCTTGCCTCTGGCGGAAAAGATGCTCAATTGGTAGCAACACTTTTAGCAAAAGCTAAAAACGTAAACTCAGTAAATGAAAAGGGCGAAAGCGCATTAACTCAAGCTGTAGCTACAGGTTCAGCAGAAATTGTTGCCCTATTGGTTAAAAATGGTGCTGACGTTAAAATAACTAACAAAGACGGAAATAATTTAGCTTATTTCTGGTTTAATGGTTACAGAGAAAATGCTCAAGGCAATGATTTTGGTGACAAATTAGCGGTATTAAAAACGGCTGGTTTAGATGTGGCTGCTCCTCAAAAAAATGGAAACACTTTATTTCATTTAGCCGTAGCCAAAGAAAATTTAGCACTTGTTAGAAAAGCAAATGAGCTTGGTGCAAATATCAATGCCCAAGATAGTGAAGGTGCAACAGCTTTACACAAAGCAGCACTAATTGCTAAAGATGATACAATTTTAAAAGCGTTAATTGCTTTAGGCGCTAAAAAAGATTTGAAAACAGAGTTTGAAGAAACTGCTTATGCTTTAGCAAAAGAAAATGAGTTTTTAGCTAAAAATAAAGTATCTGTAGACTTTTTAAAATAACCAACATGAAATTCAATATCAAATTTATAATCTTACTTTTTGTTATTTTAGGTTTTAGCAAAGCTGATGTTTTTGCACAAACGAGTAAATACAAATGCCTCATTCAAATGGTAAGTTACGAAGGTGAAGCTGCTTATGTTGTAGTTTCATTGGTTAACCCTGCAGGAGCTTACGAAAAAACCTTAGCTGTTTTAGGAACTGATAAGCAGTGGTACAATACGTTAAAAGATTGGTACAAATATCAAACTAAGGCCAAAGAAAAATTAAGCGCCGTTACTGGTGCATCTATTGGCGGTGGAGATAGAGCCATCAAAACCTTAGAAATTGATAATGCCAAAATGAACAAAGGATACAAATTGCGTTTCGAATCGGCAGTTGAAGAGCAAAAATATCATGTTACGGATGTAGAAATTCCTTTAACGACAGCTGGTATTACCGAAATGGCTAAAGGTAAAGGATACATTAAAATGGTTAAATTAAACAAAGTGCAATAAGATAGGGATGACAGTATCTATCTGGAGGTATTCCCATTTAGCATTAGCTTTAATTTCATCGCTTTTTGTATTCATACTTGCTGTAACTGGAGTTATTTTAGCTTTTGATGCTGTTAATGAGAAAGTACCATCGTATACCGTATCAAATTTTAATGACCTAAATCTTTCGCAGGTTGTACCAGAACTGCGAAAGGTTTATCCAGAAATTACCGAACTTACGGTAGACCATAATCAGTTTGTAAGCATAGATGCATTTGACCAAAATGGTGAGGCGGTAAAAGCATACATCGACCCAACCAATGGGAAAATTTTAGGCAAGGTAAAAACCAAAAGCCAATTTATCCAATGGACAACCGCTTTACACCGATCACTGTTTTTAAAAGAAACTGGCAGAATTATCATTGGCATCGCTTCATTTTTATTGCTGCTCATTACCATCAGTGGTTTGGTATTAATCGTAAAAAGGCAGCAAGGAATTAAACATTTTTTTGCAAAAATTAACCGCGATTTTTTTGCGCAATATTTTCATGTTATCACCGGCAGGATATTTTTGATACCCATTATTATCATCGCTTTAACAGGTACTTATCTTTTTATGGTAAGGATGGATTTAATTCCGAAAGCCGAAGTTGATAAAGTACAGCACAAAAAAGATGGTAACGCGGCTAAAATAGACGAAGCAGCATTTCCCATTTTCAAAACAACGCCATTGGCAGCTGTAGAAAAGATAGAATTTCCTTTTATAGCAGATGAACCTGAAGAATTTTTTATCTTAAAATTACGAGATAGAGAAATTACTGTGAACCAGATTAATGGTCAGGTGGTTGCTTCTACAAAATATCCTTATTCAGCTTTGCTAGAAAAACTGAGTTTAGATTGGCATACAGGTAGAACAAGCGTACTTTTGGCTATCATTTTAGGTTTGGCCTCGTTAAATATTGTGTTTTTTATTTATACAGGTTTTGTAATTACCTACAAAAGAACACGTACAAAAATTAAAAATAAATTTAAGGCAGATCAAGCTGAAGTTGTAATTTTAGTAGGCTCAGAAAATGGAAGTACATTGTTTTTTGCCAATCAGATCCATCAACAATTACTGGCAGATGGGAAAAAATCGTTTTTGGCGGAACTCAATCAATATCGAACATACCCAAAAGCAGAAAAGCTGCTAATTTTTAGCTCGACTTATGGGTTGGGTACGGCGCCTACTAATGCTTCTCAGTTTCAAAGTTTATTGCAAAAATATCCTCAGCAACAAGAAATAGATTATGTTGTAATTGGTTTTGGTTCAAGAGCCTATCCAGATTATTGTGCCTATGCCATCGAATTGGATGATTTAATGAGCAAGCAAACCTGGGCAAGACGGTTTTTACCAATTTACTTAGTTAACGATAAATCAACTGAGGAATTTACCAAATGGGTGAAAAATTGGAGTGAAAAATCAATGATTGCTTTAGCAACCTCGCCGGCAGTTTACAACGAAAAAGTACCTAATTTATCTCAGTTTAAGGTTATTGCCAAAACATTGGTAAGTGAGGATAATGCTACTTTTAAAATCATCCTTCAGCCTTTAAAAAAAATAAAATTTAGATCTGGCGATTTGTTAGCGATATATCCGGCTGCAGACCATAGAGAAAGATTTTATTCTATTGCGCAGGTAAATGGAAAAATACAACTCATTGTAAAATTATACGAAGATGGTTTCGGCTCAAGTTATCTTTATAAATTGAATGAAGGAGAGGAGTTGAAATGTAGAGTAATGCTTAATCCAAATTTTCACTTCCCTAAAAAAGCCAAAGTTGTGGTTATGGTTGCCAATGGGACAGGTATTGCACCGTTTTTAGGAATGATTTTGGAGAATAAAAAACAAACCCCAGTTCATTTATATGCAGGTTTTCGCCACCAAAATGTGCTTATCGAAAATTATAAAGATTTCGCATCGGCGGAAATTAAATTAGGTAAGTTAAATAGTTTTGATATTGCTTACTCTAGAGAAGAAAACTCGCAATATGTAATGGATTTAATAAAAAATGATGCTGTTAAAATTGTAAACGTTTTAGAAAAGGGAGGAGTGATTATGATTTGTGGCTCGCTTGAAATGCAAAAAGATGTAGAGCAAGTTTTAGAAAATTTGACTTTAGAAATGAACGGCAAGCCATTAAGCTTGTATAAAGAAAATAAACAAATACTTAGCGATTGTTATTGATGAATTTTTCTAAAAAATTGCAGTTAAGATATTCTTTAATCATCATTATAGCTTTGTTTTTTGTTGCGCAAGAAAATAAAGCTCAAGTGCTTTTAAAAAAACAAACTACCTTAATGGGCTCTGTTTTTAATTTCACAGTGGTGGATGAAGATAGCACTATGGCTAAAAATCATATCGCAGAAGTAATTAGAGAAATTGAGCGCATCGAGAATTTAATTTCTGAATGGAGACCAGAAACACAGATTTCTCAGGTTAACCAAAATGCAGGAATTAAAGCTGTAAAAGTAGATCGAGAAGTATTTAATTTAACCAAAAGAGCAGTTGATTATGCTAAAATGACCAACTGCGCATTTGACATCAGCATTGCTGCATTAGATAAAATGTGGAAATTTGATGGTTCGATGGATGCGCTACCTAGTGAAGAAGCTATCAAAAAATCTATTGAAAATGTTGGTTACCAGCATATTATTTTAGATAGTGTCAATTGCACCATTTTTCTAGCCAAAAAAGGTATGAAAATTGGTTTCGGGTCTATTGGCAAAGGTTATGCCGCCGACCAAGGTAAAAAATTGCTATTGGCTAAAGGTGTAACTGGCGGAATTGTAAATGCCTCTGGAGATCTTGCAGCATGGGGCAAACAACCAAATGGAAAACCTTGGATAGTAGGCATCACTAATCCTTTTAGAAGAAATAAAATTTATAAGAAAATTCAATTGCAAGAAAACGCAGTGGTTACTTCTGGTAGTTATGAAAAGTTCGCCGAAATTGATGATATCAGGTATTCACATATTATTAATCCAAAAACAGGTTACCCAGCTACTGGATTAATTAGTGTTACGGTTACTGGCCCGAGTGCAGAGTTTGCCAATGCTTTAAGTACATCAATTATGGTTATGGGTAAGAAAGATGGGTTAAAGCTTTTAAAAAAATATCCTAGTTACAAAGGGATTTTAATTGAGGATAGGGATTGATTTTTTGGTTTCGTTTCTTGCTCAGTTCAAGTGTGCATTGTGATGCTCTGAAAGGAGATTTTTAAAGTTCAGCTGTCGCATTAGGATCCCCACCTGCGTGGGGATGACGCATAAAGTATAACAAACCGTCATGCTCAGCTTGACTGGGCATCGTAATGCTATGATAGAGATTTTTAAATTTTTTTTCTGCATTAAGATCCCCACCTGCGTTGGGATGACGCTTAAGAAGTATAAATCGTCATGCTCAGCTTGACTGGGCATCGTAATGCTATGAAGGTTTTATTTAAGTTTTGCTACCGCATTAGGATCCCCACCTGCGTGGGGATGACGCTTAACAAGTGGAGTTCGTCATGCTCAGCTTGACTGGGCATCGTAATGCTATGATAGGTTTTATTTAAGTTTTGCTACCGCATTAAGATCCCCACCTGCGTCGGGATGACGCAAAGAGTTTAACAATCAGTGGTCTGTAGCACACAGAACACATAGCAGATCTCCGTTAAGTAACGATGGTAATCCAAACCTTAAACTAGCATTAAAAATTCTCCAAACCATGAAAAATCAAAAGCCAAAATAAATACCGAAAGCTTGTTTGATTTTAGTTTATTAGGCAAATAACCAAAGTATTTTTTAAACGCATTGCTGAAGTGAGTAGGATAGGTATAACCCATTTTATTGGCGATTTCTGCAATGGTAATATCCTTTGCCAACAACATGGTTTTTGCCATTTCCATTTTATATTGATTAAGATAACCGTAAACTGTAGTACCAAAAGCAATTTTAAAATTCCGCTTCAAATTAAACTCATTAGTGCCAACCATATGTGCTAGATCACGTAGTGAAAATGGATTATCAATATGTTTAATCAAAATCTCTTTTGCAGCTAACATCCTATTCATTTCTTCTGTCTTGAGTTGCCTTAAGTCGGTATTTTCACTTATTTGCTCAAATTGCGAAGATTGGAACATCAACAATTCCAGTACTTTAGCCTCTAAAAAAAGGCGTTCACAAAAGCCGGTATGTGTAGCTGTTTTTAAATTGTTAAGTATTGTTAGTATTTCAGGATTGATAGGTAGATTTTGGGTAGAAAACAGCCCAAATTGATTTTTATCAAATCCTTTCTTGAGGTTTATTAAACCCGCATGATCAGCTGGTAAATATCGCTCTAAAAAAGAATGTTCTATTTCCAGGCAAATGAGTTCATGAGTTGCTTCATCAGCTTTCCATTTGATCTCATCTCCAATTAAAATAAGATTATGCTGTTGCTCGGTTAATAAACCTAACGGCTTTTTGCTAAGCGAACCATAAAATTTCAGAGTTCCCTTTAAAACAAAAACCATTTTAAAGCTTCCAGAAATCAAATTTGGATTTTCCAAAATTTCACCCTGTGCCGAAAAACCTTGCGTAATCTTCCTTTTAAGTCCAAAAATTAAAGGAATTTCTCCCTCTTGCGTTAGTTCTTCTCCCTTAGGCGTCATGTGTGGTATATATCTTTGCAGCGAAGTTATTATTATTTAGACT
Source organism: Pedobacter sp. GW456-11-11-14-TSB4 (assembly GCF_059424425.1). NCBI lineage: Bacteria > Pseudomonadati > Bacteroidota > Sphingobacteriia > Sphingobacteriales > Sphingobacteriaceae > Pedobacter > Pedobacter sp. GW456-11-11-14-TSB4. The sequence continues at coordinate 466,005 of NZ_JBWKZK010000002.1, forward strand.
ATTTCTAAAGAAGATACTAAAATATTACAAAACACACATGAAATACCTTTTAATCCTTGTTGTATCCATTCTTTTAAGTATTACAGTAAAAGCGCAGACGGGAAAAATATTCGGTACTGTAAAAGATCAATATGGTAATGCTGTAGAAGGAATTGCTGTTCAAATTAAATCATTACAAAGAGGTTTGTCAACTGACCAAAATGGGAATTATGAATTTAAGAACTTACCATTTGGAACTTATGCAATAACTGTTACCTCAATTCAATTTAAACCATACAGTTTTGATATTCAGCTTAAGCAGCCAGAATTACAACATCTGATTAAATTGGTATCGGCTAATGAACAAAATTTAAAAGAGGTAGCTATAGTTCAAAAAACCGTAAAAAAAGAAATTGAGACATCAGGCTTTGCTGTGTCCATTATCGAAACTAAGGAAGCATCACTAAGAAATTTAACAACCAATGAATTGTTAGATAGAGCTGTTGGCGTCCGAGTTAGGCAAAATGGTGGTGAAGGATCGCCAATTGAGTACAATTTAAACGGAATGACTGGTAGTACCATCGGTTTGTTTTTAGATGGAATTGAAATTTCTACTTATGGCTCCTCATTTAATTTAAATAACATTCCGCCAGCAATGATTGAACGTATTGAGGTTTACAAAGGTGTTTTACCATCGCACCTAAGTGGCAATTACGTTGGTGGCGCCATTAATGTAATCATGAAAAAAGATGCATCAGCTAACAACATTAATGCGGCAGTTTCTTATGGTTCATTTAACACCTACCGTGCAGATGTGGGCGGCTTGTATCGCAACCAAAAAAACGGATTTACGACCAGAATTTCAGGCTTTTACAGTCATTCGGATAATAACTACGAAATGTGGGGCAAATTTTCTAAGTATACCTTGCCAGGAGGAAGAATTATTAGAAATTACCGTACTCGCCGACCAAACGATAAGTTTGAAACCATTGGTGGTCGTTTTGAAGTTGGTTATACCGATGTGAAATGGGCAGATCAGTTTTTCATCGGCTACAATGTTTCAGATTCATACAAAGAAATCCCCCATGGGATAACTATGACTAAACCCTATTTTGGCCGATTTAACGAATACCAAGCCAATGTGTTTAGCTTAAATTATGCAAAAAAAGATTTGTTGATTGATGGTTTAGCGTTGAACGTAAATGCGGTTCATAGTCAGCGAAGTACCTATTTACAAGATACCGTTAGTTTACGCTACAATTGGGATGGAACATTATTGGTTAAAAATGCTGAAGGTCCGCCAGAAACGTATGGTTATACACCTGGACAAGGGCAACAAGGCGATGCGGTAATGACAAATATCGATAGAACTATCACCAATGTTCGTTCAAACCTGTCATACAATATCTTCTCAGGACATCGAGTTTCCTTAAATCACAAGTTCGAAAAATCAAATCGAGAAGATCAAGATTTGCTCGTTCCAGAAAGAAGTAAATGGATAACCCAAAACGATTTAACTACCAATATTTTCGCAATGAATTACGAGGCTGATTTATTAAAAGGAAAGCTAAAAACCAACATTTTCGGAAAATATGCCATTTATCAAACCGATCAACAAATTCCGATAGCAGAAAGAGACGGAGCTTTAATTTATGAGAATAACAGTGTAAAACGAAACAATAAAGGTTTTGGAGGAACATTGTCTTACCAGGCAATAAATAATGGCTATTTGATTTTTTCGGCCGAGAAATCGTTCATCATGCCAACAGACAGGCACATTTACGGTGAACCAGAAAACAATTTGTTAGCTAATCCTGATATTTTACCAGAACTGGCCGTCAATTATAATTTGGGTGCTCGATATGGTTTTTCAAGTTCAAATGAACATAAAATATCATTATATGCCAACGGATTTTGGAGAAATGGATACGATAAAATTGTATTGCAAACACGTTTAGATCCAGTAATTGAAGGTAGAGAAAATCAGGTAGAAGATATTCAGGTTACGCAATTTGTAAACTTGGCCAAAACACAATCTTTAGGCTTTGAGGCAGAGATCAACTACATCTATAATAACCGGTTAAATGCCATGCTCAATTTTTCGAAATTTAATACGCTGTTTAAATTAGAGCAAGATGAAAGAGGAAATCCGAATACTTTATATAACCGACAGGTGCCAAACGAACCATTTTTTACGGTGAATGCAAACGTACAGTACCGCTTTAATGATGTGTTTCAGAAACGTTCGGTATTAAATGCCTACTACAATGCAGGTTATGTTGGTGCATTCAGTACCATTTGGATAGAATCTGAATGGTTTACCACTCCAACGCAGTTTGCCCACGATTTAGGTGCGAGTTACCGTTTTCCTAGCGGGAAATTGGTAGCCAGTTTAGATTGTAAAAATATTTTAAATGCCGAGTTGTACGACAACTTCGGGGTACAAAAACCAGGTAGAGCCTTTTATTTCAAATTAAACTTCACAATTAATAATTTAAAAAGATAACAATATGAAAACTAGTTTACTTACAAAAGTGATCGTTGGTTCAATGGTAACCATGAGTTTATTTAACGCTTGTAAAAAAAATAATGATGCTACAGCACCAGAATTATCTGGCGCAGATGACATGAGTAGAAAATATATTACCTTAACTGCAGCTTTTCCAGATGCTGAAGGTACAGCAGGGAATGGCGGTACAATGGCTTACGCTGTTACACTAGAGCAAGCTATAAATCCAAATTTTGAGGTGAATGCTTTTGCAAATGGTTACGGATTAAGATCTCAACGTACAGCTCGTGTGCAGGGTTCGGTAAATGGCAATTTTTTGTATAACATTCAATATACGGGTAATGATGGTGGTATTTTTAACAAATACAAAGTAGAAGGTGCTAAAAACTTTGTAGATACTCGCGAAGAAGTGAACACTGAGCCAATTTTAGGTACTGCACCACGTTGGGTAGTTGCAGCCGAAGGAATAGGAGTAGGGGTTTATGCCTCGTCAGAAATCCAGGCTTCTGGCGTGGGTGCTGGAGCAGATTTTATAGATGTAAAAAGCACAGCGAAAATTGCTGTTCTTAATTTAGATGATCCAAAAATTACACGTCAAACAGAATTTGTAATTCCTTTTACAGCTGCACAAACTAAAGCTGGTTACCAAATTGGACGTATTGATGTGCCTATACTAAACAAAGCAAAAACTAAAATTTACATTGGATGTAACTTGACCAGAACAGACCCTACTAGAAAATCTACTGTTAATAATACAGGTACACAGACTTGGAGCACAGCAACAAGAGAATTAGGTACAGCGACTTTAGTGGTTGATTATCCATCATTAACCAATCCTAAACTGATTTATGTTGATCCAAATATTAGTAAAATTAACAATCACTCGTACCGCACAATGACACAATACGTAGGCACTGATGGAAATGTTTATCAGGCAACGGCTACTTCAGGTTCACAGATTTTAAGGATTAGTAGTGCTACAAATGAATATGATAACTATAATTTCGATTTAAAAACAGCATTAAACACCACAAATGCAGTTACCATTAGAGCTTGGAGATACCTAAAAGATGGCGTTGGCATTGTTTTATATAACGAAAGCAATGTTAACGGTGGTTTCATCTCTTTAATAGACTTAAATGCAAAAACGGCAACAAAATTAACCACAGACAACCAAAACGATATCGGTTACTCTGGCAGATCGGCAAATGTTGCAACAGGTGTAACAGCCATTACAGGCACTTTTGGTCAGTTTCAAAATATTGGTTTTGCTGGAGAGAATGTCTATATACCAATGACACCAAATGGAGTTGATGGAAACTTATATGTAATTAACTACAAAACCAAACAAGTAACTAAAGGTGCAAAACTTAAAAACCAATCGGGTAGTTTTTATTTAGGAGCTTATTAAAAATTAACAAATCATCTCGTGCCGTCTTTACATATTATTGTGAAGGCGGCTATTTTTTTACAGCAAATTAATGATAAATAAATTACAATCTTAAAAGAGCCACAACCCTATATTTGAACGTAAGTAATTACTTAATTTTCAAATATGAAATACTTTACCGAAATAGAAAAAGACCGTATTATTGAAATGGCATGGGAAGACCGTACCACTTTTGACGCTATTAAATTACAATTTGGTATTACACAGGGTGAAGTAGAAAAATTAATGCGTAGCGAACTCAGTCCTTCTGGTTTTAAGAGATGGCGTAAAAGAGTTTCATCTGGTGTGGGTGTAAAACATGAATTTAAAGCCAATGCAGATATGTTACGTTTCAAGTGTAATAGGCAAAGAGCAATCAGCGGCAATAGAATTTCGAAAAGATGATTAGGTTTTGGCGCTCAGCCTTGAGGGAAAATCGTGAATGCAATTCGACAAAATTCTTAGTAACTGAACAACTAACCATCTTCCCAACTTTCCGACTTCCCATCTTCCCAACTTCCCGACTTCCCGACTTCCCGACTTTCCGACTTCCCGACTTCCCAACTTCCCAACTTTCCGACTTCCCGACTTCCCGACTTCCCGTCTTCCCGTCTTCCCGTCTTCCCGACTTCCCGAAACACAATCCCATCTCCAAAAAGTCATATTTCTAAGACGCAAAATCTTTTTTATCTATAATTAGTATGTTTACATCTAATAATTAAGTATTTCCGTACTTTACCATACTAAATAAATAAATAACATGATCATTGAGAACCTAGAAGTATCTCCTGAAAAAAAAATAAGCTTTGAAACACCATTAAAGCCAAATGCTTTTGAGCTAAACGACGACGAAAAAATTGAACTCATTACCGGCCATTTTAATAATATCTTAAATATTTTAGGTTTAGACTTAACAGACGATAGCTTAAAAGATACACCCAAAAGAATTGCTAAAATGTATGTTAAAGAAATTTTTAGCGGGTTAAATCCAGCAAATAAACCGATCCCAACACTTTTCGAAAATCCTTACCAATACAAAGAAATGTTGGTAGAGAAAAACATTGAAATTTTTAGTAATTGCGAACATCACTTTGTGCCAATAACAGGCAAGGCACATGTGGCTTATATTAGCAATGGCAAAGTAATTGGTTTATCTAAATTGAACAGAATTGTAAGGTATTATTCTCAACGACCACAAGTACAAGAAAGATTAACCATTCAAATTGCTGAAGAAATAAAAAGGGTAATGGGCACAGAAGATGTTGCTGTAATGATTGATGCTAGTCACCATTGCGTATCGTCTAGAGGCATTAGAGACTCGGGCAGTACCACTATTACAACCTCGTTTAATGGTAAATTTAAAGAACAGGAAACCAAAAATGAATTTCTAAAATACATTAGCTAATGAATATTTCTTCAAATACCCTAAAACAACTCGATGATCGTTTTAGAGCAACATTAATTAATTCATTACCAGGCTTAAAAAGTTTACATTTGGTGGGTACTATGAGTGAAAACGGGCACAGCAATTTGGGTTTATTCAACTCTGTTTTTCATCTTGGGGCCTCTCCATCATTGCTGGGTATGGTTTTTAGACCAGGTTCACATGATCATGATACCCTGAGTAATATTAAACGTACTGGAGTTTATACGTTAAATAATGTACTGACTTCTTTTTATCAGCAAGCGCACCAAACCAGTGCAAGATATCCTAGTGGAGTTTCAGAGTTTGTAGAATGTGGGCTTACAGAATATTTTAGTCCAAACTTTCAGGCTCCATTTGTGGCAGAGGCGACAATTAAAATTGGTATGGAACTGCAACAATTGATGCCGGTAGCCTTAAATAACACTACAATTTTAATTGGAGAAATTAAATGTATCCAATTGAACGAAAATATACTGGAAAAAGATGGCTACATCAACCATCAAAAAGCAGGTACAATTAGTGTTGGCGGTTTAGATGGCTATTTTGAAAACAGCCTGTTAGAAAGATTAACTTATGCAAAACCAAACCAGCAGCCACAGGTTTTAAAATTACAGAACGAATATTAATATGCAACATAAACTAGTTGATGTAATTATTGTAGGAGCTGGAATTGCTGGATTAACAGCAGCTAAGCTAGCAAAGCAAAAGGGCAAAAGTATATTGCTATTAGAGGCATCAGACGCTGTAGGAGGCAGGGTACGTACCGATTACAAAGATGGTTTTTTACTAGATCGTGGTTTTCAGGTATTGTTAACTTCATATCCTACGGCTAAGCAAATACTCAATTACCAAAAATTAGATTTAAAATCATTTAAACCTGGGGCACTCGTTCACAAATCAAATAAAAATTACCGCATCGCCGATCCACTAAGAGATCCACAACTTTTGTTTACTACCTTATTATCGCCGGTTGGCACTTTTAAAGATAAACTGCTTTTACTGCAATTAAAAATTAAGCTTAAGTTCACATCGGTGGATGAAATTTTCAATCGCAAGGAAACAAGCACACAAGATTATTTGCAGAAGATTGGTTTCAGTAATAAATTTATCGAGAACTTTTTCAGGCCATTTTTCTCAGGGATATTTTTAGAACAGAGGTTAACTACCTCAAGTAGGCTCTTTGAGTTTTTGTTTAAAATGTTTAGCGAGGGTGCAGCAACAGTGCCTGCACATGGAATGGGTAAAATTAGTGAACAGTTGGCAGAGAATTTATTGCCTGATGAACTCATCCTAAACGAAAGTGTAACGGCAATAGATGGCACTACAGTAAACACAAAATCTGGACAAACATTTACAGCAAAAGCGATTATTGTGGCAACTGATTTACCAGATCTGCCGATATCAAAACCGAGAGCAATAAAGGGTAAAAGTGCATTAACGTTGTATTTTAGTGCTCCATTTATGCAACAACCAAGTGAAAGAATTGCCTTAAATGCGAACAAAGGCGAACATATTCGAAATATTGCTATAATGGATCACATTTCTCCAGCCTATGCTCCAAAGGGTAAATCTTTAGTAGCTGTATCTTTAAATACCGATTTGCCTTTAGCAAAAGCAGAAATTGAACTGAAAACCAGAACCGAATTACTGCAATTGTACCCAGATTCTACTAATTGGAAGTTGTTGGCTATTTATGATATCCCATATGCTTTACCAAATAATGAAACTGTAATTCACAAAACGAATGCTGAAGCAATCACGTTGCATGAACATTGTTACCTTTGTGGTGATCATTTGTTATATGGTTCTATTAATGCGGCAATGGATAGTGCAATTTTTGCTATAGATACCATGTGTAACCACAGTTTTAAAAACAATGATCATGAATAATTATCAGCTGATAAATCAACTGGTTTCGCTTGTTGAAGAATTTGAACAGCACAAGCAAGAACAAACGCCTTCAAGTATCGAAAATTTTTCGGGATTTTTAAATGCTAAATTGGGTGCTACCATTTTAGTAAACAATGTAAATGATCTGCGTTTCGGTAAGCAGCAGCCAGAAGCTGTAGCTATGGCTTATCAGTTAGACAATAACATTGCCCGTTTATTTATTTACATGAGTAGGTATGCAAAATCATACATTAAAAAGGCGCTACATCATACAAATTTGGCAACAGCCGAAGATTTTACTTGTCTAGCTCTATTATTAACCCATAAATGTTTATCTAAAACAGCCCTCATACAGATGAGTTTATTAGAGAAAGCATCCGGTACTGAGGTGTTAAATAGACTTCTAAAACATTGTTTAGTGCACCAATGGGATGATCCTAATGATAAAAGAGGGAGAAGGATAGCCATTACAGAGCAAGGGAAATTACTTTTATACGATGTTTTTAAGGATATGAACCAAGTGGGTGGAATTATAACAGGTAAATTGAGTACTAGCGAAAAATACACCTTACAATATTTATTGCAAAAGTTAGAAGATTTCCACTATGAATTGTATTCTAAAAAAACTATCAATAGCAAAGCTGATTTGCTGAGTTATCAAAAAGGTTAGGGCTTTGAGTTCAGAGGTTAGCAAATGGTGTTGAGCGTGATAAAACCATTAAATTTCTAACATACCAGTTAGTATGGGATGAGACTAAGGTCGTTCTAAAAACTAAAAACCTTTTTTGGTTTAACATTAATCGTACACATAACATTCGATATTTCAGTTTATTGCCAGTCTGAGCGTAGTCAAAGACCAGCTAACGATGTTCTGTAATTAAGATTTAGAATTTAGGTTTTGGTATTTTGAGCCCTATAACAATTGATCAATACAACAATTAACAAAATAATTTTATACCCCCCTAAACCCACAAAATCTACCTCAAAACCGGATAAGTTTCTATCAAATCATCGATGTTAGCAAGTAAAATCTCAATGTCAAAAGGTTTTTCTAAATATCCATCAGCACCTGCAGCTTTAGCGATAACTTTACCATCGGTGCTAGCAGAATACATCAATACTGGTATTTTAGACATATTTTGATCAGTCTTTAGTGATTTTAAAATTTGATCACCCGATATTACCGGCATCCATATGTCTAACAAAATTAAATCCGGAATTTCTTGCTCTATTTTTCTTAAAGCATTTACACTTTTTGGTTCGATAATTACTTGGTAACCTTCGTCTTCCAGTATTAACTCTAACATTTCTAGTATGCCTTGATCATCATCGCATACCAATATTTTTTTGTCTTTCATTTAATGCTTTTATCTGTTAACAGGAAGTGTGAAACTAAATACTGAGCCTTTTTGCTTTTCGCTCTCTACCCAGATGGTACCACCGTGATTAGTGATAATTTGTTGGCAAATGTATAAGCCAATCCCCATACCTGGAAAATGACGCTGTACTTCACCAACTCGATAAAAACGATCGAATATTTTACTCTGCTCATCATGACCTATACCCATTCCTTGATCAGTTATTGATACTTTGATGAAATCGCTGATCGAATTCACTTGCACAGTTACTGTTGAGTCTTCTGGCGAATATTTTAATGCATTACTAAGTAAATTTGAAACTACCTGCACCAAATGAGATTCGTCTCCATTATAGATAATGCCAGTTTTGCCAATTAACTCTATTTTGCGTTTAGGTGTGGCTGCCTTAATTCCTTCAATAGTTTCTGCCAACATTTTATCAAAGTCAAAAGGCTCACGGTGTAACTCAATATTACCGGTCTGTATTCGTGAAACATCCAATAGCTCAGCCAATAATTGATTTAAACGATGCACATACTTTCCAGTTTTATCAACTATGTTTTTGAATTTATCGCTGGCATTTTCGGGCATTAACCTTTCCATCATCTGCATGTAACCAACAATAGTTGTTAGTGGAGTTTTTAACTCGTGGCTTGCAATAGAAAGAAAATCATCTTTTCTTTGCTGTATTGCCCTTCGATCGGTAATATCCTCAATGGCCAACAAAATCCAATCTTTATATTGTCCTTCTAACTCTATACGGTGCGCATTAAGGAGCATTAATTTTTTGCCAATGTGCGGAAAATCATGTTCAACTTCATAATCTAGCACTGGATTATTGGTTGGCAAAATTTCTTCCATCATTACTTTAAGTTCTGGAATATTCCATTGCCCATTACCTAAATCGTAAAGTATTTTACCTTTAGTTTCGTTAATAGAAACTTTAAATGTATTTAAGAAGTGATTATTGGCACTTAAGATTTTGTAATCTTTATCCATTACCAACAAACTCTCTCTTATGGTTTCTACAATACTTTTGAGGTATTCCTGACTTTCCCTTAGCATTCGGGTACGGTCTTCCACCTTTTTCTCCATATCAGCTTGGCTCATTTCTAGGTCAAGCTGTGATTTTTTTCTAGCGGTAACGTCATTTTGAATGCCAATAAAATTGGTAACATCTCCATTGTTATCTTTTACGGGAGAGATGTAAAGTTCATTCCAAAACAATTTACCAGTTTTGGTATAGTTCCTTATTTCTACTATACAGTTTTCGCCATTAGCAATGGCACTTGCAATCTCAGCACGTTGCACTTGCCCTCTATCTTTACCTTGTAAAAATCTACAGTTATGTCCAATAATTTCTTCTCTTGTATATCCAGATATATTCTCAAATGCTGGGTTACAATAAATAATTGGGTTATCAGACAACAAATTGTCGGTAATTACAATACCAGTATTGGTAGCGTCTAATACCTTTGCAAGTATATCTATATTGATTTTTTTACCAGTTTGCGTATAATCCATGATAAATATTTAATTCGTAATAAAAAAATATTAGAACATAAACGTTTGTAATTAGGTTTAAGTTTGCCCGCGAAAATAATAAATCTAAATATTTACTTCAAATTAACTTATTTGATTAAAAAACATCCACAATAGCTCGCATATTCATTAAATTATACGCTTAAAGATCATCATAAAAGCAAAAAAAAGCGCTTTAAATTAAAGCGCCTTTCTTTTGTTTAAGGTTAATTAAGAAGCAACATTCACTTCCGACATTGCAATTTCGGTTAGTTTAACATCAGTGTCTTTCTCTTCATCTAAAGTAGCTTGCAACAACTCTTGGGCTTCTGTATGCTCCATTAGTGTTGCATAAGTAACCAAACAGCCATAACTAGCAATTTCGTAATGCTCTACCTTTTGAGCTGCAGAAATTAGAGCAGCATCTAAAACTGGTCCTTCATCAAAGCTCTCTATCAATTCATCCGCTTCTTCTAATAGACCTTCCATCGCTTTGCACTTTTTAGCTCTAGCAGTTAGTCCAATAGAAGTGAATACTTGTTTTAAACGCTCAATTTGCTGCTCTGTTTGTTTGTAATGCTCATCAAATGCCATTTTTAAGGTTTCGTTAGTTGCACTTTGAGAAACTTTTTTCAGACCTTTTAGTAGCTGTTTTTCTGCGCCTAAAATGTCTCTTAATTCATCAACAAATAATTCGTGTAAATGCGCATTGGGCATATCCACTTTGTTTTTTTGAGTTGCCATGTTTTTTGTTTTTATAGGTTAAATGATTGTTATAACTAAGCAACGCTCGCTACTCACTTTAGTTTTCGTTATTATTTGTATTTGTCTTTTATTTTAAAATTTGGTATGAAATCAAATTCAACAATTATTTTATACAACTCACTTGTTTCAACTTTTATAAACCAAAACGCAAGGGTGGTGTTGTTTTTTTAAATACAAAATCCCTATGAAAAAAGATGAAAAGATTTCACGCAGAACGGCCCTTACCGGAATGGGTGCTGGCTTAGCAATTGCTGCTGTTTCTCCAGTATTCGGCGCCAATGGTTTTTCAATTCCGGCAATGGATGTCAATTTACCGTTAGAAGATCCGACAAGTAAATATCCTAAACCACCTTTTAAAAAACAATTACAACCTTGGCCGGGGCTAGCCTCAAAAATGGAGCCCGTTCCAGATCATGGAGAAAAAAGCTATAAAGGTTCTGGTAGATTAATGGGCCGAAAAGCATTGATAACTGGAGGAGACTCTGGCATGGGCAGAGCTTGTGCAATCGCATATGCAAGAGAAGGTGCAGATGTTGCCATTAATTACTTGCCGGCTGAAGAAGCAGATGCTAAAGAAGTAATTGATTTGATTAAAGCGGCTGGGAGAAAAGCAGTAGCTATACCAGGTGATCTTACCAATGAAGCTTTTTGTAGTAAACTGGTAAATGATGCTGTTGCCGCATTAGGCGGATTGGATATTTTGGTGAATAATGCTGCCAGACAACAGACAAAAGCTAGTGTAATGGATATCAGCTCTGCTGATTTTGATGCTACCATGAAAACAAATGTATACGCTCCATTTTGGACCATAAAAGCCGCATTGCCCCATCTTAAACCTGGTTCATCAATTATTGGAACCACTTCTGTACAAGCTACTGATCCATCACCAGATTTGTTTGATTATGCCATTACAAAAGCAGCTACCACAAATTATGTGAAATCTTTAGCCAAACAGTTAGGTCCAAAAGGGATTAGAGTTAACGGCGTTGCACCTGGTCCAATCTGGACACCTTTACAAGTGAGTGGGGGAGCTACCCAAGAAAAATTGGTTTCTTTTGGAGGTTCAACTCCTTTAGGTCGCCCAGGACAACCTGTAGAATTGGCTTCCATTTATGTACAGTTGGCGGCTAATGATGCAAGTTTCTCTACCGGACAAATTTATGGCGCAGCCGGTGGCGATGGACAGCCTTAATTTTACCTATTCACATAAAAACAAAAACTATGAAAAACAATGAACAATTTGCCCTAATTACCGGTGCAACAAGCGGAATTGGATTAGAGCTTGCTAAAATATTTGCCAAAAATGGCTATAACATGGTAATAGTTGCAAGAACCGAAAGTGAACTAAGAGCCACCGCCAAATTATTAGAAAGCAAGGGATCACCAAAAGTTATTCCAATAGCTACCGATCTTTTTGAACCAAATGCTGCAGCAGATCTTTATGACATGGTTGCTGCGATGGGCATTAAAGTTGATATTTTAGTAAATGATGCCGGGCAAGGTGCTTATGGTAAATTTGTAGATAACGACCTTAATGATGAATTGAAAATAATCCAGCTAAATGTTTCCTCTTTGGTAGTGCTTACCAAACTTTATTTAAAAGAAATGGTGGGCAGAGGGAGTGGTAAAATCCTTAATGTGGCTTCTATTGCGGGTAAAACGCCTGGCCCATGGCAAGCCGTTTACCATGGTACAAAAGCGTTCGTTCATTCTTTTAACGAAGCTGTTAATCATGAGATTAAAGATACTGGTGTAACCTTAACCTCACTATTGCCAGGCGCTACAGCTACCGACTTTTTTAATAAAGCAGGTATGGAAGCTGCTAAAGTGGTAGTAGAGGGTGATTTGGCAGATGCCAAGCAAGTAGCTAAGGATGGTTATAATGCATTAATGGAGGGGAAAGATATGGTTGTTTCAGGGTTCAAAAATAAATTAAATGTAGCCATAGGGAACGTTACGCCAGACAGTAAACAAGCCGCTTTAATGGCCGAACAACAAAAACCAGTTCATGAAGTAAAACAGTAGATTTTTTACTTCAATTGTTTTTGAGACAAGGAAGAATTACTAAGACCTGGTAATAAAGCTCATGGTAAGATAATAGACTATCGCATGTAGCCGAAATATGGATGTAAACATACAGCAATTCATCTTGGTAAGAAGCGATCAAGTTAAAGCGTGATTTGCATTAGTTAAATGCTCCAGAATAAAGGAATAACTGAAGGATAATTTTGGCAAGAATGGCAATCGAATGGTTGCCTTTCTTGCTTATAATTAATTGAATAAACTCTTTATTGGACTGATATGTAGAGTTGAACTTAACTGATAATTAAATATTTTTCTTACATTTAATTATTCACCAATAAAGTAATTTTTATTAAGTGAAATAAGCTAACCAAAATAATGACACTCTCAAAAGCAAAGCAGTTAATGCATCATTCTGCGGTAAGTTCTCAATCTCAAAATGAGATTTTTGCCGGTACAATTATGTTTAGTGAATTTGGTGATATTATTTATCATTCAGATAATTTCCCTCTTATAGATGATATAAATCTAGGCTCAAAACACTTGCTCCAAAAAAAAATTGCTAAGTCTGTTAGGTCTAGTATCAAAAAAATACTAACTGAGGATAGACTTATTGTAAACCAAAATTTATCCATTCCGCTCACAATAATCACCGGTTATAAATTATTGTTAAAATGCAAAATTAATAATAGGTTAAATGAGAAGAGTGGAAATGTTATCATTGTTAGTTATCAACTTTTCGATGATTTTTCTCCTACTGAAAACATTCGCCATATACCATTTAGTTGGGTGAAAGTACTCGAATCTGTAATCACAAAAATAAAAGATGGAGTAATTCTGATTGAGGCTAATTCAGGAGAGCCTGACCATACCAAAATTGTGTTTGTAAATAAATCTTTCGAAAATATTAGTGGATATCAATCAAAGGAAGTATTAGGAAGATCAAGTGGGTTTTTAAAGTCGGTGTTCTATAATCAACAACAATTACAAACTATAAAAAATACAATCAAAAAACATAAGGCTTTTGAAATTACTTTAACCATTATCAGAAAAGATAATTTACTTTACCATTTAGATTGCTCTTTTACACCGTTAACTAATGAAATTGGCGCTCACACACATTGGATAGCTATTATTAAAGACATCACCGAGAAGAAACATCTGGAGGATGTTTGGGAAAAAGCATCTAACCTATCTGGCATAGGAAGCTGGTCATACGAAATGGATAATCAGCAAATTTACTGGTCTGAAACAGCAAAGCAGATTTACGAAGTTGAAGCTAATTTTGAGCCAACTTTAGCTAACACCGCACCATTTTTAAAATTCACTAGAGGCAATAAAGATATTCTTAAACAAATTGGCAATTCATTTACAAAAGCTAAGCCTTTTGATATAGAAATTGAGATTTTAACCGCAAGAAATAATAAAAAATGGATAAGAATAATTGGCGAACCAGAATTTGTTAAAGGAGAATGTAAAAGAATAACAGGCAGTTTTAAAGACATTCAAGCAGTAAAAAAAGCTGAACTGCTTGCTGAAAAGATTACGAAAGAAAGAAATGAAATTCTGGAGAGTATTGGCGATGGTTTTTTTGCAGTAAACAAACAGTGGAAGATTATATTTTGGAATAGCAAAGCAGCTCAAGAACTGAAAAGGAAAAAAGAAGAGCTAATGAATCAAAATCTTTGGGATGTTTTTTCTGAAGCTGTAGGATCCTATTCCTACAATCAGTACCACCTTGCGATGAAGACTAAAAGACCGATTCATTTTGAGACCTTTGCACAATCAACTCAAGTATGGTATGATATCAGCGCTTATCCATCAGCAAACGGACTGAGTGTTTATTTTAAAAACATTACGGTTCAAAAGCTAGATCAGCTTAAAATTATTGCTTCTGAAAAAAGATATAGCGACCTATTCCAGTTAAGCCCATTGCCAAAGTGGGTTTTCGATCTAAAAACTTTCCGTTTTTTAGATGTTAATGAAGCTGCAATTAAACATTATGGCTATTCACAAAAAGAATTTCTGGAAATGAATATTTTCGATATTAGGCCATTGGATGAGCAAGAGCGCTTAAAACAAGTGCTTCAAAATAGTAGACTTCAGCAAAATTTTATTTTTCAAGGACTATTTACACATCAAAAGAAAAATAAGGAATTGATCCGTGTTAGCATTCAGAGTGCAATGATTGATTTTAAAGGGCATAATGCAAAACTTATTATAGCAAATGATATTACCGAACAAGAGAAATATGTACAGGCTATTGAGCAACAGAATGAAAAGTTGAAGGAAGTAGCATGGATACAATCTCATGTTTTTAGGGCGCCATTATCTAAAATAATGGGATTGATAGAAATCCTTAAATCTTCAGATGAGCAGGAAAGAGCCTTGGCTATCAATTACATTCATGAGGCGGCATCGCAATTAGATCAAGCCATTAAGGAAATCACAAACAGATCCAAGACTAATTCATTAAACACTAAAAATTTATAAATCCTCTATTTAAGTTAAATCAAAATCAACAAATCAGAAGTAGCCTATACTCACCTTCTTTTTCTTTAGGAGCCCGATGTACACAAGGCAAAACCTCTTGTTTAGGATGATCTACTGCTAATTTCCATAAATTACCTTTGCCTAAATTAATAGGTGTGGCATAAGGTTTTGGTTGATAATGAAGATCAAAAAAGTAGGCTGCTAAAAAGTCTTCAAATGAGCCTTCGGTATCATCATATAAATCAATTAGCTTTTCACGAATTTCTGGGATCAAAATTTTTTGGTCGGCCTGGTTATTGGGTAAAATCTCACTTGCTGCCCCATAATAGGTGCACAAAAACGTATCTGTAGGAATAGGCGATCTATCAACATGAAAAGAATAAACATCTGTAGCAATGAAAGCTAACTCCTCATCTCGTTGGTAGTTTTTAATTAAGTTAAGCGATGGCGATGAACCGTAATCTGTTAGCAATTTTAAATCATTTAATATAATTTCCCTGGCTGATGCACCTTGAGTTGATAATTTGAGTGCTAAGAGTTCGTTAACGGTAATGTCAGTAACATCTTCTTTAAACTGAAGCTGCGCAACAATTTCCTTAAAATCTCCTTCGAGATTTCTGTGCCAACAAATTGCATTTCTTTCACCCTCAAATGCTGTATGTATGAGTTCATCAAAAGTATTAACCGTTATATGCGTGTGATCTGAAATTTCGTTGTTCATATTTTGCTCAAACAATTTAGCAAATCTATTTAGATAATTTTATTCAAAGCGCATTTTTGTGAGTATACATGAGTTAAGCGATTAGGTTTAATGGTTTGGTATGAGGTCCTATACTATTAGCCAACAAAATGGTATAAACCCATAAGCTTTTTATTTATTAACTGCTTTAACAAGTTTATGAATTAAAAAGGCTATTGTCAATTAATTATACATATATTCAACAATTCCCCACTCATCTCAGTATTTTTTGCTGCTCATCTTCTCAACCCTATCTCATGTTAAGCCAAAAACCAAGTTACATTATTGCCATAGGTGCATCTGCGGGTGGTATGGAAGAAATTAATATTTTTTTTGATAATACTCCTTTAGATGGAGTTGCTTACGTAATTGTACAGCATTTGTCGCCAGATTTTAAAAGTAGAATGGTAGAGTTACTTGCCAAACACAGCGACTTAGAAATTAGAGAGGCAAAAGAGGGAGATGAACTTAGAAAAAATATAGTTTACCTCATCCCAAATGATAAGTTTATGACTGTGGATGATGGAGTGTTATACCTAACGGCAAAAGGAAAACTAAAGGGGCCACATCTTACCATCAATACCTTTTTTAATTCTTTAGCAATTAGTTGTGGCAATAGAGCGGTTGGTGTGGTATTGTCTGGTTTAGGCTCTGATGGTACAGAAGGCGTAATGGCTATTCATGAAGGTGGAGGCGTAGTCATGGTAAGAAATCCGGCAACAAGCGAATTTTCTAGTATGCCCGCACATGCAATTGCCACAGGGGTGGTAGATTTTGTTCTGGAACCTCAGGATATGCCAGCTTCAATTGCAAAATTTGTTGCAGAACGAGAAGATAGTTCACTTCATTTGAATGAACAGCAGTGTATAACAGAAATTTTGGCGCTCATTAATGAAGTATCTCCAATAGATTTTACCGATTATAAACAAACAACCATATTAAGAAGAACTAAAAAGAGGGCAGAACAAGAAAATTTTGCTTCTCTTAAACAATATCTAGCATTTTTAAAAAAATCGCCAGAGGGATTAACGCTACTTGCAGGAGATTTTCTGATTAGTGTAACAGCTTTTTTTAGAGATGCAGGTGCTTTTGCGATTATCAGTGATAAAGTAATCCCAGATTTATTAGCCAAATTATTACCCGGAGAAGAACTTAAAGTTTGGGTTGCTGGTTGTGCCACAGGAGAAGAAGCCTATTCGATGGCCATTACCATTGCCGAAAAATTAGTGTGCCCATATCAAAATGTTGTTGTTAAAATATTTGCTACCGATGTAGATAGCGACGCAATGGTTTATGCCGCCAAGGGGAGTTATACTAATGAAAAAATTAGTCAAATACCTGCTGATTACTTAACAACTTATTTTACCAAAGAGGGAGATAAATACACGGTTAAGCCGATCATCCGCAGAATGGTGATTTTCGCTAAGCATGATTTAGTTAAAAATCCACCCTACTGTAATATGCATCTTGTTTGTTGCAGAAATCTATTGATTTACCTTATGCCCATTTTGCAAAAGAAAGTATTTGCCATGCTACATTTTGGATTAAAGTTACAAGGTTATCTTTTTTTAGGCTCAAGCGAAAATCCAACATCCATATTAAGCAATTTAGAAGTTATTGACAAACGCTATAAAATCTTTAAAAATACCAAAGGCAAACGTTCACTTAATTACGATGCCTTTTCGCTGCCAGAAATGCCTTTAGTGAGAAATGATAGCACCCCATTTAGCAGCAATGCCCAACAAACCTCATCGCAACATTTTAGCGATTTGATGGCCAATACATTGCTTTTAGAAACCGATAGCCTTTGTCTTTTTATCGACTCCAATAACCAAGTCATTAAATCTTATGGTGATACTTCTAAATTTTTACTTCAAGAGAATTTTAATAATGATTTAAACTCATTGTTGCCAGCATCTTTAGGTATTGCGCTTCAGGTGTCATCCGCAAAGGTTTTACGTACCAATAAAAAAGAAATTGTATCAAATATTCCCATACAAATTGATAAAACAAAGCTAAATGTAAACCTCACAGTTGCTCCAATATCCAATAAAAATGGTTCCGGAGAATTACTCATGTTGTTGCTCAAAGAATCGGAAAAACCTATTGATAGTAATACAGCATTGTTTGATGGACAAACCTATCTTGATCAGTACACACAGGATCTAGAATTTGAGGTTAAATCGTTAAAAAACAAACACAATGTATTGGTAGAGCAATTAGATGCATCAAACGAAAATATGCAATCTTTTAATGAAGAGCTGGTTTCTGCCAATGAAGAGATGCAAAGTACCAATGAAGAAATGCAATCTGTTAATGAAGAATTACATACCATCAATTCAGATTATCAGCTTAAAAACCGCGAATTAATGGAGCTCAACGATGATCTTAACAATTATTTTAGGAGTAATGTTAATGGTCAACTCTTCATAAACGGCGAAATGCAGCTCATGAAATTTTCTTTAGCGGCAGTAAAGCTTATGAATTTACGCGATTCGGATATTGGCAGGCCGATAAGTCATATTTCTACCAATATCAAGTTTCATAGTATTTTGCCCGATATCAAAGAAGTAATGAAAAATGGAAACATTGTTTCGCAAGAAATTCAGACTACTGAAGGTAAATGGTACCAAATGATGATTATGCCATACCTGCACCAGCAAAGCAACCAGCCCGATGGTGCAATCATCACCTTTGGAGATATTACCGCTTTAAAAGATGTTCAACTTGAATTGGATAGGAAAAATCAGAGTTTATTGCGCATTAATGAAGACTTAGACAATTTTATAAATACGGCTTCGCATGATTTATTGGCTCCCTTAGGTAACATAGAAACTAGCATAAATGTAATGAACCATATAGCCTTATCGGATGAAAAACTTATAGATGTACTTAATCTCATCAATAGGTCTATTAAAACTTACAGGCAATTGATTACCGATATTTCTGTGATCGCAAAAGTTGAAAGCGAAACCAGTCACATGGAAATGGTTAATATCGAAGAAATTATAGAAAATATAGAATGGAGTTTGCAAGATAAAATTCAACTATCTGGGGCAAAAATTAAATGCAATTTACCCATCAATCAAATCAATTTTTCTAAAAAAAATTTACGGAGCATTCTTTTTAATCTCATTGCCAATGCCATCAAATTTAAGGGTGATGAATTGCCGATTGTAGAAATTGTATCTGCAGAAGTTGATGGTATAACTACGCTAGTTATTGTAGATAATGGTAAAGGAATGAGTGAAAAAGACTTGGGCAAAATTTTTCAGATGTACGGAAGGTTGCATCAAGATATTGAAGGCAGTGGTATTGGTTTATACCTAGCCAAAAAAATTATCAATGCTACCGGCGGCAGATTATCAGTAGAAAGTGTTTTAGGAAAAGGAACCACATTTACTATTTATTTCGCTTAGTGGGGCAGTGTTTAACCTCACCCTATTAAAGTTGGTAGTGGAATGCAGGTTATTCGGTTCCCTCTCCTTGAAGAGTTGGATTGAGGGTGTGTAGGTAAAAGTGTTTGGCGTTTACCTGATCTAGTAAACTTATCATTGGCTCACCTAATATCTATCCAATTCACAAATTTTTCAACTCAACACCTTCACCAATTAGCCATAGCCAAATACATCGATTTACTGGGTTCCGTTAGTTAACTAAAAAGAAAACTTAATAAACAAATTATTGGAGTTATTTGACGTTCATATTTACGTATAACAGGCATTTTAATGCAAATAAGAACGTTTTTAACTTTTGACCAAAAATTGTTACTATACTTCAACAATACTTCATCTATACTTGATCTATACTTGATCTATACTTGATCCCTACTTGAGCTATGCTTAAGCTGTAAAGTATGCTGTAATATTTAATTAAAGGTTAAGATGTGGTGATGAAAATTCATTTTGTTAGCGAGGTAGAGGAGCTTGAATGATAAAGTTGGTGTTCATAGGTTTTATGGGCTAGCATTATAAGGAAGTTTTAAACACTAAATACTAATCTCCACAATCTCAAATTCCCAACTCTCAACTCCCATCTTTAACCCTTACTAACAATTAATAAAAACAATATTTCTTTCCAAGAGTTAGTCTTATGGCAATTAAAACATTGTTTATTTATGAAAAAATATAGGGTTGGAATTATTGGCTACGGTGGGTTTGGAAAGTTTCTTCAGCAATGGTGGGAAAAGATGGATCAGGTAAGTGTGGTAGCTATTGCAGATTCTAAAGTAGAGTTGCATGAAGTGGCAGGTTGCAAGATTTATCGCCATTGGGAGGAGCTGGTGGCATCAGATCAGGTGGATATTGTGAGCATCGTAACCCCGCCATCGGTTCATGCTGAGATTGCTATCGCGGCCATGAATGCTGGCAAACACGTGATGTTAGAGAAACCTGTTGCCATCTCTCTTGAGCAATCAGATGCCATTTTAAAGACACACCAGCAGACAGGTATGCGTATCATGGTCAACCATATGTTGCGCTATAATCCAATTCTAAAGGAAATAGCCAAGTTGAGTTTAGGCGGAAGCTTAGGAGAATTAAGACAGGCAGAGGTTTCCAACTATGCACAAGACAGCTCACTACCGCCCGACCATTGGTTTTGGAACAGGGATTTTTCTGGCGGGATAATGGTAGAGCATGGTGTTCATTTTTTTGATGTGATCAATTCTCTAACCACTCAGCAGGTGCTTAGGGTAAATGGGGTTTCGAGTTGGAGAAATCAAGCGCAACAAGATCAGGTTTCGGCCACTGTGCAATATGATGGTGGGCTAATTGCGCAACATTACCATAGCTTTTCTGGACCAGACTTTTTTGAACAGACTACCATTAGGCTCCAATTTGATTTGGCAAGAGTGGAGATTAATGGCTGGATCCCGATGTCGGGAAGCGTGACAGCAATGGTTGAGGGCTCGAGTGGCGACCTCTTCAATGCACTACCCGAATGGAAGTTAGCTAATGTTAAAGCGCTCGAGCATGGTGATCGTGAAAAAGGGATTTCTGCTGCGGGGATTAGTTATCCTGTAGACCATATGCTAACTGGGAATTTTAAACTCTCGGCAACTAAAAGTGATATTTATGGAAAGTGTGTGCAGGATATTCTCGCTGATTTGATTTGTTTGATAGAAGATCCAAGTTATAGTCCACGGGTAACTATTCAGGATGCTGTTGCGAGTTTAACCACAGCCCTGAAGGCTTCGGAATAGTAAGCCTTTAATTGCAATTTTTTCTTAAACATGTTTAAAACTTGTAGCTGTTAGGCTATAATTTTTAGGATATTTGTGGCGTTTATTGGATGGATATGTTTTTTGGCGAATTACAGGAAGTTGATGTTGAACAAGCTGCGGCGATAGAAAAAAGATATGGGGAAACCGATTGGCATAGGGATTGGAAAACGGCCTTTCCATTGGAGTTTAGGGAACGGACATTTCTAAGTAAAACCGAGGGTTATTGCCATAGGGCCGATGTTTTTACTCCATGCGGAACTGCCATTGAATTTCAAAATTCACCGATTTCTGTTGCTGAATTGGCTAGTCGGGAGGCTTTTTATCCTAAAATGATTTGGGTAGTAAACGGTCACAAGTTTAAAGGTTTTAGGGTGCTAAAAAATTTACCTTTAATGGATGATCCAGCCATTGCTGATTTTGATTTTAGTCATACCGCTAACTTAACTATGGTACGCAAAAAGGAGTTGATTGCTGGAGTAGAAAAGCCCAAGGTATTAACTTTTCACCATCCTGAGCTCAGGGATATCAAAAGAACTGGGCATCTGTATTCCTTTAGGTGGTTAAATCCTCATCGGGTTTGGTATCAGGCCAAGTTTCCAATTGTGATAGACTTGGGAGGCTATTTTTTATATGAATTGAGACATCGGCCACAGCTAAATGGCAGCTATCCTTACCTGTGCATGGTACCAAGGAAGAACTTTATTGAGCAATTTACCGTTGGATAATTTTTTTTGTCCCACTCGATTTCTTTTTAGCTGCCGTACTTTTTTTCTTTCTGGCATTTTTAATTCGGTAATTCAAAAGGTACAGTCTCGTTTCCCATTTTTCCACTATCGGATGCTCGGCCTTTGGCAGTCCATTTTCTTCTAGCATACCTAATACCTTGGCTAAAGCTCTCGAACTTTCTGCCTTTTGCTGGTGATTTTTTAACCAATTTTCATGCTGATCAGCTATGCTTTTTTGATATTGGTTAATCGCGGTTTTGATGAGTTTTACTTCTTGCGCCTTCGATTTTAATTTTCGGTAGAGAATTAGCTGCCTGTTCCAAGCCTTAATGTTCGATGGATCACTCACAACAGCCCTTTGGTAATATTTAAGCGCAGCATCAGAGTTGCCAGCTTGTTCACTTGCTAATGCCTTGGTATAATGCTGCTTAGAGATGATGCTTTTTTTTCGAGCCATATTGTTTCATCAACAAGCCTAGTAAGGATAATGTTTTACACGGAGCATGGGGAAGAGGTAATTCGCTTACCTATTTTAACCGTATTTAACGATGGTAATAACATCAAGTTTAGCTCAAGTCAGCAGCAATCTCATTTGTTGGCAAGTTTCCATTTTACCATTTGTATTGGGCATGATTTTAACATCTTTCGGAATTGATCATCACTACTAAACTTCAGCTGATTGATGATTCTAGTTTCCATTAGCACTTCGAAGTTTGCTGTTGCAAAAGGCCAAGGTTCTACAATAATTCGGTTTTGGTTCTGGTATAGGGTATATGAAGTGCCATCTGGCCCACAGCTAATTTCTAGTCGGCGGCCTTCTGGTGGAATTAAAGATTGGCAGATCAATAGGGAAAAAGCATCACAAAATTCAAGGAGTTCGTAGGCCTGATCGAGCTCTTTTTTCTTAACCTCAGCCTCTTTGAGCCAAATAACTTCCTGCTGCTTTAAGTCTGCAATAAATGAAGCGGCTAGGGGATCATCACCATGGGTAAATCTAATGTGCCGATTAATCAGTAAAGCAATAAAGCGACTTTTGGTGAGCGCCATGTCCATCAACCGTTGAGCAGCGTCAAGTTCAAAACTAGTTTCTTTAAAATTGATCGGTGCACCATTGGGGTCTATCAGCGGGTTCCGCTCAAATTCATTAAAAACATCGTCGTGTTCTGCTGTGGCAATCAAGGTTTCTGTCCACCTCGATGGCTGATCGTTAAGTTTCCATCTTGCGCAAATCTGGCCTGCCAATAGTCCGTGGCTCCGCTGGGTAATAATTTGCCATCCCTCTGCTGTATATATGGTAATCATGTTAAGGTATTAGTGTTGGTGCTTTCCATGTAGTGAACATTGTTCAGGGTATTATGTTTAAGGAATAGTTAAGCGGTTAGCGATAGGCGTTTGACCTCACCCTATCAAAGTTGGTGGTAAGACGCGGGTTATTCGGTTCCCTCTCCTAAAAGAGAGGGATTTAGAGGTGGGTGAGTGTAACCGTTTGGACGGAATATTTGGTTGATTGTATAAAGGTCTGTTATAGTGATTTATCATAGATATTGTCAGTCTGAGCGTAGTCGAAGACCTTTAAATCTCCTTAACTCTCAACTCAGAACTCCTCAACTCACCAACTTCCCAACTCACCAACTTCCCAACTCAAAACTTAATATTCCCCTAACACAATTGCGCAATACCAGCTTTTAAATTTGGGCATTAAATTTACAGTAAGTATGAAAGCGAAATTAATTACTCTAGCCTTATTAGCATCTAATTTGGCATTTGCCCAACAAAAATTAGATGTGCAGGCACACCGAGGTGGCATGGCATTACTACCAGAAAATACCATCCCTGCGATGTTAAATGCAGTAAAGTTGGGTGCTAAAACCTTAGAGCTAGATGTAGTCATTTCCGCAGATGGCAAAGTGGTAGTTTCGCATGATACGTACATGTCGGCCGCTTTTATGAGTAAACCCGATGGTACCGAAATTGCAAAAGAAGACGAGAAAAACCATAATATTTATCAAATGGCTTACGACAGTGTTCGTCGCTACAGCATGGGAATTAAAACTCATCCTATGTTTCCAGAGCAGGTAAAGTTAAAAAGCCATAAGCCATTGTTAAGTGATTTAATTGATAGCGTAGAAGCCTATGTTAAACTAAACAATTTAAAGCCGGTTTATTACAATATCGAAACCAAATGTTCACCGCAGGGCGATGATAAGTTCCATCCTAAACCAGCTGTTTTTGTGCAAACATTAATGCAGGTCATCAATCAAAAAAATATCAAAGCCCGACTAATCATTCAATCTTTTGATGTAAGAACCTTGCAGATTTTACATCAAACCGAGCCGAGTGTAAAACTAGCGCTATTGGTGCAAGGTAAAATGAACCTTACAGCAGATCAGCTTAAAAAATACGGACTTACTGCCCAAGAGGTAGAAGCCTATTTTAAACAAATGAATGCCAAAAAGGTTGGTCTTGAAGAAGATTTAGCAAACTTAGGTTTTACGCCAGCCATTTACAGTCCGTATTACAGTGGGGTAGATGCAGCAATGGTAAAAAAAGTACACGAAAAAAATATGCTCATCCTCCCTTGGACGGCAGACAAAAAAGAAGACATGATCAATTTAAGCAATATGGGAGTGGATGGCATCATTACCAACAAACCAGATTTACTTATTGAATTGGTGGGTAATTATCAGGGTAACTAGAGAGGAAGTCAAATCTCATCATTTTTGTCAGTCTGAGCGTAGTCGAAGACCTCACCCTATCAAAGTTGGTGGTAGAACTCTGGCTATTCGGCTCCCTCTCCATAAACAGAGGGATTGAGAGGCGGGTGGGTGAAACCGTTTATTTTAAGGTTTGGGGTTTTAGGAGGGGTGTTAAACGCATATAATTTTCATAATTGTTGTCAGTCTGAGCGTAGTCGAAGACCCGTAATGCGCTTCGACTACGCTCACGTGACAGTATTTTAATAAAGTTTAACTCAAATAATTTCCAACTTCACAACTCCCAACTTCCCAACTCTCGACACTTCACTTTCTGCTGCAAACATCTTAACTTAGCCAAAACCCTATTGCTAAATTAAATGACGCTAACCAACTCAAATTTAAAAGCCTTGCATCAAGAGCTCGAATGGCTTTCTCAAGTGATCGATGTTGCTTTTGCAGGCCACTTTCAACAAGATCCCAGAAACTGGCAGGAGCTAAGTCCACCTCCAGTAGACCAAACAAGTAGCTATGGCAGTTTTGTAGATCAATATAAATTGGATAACTACAGTAGATTGGCACTAGCCTTAAGCCTTGCGCCAAATTTGAAACCACAAACGCTTGATCTATTGTATCTTCGTAACCAAAATATAGATCGACCATTTAGCGAATTTGGTGGAAATTGGAACAGTCAAGGTGGTTTTGTACCAACCCTGCAAACTTTAATCTTCATCATTACAGCAAATGATCCAATGCTCTTCCTAAAAGGATACGAACTGCTTTCTCCAGATCATGTATTGCAACAAAACGAAGTCATCAACTTTAGCGAAACCGAAAAACACGAGGCTAAAATCAATGCGCAATTCAATCTCAACCCATATTGGTTCGATCATTTTGTAACTGGCAAACCTTTAGCACATTCACTCAATCATCAATTTGGAGAGGTTTTAACAACTCCACTCAGCTGGCATGATTTGGTTTTAGACCCGCTCACCCAAGCCGCCCTCCATGAAATTACCACATGGTGCCAACACCAGCATACCATACTTAAAGATTGGGACTTGCAACAAAAACTTAAACCCGGTTACCGAGCCTTATTTCATGGTCCAACCGGAACTGGCAAAACCCTCAGCACCGCATTATTAGGTAAAGAATTAAATAAAACCGTGTACCGAATTGATGCAGCAGCGCTCAGCTCTAAATACATCGGCGAAACCGAAAAAAACCTAGCCCAGCTTTTTAAAACGGCTACCCAAAGGGATTGGATTTTATATTTCGACGAAGCCGATACCTTATTCAGCAAACCAGTCAACGCTCAATCTGCTAACGATCATCATGTTAACACAATTAACGCATCCGTTTTAAAACAGTTAGCGGACTTTGCGGGTTTAGTCATTTTAGCTACCGAACGCAAAACCAACATCGATCCTCGTTTTTATCCACTCTTCCAAAACAGCATTTATTTTCCTCCGCCCAATGCGCAACAACGCTTACAATTATGGCAAAATGCTTTTAATGGCAAACCGCAATTGGCATCCGACATCAATTTAAATACCATCGCCGAAAATCATGAATTAACAGCTGCTTCCATCTTAAATGTGCTGCAGTATTGTGCCATCACCGCCATACGCAAAAACTTAAATACGGTAAGTCTGCAAGATTTAATGGAGGGAATTACCAGAGAAAAACAAGGGTAAATTTTGGGTTTACGGGAAACCGGAATTTAATGTTCAAACATTTGTATATTATTGTAACATATTAAATGTTCTCAAATGAAAAAGCTCTTATTAGTGATTTTAATGCAATTTGTAGTTACGGTTGCTATCTCTCAAACAGTAAAATGTAATGATCTTTTAGAATTTATTATTTCTAAAGGTTATAAAAAAGCAACTTTAACAAGTTATTCTTTAGGGTCATCATGGCTCTCAAAAGTTACTGCCTATACTTACGATTATAAGGTATACGTGGTTGCAGACATTAAAGAAAATGAATATAGTTTTAAAACTAAATCATATCTTTTTTGCGGAATACCCAATTCAAACTGGCAATCTTTTCAATATGGAGGTTACGGAATGTCTGCCTCTTATGGTGAAAGATTTCACAAGTACATTTTTGATTATCAGTGTGATTGTAATTAAATAGATAAATTTACCTACATTATTTGAATTACGGTTCATTGTAATTGATTATAATGAGAATGTTTTATTTAAATTCGCCTAAATAACCCGTAGATTGAATGGCTTTCAACGAAGATTCAAGAGTTAAGATACCCGCAATATTGCACCTGTTAAGATTAGGCTATACCTATATTTCCAGAAAAGAGCAATATAGGCAAGAAGAAACAAATATATTCCCTACCGTTTTTAAACAGAGTATTTCCAAAATCAACCCTGGTGTAGATGAAGCAGATATAAATAGACTTTTAGAGGAGCTAACACTTAAACTCGATTTTGATGATTTAGGGCGTGAGTTTTATAAAAGTTTAACAGCAACATCCGGGATAAAGCTAATTGATTTTGAAAGATTTGATAACAATAGCTTCCATGTAACCACAGAATTAACCTGTAAAAACGAAGAAGAAGAATTTAGACCAGATATAACCATTTTAATTAACGGAATGCCTTTGGTATTTATCGAAGTTAAAAAGCCTAACAATAAAGATGGTGTTTTGGCAGAGCGTAAACGCATTAATGATCGTTATAAGAACAAGAAATTTAAGCGTTTCGCTAACATCACTCAAATGATGTTGTTCTCTAACAACATGCCTTATGAAGATGGAGTAATAGAACCATTGCAAGGTGCTTATTACGCTACATCTGCATATGCTGATTTACAATTCAACTATTTTAGGGAAGAAGAAAACTTAAACCTAACTCATTTATTGGCTGCCGAAAGCGATGAAATAGAAAATCTAATTTTAAAGGATAACAATATCATCGCCATTAAACATTCTCCAGAGTTCATTACCAATAAACATTACAACACACCTACCAATACCATTTTAACCTCCTTGCTTAGTAAAGATAGGTTGGCTTTTATACTAAAATATGCTATTGCTTATGTAGATGAAGAAATTAAGGGCAAAACAATTACGCTTAAACACATCATGCGTTATCCGCAAATATTTGCTACAAAAGCAATTGAGCGTAAACTGAATGAGGGAGTTAAAAAAGGAATTATATGGCATACCCAAGGAAGCGGTAAGACAGCCTTGGCTTATTATAATGTTAAGTTTTTGACAGATCATTTCCAAAAGCGAAACATCATTGCCAAATTCTATTTCATTCTAGATCGTATTGATTTGGCTAACCAAGCCAGTACTGAGTTTGGAAACAGAGGTTTGGTAGTTAACCGTGTAAATTCGAGAACCGAATTTTTAGAAGATATTAAAAAAGTAAGTGTTGTACATAACAGCTCTGGCGATAGAGAAATTTCTGTAGTTAACATTCAAAAATTTACAGAAGAAACCGTTGCGGTAAAAGATTTGGCTTACGACATCAACATCCAACGAATTTATTTTATCGATGAGGCACATCGTGGATATAATCCGAAAGGTACCGCATTGGTAAACCTACTTCGTTCTGATGAAGATGCCATTAAGATTGCTTTAACCGGAACGCCTTTGTTACGGGAAGTGGCCAAAGAATTTGATAGCAAAGCATTGTTTGGTGAATACATCCACAAGTATTATTACAACATGTCCATCGCAGATGGCTATACTTTGCGTTTGATTAGGGAAGGGATTGATACTACCTATAAAATGCAATTGAAAGAGGTGCTAGAACAGATTAAAATATTGGAGGGCGATGTCCCAAAAAGCCAAGTTTTTGCGCATCCCAAATTTGCAAAGCCAATGTTGGATTATATTGTAAAAGATTTAATCCAGTTTAGAAAAACCGAAACTGATGATAGTTTAGGCGGAATGGTGGTATGTGATACTAGCGACCAAGCCAAAACTTTGTTTGAATATTTTGAGGAATTATATGGTGTACAAGAAATGCAATCTTTGGGTATGGTTGCTGAAGAACCTGCTGAATATAAAAAGTTAAGTAAACCGCTTAAGGGAGCGTTAATTTTACATGACATCAATTCTAAAGACGACCGAAAAGAACAGGTTAAGCAATTTAAAGCGGGAGAAATAGATATTCTATTCGTTTTTAATATGTTATTGACGGGTTTTGATGCCAAACGATTGAAGAAGTTGTATTTGGCAAGAGTGGTGAAAGACCATAATTTACTGCAAACGCTAACTCGTGTAAGCCGTCCATATAAAAAGTACAAATATGGCTACGTGGTAGATTTTGCCGATATCACCAGTGCATTTAAAGATACCAACGATAATTACTTCAAAGAGCTGCAGGGAGAGTTAGGCGATGAAATGCAGAACTACACCAACCTTTTTAAATCAGCTGAAGAAATTGATGCCGAAATTTTGGAAATTAAAGAAAAGCTTTTCCACTTTGATGCCATTAATGCTGAGATATTTAGTCAGCAGGTAAGCGAAATTAAAGACAAAAAGGATTTGTTGGAGCTGATTAAAGTGTTGAGCAATGCCAAAGAGCTTAAGAACATCATCCGCTTAAAAGGTTTGGATGAACAGTTGGATAAACTCGATTTCTTTAAACTGCACCAATTATTAAGTGTGGCACAAGCACAATTAGATAAACTAAATTTAATTGACAACATAAATAACGAAGCCGATACCACTAATTTATTAAATTCGGCACTCGAGGATGTTATCTTTTTATTCACAAAAATATCAGAAGAAGAACTCATTTTGGCCGACCAACTGCGTGGGCAGTTGAAACGAACAAGAGAAGCGCTTTTATATAATTTCGACCAAAAAGACCCAGAATTTGTAACCTTAAGAGAAGAACTAGAACGCATCTTTAAAAAGAAAAACTTGGGCGAAGTAGAGCAGGAAGATATGCGAGATAATATCTTGCTCTTGCAATCTATTTACGATCGGGTAACAGAGCTTAATCGTAAAAATAACCTGCTGAAAAGCAAATATGAGCAAGACGAAAAATATGCTCGTTTGCATAAACGTTTGGTAGAAAACAAAGGCATCTCTGCCAAAGAAATACAATTGCACGAAGCTTTAATGAATGTAAAACATCAAACAGATGAGCAGTTGTCAAACAACAACAATATTTTAGATAATGAAGCTTTCTTTAAAAAGTACTTACTTAATCTTGTTGCCAATGAGTTTGTAACCAAACAAAAAATTAAATTAGATTATAACACCACCAAAAACATCAATACACTCATAGCAGGCGAATACCTGCAACAGTATAACAATTATTTATAAATGACCGATTTAACATTTATCACCAAAACCAAACAGTTAATTGATAGCCTAAAAAGCGTTTGCGCCAATTACGGTTTGGGGAATGATGGCAACGAGTTCAAAATTATTACACAGGTTTTTCTGTATAAATTTATGAACGATAAGTTTGCCTTCGAGGCCAAAACCATTGAACAGTTTAACTTAGCCAAAGCAGAAAATTTTCAGGAAGCTTTAGAAGCGCTAGATGAAGAACAATACAATTTCTTGTTGGCGTTTATCAATGCAAACACACCACAATTATATCCGCACCAAACTATCACCTATTTACACAATAAGCAAAACAGTAACGATTTTGCCAAGTTGTTTGATGATACCTTAAGAGAAATCAGTATTAACAATGCAGAGATTTATTCGGTAAAAGCGGCAAGTGGGGCAAAAGATAAAATGTTTGATGAGTTGAGCAATTTCATTAGCGACTCTTCACAACGTGATGCTTTTTGCAAGGCTTTAATCAGCAAGTTGTTTGAGTTTAGCTTCGAGGGGATGTTTAATGAGAAATATGATTTCTTTGCCACCATTTTCGAATATCTGATTAAAGATTACAATACCGATAGCGGTGGTAAATATGCCGAATATTACACGCCACATGCGGTTGCCCGTATCATGGCATCTATTATGGTAAACGACAGGCCTAAAGGCGTAAAAGTGTACGACCCAAGTGCAGGTTCTGGTACGTTATTGATGAACATTGCACACGCAATAGGTGAGGACAATTGCAGCATTTACAGTGAAGATATTTCGCAAAAATCTAGCAATATGTTGCGTTTGAATTTAGTATTGAACAATTTAAGCCATAGCATACCGCATATCATTAAAGGCAATACTATTTTAGAGCCTTACTACCGAGAAGAAAAATTTGATTACATTGTTTCTAATCCACCTTTTAAATTAGATTTTTCTGATTTTAGTGTTGCCTTAGATAAAGACATCAACAAAACTCGCTTTTTTGCTGGCATACCCAATATTCCGAAAGCCAAGAAAGAAAGTATGGCTATTTACCTGCTGTTTATCCAACATATCATGTACAGCTTAAGCGAAAAAGGTAAGGCTGCTATTGTGGTACCAACTGGCTTTATTACTGCTCAAAGTGGTATTGAGCGTAAAATACGTGAAGCAATGATAGAACGTAAATTAATACGTGGTGTGGTAAGTATGCCGAGTAATATTTTTGCCAGTACAGGTACCAACGTAAGCGTTTTGTTTTTAGATAACAGAGCCGATGCGGAACATATTGTTTTGGTAGATGCCAGTAAATTGGGGCAAACCATTAAAGAAGGTAAAAACCAACGTACAGTTTTAACGCCAAACGAAGAGCAACGCATTATTGATGCGATGAACAATAAAGTGGCAGAAGATGATTTTAGTGTAGTGGTAGCTGCGGAAGATATTAAAGCGAAAAATTATTCATTCTCAGCTGGGCAATATTTTGAAGTGAAGATTGATTATGTGGATATTACGGCTGAGGAGTTCAAAGAAAAGATGGCAGGGTTTGAAAATACGTTAAGTAGTCTTTTTGCTGAGGGAAATGTTTTAGATGTAGAAATTCAGAAGCAAATGGAGGGATTGAAATTTGAATAATCTTGTAAAATTAAAAGACCTTTGTTTAAGAATTACTGATGGTTCGCATTATAGCCCAAAAGATAGCTTTGTTGGAATTCCAATGCTTTCAGTAAAAGATATGAGAGAAAATGGTTTCAACTATTCTGAAACCAAATATGTGACAAATGAAGACTATGAGTTTTTAAAGAGGAACGACTGTAAGCCGCTTAAAAATGATATCCTAATAGCGAAGGACGGTAGTTATTTAAAACATGTTTTTGTAATAAAAGAAGAGATTGATCAAGCTATTTTATCATCAATTGGGATATTACGACCTAACCTAAAGAAGGTTGTTCCTGATTATTTAAAATACTACCTACAGACAGAATCAGTAAAAAAAACTGTTGCTAAAAAATATGTTTCTGGAAGTGCCCTACCAAGAATTATTCTGAAAAACTTTGGAGAAATTGATATTGTTTACAAAGATCTACCAACCCAACAAAAAATCGCTTCTATTCTTTCCGCGTTAGACAATAAAATAGAGCTTAACAATAAAATAAATGCAGAGTTAGAGGCTATGGCCAAAACGCTTTATGATTATTGGTTTGTGCAGTTTGACTTTCCTAATGCTGATGGTAAACCTTATAAATCATCAGGTGGAGAAATGGTTTATGATGAAGTTTTGAAAAGAGAGATACCAAAGGGCTGGGAGGCGAAGCGTTTGGGCCAGATTGCAAATATAACTATGGGTCAGTCGCCTGATGGAGCATCATACAATGATGAGGGAGAAGGAATGATATTTTATCAAGGGTCAACTGATTTTGGATGGCGTTTCCCGACTATTAGACAATTTACAACAAAGCCTACGAGATTTGCTAAAATAGGCGATATCCTTCTTAGTGTTAGAGCACCTGTTGGAACTTTTAATGTTGCAAAAGAAGATTGCTGTATAGGTCGAGGATTGTCAGCCTTAAATAGCAAAGACAATTTCAATTCATTCTTGCTTTATCAAATGAGTTATTTTAAGAAGAAATTTGACAACATTAACTCTGTAGGAACTACATTCGGCTCTATAACTAAAGATGATTTACACTCGTTAGTGCTTTGTTATCCGTCTTCTAATGTTTTACATCAGTTTGAAGAAATTGTGTTGACTTTTGATAGTAAAATATTTATTAACTCTAAACAAAACCAAGAATTAGCATCTTTGAGAGATTGGTTGTTGCCTATGTTAATGAATGGGCAGGTTACGATAAAAGATGTTTATGAAATGGTAGACGGGGAGTTGGGCATGGTAGCGGATATACCTGAAATTTATGATAAATTATAATTTAAAAATCTTTTTTAAAGCTTAAAAAAAACAGGAACTAAAATGATGAATTGGAAAAATTTATTAAGTACTACACGTATTCGAACATCTACAAGACCAATTGAGCACAATGATAAATCTAAAGATACTTTTGATGATATAAGAAATCCATTTGAAAGTGATTTTGGCAGAGTAGTATTCAGTCCCGCTACGAGACGGATGCATGATAAAACCCAAGTATTTCCACTTACCGCTGATGATAATACCCACTCAAGATTAACTCACTCAATGGAAGTGATGGCAATTGGGTATTCTTTAGGAATTAAAGTTTGTAAAAGTGAAGGCTTCCAAACATTAACAGGTCTAACTGAATTAGAATTAATTCGAAAAATACCACTCATTTTACAAAGTGCTTGTTTAGTGCATGATATAGGAAATCCTCCTTTTGGACATTTCGGTGAGACCGTAATACAAAACTATTTTAAAAATATTTTTGACTTGCAACATAAGGAAAAACAAAAGTTAGATGAGCTGCTTAAGACTTGTCATTCTGATGACAAAGAAGCAATTCAAGTTAAAATAGATAAACTATTTAATTTGACAGAACTTGAAGAGGAAGATTTTACACACTTTGATGGAAATGCTCAGGGGTTTAGAGTATTGACGAAATTACAAATACTTGATGATGACAAGGGATTAAATCTTACATCTGCAACTCTTGGAGCATATCTCAAATATCCTAATACAGACAAAATTGATAAATCTAAAATAAATCGAAAGAAAAGAGGCGTATTTCAATCCGAGAAGATGTATTTAAATGAAATTTCGAATAATTGTGATCTACTTTTAAAGGATGAGATCAAAAGGCATCCTCTGTGTTATCTAATGGAAGCCGCAGACTCTATCTGTTATTTGGTTATGGACTTAGAAGATGGTTTTAATAAAGGTTGGTATAACTATGAATTTATTAAGGAAAAATTGATAAAAGTTCCTTCGATGAAGGAACAGTTTTTAAAATTAGAAGAAAATCATAAAACTAACGGTATGGAAATAACTCGGGTAGCGAATTTGAGAATCTATTTAATTCAAAGGCTTGTTTCTTTAGCATCAGAAAATTTTTTATCAAAGATAGATTTAATATCTTCAGGGGCTTACAATAAAGAGTTGATCAATGACGATAAAGATAATTTAGCAAAACATTTACAGGAGTTTTCGATTAAACATATTTTCCCAGAAAGAGAAATTACTTCGCTGGAATTAACAGGACACTCTGTTTTGACTGGATTATTAGATTATTATATAAAGTTTTTGTTTCATGAAGATAAAGCATATAGAATAAGGGCAGAAGGATTATTATCAAATGGAATAAAACGTGTTGCTCTAATTGAAAATGGATTTCCTGAAACTGATAGTATATTGCAATTAGATAAATACTACAAATTAAGAATGATTGTAGATTTTGTCTCAGGTATGACCGATCAGTTTGCGCTGAATCATTATCAAAAATTAAGTGGACAAAAAATTAATTAATAACATTATTGATAAGACGAAAACAGATAATTTTTTAAGTTTTCTAAAGGATAAGATTGGTGTTAAGGTTTTTTCTTTTTTAGAAGAATTATCAAAAATTTCGGAGATTTATATTTTCAGCGGTGTAGTGCGCAATTTTTTTATTAAATATAATGGACAAATACGTGACTTTGACTTAGTAGTTAAAACTGATAATGCTATTCTTATGAGTTTCTTGTCCAATTTAGATTACAAACAAAATAGCTTTGGCGGATATAAGTTAAAAATAGGAACTTTAAGTGTTGATTTGTGGCACGTGGAGAATACATGGGCTTACAAAAAAGATAAAGTTAAGTCTGATCTTTTTGAATTTTACTCTTTACCTACGACTGCGTTCTTTAATTTTTCCTCAGTGATTTTTCATTTTAATACAAAAGAGTTTATTTACACTAAAAAATTTATTAATTTCTTAAAAACAAAGACTATTGATTTGGTGCTTGAGGAAAATCCGATGCCGCATTTATGTATAATTAATTCTATCTATTATCATCAAAAATTCAACTTATCTATTTCTGAGAATTTGAAGAGGTATTGTATAACTCATTTTCACGATTTCAAAGAAAATGAATTTAATGATATCCAACTAAAGCATTTTAAAGAGATAAAATATGAATATGCATATATTAAAGAATATGTAAAAATATTTAAAGGCCAAATTATGTTAACAGAGAATGATATTACACGACTATTAGCAGATTATTTAAAAAAGAATAATTACAAAATTTTAAGTCAATTAACTACAAAACAAAAAGGTTTTGATATCACCGCCGAAAGTTCGGAAGGAAAAAAGCTTTATGTAGAAGTTAAAGGAGAAACTAGCGCTAATCAGAAATCTAAAAGGTACGGTCAATATTTTACTGGTAATCAGATCTGGAATCATGGGGCCGTCGCACTTTTTACAACACTAAGGTCTATGAATAAGGCAGAGCATAAAGATGCAGAATTTGCTTTAGCATTCCCTATAAACCACGAACCAATGATGGTATATATTAAAGATTCAATTGATAAATTAGGTATTAAGGTGTATTTTGTTTCTGAGACAGAAGTAAGAATGCTATAATAAACGTATAAAAGCGAAAATATTAACCGTTAAAAACACATTCAACAACATAAATACTAGCTGTTGACTAATTTTTGAAAGTCAAATGATACTTTTTTTACAGGGAATTTAACTGTTATCTTTTCAGGTTTAAACTATAATTTAGTTTAAACCTTTAATTTCATTCAAAGTTTTTTGCAGTAAATAAGGAATTTTACCACCAGACAATTCATTATAAACGACTTTTTGGGCATTGAATGTGTCAATGGCTATACATAGATCATCTGAAATTTGATAATTATCCGAGTAGTTTTTAATTAAAAATTCATAGAGTGTTTCGCAGAAAATTCCTAATTCATTTTTCTTAAAACCTCCAAGTTTAGGTATTAACCAAACTGCGCCCAATTCTTTTTTCCCATTGCGCTTATGGGCAAACAAAAGACTTGGATTTAGGTACAATGGAAAATTATCAATGTTAATCACCTTATGAACTTTCTGCACAGTTTCAAATTTTAAGATTTCTGACGGTCTTATATCATTAAGATTGAAATCTTTAAAGCTGGTTAAGATGTCTATATTTCTTTGATACATCGATTTTATTCGCTTATCTTCAGCAACTTCATGTTTGTTTGCAAGATCATCTAATTTAGCATCATAAAAATCGTTTGAATTATGCTTGAAAACATTGTAAATGCAGCTTGTGCTTGTCACCCAATAATCGCCACCACTCGTGTCCTCATTGTCTGCTTTTTCCTTAGGTATTCTAGTTTTTAATTTTGAAGCGAAGTTTTTCTTTCCCTTATCAGTAGTTTTTCTTGTAAATTCCACCAACTCCTTTATTGTTATTTTTTGCATAAAATAAAAATAAGTAATTAATTGACTAGTAGCTATTTAATTTATTAACATATTCCTGCTGTTCAAGATTTTATTATTGTGAATAGTAATGAAAATTATGTTGTTGAAAGTTATGCTTAAAAACTTTTTGATGTATTTGTTCAATCTGAATTTTTAAAGAGCTTAATCATCAATTGTCAAGACTGCAATTGGGTAGATATCGAAAATGAATATTTCAACCAGTTGAAGGCTTGTAAATCTAAAGACAACAAATTTGATATTGAGAAGGTAAAACGGTTGAACATTGAATTTACGTACTCCGCTCTTCGAGATTTGCAATCTCGAAAACATACTCGTTTCCCAAGATTTGCAACCTCCAACCTTAATACATTACATCAAAAATTACAATTGTCTAAAAAATATTTTTAAAAATATGGCCTCTCTCAAATCCCATTTATTTCTCTTTTAAAGAAAATAATTATCGTTATTCAAACAATAGTAAACTTCAGGTTTAGAAAATATAAGTTATAAGAAAAACAGGCGTAAGACATTGAAAATGAACGAACAATATTTTGATTTGTTCTTTAGTTTGTAAAGAAAATATTAGGTAACTTAATGGTAATTAACCAAATTAAGAACCACTAAAATCTAAAAACCTATGTCAAAAGTGTATGAAACAGGTCATGCCAAAAACGTGGCAAACTTCGAAACCATGATCTCATTTGTAACCGCTTACGGAGCAGCTTACAACCCCTCACAATCCACAATTCAATTGTCAAGTCTACAAGCCAAATCTAACGATGCCAATGCAGTTATTAATCAACTACATGCCGAAAACGCCAACTATGGTAATGCGGTAGCGTCTCGCGAACTGGCATTTGCACCAATTCAAAAACTAAGCACCAGAATTTTAAATGCCTTAAAAGCCTCAGGAGTAACAAAACCGATAATAGAAAACCTACAAACACTAAACAGAAAATTACAAGGCAAGCGAGCCTCCGCAAAAATTAGCGACGAAGACAAAGCAGCATTACTGGCAGAAGGCAAAGAAGTAAATCAGATTTCTGTATCACAACGCGGATATGACAACATGTTAGATACATTTGGCAAGCAAGTCTCGTTATTGGCATCAATACCTCAGTACGCACCGAACGAAACAGAACTACAATTGGCAACCCTTCAAAACTTATACAATGTGCTAAAGGCAGAAAATTTGGGGGTAACAAATGTAACCACCGACCTAAGCAATAAACGCTTAGCCCGCAATGAAACCATGTACAACGAAGAAACAGGCTTAGTGGCACTGGCAGCCTTAACAAAAAATTATGTCAAATCAGTTTACGGAGCAAGCGCACCCCAGTACAAACAAATATCAGCCTTAGCTTTCAAGAGTTTAGCATTCTAAAACAATTCACAACAAAATCAATCCCTATTGTTCTAAACATTTATTAGAAAACATTAGCATTGCAGAATTCCACCACTAAAATTTAAGAAATAAATTCCTCCAATAGAAATTACCCAACACCCAAAAGAAAATAGCAAAAGGTAATCATGCAGCTAACTCTGCTTAAAAAGAAATCACCCATTACAAAAAGAAAACTCAGAACTACAAAAAGACCTAGATCAACTACAAAAAGAAATATTTTAATTCCGATAAGAACAATCTCTGTTGCCAAAAGAACAATCGCTGTTGCCAAGAGAACTATTCCAATTGCTAAAAGAACAATCGCTGTTGCCGAGAGAACTATTCCAATTGCTAAAAGAACAATTGCGATTGCGAAAAGTATTATTGCCATTGCTAAAAGAACTATTGCGATTGCCAAAAGAAATACCTGTATTGCACATTGAACTCTTTCAGTTGCCAAAAGAACTATACTAACTAATAAAAGTACAACCCGCTCTTCGATATTTGCAATCTCGAAATCCTACCATAGGATTTATAACTCAAAATTTAAATATCAAACTTAGTTCAACTTTTACCTATTTTACATGGGTAGGCTGCATCTTTATAAGAGGCTCAAAAAAGCTTACGTTCAATGCCTATTAAAGAGATCCCTCGACTACCGATGTAAAATCGTTACACATCGGGATAACAAGTGAGCAGGAGATTGCGAACTCCGCTCTTCGTGATTTGCAATCTCGAAAACATATTAACGGAATTTATAATTTAAAGATTAATTTTTAAAGAATACTGTGCAGCTTGCTCCGATTTTACATCGCTAGAAGATGTTTCCCGTATGCTAAAAAAAGTTTAAGTTGAATGCTTAACAACGAGATCCTTCGCTGCGCTCTGGATGACAAGTCGCCGAAAGATTGCTTCAAAAATAATAAGGTTTGCAATGACACAGAAGAAATGAACGAGGGAGTATTTGGTCTATGCTCCAATTAAACAGATCTCTCCTCGCTGCGCTGCGTTCGAGATGACGCTGAAGAGCAGATTGCTGTGGTAGATGTTGAGTGCCGGTGGGTAGCCATCGCTACTCAAGCACAGCTATTCCCAAGCACTCATCCGGCCTCAGTGAATTAGCGTTAAAAAATCAATT